>JACCEN010000020.1 GCA_013416435.1 Alcaligenaceae bacterium | reverse complement strand
ATCGACGCGGCGCCCGAAGAAAAAGCGCGCGGCATCACGATCAACACCTCGCACGTCGAGTACGAAACGGCTGCGCGCCACTACGCGCACGTTGACTGCCCGGGCCACGCCGACTACGTCAAGAACATGATCACCGGCGCGGCGCAAATGGACGGCGCGATCCTGGTGGTGTCGGCCGCCGACGGCCCCATGCCGCAAACGCGCGAGCACATCCTGCTGTCGCGCCAGGTGGGCGTGCCCTACATCATCGTGTTCCTGAACAAGGCCGACATGGTCGACGATGAAGAGCTGCTCGAACTGGTCGAAATGGAAGTGCGCGAGCTGCTGTCCAAGTACGACTTCCCGGGCGACGACACGCCGATCATCAAGGGCTCGGCCAAGCTGGCGCTCGAGGGCGACGAAGGTCCCCTGGGCAAGGAAGCGATCCTGAAGCTGGCCGAAGCGCTGGACTCGTACATCCCCACGCCCGAGCGCGCGGTCGATGGCACGTTCCTGATGCCGGTGGAAGACGTGTTCTCGATCTCGGGTCGCGGCACGGTGGTCACGGGCCGCATCGAGCGCGGCATTGTCAAGGTCGGCGAGGAAATCGAAATCGTCGGCATCAAGGACACGGTCAAGACCACTTGCACGGGCGTGGAAATGTTCCGCAAGCTGCTGGACCAAGGCGAGGCGGGCGATAACGTCGGTATCTTGCTGCGCGGCACCAAGCGCGAAGACGTCGAGCGCGGCCAAGTGCTGGCCAAGCCCGGTTCGATCAAGCCGCACACGGACTTCAGCGCCGAGGTGTACATTCTGTCCAAGGACGAAGGCGGCCGTCACACGCCGTTCTTCCAAGGCTATCGTCCGCAGTTCTACTTCCGCACGACGGACGTGACCGGCACGATCGAGCTGCCGGCGGACAAGGAAATGGTGCTGCCTGGCGATAACGTGTCGATGAAGGTCAGCCTGATCGCCCCGATCGCCATGGAAGAAGGCCTGCGCTTCGCCATCCGCGAAGGCGGTCGTACCGTGGGCGCCGGCGTCGTCGCCAGCATCACCAAGTAACTCAAGTTGTACGGCGAAAGGGAAAGGCCGCTCTTTCGCCCAGGTTGTAGAAAAAGCAGCTATCCGCAAGGGGGCTGCTTTCAGGGTCTAGGGGTATAGCTCAATTGGCAGAGCGTCGGTCTCCAAAACCGAAGGTTGTAGGTTCGATTCCTACTGCCCCTGCCACACTCAGTCTCATCATCGTCGCGCGTGCGGCGCCACTTGCCGGAATATGTCTAACAGCAACGTAGAAACCGTTACCAGTAGCACAGATCGCATCAAGCTGGGTCTGGCGGTGCTTGTTATTGTGGCCGGCATTGTGGCCTATTCCGTGCTTGAAGGCCAGCCGGCAATTGTGCGGGTAGGCGCTTTCGTGGGCAGCCTGGTTGTTGCCGCCATTATCGCTTGGTTCAGCGAACCCGGCCGGCGCACCTTGAGCTTCGGTCGCGACTCCTACAACGAAGTCAAGCGTGTCGTGTGGCCTACGCGCAAGGAAACCACGCAAATGACGGGCATCGTCTTTGCGTTCGTCGTCGTGATGGGCATCTTGTTGTGGGTCGTTGATAAAGCTCTTGAATGGGTCATTTATGGCCTGTTGCTCGGCTGGAAATAAAGGACACACATGAGCAAGCGTTGGTATGTCGTACACGTTTATTCCGGAATGGAAAAAAGCGTGCACAAGGCTCTTCTCGAGCGTATCGAGCGCGCGGGACTCCAAACCTCCTTCGGGCGCATTCTCGTTCCCTCCGAAGAAGTCATCGAAGTCAAGGGCGGTAAAAAGTCGATCACCGAGCGACGCATATTTCCAGGCTATGTGCTGGTCGAAATGGACCTCACGGACGAAACCTGGCACTTGGTAAAGAACACGAATCGGGTAACCGGTTTTCTGGGCGGCTCGGGCAACCGTCCCGCTCCCATCTCCGATCGCGAAGTCGAGAAAATCCTTTCGCAAATGGAAGAAGGCGTCGAGAAACCCAGGCCCAAGATCCTCTTTGAAGTGGGCGAAATGGTTCGCGTCAAGGAAGGTCCTTTCGCGGATTTCAACGGCAACGTTGAAGACGTCAACTACGAGAAAAGCAAGGTGCGCGTATCGGTCACGATCTTCGGCCGCGCGACACCGGTGGAACTCGATTTCGGTCAGGTCGAAAAGACCTGAAACCTCAACCCCGGGGAGCCCTTGGCGCATTGCGCCATCGGTGTCTGAACCCGCAAGGAGCAAAGCATGGCGAAGAAAATCGTCGGCTTCATCAAGCTGCAAGTGCCAGCTGGTAAGGCCAATCCATCACCCCCCATCGGCCCGGCGCTCGGTCAGCGCGGCCTGAACATCATGGAATTCTGCAAGGCGTTCAACGCCAAGACGCAGGGCATGGAGCCCGGTCTGCCGATTCCCGTGGTGATCACGGCGTACGCGGACAAGAGCTTCACCTTCATCATGAAGACGCCGCCCGCCACCATCCTGATCAAGAAGGCAAGCGGTGTGCAGAAGGGTTCGGCCAGGCCCAACCTGGACAAGGTCGGCACGCTGACCCGCGCCCAGGCAGAGGAAATCGCCAAGACCAAGACGCCGGATCTTACCGCTGCGGATCTGGACGCTGCCGTACGCACCATCGCTGGTAGCGCGCGCAGCATGGGCATTACGGTTGAAGGGGTATAAGCATGGCTAAATTGTCCAAGCGCGCGGCCGCAATTGCCGCCAAGATCGATCGCACGAAGTTCTACCCCGTCGCGGAAGCCCTGGCCCTGGTCAAGGAAACCGCCACCGCGAAGTTCGATGAGTCCATCGACGTCGCTGTCCAGCTCGGCATCGACCCCAAGAAATCCGACCAGCTCGTCCGTGGTTCGGTGGTATTGCCTGCCGGCACCGGCAAGAGCGTGCGCGTTGCTGTTTTCGCCCAAGGCGAAAAGGCGGAAGCGGCCAAGGCCGCCGGCGCCGACATCGTTGGCATGGAAGACCTGGCGGAAACGATCAAAGGCGGCCAGATCGACTTTGACATCGTGATCGCATCCCCCGATACGATGCGTATCGTCGGTGCCCTGGGCCAAGTGCTCGGTCCCCGTGGCCTGATGCCCAACCCCAAGGTTGGCACGGTTACCCCCGATGTCGCCACTGCCGTCAAGAATGCCAAGGCCGGTCAGGTTCAGTACCGTACCGACAAGGCAGGCATCATTCATGCCACCATCGGCCGTGCTTCGTTCAATGTTGATCAACTGCAAACCAACCTGGCAGCGCTGGTTGAAGCCCTGAACAAGGCGCGCCCCGCGGCAGCCAAGGGCATCTATCTGCGCAAGCTGGCCGTATCGTCCACCATGGGTGGCGGTGCGCGCGTTGAGATTGCATCCCTGCAGGCCTGATCAGGCCTGAGTAGTAAAGAACTTTGGGCCGTGCCTGGAATTTCCCAGGCGCTGCTGTCAAAGACCGCTGGAGCTCCGTTCCGACAACGGTTCATTTGTTCGGAACAGGGCTTAATTTCAAGTTTGCGAAGACTTGATTCCAGCGCAGACGGCGCCCATGGAAGAATTCTTGTTGTCTAAGAACTCGACCAGGTGCGCCGCATTCGGTTGACGCAAGGGAGCCTCCCGAGCGTCGTTTGATGGAGTGTTCAAACCGTGAGTCTCAATCGTCAAGAGAAAGCGGTAGTCATCGAGGAAGTTTCTGCGGAAGTCGCAAAGGCTCAATCGATCATTATCGCCGAGTACCGTGGTCTGGACGTCGCCTCCGCTACCGTATTGCGCAAAACTGCGCGTGAGTCGGGCGTGTATCTGCGTGTTCTCAAGAATACGCTGGTTCGCCGCGCTGTGTCGGGAACTCCCTACGAGGAGCTCACCGCCCAGCTGACCGGTCCGCTGATCTATGGCATCAGCGCCGATCCGGTTTCGGCAGCTAAAGTACTTGCCGGTTTCGCAAAGACCAACGACAAGCTGGTAATCAAGGGTGGGGCATTGCCCAACAGCATCCTGAGTACCGAAGGCGTTCAGGCCCTGGCCACCATGCCTTCCCGCGAAGAGTTGCTTTCGAAGCTTATGGGTACCATGCAAGCACCCGTCACGCAATTTGTGCGTACGCTCAACGAAGTTCCGACCAAGTTCGCTCGCGGCCTCGCTGCCGTTCGCGATCAGAAGGAAGCCGCATAAGCGGTTCGCCTTCAGGGCTTCGTCGTATCGAGCGACACCCAACCCTGGCATTTATACACATATTTGGAGTTCTTTAAAATGGCATTAAGCAAAGCTGAAATCCTTGACGCGATCGCCGGCATGACCGTGCTCGAGCTGTCCGAGCTGATCAAGGAAATGGAAGAAAAATTTGGCGTGTCGGCTGCTGCCGCCGCCGTCGCTGTCGCTGCTCCCGCTGCTGGCGGTGCTGCCGCTGCTGCTGAAGAGCAAACCGAGTTCACCGTTGTCCTGGCCGAAGTCGGCGCCAACAAGGTCAGCGTGATCAAGGCTGTTCGCGAAATTACCGGCCTGGGCCTGAAGGAAGCCAAGGATCTGGTTGACGGCGCACCGAAGCCTGTCAAGGAAGGTCTGGCCAAGGCTGACGCCGAAGCTGCGCAGAAGAAGCTTGAAGAAGCCGGCGCCAAAGTCGAACTCAAGTAAGACTTTTGTCGCTTGCCCGGGGAGGTTTTGGCCTTCCCGGGCTTTTGCGTTTCCAGAAAACCCGCTATTTGCACTGCAACGCCATCGCAAGTAGGGCTTTCTGGAGTCGTAAACCAGGGCCGTGGTTGACGGCCCATGTAACCCCTCGAGTCGGAGTGCTCATGCCTTATTCGTATACCGAAAAAAAGCGCATACGCAAGAGCTTCGCCAAGCGTGAAGACGTCCAGGACGTCCCTTACCTTTTGGCGACTCAACTGCAATCATTCAAAACATTTTTGCAGGCGGATACTACACCTTCCAAACGCAAAGAAGAAGGCCTGCAAGCGGCTTTCACCTCAGTTTTTCCCATTGTCAGTCACAACCAGATGGCTCGCCTGGAGTTTGTCAGCTACGTGCTCGGCGATCCGGTGTTTGATGTCAAGGAATGTCAACTGCGTGGCTTGACCTACGCTTCGCCGCTGCGCGCCAAGGTGCGCCTGGTCCTGATGGATCGCGAGGTCAGCAAACCCACCGTCAAGGAAGTCAAAGAGCAGGAAGTCTACATGGGCGAAATTCCGCTCATGACGGACACGGGTTCTTTCGTCATCAATGGTACCGAGCGCGTGATCGTTTCGCAACTGCACCGCTCGCCCGGTGTCTTTTTTGAGCACGATCGCGGCAAGACCCACAGCTCGGGCAAGCTGCTGTTCTCGGCCCGCGTGATTCCCTACCGCGGCTCCTGGCTCGATTTCGAGTTCGACCCCAAAGACGTTCTGTTTTTCCGGGTGGACCGCCGTCGCAAGATGCCGGTCACGATCCTGCTCAAGGCCATCGGCATGACGCCGGAAGCCATCCTGGCCTATTTCTTCGATTTCGACAACTTCGAGATTCTGAACGAAGGCGGGATGCTGGAGTTCGTCCCCGAGCGCTGGAAGGGCGAGGTCGCCCATTTCGACATCACCGATCGCGACGGCGTCGTCATCGTCGAGAAAGACAAGCGCATCAATGCCAAGCATCTGCGCGACCTGGCAGCCGCCAAGATCGAGCACGTTTCCGTGCCCGAGGATTTCCTGGTCGGCCGCATGCTCGCCAAGAGCGTGGTCAACCCTGAAACCGGCGAAGTCATCGCGAACGCCAACGACGAGATCACCGAAGGACTGCTGGCCGACATGCGCGTCGCCAACATCCGGGAAATCCAGACGCTGTACGTCAACGAGCTGGATCGCGGCGGGTACATTTCGCAAACGCTGCGCACCGACGAGACCGTCGACCAGATGGCTGCCCGTGTCGCCATCTATCGCATGATGCGTCCCGGCGAGCCGCCCACGGAAGATGCCGTCGAAGCTTTGTTCCAGCGCCTGTTCTACAGCGACGAGACCTACGACTTGTCCCGCGTGGGCCGTATGAAGGTCAACAGCCGCCTGGGCCGGGGTGAGGACATCACAGGCCCCATGACGCTCACCAACGAAGACATCCTTGAAACCATCAAGGTGCTGGTCGAGCTGCGCAACGGCCGTGGCCAGATCGACGATATCGACCATCTGGGCAATCGCCGCGTCCGCTGTGTGGGTGAACTGGCCGAGAACCAGTTCCGTGCCGGTCTGGTGCGGGTGGAGCGCGCCGTCAAGGAACGTCTGGGCCAGGCCGAAACCGAAAACCTGATGCCGCACGACCTGATCAACTCCAAGCCGATTTCCGCGGCCATCAAAGAGTTCTTCGGCTCCAGCCAATTGTCGCAGTTCATGGACCAGACCAACCCCTTGTCCGAGATCACGCACAAGCGTCGGGTTTCGGCCCTTGGGCCGGGTGGCCTGACACGCGAACGCGCGGGCTTCGAGGTCCGCGACGTGCATCCGACGCACTACGGCCGCGTTTGCCCCATCGAGACACCCGAAGGTCCGAACATCGGCCTGATCAACTCGATGGCGCTGTATGCGCGTCTGAACGAGTACGGTTTCCTGGAAACGCCGTATCGCAAGATCATCGACGGCAAGGTCAGCGATCAGATCGATTACCTGTCCGCCATCGAAGAAGGCAACTACGTGATCGCCCAGGCGAACGCCGCGCTCGATGAGTCGGGCGAGTTCATCGACGACCTCGTGGCTTGCCGCCAGGCCGGCGAAACCATGCTGACCGCTCCTGGCAACGTGCATTACATGGACGTTGCGCCTTCGCAGATCGTATCGGTCGCCGCATCGCTCATTCCGTTCCTCGAGCATGACGACGCGAACCGCGCGCTGATGGGCGCCAACATGCAGCGGCAGGCGGTTCCTTGCCTGCGTCCCGAGAAGCCCCTGGTCGGTACGGGCATCGAGCGCACGGTTGCCGTCGACTCGGGTACCACCGTGCAGGCGCGCCGTGGCGGCGTGGTGGACCACGTCGACGCGGAACGCGTCGTGATTCGCGTCAACGACGACGAAAACGTGGCCGGCGAGGTCGGCGTCGACATCTACAACCTCATCAAATATACCCGTTCCAACCAGAACACCAACATCAACCAGCGTCCCATCGTGAAGCGCGGCGACCACGTCGCCCGCGGCGACGTGCTGGCCGATGGCGCATCCACCGATCTGGGCGAACTGGCCCTGGGCCAGAACATGCTGATCGCGTTCATGCCCTGGAACGGTTATAACTTCGAGGACTCGATCCTCATTTCCGAGAAGATCGTTGCCGACGACCGCTATACGTCGGTCCACATCGAAGAGCTCACCGTCGTTGCGCGCGACACCAAGCTTGGCGCCGAAGAAATCACGCGCGACATCAGCAATCTGGCCGAGACCCAGCTGAACCGCCTGGATGATTCGGGCATCGTGTACATTGGCGCGGAAGTCCGCGCCGACGACGTGCTGGTCGGCAAGGTAACGCCCAAGGGCGAAACCCAGCTGACGCCCGAAGAAAAACTGCTGCGCGCAATCTTCGGCGAGAAGGCATCCGACGTCAAGGACACCTCGCTGCGCGTGCCCTCGGGCATGGTCGGCACCGTCATCGACGTGCAGGTCTTCACCCGTGAAGGCATCGAGCGCGACAAGCGTGCCCAGTCCATCATTGACGACGAACTGCGCCGTTATCGCCAAGACCTGAACGACCAGTTGCGTATCGTCGAAGACGACACCTTCGACCGTATCGGCAAGTTCCTAGTCGGCAAGACGGTGAACGGCGGTCCGCGCAAGCTGGCCAAAGGCGCGACCATCGCGCGCGACTACCTGGACGACATGGACCGCTGGCAGTGGTTTGATATCCGCCTGGCGGACGAAGCCCACGCCGTGGTTCTCGAGCAGGCCAAGGAATCGCTCGAACAGAAGCGTCACCAGTTCGATCTGGCCTTCGAGGAAAAGCGCAAGAAGCTGACCCAGGGCGATGAGCTGCCCCCGGGCGTGCTCAAGATGATCAAGGTCTATCTTGCCGTCAAGCGCCGCCTGCAGCCAGGCGACAAGATGGCGGGTCGCCACGGCAACAAGGGTGTGGTTTCCCGCATCACGCCGGTGGAAGACATGCCTCACATGGCAGACGGTACGCCGGCCGACATCGTCCTGAATCCGCTGGGCGTGCCCTCGCGGATGAACGTGGGCCAGGTGCTGGAAGTCCACCTGGGCTGGGCCGCCAAGGGTGTGGGCCATCGCATCGCCGATATGCTCGACGAAGAAAAGCAGGTACAGGTCAAGGAAGTACGCGCCTACCTCGAAAAGGTCTACAACACGACTGGCAGCGGTGCGCGCATCGAACAGCTCACCGATGACGAAGTCATCGAAATGGCTCGCAACCTCAAGAACGGCTTGCCTGTCGCCACCCCGGTGTTCGATGGCGCAACGGAAGAGGAAATCGGACAGCTGCTTGAACTCGCCTATCCCGACGAGATCGCCCAGCGCTTGAACCTGACCGAGAACCGTTCCCAGGCCTGGCTGTTCGACGGTCGCACCGGCGAGCAATTCGAGCGTCCCGTCACTATTGGTTACATGCATTATCTTAAGTTGCATCACCTGGTTGACGACAAGATGCATGCGCGTTCTACTGGACCGTACTCCCTGGTCACGCAGCAGCCGCTGGGCGGCAAGGCGCAGTTCGGCGGACAGCGCTTCGGCGAGATGGAAGTCTGGGCGTTGGAAGCCTACGGCGCATCGTACACACTGCAAGAGATGCTGACCGTCAAGTCCGACGACATCTCCGGCCGTACCAAGGTGTACGAGAACATCGTCAAGGGCGACCACGTCATCGACGCCGGTATGCCCGAGTCGTTCAACGTTCTGGTGAAAGAAATTAGATCCCTGTCCCTGGACATGGATTTGGAGCGTAAATAATGAAAGCGCTACTCGATCTATTCAAACAAGTTTCGCAAGACGAACAATTCGATGCCATCAAGATCGGCATCGCCTCGCCCGAGAAAGTGCGGTCGTGGTCCTACGGCGAAGTACGCAAGCCCGAGACCATCAACTACCGCACGTTCAAGCCCGAGCGCGACGGATTGTTCTGCGCGAAAATCTTTGGCCCCATCAAAGACTACGAATGCCTTTGCGGCAAATACAAGCGCCTGAAGCATCGCGGCGTCATTTGCGAGAAGTGCGGAGTCGAAGTCACGGTGGCCAAGGTGCGCCGCGAGCGCATGGGCCACATTGAACTGGCCAGCCCGGTTGCGCACATCTGGTTCTTGAAGAGCCTGCCGTCCCGTTTGGGCATGGTGCTCGACATGACTTTGCGCGACATCGAACGCGTCCTGTACTTCGAGGCATGGTGCGTGATCGAACCGGGCATGACGCCGCTCAAGCGCGGCCAGATCATGTCCGACGACGATTATCTGACCAAGACGGAAGAGTACGGCGACGACTTCCATGCGCTCATGGGCGCGGAAGCAGTGCGTGAGCTCCTGCGCACCATCGACATCGACCGCGATGTCGAGTCCTTGCGCGCCGAACTCAAGGCGACGGCCTCCGACGCCAAGATCAAGAAGATCTCCAAGCGCCTCAAGGTGCTGGAAGGCTTCCAGAAGTCCGGCATCAAGCCCGAGTGGATGGTCATGGAAGTGCTGCCCGTGCTGCCGCCGGACTTGCGTCCGCTGGTGCCGCTGGATGGCGGCCGCTTCGCGACGTCCGACCTCAACGACCTCTATCGCCGCGTCATCAACCGCAACAACCGGCTCAAGCGCCTGCTCGAGCTGAAAGCGCCGGACATCATCCTGCGCAATGAGAAGCGCATGCTGCAGGAGTCGGTGGATTCGCTGCTCGACAACGGTCGCCGCGGCAAGGCCATGACGGGCGCCAACAAGCGTCAGCTGAAATCCCTCGCCGACATGATCAAGGGCAAGAGCGGCCGCTTCCGCCAGAACCTGCTGGGCAAGCGCGTCGACTACTCCGGCCGTTCCGTGATCGTGGTGGGTCCGCAGCTCAAGCTGCATCAGTGCGGCCTGCCCAAGCTGATGGCACTCGAACTCTTCAAGCCTTTCATTTTCAATCGCCTTGAAATGATGGGCCTCGCCACCACCATCAAGGCGGCCAAGAAGCTGGTCGAAAGCCAGGAGCCCGTGGTCTGGGATATTCTCGAAGAGGTGATCCGCGAGCATCCGGTCATGCTCAATCGCGCGCCCACGCTGCACCGCCTGGGCATCCAGGCGTTCGAGCCGGTCCTGATCGAAGGCAAGGCCATCCAGCTGCATCCGCTCGTTTGCGCGGCGTTCAACGCCGACTTCGACGGCGACCAGATGGCCGTGCACGTACCGCTGTCGCTCGAAGCGCAACTGGAAGCCCGCACCCTCATGCTGGCCTCCAACAACGTGCTGTTCCCGGCCAACGGCGAGCCGTCCATCGTGCCGTCGCAGGATATCGTGCTGGGTCTTTACTACACGACCCGGGAGCGTATCAACGGCAAGGGCGAAGGCCTGTTCTTCACCGACGTGGCGGAAGTCCAGCGCGCCTACGACAACGGCGAAGTCGAGCTGCAGACCCGCATCACTGTTCGCCTGAACGAGTTCGAGAAAGACGAGCAGGGGGAATGGCAATCACAGGTCAAGCGCTTCGAGACCACGGTCGGCCGTGCGCTGCTTTCGGAAATCCTGCCCAAGGGCCTGCCGTTTTCCGTCTTGAACCGCCCGCTGAAAAAGAAAGAAATTTCCCGTCTGATCAACCAGTCGTTCCGCCGCTGCGGCCTTCGCGCCACGGTGATCTTCGCCGACAAGCTGATGCAATCGGGCTTCCGCCTCGCCACGCGCGGCGGTATCTCGATCGCCATGAGCGACATGCTGATCCCGACGGTGAAAGACGACATCCTTGCGCAGGCCAGCAAGGAAGTCAAAGAGATCGACAAGCAGTATTCGTCGGGTCTCGTGACCTCGCAAGAGCGCTATAACAACGTGGTCGACATCTGGGGCAAGGCCGGCGACAAAGTCGGCAAGGCCATGATGGAACAGCTTGCCACCGAGCCCGTCATCAATCGCCACGGCGAAGAAGTCCGCCAGGAGTCCTTCAACTCCATCTACATGATGGCGGACTCCGGGGCGCGGGGTTCCGCGGCACAGATCCGTCAGCTTGCCGGTATGCGGGGCCTGATGGCCAAACCGGACGGCTCCATCATCGAAACGCCTATTACCGCGAACTTCCGTGAAGGTCTGAACGTACTGCAGTACTTCATTTCCACTCACGGCGCGCGCAAGGGTCTGGCCGATACGGCGCTGAAGACCGCGAACTCGGGTTACCTGACTCGCCGTCTGGTCGACGTGACGCAAGACTTGGTCATCACCGAATCCGATTGCGGCACGACGCGCGGCTATTCCATGAAGGCCCTGGTCGAAGGCGGCGAGGTCATCGAGCCGCTGCGCGATCGCATCCTGGGTCGCGTCACCGCCGTCGATGTCGTCAACCCCGATACTCAGGAAACCGCGATCAGCGGCGGCACGCTGCTGGACGAGGACCTGGTCGAACTCATCGACAGCATCGGTGTCGACGAGGTCAAGATCCGCACGCCGCTGACCTGCGAAACGCGCCATGGTCTGTGCGCCCATTGCTACGGCCGCGACCTGGGCCGCGGCGTGCTGGTCAACCGCGGCGAGGCCGTGGGCGTGATTGCCGCCCAGTCCATCGGCGAGCCCGGCACGCAGCTGACGATGCGTACCTTCCACATCGGGGGGGCCGCCTCGCGTGCCGCCATGGCAAGCTCGGTCGAGACCAAATCGGCCGGTACCATTGGCTTTGCCATTGGCTTGCGCTATGTCACGAACGCCAAGGGCGAGCGCATCGCGATCTCCCGATCGGGCGAAATCGTCATCTTCGACGACAACCGCCGCGAACGTGAACGCCACAAGATCCCATACGGCGCAACCATCGCCGTGGGCGACGGCGATGCGGTCAAGGCAGGCCAGCGCCTGGCAAGCTGGGATCCGCTCACCCGGCCGATCGTATCCGAGTACGCCGGTCAGGTCCGCTTCGAGAACATCGAGGAAGGGGTCACCGTTGCCAAGCAGGTCGACGAGATCACCGGTCTGTCGACCCTGGTGGTGATTACGCCGAAGTCGCGCGGCGGCAAGACCATGATGCGCCCCCAGATCAAGCTGGTCAACGAAGCCGGCGACGAAGTCAAGATCGCGGGCACGGATCATTTCGTCAACATCTCCTTCCCCGTTGGCGCGCTGATCACCGTGCGCGACGGCCAGCAGGTATCCGTCGGCGAAATCCTTGCGCGTATTCCTCAAGAATCGCAAAAGACACGGGACATCACCGGGGGTCTGCCTCGCGTGGCCGAGCTCTTCGAGGCCCGTTCGCCCAAAGATGCAGGCATGCTGGCCGACGTCACCGGCACGGTATCGTTCGGCAAGGACACCAAGGGCAAGCAGCGTCTGGTCATCACCGACATGGACGGCGTTAGCCACGAGTTCCTGATTCCCAAAGAGAAGCAGGTTCTGGTGCACGACGGCCAAGTGGTGAACAAGGGCGAAATGATCGTCGATGGCCCGGCCGACCCGCACGATATCCTGCGCTTGCAGGGCATCGAGCGACTGGCCAACTACGTGGTCAACGAGGTTCAGGACGTTTACCGTCTGCAGGGCGTGAAGATCAACGACAAGCACATCGAGGTGATTGTCCGCCAGATGCTTCGCCGCGTGAACATCGTCGATCCGGGCGATACCAGCTTCATTACCGGCGAGCAGGTGGAGCGTTCCGAGCTGCTCAACGAAAACGATCGCATGGAAGCCGAAGCAAAGATCCCTGCCACGTACGAGAACGTACTGCTGGGCATCACCAAGGCCTCCCTCTCGACCGATTCGTTCATCTCTGCGGCGTCCTTCCAGGAAACCACGCGGGTGCTGACCGAAGCCGCCATCATGGGCAAGCGCGACGATCTGCGCGGCCTGAAGGAAAACGTGATTGTCGGACGCCTGATCCCGGCGGGTACGGGCATGTCCTATCACATGGCTCGCAAGGACAAGGAGGCCCACGAGGCCGCCGAGCGCCAGGCAGCGCGCGCCATGGCCAATCCGTTCGAGGACACGCCGTCCGAACCGGCTGCCGAGGTGCATGAAGTTCCCGCCTCCGAAAACGGAGACGACGCTTCGGCTGAATGACTCGCAATGGCGAGCTAAGAAAAACGCCAGGCCTATGCCTGGCGTTTTTCACATAAGGCCGCAAGCGCGCCTGCCATCCAAGGACGGAGAATAGAAATGGATCAACTCCTGACAGAAGCGGTGCTGAATGAATGGGAACAGCTGCCGTCCAGATTTTCCGCCCCATTGCGCGAGAAGCTGTACAGGTTGGCACAGGCGCGCAGGCGCGAGCTTGCCGATTTCTTCTATCACGAAATGATGCAGGACAAGCTTGCCGCGCAATTCCTCTCGCATCAGCAGGTGAAGACGCGTCTGCACGCGTCCATGCAGCACTGGATCACAGACTTGTTTGATCCCGGCCAAGACAGAAACTGGCAGGCGGTCATGGACTACCAGTCGCGGGTTGGCGACATACACGCCCGTGTCGACGTGCCCATGCACGTGGTGCTACATGGTGCGCGCAAGCTGAAGGCGGGAATCGGTAGCTTCATTGCCGGCGATGAAGGCTTTACGGACACGGAGCGTTTCGAAGCCCAGTCTCTGGTCAACGCGCTGATGGATCTTGCCATGGAAAGCATGAGCGCCGCTTATGCCTCGTCCCATGACCGTAATTCCAGGGCCGAAGAATCCTACCGCCTGTTCTCCATTGCGCAGAACGTGGCGGCGGAAAAGGAACGCCAGCGCGCCGCCCTGCTGAATTGGGAAAACGATCTCATGTTCGAGCAGGCCATGGGACATACGTCCGCCCAGATGCCGAAAATAGGGGCATCGGAGTTCGGCCTATGGTTCCGGCACAAAGGGTCGCATGCTTTCCAGGGCGCGCCGGAAACCATTGCGATTCAAAATGCCATGCAGCATATCGATGAGGTCCTGCTGCCCATCGGCGGCACGGCACCGATGCAAAATGGCGCCGCAAGGCTTCAACACCTGCGGGATCTGCGCGAGCAAGCGAAAACCATCGCCTTCCATCTCGAACGTCTGTTCGAACAGCACAGCGAACTGGAATCCGGCCGCGACGCCTTGACTCGCTTGTTGAGCCGAAAATTTCTTTCCGTGGTCATGGCGAAGGAAGTCGCCTATGCCCGCCGCAGCAATACGCGTTTCGCCGTGCTCACCATCGATATCGATCACTTCAAGTCCATCAACGATCAGTATGGCCACGAGGCGGGGGACATGGTCCTGCAGCAGTTCGCGGCCCTGATCAACAACCTGATCCGGGCCGGCGACTATGCGTTCCGGCTCGGCGGGGAAGAGTTCCTGTTGCTGATGGTCGACACCACGAAGGAAGCGGCATTGCGCGTGGCGGAAAAAATCCGCAAAGAGGTCGAGAAGGAGGCATTCCGCTTGCGGCAGGACCATACGCTGCGCATTACCGTCAGTATCGGGATAGCCTTGCATGACGGCCATCCGGATTACATGCGTACACTGAGAAGCGCCGACGAGGCATTGTATGAAGCCAAGAGCGGCGGACGCAACCGCGTGATGGGAGGCGGCTGAGGGGTCTGACCCCATGCGGGGTCAGACCCCAAGCAAAAGCCACCGGGGTCAGACCCCAAAGAAAAATCACCGGGGTCAGACCCCGTACGGGGTCTGACCCCTCGGCAACGCAATCGTGAACACCGTACCGCCACCAGGCACCGAGTCGACGCCTATCGTGCCCCCATGCCTTTCTATGACGGTCTTGACGAAGGCCAGTCCGAGGCCGGCGCCGGCGGGATGGTCCGTATCATCCTCGTCGAAGCGAACGAAAGGCCGGAACAACGCTTGACGCTGCGCTGCGGTCATCCCGCGTCCTTGGTCGCGGATGCCGAGCTCCCATGACGCGGCCCGCTCGGCGATGCGGCACCGGATCACGGTATCCGGCGGACTGTACTTGACGGCATTGTCCAGCAGGTTGTCCCAGGCGCGTTGCAGCAACATGCCGTCTCCATGGGACCATGCTTCATCCGGCGCATCGTCGAACTCGATTGAAATGTTCTTGCTCTTGGCAGAAGCCCAATAGCTTTCGCATCCTTGGATCACCAAATCGACCAGGTTGACGGGATGCCGGCTGATCGATGAGGCTTCCGCCCGCGCGAGCTGCACGAAGCCGTCGACCAGAGTGAGCGTCTTGTGGGCGCAGCTATTGATGCGCTGAAGCAGCTCGTCCTGAGGCAGCGCGCTGTCAGGATGCGATTGCAGCTCGGTGAGCGCGAGTATGGAATTTTGCGGCGCCCGCATATCGTGCGAGAGAAAATGCAGCGTTCGTTCGCGATTGCTGCGCGCATGCCGTAATTGCCCGATGGTTTCATGCAGCAGGCTGATGCGCGCAGACAGTGTGTGGCCGTAGCGCCTGGATCGCTCCGGAAAACTGCCGTCCAGGCGCTTCTGTTCCTGGTTGAGGGCGTGTAGCTCCTGGTCTATGTGCTTGAGAGCGGCTTCCTGGCTGCGCCAGCCCCAGACGGGATACGCCAGCGCAACGCCGATCAGGCTGGCTGTAAACGGTACCCATAACTGCCCGAAACGCAGGGCGAACCAGCTGCCTGCAAAGATAAGCAGCAGCACGGCCACCGATGCCAGGAACGCTTTGCTGGGCGAAAGGCGGCGCAAGGCCGCACAGGCGAGCAGCACCGGAAGGCAGGCTAGTATCGCGGCCTGCCAGCGCGGTGGCTGGGCGATCCAGCTATCGTTCATGGCCGCCTGCAGCCCATTGGCCAGTATCTCGACGCCGGACATGGCTTCGCCGTCCCGTGACAGCGGTGTCGGGAAGGCATCGCCCAGGCCCGATGCCCAGGAGCCGACGATAACGTATTTATCCCTGAACGCTTCTTCGGATATGGCGCCGGACAGCACCTCGGAATAGGGATAAAGCTGGAAGTGACCGGGCGCGCCGGCATAGGGAATCAGGCGTTTTCCCGCGTCCGGTGCGCCCTGCCCACCGGCGGCCAGCATGGATGCCACAAAATGTTCGACCGGCGTGCCGTCGGCCAAGGTGTCGCGCAGCGTAAGCGAGCGGATCGTGCCGTCCTCGTCGGGGTAGATGTTGATGTAGCCCTTGGCGGATGCCGCGCTCGACAGCACGGGTAGGGGCGGCGCGGCGGCCGTTTTCAAGCCGTTCACGACCAGAGGCAGGACGACGCGGCCGTGTCTTTCAATGGCCTGCGCCAAGCGGAGGTCGTCATCGGGATAAGAAGGGTTGAGATCGCTGAAGACGATATCCAGCCCTACGACGCGGGCATGCCGCAGCCTGTCCAGCAAATGGGCATGTATCGCGCGGCGCCAGGGCCAGTATCCCACTTTCTCGATGCTGCCGTCATCGATGGCGACGATGACGATACGATCGTCATGCTCGCCTTGTATCGATACGGCGAGCGTCTTGTCGTAGAAGGCATGATCGAGTCTGGCCAGCCCCAGGGGCGCGCTGTACCAGGCGAGCGCGAAGGTAAGGCATATCAGTGCCGTCGTGACGAGCAGCCACTCGGCCTGGATGCGGCGATCCAGGTTTCCCCAGAAATCGGCTCCCGCCTCGCGGCTGGTCTGCGGCATGCGATATCAGTATTCCGTCAGGCGCACATGCGGACCATGCGCCGTGGCAATTGGCATGCCGTCGCTGCTTCTCAGCAAGGTATGCCCCTGGAACGTCAGGCCGGCATCGCGCCCCATGACGCCGTCGGCGTCGATGGCCCGAACCAGAACGTAATACGTGCCTGCGCCGGGTGCGCCGAAGGTGATGTCCGGCGTGGCGAAGCGGCGGCTGGAATGCAGTTCGGTGCCGGCTTCGTCGGAAGCGACCCGGACCAGGTATTCCGCCGCGCCGGGAACGGGCGGAAAAGACAATACCCAGCCTGCGCCCCCGCGAGCCATGTTGCCGAGGTCGGGCGCGGGGAGCAGGGGACGGACGCCAAGCATTTTGCCGCCGGCGTCGATGGCGGCACCCTGGCCCGGACGGAGCCTGGCCGTTTGGCCGGCGCCCGATGCCAGACGCGCGGCGCCTTCCAGCACCTCGCTTTGCGAGCCTTGCGCCTGCGCATGGACGCGCAGCCGGGTGCCGCGCACGCCCGTGATGCTGACCGGAGTGCGGATCTCGAAACGTCCTACGCCGGTATCCTGAGGAGCCACTCTGGACTCAAGAGAGCCTTCACGCATGGTGAAAATGGTGTCGATGAGGCCGGTGCCCCTGAATGCGCGCAGGCGATCGAAACGCATCGATGACGAGGCGGGTACGGTAAGGGTACTGCCATCGGACAGCGCCATGGTGACATAGCCGGCCGGACCGGTCGATACCGTGTCGCCCTCTGCCACCGTCTGGCCCATGCCCAGTGGCTGCCCATTGATTGCGGTCTGCCCGGCAACGTGACTGACAGTGGCTTGCGTGGGCACGACGGGAATCAGCGAAAACGGAATCCGGAGTTCAAGTCCGATGGGCAGCAGCGTGGGCTCGGCCACGGCATTCAGATTCTGCAATACGCTCCAATTGCCTGGCCCATCGGTATAGCGTTGTGCCAGTTCGACGAGGGTGTCATCTTTGACGATGCGGTAAATGAAGTCGTCGCCGACGGCACCCGACGGCTGCGCCAGCGCCGGCATGGAGCCGAATGCGACCGCGAGTAATGAGGCGGCGGCAGACCGCAAAACGAAGAAAACGGGAAAATTCATTATTGTTGTGAGGAGGGGACGGAATCGGGATCGATCAGCTCCAGGCGGTAGCCGAGAGCATACGAAGAGTTCAGGCGTACGCCGTGTTCGGGACGCAGTTGCAGCTTGCGGCGGATGTTCGACAGGTGCGTGTCGAGGGTGCGCGAAGTGGCTGGGATTTCCCGGTTCCAGACACTGTTGCTCAGGACGTCTCGGGAAAACAGCCTGCCCGGATTCCTGAACAGCAACAGGGCGAGTTCGTACTCCTTGGGCGCCAACTCCACCTTTTGGCCGTCAAGCCGGATGGCCTCGTTGGCGGGATCGATTTCGTACGGCCCGCAGGGGAAGGAGGCTTCGCTGGCGGGCAGGGGTTTGTTGCGCCGCAGAAGGGCATGGACGCGCGCCACGAGCTCGCCCTTGCGTATGGGCTTGATCATATAGTCGTCGGCGCCTGCCTGCAGTCCTGTCACGAGCTCTTCCTCAAGGGTACGGCTGGTCAGCATCATGATGGGCAAGCCATGGCCAAGGTTCGCGCGGACCCAGCGCAGCACGTCCAGGCCGCTGATGTCGGGAATTTCCCAATCGAGCAGCAACAAATCGTAATCGTTGCCCCGAGCCAGCACCGACAGCATTTCCCTGCCCGATGAAAAAATGGTGCATTGATGCCCGGCCTCGGACAATATCTGCTGTATGAGACGAGCCTGTACGCTCTCATCTTCCAAGGATGCTATGTTCATATGGCGGGAAAATGCCTTGATAATCGGGGATGTGGCGGTAATGTTACGATACAGATCCTAGGGTGTCGAGCATGATTCCGGCCAGCGGACTTCCTTCGTTCAAAAGTTAGTGTTATATTCCATATAGGTCATAAGTATGACATTAGTGCCTATATATGCTGCAGACAGCCGTCGGCTCATGCAGGCTTTTGCAACGAATGAATCCCTTTATGAAACTACATTGGTCGCCTCGCTCGCCCTTCGTCCGCAAGGTGATGATCGTATTGCACGAGACGGGTCAAGCTGACGCCGTCGAATTGCTGCGGACCCCTGTTGCGATGGACACGCCCAATCTCGGGCTGATTCCGGACAACCCCCTCATCAAGCTGCCCACCCTGGTGCTGGATGACGGCTATGCCTTGTATGACTCGCGGGTGATCTGCGAGTATCTTGCCAGCCGTGCGAAAAGCGAGCTGTTCCCGACGGAAGAGACCGCAAGAATCAAGGCCTTGCGCCGGCAAGCTCTGGGAGACGGCTTCATGGACGTACTGTTGCTGTTCAGGCAAGAGCGCAACAAGCCCGCCGAACGACAGACACGAGCCTGGCTGGACGCATTCGCGATCAAGGTGAATGCCGTGCTGGCCTATCTGGAGTCGGAACAGGCGAAGCAGCCTGAACCTCCGTTTGATATCGGCGCCATCACCATAGGTTGTGCGCTGTCCTACATGGACTACCGCTACGCCGATATCGACTGGCGCACGCAAGCGCCATCGCTCGCCGCCTGGCACGCCAACGCGTTCATGCGCCGCCCCTCCGTCCTGGCGACCGAGCCGAACGAAAGCCCTTGAGACCGAGACCATGAGCCGTATTCCCCTACCCACGCCTGAAACCATGAGCGTCGAGCAGCGTCAGGTATATGAAAACATCATCAGCGGCCCGCGCGGCCGGCTGGTCGGGCCGCTACGGGCCGCGATCCACAATCCGGAGCTGGCGGAGCGCTGGCAGAAACTGGGCGAAATCCTGCGCTTCGGCACGTCCTTGCCACCCAAGCTGAACGAGCTGGCCATCATTGTCACGGCTCGTCGCTGGAACAGCCAGATCGAGTGGTACATCCACGCCGACGCCGCTCGCAAGGCGGGACTGAGCCAGGCGGTAATCGACGCCTTGAAAGAGGCCGACGAGCCGCCGTTCGACGACGAGGCGGAAGTCATCGTGTATGAATTCGCACGTCAATTGCAGCAGCACGGTACCGTCGAGTCCTTCGTGTATGGGCGCGCGGTGGAACTATGGGGTGCCGCGGGCGTTGTCGAGCTGACCGCGGTGGTGGGTTACTACACCATGGTGTCGATGACCCTGAATGTGCATGAGATCCCCATGCCCGACGACCAGCCGCCGCCGCTGGACACACCCATGCAAGACGGCGCGCCTGCGCTGACAGTGATGAACAAAGCCAGAAAATGGGAGCCCGCGCTATGAACCAACAAGGCATCGTACCCGACGTCCTGGATGCGCCTCGCATGCCGACGGCGCCCAGCGTGACCCTACCGGCATACAGCTGCGATACGCACTGCCACGTCTTCGGGCCATATGACCGGTTTCCCTTAAGGAATCCATCCAACTATCCGCCTCCGGATGCTCCCGCGGCGCGCTACCTGCAGATGCTGGACACCATTGGAATGGAAAGAGGCGTGCTGGTGCAGCCGGCGCCCTACGGTACGGACGCTTCCGCGCTGATCGATGCCATCGCCTTGCGCAAGGATAGTTTGCGCGGCGTGGCGGTCGCGTCGACCGATGCGACCCAGGACCAGCTGCAACAGCTCCATGCCGGCGGCGTAAGAGGACTACGCTTCGTCGAAGCGCGCGACCCCGCCGGCAAGCTGTTCGCCGGCAGCGTGGGGTTCGACTCCGTGCAAGCGCTGGCGCCGTCCATGAGGCGCGCGGGCCTGCACGCGCAAGTATGGGGGCCCTATGACGCTTACCGCGAAAGACTGGAACCGCTGGCTGATCTTGGAGTTCCCGTGGTGATCGATCACATGGCCAGCCTGTCCGTCGAGCGCGGACCCGATGATCCGATATTTCAGATGGTGCTTCGCCTGCTCAAGCAGGGGAAGGTCTGGGTCAAGCTGTCGGTGTGCCGGGTATCGAAACAGGCCCCGCGGTATGAGGACCTGAAGCCGTTCCACGACGCCTTGCTGGCGGCGAACGAAGATCAGGTGTTGTGGGGCTCGGATTGGCCGTATGTCCGGATGGGGCAGTCCGCACCGGACGCAGGGCGCCTGATCGATTTGGCCCATGAGTGGTTCGGCAACGATGCGACACGTCGGAAAGTATGGGTGGAGAACCCGGAAAAGCTGTATGGCTTCGAACAGGCAAGAGGTTGAAGATGGGTTTTGACATGAGCGAAATTCAGGCATTCAAGGATAGCGCGCGCGATTTCCTGGCTCGGGAAAATCACGGCGAACGGATAAGGACGTTGATCGCCGACGGTCGCGGCGTGGATCGCGAATTCTGGCAGCAGATCGCAGAGGCAGGATGGCCGGCCCTGCTGGTGCCGGAGGACCAGGGCGGCCTTGGACTCGGGCTGGCCGAAATGGTCGCCATTGCCGAGGAAGTGGGCAGATCGTACATTGCGGAGCCTGTGTTGCCGGTCGCCGTGCAGGCGGTCAGCCTGCTTGCCCGCCTGCCGGCGAGTGCACTGCGCGACGAGCTGCTGGCCGGCATTGCCGATGGGTCGCGCCTGGTCGGCACGGCGTGGCAGCAGCGGCTGGGGCAGATCGACACCGTCGCGCCCGATAACGCAAGCATGGACGAGGATGCCTGGGTATTGAACGGTAAATATGTCGGTGTTCAACCCCTCAAAGCGGCCGATGGCTGGCTGGCACTGGCCGGCAATGCGGGTTCCCCCATGCTGGTGTGGCTGCCGGCGGGGCAGCCGGGGCTCGTGATCGAACCCCAGCGCCGGCTGGACGGCGCCGATGCGGGTGCAATCACCTTGTCTGCATGCCGGATAGAGGCCGAACAGATACTCGCCTCCGGCGACGAGGTGCTGGAATGGCTCAATGCCGCCCTGGACATCACGCGTGTCGTCCAGGCGGCGCAGCTGCTGGGCATCGGGCGCCAGTCGCTCGAGGCCACCCTGGAATACATGAACGTCCGGGTGCAGTTTGGAAAGCCCATAGGCAGTTTTCAAAGCCTGCAGCATCGCATGGTCGATGCCTATATCCAGCTCCAGTTGCTTGAATACGCCATCGCACAGGCATTGACTCTCATGGCACAGTCGGACGGCGGTCTGGCAATGCAGGCAAGCCGCCTGAAGGTTCGAGCGGAGCAGGCGGCAGGCCTGGTCACTCGCCTGGCCGTTCAGATCCACGGCGGCATGGGGTATTCCGACGAGTCGGACATCGGCCTGGCCTTGAAGCGGGCAATCGCCCTGAGCAGCGAGCTGGGCAATGCACGGGCTCATCGCAGCCGGTATGCCGGCGAGCTCTCCCGGTCGGCGCGGACGACCGAGCCGGTAACGCCGGATGAGGGCGTTGGAGCCTGGACCAGCTTCCCCACCGACGCCGACTGGGACGCCATGCCCGAGACGGAATTTCGCCAGATGCTGCGCGCCTTCTTCGCGCGCCATTATCCCGAGCACCTGCGCCACAAGACCTCTCGCCTGCACTGGCATCAGATCGAGGAGTGGTACAAGACGCTGTCGGCTCAAGGATGGATCGCCCCGGCCTGGCCCAAGGAATATGGCGGCATGGCATTGTCGCCGGACAAGATGATCGCCTACATCGAAGAGCAAGAACGCTACGGGGTGGGGCGCCCGCCGGATCAGGGGCTGGTCATGCTGGGACCGATTCTGTTCCGTTTCGGCACGGCCGAGCAGAAAGCCAAGTATCTGCCGCCCATCCTGTCGGGCGAGCATGTCTGGGCGCAGGGGTATTCCGAACCCAATGCCGGTTCCGACCTGGCGTCGCTGCGTTGCGAGGCCGTGCCGGATGGCGACCAGTTCGTGGTCAATGGCCAGAAAACCTGGTCCACGCTTGCGCAGGACGCCACGCACATGTTCATGCTCGTCCGTACCGACAAGACCGTCAAGAAGCAGGCCGGCATCAGCTTTCTGATGGTCGATCTGTCGACGCCCGGCGTGTTGGTGCGCCCCATCAAGACGATCGCGGGTGACGAGGAATATTGCGAAGTGTTCTTCGATAACGTCAGGGTTCCCAAGGAAAACCTGGTGGGCGAAATGAATCAGGGCTGGACGATATCCAAGGCGTTGCTGGGTTTCGAGCGCTTGTTCAGCGGCAGCCCCAAGCATTCGCAGAACACCATGGGCATGATCGACAAGATCGCCCAGCATAGTGGTCTGTTCGACGATGCGGCGTTCATGGCCGATTATGCGCAGTTGCATATCGATGTCGCCGACCTGTCGGCCGCCTATGCCGCATTCTCTGAGATCGTGCGGCGCAATGAGCCCTTGCCGGCCAATGTGTCCCTGCTCAAGATCTGGGCCACCGAGACCCACGAGCGGACAGCCTTGCTGTTGCTCGACGCAGCACAGGAGCACGCGTCATCGTCCGGCAGCATAGCGTTCGCGGCGCAGGACGGATCGGAGGTCACGCTGGACGGCGTGCAGCTCCCGCTGTTCAACGCGGCGGCGGCCAAGATTTTCAGCGGCACGAACGAAATCCAGCGCAATATCCTGGCGAAGATGGTTCTGAACCTTCCGACCTGAAGCCATAGCGTGTTTTATAGGAGTGAACAATAAATGGCGGATTGCCTTTCTCATATCCGTGTCCTGGACCTGAGCCGGGTGTTTTCAGGGCCATGGGCTGCCCAGATGCTGGCCGATCTGGGGGCCGACGTAATCAAGGTCGAGCGGCCCGGAAGAGGCGACGACGTTCGCCAGCAAGGTTATCGTGCGAAGAATGCCGAAGGCCGGGAAACGCCTGAAACCTCTTCTTTCCTGGCGATGAACCGGGGCAAGCGTTCGATTTCGATCAATATGGCCGTTCCCGAAGGGCAAGCCCTGATCCGCGAACTGGCCAAGCAGTGCGATGTGCTGATCGAAAACTTCAAGGCGGGCGACCTCGTCCGCTACGGGTTGGACTATGAATCGTTGAAGGGAATCAACCCGCGCCTGGTGTATTGCTCGATCACCGGTTTCGGGCAGACCGGCCCCTACAGCCATCGGCCCGGCTATGATCCCATCTTCCAGTCGATGACCGGCTTGATGAGCCTGACGGGCAATGCGCCCGACGAGCCGGGCGGCGGGCCGCAGAAAGTCGGTTATGCGGTGTCGGACATCAACGCCGGCCTGTATGCCGCCATCGGCATACTGTCGGCACTCAATCATCGGGACGCCGTGTCGGGCAAGGGCCAGCACATCGATATCGCCCTGTACGACGCGCAACTGGCATCGCTATCCCATATGGCGATGAATTATCTGGTTTCCGGCGAGGTCCCGCAGCGCATGGGCACCGCGTCGGCCATCACCTGCCCATACCAGGCGTTCGAGTGCAGCGATGGCCATCTGATGATCGCGGTGGGTAACGACTCGCAGTTCCGCCAATTGTGCGACATTTTGGGCTTGCCGGAACTGGGCAGCGATCCCCGCTTCGAATTGAACCGGCTGCGCGCCCGGAACCAGAAGGTGCTGGTCCCCATGCTGGCCGAGGTCTTTCGCAGCAGACCGGTCAAGCACTGGCAAGAGCAGCTGGACGCCGCGAACGTGCCCTGCGGGCCCATCAACGACTTGAGCCAGGTCTTCGAAGATCCGCAAATCCAGCACCGCAAGATGCTGATCGAGATGGAGCACTCGACCGTGGGACCGATTCCCCAGATCGCGAATCCCCTGAAACTCTCGGAGACGCCCGTCAATTACCGGCGCCCGCCGCCCACGCTCAGCCAGCATACCAGCGAGGTGCTGGCTGACATGCTGGGCATGGATGCGGAGGCGCTTGCGCAGCTGAAGGAAAGACGCGTGATTTGATGGCAGGGGTCAGACCCCATGCGGGGTCTGACCCCCCACTCAATCGAAGAAGGGGTCAGACCCCGTACGGGGTCTGACCCCATGCTCACTTGAGCTTGATGTCCAGGCGCACCACGTCGCCCCGGTAGATGCCGTCGCCGACAAACACGACGGTACCGTCCTTGTCGACGGCGGTGCGATGGACGTGCGCGACAGGCGCGTTCAAGGGCAGCTGGAGCAGCTCTGCGATCTCCGGATCCGCCGAACCCAGGGTAAGGGTCTGGTGGGCCTCGGCGATTTCGAGGCCGGGAAGATCCCGCAGGATGCGCATCGACGTTTTGGTCTTGAAGGCCCGTGGCGGAATTCGCTTGCAGATCTGTTCGTCGATAAAGACTTCGCCCAGATAGTAAGGCTGGTCGTTGCGCCAATGGCGGCGCTGCCAGTACTGGTAGCTTTCGGCAATGCGTCCGATATCGGGGCCGACGGTCGTGGGGACGCGCTTTTCGCCCGCCGACAGGATCTCGATGCTCACGCCCTTGGGCGCCAGAAGCTGTCCATCCCAGTTGGAGGCTACTTCGCACCAGAACTGTTCCTGGGGCTTACCGATGACAAAAGTGCCTTTTGCCCGATAACGGGCAATCAGCTGCTCGGCCTCAAGCAGGTCGAGCGCCTGCCGGACCGTGGCGCGAGCTACATTGCATTCCTCGGCGAGCTCGTCCACGGTGGGGATTTGCTCGCCCACAGGCCATTGCCCCGATTCGACGCGACGGCGGAACAGGCTTGCCAGCTGCACGTAGCGGGCGGCTGCGCTTCGGCTGAAGTCGATGACTGTGTTCGATTTGCTTTGCTTGGTAGCCATTGTGTCGTTCTGATGTCCTTCCGGCCAGTCTGAGCGCTGATTGTACCCATCCCGCGTGCCCGGGTACATGTCGCCGTGAGCTATAGTTCATAAGTGTAACCTATATAGGTTAATAACACGCCCTATTGACTTTAAAAATGAATTGCCATAGCATCGATACCGAGGCTCGACCCGCATGCAGGAGGAGCCGAATCGCAGATTCGTAGGCATAGTAAGGGATCACATATATGGGACACCAGTACAACAAGAAAGCAGGCAGCTTGAAGATCAACAAGAACAGGCGTTGCTTGCTGGGCGCGTTTGCCGGGGCCGTGGCGATGACGCTGGCCACGCCCGGCGCCGTCATGGCGGCCGCGTACCCCGACAGGCCCATCAAGATGGTCGTGCCGTTCCCGGCCGGCGGCTCGACCGACACGGCCGCGCGCATTATGGCCAAGGGCCTGCAAGACGCCATGTCGGCCAATGTCGTCGTGGAAAACCGGGCCGGCGCAGGCGGCACGGTGGGCATGGCGGCGGCGCTGCGTTCCGCGCCCGATGGCTATACGCTCGGCGTAGGTCCCGTGGGGGCGACCATCATCGCCAAGCTCATCGGCATGCAAGTGCCGTATGACCCCGTGAAGGACATCGTGCCGATCGCCAACATGGGTTCGCTTCCTCTGGTGTTCGCCGTAAAGAGCGATCTTCCCGTCAAGAGCCTGGGCGAGCTCGTTGCGTTGGCAAAATCCAAGCCCGGCGCCTTGTCCTACGGTACGTCCGGCGCGGGTACGCCCGGCCACCTGGCGTTCGAGTACTTCAAGAAGCTGGCCGGCCTGGACATCGTGCACGTTCCCTACAAGGGCGACGCGCCGCTGACGACCGATTTGCAGGGCGGCCAGCTCGAAATCGGCATACTGACCGGCCCGGCGGCGGTATCCCAGGCAAAGAGCGACAAGCTCAAGTACCTGGCTGTCACCAGCGACGTCCGCTACCCGCAATTGTCCGAAGTCCCCACGGTCGCCGAGTCGGGCTACAAGGATTTCGCCATCACCATCTGGAACCTGCTGGTCGCTCCCGCGGGAACCGACGCGGCGATCATTGCCTCCTTGAACGGCGCCATGAACAAAGTGCTGTCCATGGAGTCCACCAAGGAAACCTTGCAAGCCCAGGGGTATCTCCCTCCGGTCACCATGGACACGGATGCCGCGGCGGCATTCGTGGCAAACGAGCGGAAGATCTGGGAAACCATAGTCAGCACCACGGGCGTCACGATCGCCAACTGATTTGGCCGCAAACCGGCCTGAACATGCGCCCGCCGCGTTTCTTCGGATCCGCCACGGGCGCTTTTACATGGATGGATGAAATGCTGGAAGTTGAAACGCCGCGGGACCTGGCCCGGTACGCAGGCGAAGCGCTGGGGGCGAGCGGGTGGTTTACGGTTACGCAAGAGCAGGTGGACCGGTTCGCGGCCCTGACCGGCGACCACCATTGGGTCCACGTGGACACCGAACGCGCCAAGGCGGAGATGCCCGGGGGCGTCACCATTGCGCACGGCTTCTTCGTGCTGTCCCTGATTCCGCAGTTGGCCAAGGATATCTTTCAAATCCGGAAGCGCGGAAAGGGGCTCAACTACGGCTTGAACCGGCTTCGATTCACCGCGCCGGCGCCGGTGGGGTCGCGGCTGCGCCTGCGCCAACGGCTGCTGGCTGCGGAATCGGCCCATGGCGGCACGCTGTTTACCTTCGAGAATACATTCGATATCGAAGGGCGGGAGCGGCCGGCCTTGGTCGCCGAGATGCTGCTGCTAATTTTCGATTGACCAAAGCCCATTAGCCGTGCTACGATGGCGAGCTTACTTTAGGGTTCCTTGCCAGTTCCTTGAAGTCAGGTAGCTCGCTTTCGCGCAAGACCCTAGTCGCTCTTTACGTATTCGTTTTTGGCGGCTTCTTGCGCAAATGCAGCGCGAAACCGCAGTAAGGCGCCTTTTTCCAGGCGTTTAATTCAATACGTATACCAGAGCGCCCAGGCGCCTGGTCAAGTCACAGGATGCGTAAAGGTCATGCCAACCATTAGCCAACTCGTGCGCAAGCCGCGCGAAGTAAGTCGCGCGAACAGCAAGAGCCCCGCGCTCGAAAACTGCCCTCAGCGCCGCGGTGTATGCACTCGCGTATACACCACCACCCCCAAGAAGCCAAACTCGGCTTTGCGTAAAGTCGCCAAGGTGCGCCTCACCAATGGCTTCGAAGTCATTTCGTACATTGGCGGCGAAGGCCACAACCTGCAAGAACACTCGGTCGTTCTTGTGCGCGGCGGCCGTGTCAAGGACTTGCCTGGTGTGCGTTATCACATCGTGCGCGGCTCCCTCGACCTGCAAGGCGTCAAGGACCGCAAGCAAGCCCGTTCCAAGTACGGCGCAAAACGCCCGAAGAAAGCCTAAGTATCTTTTAGTCCAGTAAATCTGGTCGTATCAGTGCAGCCGTGGGCAGATGCCCATAGCATGTAAGTGGCCATTTCGATAAATGGTCGTGGCCGCGAAAGCGGTTCAACTGAACAGTCACAAGGAAGTTAAAATGCCTCGTCGTCGCGAAGTTCCCAAGCGTGAGATTCTCCCCGACCCCAAATTTGGCAGCGTAGAGCTCGCCAAATTCATGAACGTTGTTATGTTGTCTGGTAAGAAAGCTGTTGCCGAACGTATTATCTACGGCGCTTTCGACCAGATCCAGGCTAAAACTGGCAAAGAGCCTATTGAAGTGTTCAACACTGCAATCAACAACATCAAGCCTATCGTCGAAGTAAAGAGCCGCCGTGTAGGTGGCGCGAACTATCAAGTGCCGGTTGAAGTGCGTCCTGTGCGCCGCCTGGCCCTTGCCATGCGCTGGTTGCGTGAAGCAGCCAAGAAGCGCGGCGAGAAATCGATGGATCTGCGCCTGGCCGGCGAACTGCTCGATGCCTCCGAAGGCCGTGGCGGGGCAATGAAGAAGCGTGAGGACACTCACAAGATGGCCGAGGCCAACAAGGCATTCAGCCATTTCCGCTGGTAATCTAAGGACACTATCATGGCCCGCAAAACCCCAATCGAGCGCTATCGCAACATTGGCATCTCTGCCCACATCGACGCAGGGAAAACCACGACAACAGAACGTATCCTGTTCTACACCGGCGTCAACCACAAGATTGGCGAAACCCATGAAGGCTCGGCCACCATGGACTGGATGGAACAAGAGCAAGAGCGCGGCATCACGATTACTTCGGCCGCCACCACGGCATTCTGGCGCGGCATGGCCGGCGATCGCCCCGAGCATCGCATCAACATCATCGACACCCCGGGACACGTCGACTTCACCATCGAAGTCGAGCGCTCCATGCGCGTGCTCGATGGCGCCTGCATGGTGTATTGCGCCGTGGGCGGCGTGCAGCCCCAGTCGGAAACCGTTTGGCGCCAAGCCAACAAGTACGGTGTGCCTCGTCTTGCCTTCATCAACAAGATGGACCGCACTGGCGCGAACTTCTTCAAGGTCTACGACCAGCTCAAGCTGCGCCTGAAGGCCAATCCCGTGCCCATCGTCATTCCTATCGGCGCTGAAGACACCTTCAAGGGCGTGGTCGACCTGATCCGCATGAAGGGCATCGTCTGGGACGAAGCCAGCCAAGGCACCAAGTTCGAATACATCGACATCCCCGCCGAACTGGTCGACCAGGCCAATGAGTGGCGCGAGAAGCTCGTCGAGGCGGCTGCCGAGTCGTCCGAAGAGCTCATGGACAAGTACCTGGAATCGGGCGAGCTGACCGAAGACGAAATCAACAAGGGTCTGCGCACGCGTACCATCGCAGGCGAAATCCAGCCCATGCTGTGCGGCACCGCGTTCAAGAACAAGGGCGTGCAGCGCATGCTGGACGCCGTGATCGACTACCTGCCATCGCCCGTGGACATCCCCCCGGTCGAAGGCACCGACGACGACGGCAACACCATCAGCCTGCCTGCCTCCGACGACGCCAAGTTCTCGGCACTCGCATTCAAGCTCATGAGCGACCCCTTCGTTGGCCAGCTGACTTTCGTGCGCGTGTATTCGGGCGTTCTGCACGCCGGCGAAACCGTGTACAACCCGGTCAAGAGCAAGAAAGAGCGCATCGGCCGCATCCTGCAGATGCATGCTAACAACCGCGCCGAAATCAAGGAAGTTCTGGCGGGCGACATCGCCGCCGTGGTGGGCCTGAAAGACGTGACCACGGGTGAAACCCTGTGCGACGTCGGCCAGCACATCCTGCTCGAGCGCATGGAATTCCCCGAGCCCGTGATTTCGCAGGCCGTCGAACCCAAGACCAAAGCCGACCAGGAAAAAATGGGTATCGCGCTGTCGCGCCTCGCCCAGGAAGATCCTTCCTTCCGTGTCCGCAGCGATGAAGAATCCGGCCAGACGATCATTTCGGGTATGGGCGAGCTTCACCTCGAGGTTCTGGTCGATCGCATGCGCCGCGAGTTCGGCGTTGAAGCCAACGTCGGCAAGCCACAGGTCGCCTACCGCGAAACCATACGCAAGACCTGCGAGGAAATCGAAGGCAAGTTCGTCAAGCAGTCCGGCGGTCGCGGTCAGTACGGCCACGTCGTGCTCAAGCTCGAGCCTCTCGAGCCGGGCGGCGGCTACGAGTTCGTCGACGCCATCAAGGGCGGTGTGGTTCCTCGCGAATACATCCCCGCGGTCGACAAGGGCATCCAGGAAACCCTGCCTGCGGGCGTGGTTGCCGGTTATCCGGTGGTAGACGTCAAAGTGACGCTGTTCTTCGGTTCGTACCACGATGTGGACTCGAACGAAAACGCGTTCCGCATGGCGGCTTCCATGGCATTCAAGGACGGCATGCGCAAGGCCAGCCCCGTGCTGCTCGAGCCCATGATGGCCGTTGAGGTCGAAACGCCGGAAGACTACGCCGGTACGGTGATGGGTGATCTCTCCTCTCGTCGCGGCATGGTCCAGGGCATGGACGATATCGTTGGCGGCGGCAAGATCATCAAGGCCGAGGTTCCCCTGGCCGAAATGTTCGGTTACTCGACCAATCTGCGTTCACAGACGCAAGGTCGCGCGACCTACACGATGGAGTTCAAGCATTATGCCGAGGCTCCCAAAAACGTCGCTGATGAAGTCATCAGCGCGCGCAGCAAGTAATTAACCAATATTCCTGTCCGCCAGAAGCGGGCAGGAGACTTTTTTGTTTTCTTGAAAACATTGATGGGATAAATCATGGCAAAAGGTAAGTTTGAACGGACTAAACCGCACGTCAACGTCGGAACGATCGGTCACGTTGACCACGGCAAGACGACCCTGACGGCAGCGATCACGACGGTATTGGCCAAGGCCTTCGGTTCGGGCGAAGCCAAGGGCTACGACCAGATCGACGCGGCGCCCGAAGAAAAAGCGCGCGGCATCACGATCAACACCTCGCACGTCGAGTACGAAACGGCTGCGCGCCACTACGCGCACGTTGACTGCCCGGGCCACGCCGACTACGTCAAGAACATGATCACCGGCGCGGCGCAAATGGACGGCGCGATCCTGGTGGTGTCGGCCGCCGACGGCCCCATGCCGCAAACGCGCGAGCACATCCTGCTGTCGCGCCAGGTGGGCGTGCCCTACATCAT
>JACCEN010000019.1 GCA_013416435.1 Alcaligenaceae bacterium | reverse complement strand
AGCTGCACTTTACCCCCACCTACAGTTCCTGGCTCAATCAGGTCGAACGCTGGTTTGCTTTAATCAGCGAACGAGCCATCCGGCGTAATTCCTTTACCAGCGTGCATCAACTGCGCCAGCAAATCGAGCTGTTCGTGAAGCGTTACAACGCCGACGCCACCCCGTTTCGCTGGGCCGCGACGGCAAACTCTATCTTGCAGAAAATTGAAAAAATAGCGAAACGTATTTATGCGACAGGACACTAGTAACAGCAGTACACGTAAAACATAGACACGTGGCTTTTTCTGCCCGGGCGGCCGCTCCTCCCACCTTAGATCCCGCCTCAGCTTGGTCACTGAAAATTTTGGACAGATTGACCAAGGACGCCTTGCCAGCGTAAACCTACTCTCGATGTCTGAAAAGTACTCGATTACCCAGCGAGGCTGGGTAAAAATGTCTGAAAAGTAGTTGATTACCGCTTGTTTTGTCTGAAAAGTAGTGGACTACTGCCTGATATGTCTGAACACTAGAGCCTGCCTGTTATAACCTTGTCCAAATAACAGGGTGTGCGTGGAACTCATGGTGGTCAACGGCTCGTGGTTTTTCAGAAAACCCACCATTGCTTCAAATCGGAAGCTAGTTCGTTTCCTCGACAAGAGCCGTAGCTTCATACGGACAATACGTGGCCGAAAGGTCGAGTCGAGCTTGTAATTTATCCGTCATCGCCGATAGCAGGGATGCTGGCTCGTGTAGCGGTTCGGCATGCGGTTCCGTAGCGATTTGAACCTATTGCCTAATGTAGAAACGCTGACGTGTGTATTCTGCAAGTTCATAACAGGCTCTACATTCAGTCTTTGCCATTAATGGATAAGCTAGTACGAGCTTCTCAGGGTCATCATCATATGCAAACGGCTTATTGATCCCTCAGACAATTTGGTGCAGCCTCGCGCCCCATCTCACCCACCGATCCTCGCGGAAATTCATCAGGGCCGGCCAAACCAACAATTTCACTGGACTACTCAACCCAAGGTCAGGGATAGTCCACTATAAGTCATTCTGGTAGACTGCTGACGATTTTGAACGACTTTGAGGCTTTAACCAGAGAGCCAATGCCATGAATTCCGAACCGTGGGTCACAGCAATCGATGTCGCTAAGCATCTGGGCGTCGTAAAAGACACCGTTTATCGCTGGCGCGAGCGCAAGGGTTTGCCAGCGCACAAGATAGGTCGGCTGTGGAAGTTTCAGCTCTCCGAGGTTGATGAATGGGTGCGAGCGGGAGGAGCTGACGAAGACAATGCGCACGACAGGCTAGATACCGACCGGCACACATCAGGGGGATAAATGGACAAGTACCAGCTCAGTGAGCGCGATATCTGCACCAAGTTCATCACGCCTGCTATTGTGCGGGCGGGCTGGCAGCAGCATCAGTTTCGCGAGGAAGTCAATCTCACGGACGGTCGCGTCATGGTGCGCGGCAAACTTGCAGCACGCATTAAAAATCCCGATGCCAAAGGTGGCCCTAAGCGCGCGGACTTCGTTTTGTATGCCCGGCCTAACATACCGATTGCGGTAGTCGAGGCCAAGCAAGCGCGCTTCTCGGTCGGCCACGGCATGCAGCAGGCATTGGCCTATGCGGAGATGGTAGATGCCCCCTTTGCCATCAGCAGTAATGGCGACGGCTTCCTGCTGCACGACCGCACTGGCCTGACGCAGCCCAGCGAGCGGGAGCTATCACTCAGCGAGTTTCCATCATTAGACGATCTTTGGCCGCTTTATCAGCAATGGAAAGGCCTTGTTGAGCCTGCCGCCCTTAAGCTAATTGAGCAACCTTTCTACACCGACGGCAGCGGTAAGGAACCACGCTATTACCAACGCGTCGCTATCAACCGTGCCATCGAAGCCATTGCCAAAGGACAGCAGCGCGTGCTGCTGGTCATGGCCACCGGCACCGGAAAAACCTACACCGCATTCCAGATCATCTGGCGTATGTGGAAAGCCAAGGCGAAAAAACGCATCTTGTTTTTGGCCGATCGCAACATCCTGGTCGATCAAACCATGCAGCAAGACTTCGCCCCCTTTGGGGAGGTCATGCACAAGGTCTCCAACCGCGAGATCAAAAAAAACTACGAGATCTATCTTGCCCTTTATCAGGCGGTCACTGGCAAGGAAGAATGGAAGCAAATTTACAAGCAGTTTCCGGCCGATTTTTTCGATCTTGTCGTTGTTGATGAATGCCACCGTGGCAGTGCCGCTGATGATTCAGCCTGGCGCGATGTCCTCGAATACTTCAGCAGCGCCACACACTTGGGCCTGACGGCTACGCCGAAGGAAACCAAGGAGGTCAGCAACATCACCTACTTTGGCGACCCAATCTACACTTACTCGCTGAGGCAAGGTATCGAAGACGGATTCCTCGCGCCCTACAAAGTGATCCGAATCGCCACCGATGTCGATGCCGTAGGTTACACCCCCGAAAAAAACAAGATCGACAAACTCGGCCAGGCGGTGGAACAGCGCCAATACAACACGAAAGATTTTGACCGCACCCTGGTGCTGGAAAAACGCACCAAACTGGTGGCCAGCAAAGTATGGGAATACCTCAAGGCCACCGACCCAATGGCCAAAACCATCGTGTTTTGTGACGACCAGGATCACGCCGAACGCATGCGGCAAGAGCTAGTCAAGCTCATCCCGGCAGCTGCCAGCAACCGCCGCTACGTTATGCGCATCACCGGCGACGACAACGAAGGCAAAGCGCAGCTTTCCTACTTCATCGACAACGACGAGCCTTACCCCGTCATCGCCACCACCTCCAAACTGCTGACCACCGGTGTAGATGCCAAGACCTGCAAACTCATCGTGCTAGACCAAAACATCAACTCGATGACTGAGTTCAAGCAGATCATTGGCCGTGGCACCCGTTTGCGCGAGGACTACCAAAAGCTGTACTTCACCATCATGGATTTCAAGGGTGCGACACGCCTGTTCGCGGACCCAGATTTCGACGGTGAACCGGTGGTGATATACGAGCCCAAGCCCGATGAACCCATAGTGCCACCTGACATCACCAACCCGCCTGGCATCAGCGAACCCGAGCCCCCTCCCTATGGCCCTGGCCAGAATGGTGGTGATGACACGCTACCCGGCGGCGATACGGGCGGAGCCGGTAGCGGCGAAGGCCGCGTCAAATACGTGATCGACGATGTCAACGTGCGCGTGGCGGTGGAGCGCTCGCAGTACCTCGATGCCGATGGCAAGCTCATCACCGAGGATTACCGCGTTCTTTTGAAGGACGACATCAAGAAAGCGCTTCAGGCCGAGTTCGGCAGCATGACCGATTTCCTGCGCCGGTGGAACAGTGCTGAGCGCAAGCAGGCCGTATTGGAAGAGCTCGCCGATCACGGTGTGCCGATCGAAATCCTGCAACAGGCCGTGGCCAACGGCAGCGAGCTGGATGTGTTTGATCTGGTCGCCCATGTTGCCTTCGACCAAAAACCGCTCACCCGCCGCGAGCGCGCCAACAACGTGAAGAAGCGCGATGTGTTTGGCAAATATGGCGAGCCGGCCCGTGCCGTGCTCGAAGCCCTGCTCGATAAGTTCGCCGACCACGGCGTGCAGGACATCGAAGACGCCAAGGTACTGGAACTGCCGCCGTTTGACCAGTTCGGCAGCAAAACCCAGATCCGGCGCGGAATCTTCGGCAGCGTCGAGCAATATACCCAGGCCGTGCAAGAGCTTGAACAAGCGCTCTACGACCAGAATGAACTGAAACAGGCCTGAGCCCGTAAATCGAGAACCACAAGATGAATCTTAGCAGCACCATCAAATCCATCCAGGACATCATGCGCAAGGACGACGGCGTCGACGGCGATGCCCAGCGCCTTGGCCAGCTCACCTGGATGCTCTTTCTTAAAGTGTTCGATCAGCGTGAGGAAGAATGGGAAGACGATAATCCTGCCTATCAATCGCCCTTGCCAGAGCGTTTCCGCTGGCGCAACTGGGCGGCTTACAAGGCCGATGCTGACGGCAAGAAAAAGCCGCAGATCGCAGGCAGCGAATTGATCGGCTTCGTCAATAACGAACTGTTTCCCACGCTCAAGGATCAGATCGACGCGGACCGCAGCCCCCAGCATAAGGTCATCCGCGAAATATTCCGCGATGCCAACAACTATATGAAATCCGGTCCGCAGATGCTGGCCGTGATAGAAAAGCTGGAAGAAGCCATCAACTTCCACGACTTCAAAACCCGCGCCAGTCTGGGCGATGTCTACGAGCAGATGCTCAATGACCTGCGCGGTGCAGGCAATGCTGGCGAGTTCTACACCCCACGCGCCATCACCGCCTTCATGGCCGACCGCGTGAACCCGCGGCTGGACAAACGCGAAACCGTGATGGACCCGGCCTGCGGCACCGGCGGCTTTTTGACCGCCGCCATTGACCACTTCCGCAACCAGCTCACCACGAAGTCCAGCGCCGAAGACAAGCGTGCCATCGAAGGGCTGATCCACGGCATCGAAAAGAAACAATTGCCCCACCTGCTGTGCACTACCAACATGCTGCTGCATGGAATCGACGTGCCCAGCCAGATCGAGCACCGTAACACACTGGGCATTGGCTGGAATGAATGGAGCGCCAACGACAAGGTCGATTGCATCATCACCAACCCGCCGTTTGGTGGTTATGAGGACGATGGTGTCGGCAGCGACTACCCGGCCGATTTGCGTACGCGCGAAACCGCCGACATGTTCATGGCGCTCATCATCAAAAAGCTGCTGAAAGAAAACGGCCGTGCTGCCGTGGTGCTGCCCGATGGTTTTCTGTTCGGCGATGGCATCAAAGGCACGCTGAAAAAGTTGCTGCTGCGCGACTGCAAGCTCCACACCATCATCCGCCTGCCCAAAGGCGTGTTCGCGCCTTACACCACCATCAAGACCAACCTGCTTTTCTTCACCAAGGGCAGCACGGTGGACGATGGCACCGAACACTTCCACACTGACACCATTTGGTTCTACGAACACCCCTACCCACCGGGCTACAAGAGCTATTCCAAAACCAAACCCATCCGGCTGGAAGAATTCAAGCCCGAGCAGGACTGGTGGGGCAGCGAGGCCAACGACTTTGCCGACCGCGTGGAAAACGAATTCGCCTGGAAGGTGGATTTCAAAACCAAGCGCGAGCAGGCCGAAGCCGCCGCACAGCCGCACTGGCAGCGCGCCGAAGAATTGAACAACCAAGCTGCCGCGCTGGAAGCCGAGGCCAAAGACCTGCGCAACAGCCTAACCGGCAGTACCGATGCCGCTTACCGCGAAAAGATCGATGCCCAGATCGCCGAGCTGCGCGCCCAAGCCGAACCACTGCGCCTGCAAGCCCGTGATGCGCAGGCGGCGGGCGACCGCCTCTACTGGCCAATCTTTAATCTCGACATCAAAAACCCCAATGCGCCGGAAGATGAAATTCACGACCCGGACTTGCTGCTGGAGAAATACAAAAAGCTGTTGGGCGAAATTGAAGAAACCGAAAACCAGCTCAAAAGCGAACTGGCTTCCGCGTTGGCGCATCACTTTGTAGGTGAGGACGTCTGATGGATGCGCAGCAATTTTTGGCGGAGTTTGGGCATATTGCGAATTCGCCGGAGGGAGTAGATCAATTGCGAGAGTTGATATTGCACCTCGCTGTAACAGGCGATCTAATTTCGACTGACGCTCCCGTTGATGCATCACCGTTGCTTGATTCAATTGAAAAACAGAAACGGGAGCACCCGGACAGAAAGAAGGTTATTACGAAGCAAGCTTCTATTTCGCGTGCGGCAATAAAGGCTCCACCCCATTGGGCCGTTTGCCGTATAGGCGATCTAGCTCTCACAATTACTGGCGGTGGGACTCCGTCCAAGAGCCACCCAACCTACTGGGGTGGTTCTATCCCTTGGGCGAGCGTAAAGGACTTAAGGGAGCTTAAGTTTATTGATGACACAGAAGACCACATCACCGAAGAGGGTCTGAAGAACAGTTCTTCAAACCTCATTCCGCCGGGTAGAGTTATCGTTTGTACTCGCATGGGGCTTGGCAAAGTCGCAATCAACCGCATTGCGTTAGCCATTAATCAAGACCTCAAGGCATTGGAATTGCCGAATGAGGTAAACACCGACTTCTTCTTGATTCTCTACAAGACTCGTGAAGTGAAGGGCACCGGCACGACAGTTTCTGGTATCAAGCAGGATCAGTTGTTGGCATTGCCTGCGGCGTTGCCGCCACTCGAAGAACAATCCCGCATCGCTGCCAAAGTCGATGAGCTGATGGCCTTGTGCGACAAGCTGGAGGCGCAACAGCAAGCCCGCCACAAACTGCAAAACGCCCTGCGCCAGTCCACCCTGCAAGCCGTCGCAAGCAGCCAAAGCCCGCACGAACTGCAAACCACCTGGACGCGCTTGGCCGACAATTTCGAGCGGCTGTTTCATGCGCCGGAGGATGTGGCGGAGTTACGGGGATTGGTACTGGATATGGCGATGCGTGGCTACTTGGTTGAGCAAGATCCCATGGAAGAATCTGCGACGGTTCTGTGTGCCCATATTGAGGACAAAAAGCGACAGATCTCTAAGGATCGAAAGCTAAAACTGCAAAAATCACTCCCACAAATCGGTGAAGATGAAATCCCGTTCAATGTTCCATCGGGGTGGGCGTGGATTCGGCTAGGGCAAATCGCAGAACTAATCAATGGAGACAGAGGCAAAAACTACCCCAATAAAGACGAGTATGTTTCTGTCGGCGTTCCGTGGATAAACACTGGCCATATTGAACCAGACGGCACGCTGACAAAACATCATATGAACTTCATTAGTCGTGAAAAATTCGAGAGCCTGAATAGTGGAAAGATCGAGCCCGGCGATCTTGTTTATTGCTTAAGAGGAGCAACCTTTGGCAAAACGGCATTCGTTACCCCATACGAAGAAGGGGCAATCGCTTCTTCTTTGATGATTATCAGGCCAATAATTTCCAGCCTGAGTCGATTCCTTTACTACTATCTGATTAGCCCATTGGGTAGGAGCCAGATTTTCCGTTTCGATAACGGCACCGCGCAGCCGAATCTCTCCGCAAATAGCGTTGGGCTCTTTTCATACCCGCTTCCACCGCTTCAAGAGCAAATCCGAATAGCAGACAAGATAGAACAACTCATGCGGGTTTGTGATGCACTGGAGTTGCAGCTACGCCAAGCAACTGAAGTCGCCGGTCGCTTTTCGGTTGCAGCCGTTTCCAGCCTCACCGGCATCGCCATTGAACAAGAAGAGGAACCCATGAAAGCCCCACAAACCGAATTGATCGCGCCGTTGCGGCTGGGCACGGCGCCCGACATCAAAACCCAAGCGCCACTGGCCACTATTCTGGCTCGTCACAACGGCGAAATGAGTGCCAAGGATTTGTGGCAGCGCTTCGGCGGCGAAATCGATGCCTTTTACGCGCAACTGAAAACCGAGGTGGCCCACGGCTGGATTCTGGAACCGGCTCCCGCCGAAATGCGCGAAAAGGCGGCCGATACGGCGATTGCCTGATATGCAACTGCTACGTATCCGTATCCCGTCCTTTCGCAATCTGCGTGGTCTCGACATCGCTTTCGAGACGCACTTGCAAGCTGTAGCGAGTGCGCCTGCTGGAGCACAGCTCAAGCCCATCCGTAGCCATGCGTTAATTGGCCAGAACGGCACCGGCAAATCCAACCTGATCGAGGCGCTGATCACCATTTTTCGCGATGTGGATCTGGACCGCGAGGCGGCGTTCGACTACACACTGGAATACAGCATTCGGGGACACGCTGTGCGCATTGAGGCGGATACCTCCAAGCAGAAGCGTCCTTATGTATGGGTGGATGGTGACCGTGTCAGCCAAGAGTACCTGACCAAAAACGACACGCCAGGCAAAGAATCGCCTGATCATCGTCGCGGCCCTCGCCTACTGCCAACACATATCTTTGCTTACTACTCCGGGCGCAATGAACGCATTGAGGTTTTGTTTCAGGAGCATCAGCGCCGTTTCAACCAGCGCCAGGAAATCACCACGGACGAAGTGCTTTCCGAGCAGTTGCTGGAAAACTTTACTGGCTCCGAAGCGGGTATTCGTGCCGTCGAAGATGCCAAACGCCGCCGCGATGCGCGGCTGAAGCAAGCGGGCGACGACCGGCTGCGCCGCCTGTTCTACTGCCGTGGTGGGCATAGCCAGTTAGTGCTGCTGGCGTGTTTATTGTCCGACGACCCGGTATTCAAAAAGGTACTAAAAAACCTGCACATCGAGTCGCTGGAGTCGGCTTTGTTTGTGTTAAAAGAACCGCACCGTCTGCGTGAAAAGCGTCGTAACGGCAAGTTTGATGAACAAGAACTCAACGAAGGCGACCCACGTTTCTGGTATGCACGCGGCAATGTGGTGAGCGAGTTTCTCGACAAACTGTGGCAGGTGGCTTGGGCACCGATTGAACAAGAAGCTACAAAGCAAATCGACTTCCGTGGTCGCAGCGAAAAACAGAAGCAGCTTTACTTGTACGTGCCCAGCCAGAAAAAACTCAAGGAGTTAGGCGAACTGGTTGGCGGCACCGATAGCTTCTTCCGCTACGCCGAGGGCGCCTACATTGGCGACCTGATCGACGAGGTGCGCATCACCGTTAAGAAGCGCGATGAGCATGGCGGCAAGGTGAGCTTCACCCAGCTCTCCGAAGGTGAGCTGCAAATGCTCACCGTGCTGGGCCTGATGCGCATCACCCGCGAAGACCATTGCCTGTTCCTGCTCGACGAACCGGACACCCACCTCAACCCAATTTGGAAGCTGCGCTACTTCGACGATATCGAAGGCGTATTGGGTGATAGTTATGTCGGTGGGTTCGACAGCGGTGCGTTTGATAGCAGTGCTTTTGATACATCCGCAGGGCAATCTCAAATCCTCATCACCACTCACGACCCGATGATGGTGGGCAGTCTCAAGCGAGAGCAAGTGCACATCCTTCGCCGCGATGGTGGCCGCACAGTGGTGGATGTACCCGACGAACATCCGCAGGGCATGGGCGTGACCGGGCTACTTAAAAGTGAGCTGTTTGGCCTCTCGTCCACACTCGACATCGAAACCGAGCGGCGCTTGTTCCGCCGAAATGAACTTTTTGTGAAATCACCGCGCACTCCGGAGGAGGATGCTGAGTTGAGCCGTCTGTCAGCCGAGTTGTCCGATCTCGGCTTTTCGACGGCTGACTTCCGCGACCCGGATTACGCGCTGTTCGTGCGAAAGATGGCGCAACACCGCCGCTTCCGCAAACCCGTGCTCACGCCCGAGGAGCAGGCCGAGCAAGATGCGATTGCCGACTCCATCATCTACGAAATCTTGCGAGAGGAGACGGGGAAGTGATTTTCATCGATCTGGAGAACAAGCTGCCTACTGATACCGATCTGCCTCCGGAGATTCGCTGGACGAAGCCCGACTGGGATGCATGGCTGGCTGAGTCTGCACGCCTGGTAGGTGAGTTGGCGAAGCTTGACGCCGAAGGGCAGATCAAGGAGCGCAATGAGTTAATCGATAAACACGGCGGTCACTGGGGAAAACTCAAGCCATGGTTGTTAGCACTTTCGGACGGCAAGTGCTGGTTCACTGAAGCGCGCGACATCGCCTCACACCTCGATGTTGAACACTTCCGCCCGAAAAAGGCTGCGCGCAACATAAAAGGGCCAGAGCGTGATGGCTATTGGTGGCTAGCATTCGACTATATGAACTTCCGGATCGCCGGTACCGTACCAAATCGGAAGAAGGGCGCTTGGTTTCCCCTCCGGCACGGATCCCAATGCTCGACTTATGCCCGTCGCTGCGAGGGGGATGAAGTTATGCACTTTCTCGACCCGACGAACGCCCATGATGTCACGCTGCTTGCTTTCGACGAGGAAGGGAAGGCCGTTCCTGCACCTGGTATCCCGCGCTGGGAGCGCGTGCGTGTGAAGCGCACAGTGGAGCGGCTGAAACTCACCGAGCACCAAGCATTGTCGGAGGAGCGTCGAAAGGTCTGGCAGAAAACGACAAACCTGATCAACAAGTATCTGAAGGCGCTATCTGAGGCCCGAACATCTGCGGCGGCGCGTGAGCGAGTAAGGGCCGCCGCTCGCGACATTGTCTGTCTCACAAAGCCAGATGCCGAGCTTTCAGCAGTGGCGAAATGCTGCATCCGTTTACGGAACGATCAACAGCTAGCCAGGCTGCTAGGTTGAGTACCAGTAGAGCAGAAATCCATACGCCGCAAACGTTGCCGTTCTTATTTTGTCCGATAAGCCTAACTAGCTACGCCTTTGTAGTCGAAAGAGTGGGCGGCTTTGGGTCGTTACGCAAGTCTTTACGTAACGATTCTCGCTGACTGTCGGAAGATCAAGAAGCAGACGCTTAAGACATACTTCATGTTGCTGGCATGTGCACGTGCACGTGTTCGCCTAGCCGGGTCGACAGGATTTTGCGAGGTAATTTACTTGATCAAGAAAAAAGAGGCCACATCACAGCGGCCTCTTCTGAAATATCTAAATTTTTTGGGAAAAATCTAAACTTCGACGGGATCCTACAACCTTAAACGTCGATATTCCCCGCCTGCAAGGCATGCCCCTCGATAAAGGCTCTGCGCGGCTCGACGCTGTCGCCCATAAGCGTGGTGAAGATCTCGTCGGCCGCGATGGCGTCTTCGACCTGCACGCGCAGCAAGCGGCGCACGTTGGGGTCCATGGTGGTTTCCCAAAGTTGGTCGGGATTCATTTCGCCCAGGCCCTTGTAGCGCTGCTTGCTGATGCTGCGTTCGGCCTCACCGCGTAGCCATTGCATGGCTTCGCGGAAATCCTGCACGGCTTTTTCCTTGCGCTTGTCGCCTTCGCCGCGGACGATCAGGGCGCCGTCGCCGAGCAGCCCGGTGAAGGTTTGCGCGGCCTTGGACAGCACGGCGTAGTCAGCGCCGCGCACGAAAGTGCGATCGAAGACGCTGACGCGCACGTTGCCGTGATGCATGCGGTTCAATACCAGGCGCCACGACGTGCCTTCTTCGTTGGCTTCCGATTTGACCTGCACGGTTTCCAGCTTCGCCGGATCTTCGATGGCCGCCTGCAGGCGCCGCGCCGATGCCTCCGCCTGATCGGCGTCGTCCAGATTGATCTCCACCCCCTCGGCCATGGCCGAGAGCGCCGCCATGTCCATGTGGCGTGCCAGGCGGCTGATGACGGAATCCGCCAGGATGTATTGGCGGGCAAGCTCGCCCAGCGCATCGCCCGATATCGGTTCGGCGCCTTCGCTGGGGATCAGGGATGCTTCTTTCAAGGCAACCTGCAGCACGAACTGGGCTTCCTCGGCTTCGTCCTTCAGATAGCGTTCCTCGCGGCCCACCTTGACCTTGAACAGCGGCGGCTGGGCAATATAGATGTGCCCGCGCTCGACCAGCTCCGGCATTTGCCGGTAGAACAAGGTCAGCAACAGCGTGCGGATATGCGCGCCGTCCACGTCGGCGTCGGTCATGATGATGATGCGATGGTAGCGCAGCTTGTCGATGTTGAAGTCGGGGCCGATGCTGGTGCCCAGCGCAGTGATCAGCGTGGTGATCTGCTCGCTGGCAATCAGGCGGTCGAAACGTGCTTTTTCAACGTTCAGCACCTTGCCGCGCAAGGGCAGGATGGCCTGGAACTTTCGGTCGCGGCCTTGCTTGGCCGATCCGCCGGCGGAATCCCCTTCCACGATGTAGATTTCGCACAGGGCCGGGTCCTTTTCCTGGCAGTCGGCCAGCTTGCCGGGCAAGCCGGCGCCTTCCAGCACGCTTTTACGGCGCGTCATTTCGCGCGCCTTGCGCGCCGCGTCGCGGGCGCGGGCGGCCTCGATGATCTTGTTGCACAAGGCCTTGGCGTCGATGGGGTTTTCCAGCAGCCAGGTTTCCAGCGTGCGGGCAACGGCTTCTTCGACAGCCGGACGGACCTCGCTGGACACCAGCTTGTCCTTGGTCTGGCTGCTGAACTTGGGTTCGGGCACCTTGACCGACAGCACGCAGGCCAGGCCTTCGCGCATGTCGTCGCCGGTGGTGTCCACCTTGGCCTTCTTGGCAAGCTCGTTGTCGGCAATGTACTTGTTCAGGACGCGCGTCATGGCCGCCCGCAGGCCGGTCAGGTGGGTGCCGCCGTCGCGCTGGGGGATGTTATTGGTGAAGCACAGCACGGTTTCGGTGTAGCTGTCGTTCCATTGCATGGCAACGTCGACACCCACCGTGGTGTCGCCCACCGTGGATTCGGTGCTGACCGAAAACACGTTGGGGTGCAGCACCGTCTTGGTTCGGTTGATGAATTCAACGAAGCCTTTGACGCCGCCCAGGAAGGCAAAGTTTTCTTCCTTGCCGCTGCGCTCGTCCACCAGGCGGATCTTGACGCCGTTGTTCAGGAAAGACAGTTCGCGCAGGCGCTTGGCCAGGATCTCGTAGTGGTACTCGATGTTCTCGAAGATTTCGTCGTCGGCCAGAAACTGCACGCGCGTGCCGGTGGTGTCGGACGCCCCCGTGACGGCCAGCGGGGCCACACGTTCGCCCCGGCGGAACTCCATCTCGTGCCGCTCGCCCTTGCGGGAAATGGTCAGGCGCAACCATTGGGACAAGGCGTTCACGCAGGACACCCCCACGCCGTGCAAACCGCCCGAGACCTTGTAGGAGTTGTGGTCGAACTTCCCGCCGGCATGCAATTCGGTCATGACGATTTCCGCGGCGCTGCGATGGAATTCGTCGTCTTTGTGGATGTCGGTGGGGATGCCCCGCCCGTTGTCGCTGACAGAAATACTGTTGTCGGCATGAATGGTCACGACGATGTCGTCGCAATACCCGGCAAGCGCTTCGTCGATGGCGTTGTCGACGACTTCGAACACCATGTGGTGCAGGCCGGTGCCGTCGGACGTATCGCCAATATACATGCCCGGGCGTTTGCGCACCGCCTCGAGGCCTTTGAGCATCTTGATCGAGTCGGCGCCATAGCCGGGCGCTTCGACATTCGTGATTTGATCTGACATAGTATTCTGAACCTATTCTGAGCCTTGCGGCTGTTGAAGCATGCCCTGGATCCTTCCGCGCATGCTTCGTGCGAACTTGACTTCGCTTTGCTTAAATGCGCATCGGCATGACGACATACTTGAACTGATCGTCGTCGGGCGATGTGATGAGCGCCGACGCATTCACGTCGGGCTGGACGGACCAGCGTATGGTCTCGGTCTTGACGTTGGCCAGGACGTCGAGCAGATAGCTGACATTGAAACCCACGTCGAGCGGCTCATGGGCGTAGTCGATGTCGAGCTCTTCCTGGGCCTCTTCCTGTTCGGCGTTGGAAGACGAAATACGCAGCTGGTTGTCGGAAAGCTGCAATCGCACGCCCTTGAGCTTGTCGGTCGTGAGGATGGCCGCCCGCTGCAAGCTGCCCTGCAGGACCTCGCGATTCACCGTGAAGTGGCGGGTGTAGTTATTGGGTATGACGCGCGTGAAGTCGGGGAACTTGCCCTCGACAAGCTTGGATACCAGCTCGACGTCTCCGAAGCGGAAACGGATCTGGCCCGTGGCGACGTCGACGGAAACGGGGTCGTCGGTCTCGGACAGCAGGCGCTGCATTTCAAGCACGGTCTTGCGCGGCACGATGACGTCGTGCTTGGTTTCTATGCCTTCGACCGCGGTGCCGCTGTGGGCCAGCCGGTGGCCATCGGTGGCGACGACCCGCACGAAGCCCGGCTCGAAGACGAACAGCAGGCCATTCAGGTAATAACGGATATCCTGCTGCGCCATGGCGAAATGCACCATGTTGAAAAGGTGCTTCAGGGCTTTCTGGGGCAGCGAGAAAGAGACGTCCCATTTTTCCGGCTGCGCCAGGGTGGGAAACTCGCCGGCCGCCAAGGTCTGCAGGGCGAAGCGGCTTTTGCCCGACTGCACCGTCAGCTTGCCGCTGGCTTGCGACAGGCGCACGTCGCCCGTATCGGGCAAGGCCCGAAGAATATCCAGCAGCTTGCGGGCGGCGACCGTGGTGGACTCGTTCTCGTCGCCCATGCCGAAATCAGCATGCGTCGTAATCTGGACCTCGAGGTCGGTGGCAATGAACGCCACACTCTTGCCTTCTTTGCGCAGCAGGATATTGGCGAGGATGGGCAGGGTGTTTCTTCTTTCGACTATACCTGCCACCGTCGATAACGGCTTGAGCAATGCGTCACGAGTCGCTTGTACGAGTTGCATGGTTATCCTTTTAAGGTTTGTTCTAATACGTGTAAAGCGTGGTTCAGTTCGGTCTGCTTGGACCGGGCATCTGCAATCTTTCGAACCGCATGCAGCACCGTTGTGTGGTCGCGCCCCCCAAAGAGGTCACCGATTTCCGGCAGGCTTTTTTGGGTGAGCTCTTTGGCCAGGTACATGGCCACTTGGCGCGGCATGGCGATATTGGCCGGGCGGCGCTTGGAATACATGTCGGCGACCTTGATCTTGTAGAAGTCGGCCACGGTCTTCTGGATGTTCTCGACGGTGATCTGGCCGTTGGATACCGACAGCAGGTCCTTCAAGGCGTCCTTGCAGACATCCACCGTGAGCACGTCGCGGCCATGGAAGCGGGCATAGGCCGAGACCTTGCGCAAGGCCCCTTCGAGTTCGCGCACATTGCTGCGCAAATGCTTGGCGATGAAGAAGGCGACCTCTTCCGACATGGCCACGCCTTCGGTCTGCGCCTTGTGCAGCAGGATGGCGACCCGCATTTCCAGTTCGGGCGGTTCGATGGCCACGGTAAGGCCCGAGTCGAAGCGCGAAATCAGGCGGCTGTCTATGTTGGCGAGCTCTTTGGGATAGGTGTCCGACGTGATGATGATCTGCTTGCGCTGCGCCACCATGGCTTCGAACGCATAGAAGAATTCTTCCTGAGTACGGTTCTTGCCCGCGAAAAACTGGATGTCGTCGATCAGCAGGAGATCGAGCGAATGATAGTACCGCTTGAATTCATCGAACGCCTTGCGCTGGTATGCCTTGACCACATCGGACACGTATTGATCGGCATGCACGTAGCGCACGCGCGTGCCCTTGCCGCTGGCAAGCAAGGCGTTGCCAATGGCGTGGATGAGGTGGGTCTTGCCCAGGCCCACGCCGCCATACAGGAACAAGGGGTTGTAGGAAACGCCGGGGTTCTCGGCAACCTGCAACGCCGCCGCGCGCGCCAGCTGGTTGGCTTTCCCGGTAACGAAGTTTTCAAAGGTGAGCTCGGTGTTGAGCCGGGAGCGATCATGCACGACTTCGGCGGCGGCGGTCGCAACGCTTGCGGGCGCTGCAGGCGGAGCGGCCACTGCGGTTGCCGAGGCACCGCCACCCGACGCAGGCGGGGGCGCCGGCACACGCAAGCCCGTCGCAACAGGCGCCCGCTGTGCACCGCCGGCGTGGGCGAGTTCGAACGCCACCTGCACGGGGCGCGCATACCACTCGCTGGCCAATTGCTCGATTTGATGAGAAAAGTTCTTGCGCACCCAGTCGAGCTTGAAACGATTGGGCGCAGAAACCCGCAGCACCGCCTCGGCCTCGTCAAAGGCCAGCGGTACCAAGGGTCTTATCCAGGCGCTGATTTGTTGAGGAGGTAGTTCCTGCTCCAGCCTCTGGACGCAGGTCTGCCAGAATTCGTTCATGTCCACCACTTCAGTAAACCTCGATTCTACCCTGTCGGAGGGGTAGTTATCCACAGGCGGGACGGCGAAGTTGCCTAGTAATTATGCTAACCGTTTGACTAAACTGAAAAAATTTGATGAAATGGCGGGCTGATCACCGAATTTTCTAGGCCGGGGCACGAGGTATCTGCCTTCGGTAGCTCTTTTACTTTGGATTATCCATGAAACGCACTTTCCAACCATCAGTTACCCGCCGCAAGCGTACCCACGGTTTTCGCGTCCGCATGAAAACGCGTGGTGGCCGTGCCGTTATCAATGCACGCCGTGCCAAGGGCCGCAAGCAGCTGGCCGTTTAAGCCCGTCGCGACCCCAGCGCCGGCTGGCAGGCCCATGGCCAATGCGACAGCCTCGATGCGTGCCACGTTTCCTCCTTCGGCACGCCTGCACCGCCCCTCGGAATACGCCTCTGCCCTGAAAGGCAGGCGTCTTGCCAGAGGGGCGTTGTTCGTTGTCACCACGCCTCGGGCCGGTACCGGCCAGTCCGCTCCTGAATGCGCCCGGCTGGGTCTCATCATTGCAAAGCGCTTTGCCGCGCAATCCGTGACCCGCAATGCGATCAAGCGGGTCATCCGCGAAGCCTTCCGGCTGAAGCGCCATGAACTGCCGCCCCGAGACCTCGTGTTTCGGCTGCACGCCAAAGTACGGGCCTGCACCCTGACCGAACTCAAGCAACGGGTCCGCATCGAGGTCGATGCGCTGCTCGACCAGAGCAAACGATGATCCGCACGCTGCTCACCGCCCCCATCCGTTTCTATCGGTACTTCATCAGTCCGTGGCTGGGCATGAGCTGCCGCTACACGCCGAGCTGTTCCGCCTATGCCATCGAAGCCATCGAAAAGCACGGTGCGCTCAAAGGCTCATGGCTTGCGGCGTGCCGTATTTCCCGTTGCCATCCCTGGCACGCCGGTGGCCACGACCCCGTTCCAGGACAGCAGCACAAGCATCGCTAGGCGTGGGCCGGCCCCCGCTTACCGCAGTTGCTCGCCCCGCGGCGAGCGGAGCTACGTTAAACTGTTGGGCTTTGCCCGGCTTTAACCTGAAAAATAGGCCTTATGGATATCCGACGCACCATCCTCTGGATGATCTTATCTTTTTCGCTGTTGTTGCTATGGAACAACTGGCAAGTGCACAACGGCAACCCGTCGCTTTTCGGCGCCAGTCCCGCGGCAACCCAGGAGGCCGCTCCCGCCCAGAACGCTGCGGCACCGGCCGATACCAGCATTCCCAGCGCGGCACCCGCGGCGGGCGGCGCAACGCCCATTGCCGCCGACAACACCGTGCCGGCCAACAATGGCCAGGCGGCGGCCACCGCTTCGGAGAAAGTCAGGATCAAGACCGACGTCTATGACCTGACATTCGATACCATGGGCGCCCAGCTGGTCAAGGCGGAACTCTTGAAATACGCGGCGCCGGACAACAAGGACCAGCGCATGGTCCTGCTGGACAACTCCGCGAACTCCACTTACCTGGCCCAGACGGGCGTGGTGGGCGCGCCCAACGGCCAGTCCTATCCCACCCACCTGACGCCATTCAGGCTGGTGTCCACGGATGACACCCTCAATGGCGATACGCTCAAAGTTGTCTTCGAGTCCGAGTCGGACGGCGTGAAAGTCGTCAAGACCTATACGCTGCACAAGGGCCGATACGATATCGACGTCCAGCACACCATTCAGAACCTGGGCACCGCTCCGGTTGCGCCATCGCTCTACTTGCAGCTCACGCGCGACGGCAACGATCCGGGCGACACCTCGGCCTTCTACAGCACGTTCACCGGTCCGGCCCTGTATTCCGCCGAAGACAAGTTCCAGAAGATCACGTTCTCGGATATCGACAAGGGCAAGTCCAACTACACCAAGCAGGCCGACAATGGCTGGATCGGCATGGTCCAGCACTATTTCGCAACGGCCTGGGTGCCCACGGAAAGCAAGCCGCGCCACAACGAAGCGCTGCGCCTGTCCAATAATCTGTATGCCGTCCGCGCCATCGAAGGCGTGGGCACCATCCAGCCAGGCGAACAGGTCACCGTCGACTCGCACCTGTGGGTCGGCCCGCAAGATCAGCAGGCCATGAGCGAACTGGCGCCCGGCCTGGAGCTCGTGGTCGACTACGGCTGGCTCACCATCATCGCCAAGCCGCTCTTCAAGATCATGACCTGGCTGCATGCCATCCTTGGCAACTGGGGCTGGACCATCGTGGCCCTGACCCTGCTCATCAAGCTGCTGTTCTACCCGCTCTCGGCCGCCAGCTACCGCTCCATGGCCAAGATGAAGCAGGTCGCCCCGCGCCTGCAGGCCCTGCGCGAGAAATTCGGCGACGACAAGGCCAAGATGAACGCCGCCATGATGGAAATGTACCGGACGGAAAAAATCAACCCGCTGGGCGGCTGCCTGCCCATGGTGGTGCAGATCCCGGTCTTCATTGCACTGTATTGGGTATTGCTGGGCAGCGTGGAAATGCGCGGCGCCCCCTGGATTCTCTGGATCCACGACCTGGCGGCACGCGACCCCTGGTTCATCCTGCCGGCCATCATGATGGCCACCATGTTCCTGCAGATCAAGCTGAACCCGACGCCGCCCGATCCCACCCAGGCCCGCATCATGATGATCATGCCGCTGGTATTCGGTGGAATGATGTTCTTCTTCCCGGCCGGGCTGGTGCTGTACTGGTGCGTGAACAACGCCGTATCGATCGCCCAGCAGCGCTACATCATGTACAAGCTGGACAAGGAAACAGCCGCCGCCACGCGCTGATTCCTTTCAACGGAATCTTTCGGAAAGCTCCCGGCTCACCACCGGGAGTTTTTTTTGGGAGGTCAGACCCCTTAGGGAGCTTTTTGGGGTCAGACCCCGTACGGGGTCTGACCCCCCAACCCCTTGGGTTATTCCTGATATAAAAAGCTTTAGGCTTAATGTATTTTTTTGCCTTACGCTGGGCGTTGTCATGTAATAGGTGCAGCAACATGCGGCGCGTGTTTAAATCACCGTACAAAAATCACATTCCGCTTCAACAGCAAGCACTAGGAGACACCATGAAATCTGCTACATCGCCCGCTCGGCGGCGCTCCGTCCTGTACCACAGCCTGGCCGCCGCGTTCTTGTGCGGATCCCTGGCCGCGGCGCCCAGCTTCGCCCAGGATCCCATCAAGATCGGTTTTATCGGAACCCTGTCCGGCCCCGGTGGCGCGTTGGGCCAGGACCAGTACGATGCCTTCATGCTGGCGGTCGAGCAAAAGGGCGGCAAGCTGGGCGGCATTCCGGTCACCGTCATCCGCGAAGACGACCAGCTCAAGCCCGACATCGGTGTCCAGGCGGCCACCAAGCTGCTGAAGAGCGACAACGTCGCAATCGTTACCGGCGTAACCTTCTCGAATGTGATGATGGCCATCCACAAGCCCATCACCGACGCGGAAGTCTTCTTCATCGGCTCCAATGCCGGCCCAGCTCCCATCGCCGGGAAAGCCTGCTCGCCCTTCTTCTTTTCCACGTCCTGGGACAACGACCAGCTGCATGAAGCCGGCGGCCAACTGACCAGCGACCTGGGCTACAAGAATCTGTATGTCATGGCCGCCAATTATCAGGCGGGGCGCGATGCCGTCTCGGGCTTCAAGCGCGACTACACCGGCAAGATCGTCGACGAGGTCTACACCCAGGTCAATCAACCCGACTACTCGGCCGAAATCGCCCAGTTGCAGGCCGCCAGTCCGGATGCCGTCTATGTCTTCTACCCGGGCGGCATGGGCGTCAACTTCGTGAAGCAGTACCGCCAGGCCGGTCTGCTGGGCAAGCTTCCGCTGATTTCGGTTTCCACCATCGACGGTTCAACCTTGCCGGCGCTCAAATCGCTGGCCGTCGGCGCCATCACCAGTGCGCCTTACGCCCCCAACATCGACAACCCCCAGAACAAGCAGTTCGTCGAAGCCTTCGTCAAAGCCTACAAGCGCCAGCCTTCCATGTACGCGGCACAATCCTATGACGCCGCCAATCTGATCGACTCGGCCCTGTCCAAGGTCAAGGGCAAGATCACCGACAAGGAAGCCTTCCGGGCCGCCCTGAAAGCCGCCGACTTCCAATCGGTACGCGGTCCCTTCAAGTTCGAATCCAACCAGTTCCCGGATGCCGGCTTCTATCGTGTCGACGTCGTGGAAGGCGCTGACGGCGCCGAACTCAAGGCGATCAGCCCCATCACCATCAAGACGCGCGCCAACTTCGCCGCGCAATGCCCCATGAAGTAAATCGCCGCTCGGGGGCCGGTCTCGCGACCGGCCTCCCGGACATGCCACGGAGGCCTTCTTGAGCCCGACTTTGTTTGTCATCCAGTCACTGAACGGCCTCCAATTGGGAGTCCTGCTTTTCCTCATGGCCGCGGGCCTGACCCTGGTCTTCGGCATCATGAGCTTCGTCAATCTGGCGCATGGCTCCATGTACATGATGGGGGCGTTCTTCGCAGCATCGCTGTACAACTACACCGGTTCCTTCCTGCTTGCCGCCGTCCTGCTCATACCGGCCATGACGGCGCTGGGGCTGGCCATAGAATGGATCGCGCTACGCAAGCTGTACGACCGCGACCATCTGGACCAGGTGCTGGCCACCTTCGGCCTCATTCTGTTCTTCAACGAGCTGGCCAGGATGATCTGGGGCGCTTCGCCCTACTACATGGAAGTCCCCGAGATGCTCAGCGGCGCCGTCGATCTCTTCGGAGTGCGATACCCCGCCTACCGTTTCGTCATCATTGTCAGCGGCCTGCTGGTCGCGCTGGGCTGCTATCTGCTGATCCACCGCACACGGGTAGGCATGCTCATCCGCGCGGGCGCCACCAACCGCGACATGGTCGGCGTGCTGGGCGTGAATATCGTGCTGCTGAATTCGCTGCTCTTCGCCCTGGGCGCCGTGCTCGCCGGCGTCGCCGGCCTCCTTGCGGGCCCCATCATGTCCGTTCAGGCGGGCATGGGCGAACCCATCCTCATCCTGACCATGGTGGTCATCGTCATCGGCGGAATCGGGTCCATACGCGGCGCCTTCTATGCGGCGCTCATCGTGGGCGTCGTCGATACCCTTGGACGCACCCTGCTTCCCACCATACTGCGCAGCTTCCTGGAACGCAGCAGCGCAGACATCGCCGGCCCCGCCCTGGCTTCCATGATGATCTACCTGCTCATGGCGGTCGTCCTGGCCATCAAGCCCAAGGGCCTGTTTCCCGTCCATAACACCTGACCCGCTCATGAATCACAACTCCGCCAAGCATCCCGGCCGGACCATCAGCTTCATCGTCAGCGCGATTCTTCTTCTCGCACTGGCCTTGGTGCCCTTGTATGCCGTCATGGCGAGCGAGCCTTTCGTCGTTACGCTGATCACCCGCATTCTGATATTCGCGATCGCCGCGCTGTCGCTCAATCTGATCCTCGGCTATGGCGGACTGGTCAGCTTCGGCCATGCCTTGTTCCTGGGGCTGGGCGTCTACAGCGCCGCCATCCTCAGTTTCCATGGCATCGACGACGGCTGGCTGCAGCTTCTGGTCACCCTCGCGGCCTGCTGCATCGTAGGCCTGCTCACCGGCAGCATCGCGCTGCGCACCAGCGGCATTTCCTTCATCATGATCACCCTGGCGTTTGCCCAGATGTTCTATTTCCTGTTCGTCAGCCTGAGCCAGTACGGCGGGGACGACGGTCTGCGGCTGGCCTCCGGCAGCAAATTCAGCGGAATCGTCCTTACCGATCCGCTGACACTGTATTTCGTGTCCTTTATTCTGCTCTGCCTGAGCCTCTATGGCTGCCACCGCCTGATCCATTCGCGCTTCGGCATGGTGATCCGGGCCGGCAAGAGCAACGAGCGCCGCATGCGCGCCTTGGGCTATCCCACTTTTCGCTATCGGCTGGCCGTCTATGTGCTGTCCGCCGCGCTCTGCGGCGTCGCCGGGCTGCTCTATGGCAATCTCACTCAGTTCGGTTCGCCTTCGTACATGGCTTGGACGACGTCCGGAGAACTCATCGTGATGGTAATGCTCGGCGGCATGGGCACGCTTTTTGGGCCGTTGTTCGGCTCCGTCGCCATGATCCTGACCGAAGAATGGCTCAAGTCCATCACCGAGCACTGGATGGTCATATTTGGTCCGCTCATCGTGATCGTCATCATCACCAGCAGGCTGGGTGTGGTCGGCATGCTGCAAAAGCTCGATGCCCGGCGCAAGAACGCGTACGCCCCCGCCACTTCGGAGCAAGAGCAGCCATGAGTCTATTGACGGTACGCGGCCTGGTGAAACGCTATGGCGGCCTCGTAGCCACCGACAAGTTCAGCTTCGAGGTCCATCATGGCGAAATCCACGCCATCATCGGCCCGAACGGTGCCGGGAAAAGCACGCTCATCACACAGCTTGCCGGTGAAATCAAACCCGATGCCGGCCAGATCCTGCTGGAAGGCCGGGACATCACTGCGGAAAGCGTAGAACAGCGCAGCCTGCGCGGCATTGCCCGCTCTTATCAGATCACATCGATTTTCCCGGAGTTCAGCGCACTGCAGAACGTCATGCTTGCCGTACAGGCACACCAGGGCCATAGCTTCCGATTCTGGTCGCCCGTCAGCGCCCAGCCCGAGCTCACGGATCCCGCACATGAAGCGCTGGCTCGGGTAGGACTAGAGTCCCGCATGCATGTCCCCGTGTCCGACATGGCCCATGGGGAACAACGCCAACTGGAGCTGGCCATGGTGCTGGCGGGCAAACCCCGCCTGCTCCTTCTGGATGAGCCCATGGCGGGCATGAGCCAGGCCGAATCCCTGCAAATGACCCAGCTTCTCCTGAGCATCAAGAAGGACTACGGCATCGTCCTGGTCGAACACGACATGGATGCCGTCTTCAAGCTCGCCGACCGCATTACCGTGCTGGTCTATGGCCGCGCAATCGCCAGCGGATCCGCCACGGAAATACGGGACAATCCCAGCGTCCGGACCGCCTACCTCGGAGACGAAGAATAATGTCTAGCGCATTGCTGAACGTGTCGGACATCGATGCCTTCTATGGTCCCAGCCAGGCGCTTTTCGGCATGGCGTTCAGTGTCGAGGCGGGCCAGTTCGTCACCCTGCTGGGCCGCAACGGCATGGGAAAATCCACCAGCGTCAAATCCATCGTCGGCCTGATGCGGCCCAGCAAAGGCGCCATACACTTCGATGGCCGCGACATCACCCAGCTGCCATCCTATAAAATCGGCCGTGCCGGCATCGGCCTGGTTCCCGAGGGCCGGCAGGTCTTTCCCAACCTGAGCGTCCACGAAAACCTGGTGGCCACCGCCCACAACCGCCAACGCTCCACCTTGCCTTGGACCATCGAAAAAATCTATGAATTGTTTCCGCGCCTGTCGGAGCGCTCGGGAAACCTGGGTTCCAACCTGTCCGGCGGCGAACAGCAAATGCTGGCCATAGGCCGCGCCCTCATGACCAATCCCAAGCTACTGATCCTGGACGAAGCCACAGAAGGACTGGCGCCCATCATCCGCACGGAAATCTGGAATTGCCTGGCTACCTTGAAGCAGCAAGGACTGGCCATCATCTGCATCGACAAGAACCTGAATTCCCTGCTGCCGCTCGCCGACCGTCATTACATCGTGGAAAAAGGGCGAGCCGTCTGGGAAGGGACCTCGCAAGAACTCAGCGCGCAGCGCCGGCAGCTGCAGGTCTACATGGGTGTGTGATGGGATCGAGGGGTCAGACCCCGAATGGGGTCTGACCCCACAAGCAATATCCATCACAGTCCTTATTTCATGGCAAGGGGTCAGACCCCGTACGGGGTCTGACCCCATAAACTATACCTATCACTGTCCTTAGTTTAATCAATTTTACTAAAATACCAGGCCTGGCTACACTGGCTCCAGAGCCTGGCGCCCAGTACTGGAAAAGAAACTTGCTATCCGCGCCATGCCACGTCTCGCCACATATAAAAAGGACTCAGCATGAAAAAGCTCACTACTGCCGCTGGCGCGCCAGTCGTCGACAATCAGAACACCATGACAGCCGGACCACGAGGTCCCGTCCTGTTGCAGGATATCTGGCTGATCGAAAAGCTCGCGCATTTCGACCGTGAAGTCATTCCCGAGCGCCGCATGCATGCCAAGGGTGCCGGCGCGTATGGGACCTTCACCGTTACCAAGGACATCACCAAGTACACCCGCGCCAAGATCTTCTCCGAGGTCGGCAAGCAGACACCTGTCTTCGCGCGATTCTCGACCGTTGCGGGCGAACGCGGCGCAGCCGATGCCGAGCGCGACATCCGCGGTATTGCCATGAAGTTCTATACAGAAGAAGGAAATTGGGATCTGGTTGGCAACAATACCCCCGTGTTCTTCTTTCGCGACCCCCTCAAATTTCCCGATTTGAATCATGCCGTCAAGCGTGATCCCCGTACTGGCATGCGCAGCCCCCAGAACAATTGGGAGTTCTGGACCGGCCTGCCGGAAGCTTTGCACCAAGTCACCATCGTGATGAGCGACCGCGGCATTCCCGCCGGCTTCCGCAACATGCATCTGTTCGGCAGCCACACCTTCAGTTTCATCAGCAGCGACAACCAGCGCTACTGGGTAAAGTTCACGTTCAAGACCCAGCAAGGCATCAAGAACCTGACGGACGCAGAAGCCTGCGAACTGGTCGGTCGCGATCGCGAAAGCTCGCAACGGGACTTGTTCGAAGCCATCGAGAACAAGGATTTCCCGCGCTGGACGATGTATGTCCAGATCATGCCCGAAAAGGACGCAGCCACCTATCACATCAATCCGTTCGACTTGACCAAAGTATGGCCGCATGGCGATTACCCGTTGATCGAAGTGGGCGTTCTGGAACTGAATCGCAATCCCGAAAACTTCTTCGCCGAAGTCGAACAGGCGGCATTCACTCCTGCGAACGTCGTTCCCGGCATCGGTTTTTCACCCGATCGCATGCTGCAAGCCCGCTTGTTCTCGTACGGCGACGCGCAGCGCTACCGCCTGGGCGTCAACCACCACCAGATTCCCGTCAACGCACCAAAATGCCCCTATCACAGCTTCCATCGGGATGGCGCCATGCGGGTGGATGGCAACTATGGCCGTACGACGGGCAACGAGCCGAACACCCAAGGTGAATGGCAGGAACAACCGGATTACCGCGAGCCACCGCTTTCGATAGAAGGTTCCGCGGACCACTGGAATCACCGGGTGGATGAAGACTATTTCTCGCAGCCGGCCGCCCTGTTCCGCTTGATGAATGACGAACAAAAGCAGGCCTTGTTCGACAACACGGCGCGGGCAATTTCGGGTGCCTCCAAGGACGTACAGGAACGCCATATCCATCACTGCACCCAAGCGGATCCCGCCTATGGCGCCGGCGTGGCCGCCTCCATCGAGGCATTGGCTCGCTGAGCGTGGCGGGGGGTCAGACCCCGTAGGGGGTCTGACCCCAATGCTTTTCGAGCGAACTCGGTGGCGAGGGGTCAGACCCTATACAGGGTCTGACCCCCTATTCCCCTCCTACAGATAGCTCTGCCCATCCAGGTAGGCCTTGCGCCAGCGCGTGATGTTCATGCGCTCGAACAAACCGCCTTGCGCAAACGGATCGGCGTTGACGAATGCCTCCGCTTCGGTTCGGGTTTCGACATCGACGATATACACGCTACCGCTTCCGACAAGACCATCGTCATCCAGCTTGGCACCGCAAGCCAGCAACAAAGCCTTGTTTTCTTCCAGATAGTCCAGGTGCTTGTCCCGCAAAGCCTGCCTCAATGCCTGGGTATGAGGTTTATCGAAGGTTTCAATCAAATAAGGCATGGTCGTTCCTTGTTCACGATAAACTGTCGCTGCCTGCATAGTATTACGCTTTCCGCCCGTTGCCTTGCCATGACCCTGCGCTCCCATGACCCCATCATCGCCATCGCCACTGCCCCCGGACGCGGTGGCATAGGCGTCGTACGCATTTCCGGCGGTTCGCTGGACCCTTTGCTGGCCAAGCTGTTCTCCGCCGCCCTGAAGCCGCGTCATGCCCACTACCTGCCCTTCAATGACAAGGACGGCCATGCCATCGACATGGGCATCGCCCTGTACTTCAAGAGTCCGCATTCCTATACCGGAGAGGACGTCCTCGAGCTTCAAGGCCACGGCGGCCCCGCCGTGCTTCGGCGCATACTCGAGCATTGCCTGGAAGCCGGCAAGGAACTCGGGCTGCGCCATGCGGAGCCCGGCGAGTTCACCCACCGCGCCTTCCTGAACGACCGCATGGACCTGGCGCAGGCCGAAGCCGTCGCCGACCTGATCGACGCCTCATCGGAAGCCGCCGCACGCAGCGCCATGGCTTCTTTGAGCGGCACTTTCTCCAGGCAGGTGAACGATCTGTCCGACCGCATCATCCATTTGCGCATGCTGATCGAAGCCACGCTGGATTTTCCCGAGGAAGAAATCGACTTCCTTGAAAAATACCAGGCCCGTTCGGTCCTGGAAGCCATCCGCACGGAGCTCGACACCATGGTGGCGCAGGCCAGACAAGGCATGATCCTGCGTGACGGACTGCATGTCGTGCTGGCCGGCCAACCCAACGTCGGGAAATCCAGCCTGCTCAATGCCCTGGCGGGAGACGACATTGCCATCGTGACCCCGATCGCCGGCACCACACGCGATAAAGTCGTGCAGCAGATCCATATCCAGGGTGTACCCCTGCATATCGTGGATACCGCCGGGCTGCGCGAAACCGATGACACCGTTGAAAGCATCGGCATAGCACGCAGCTGGGCGGAAATCGAGAAAGCCAACGTCATCCTGCACCTGCAAGACGCGCGCGCCCGAGAAGACGAGCTCGACACCGCCATCACCCAACGCCTGCCTGCTCGCACGCCCGTGCTGGAAGTCTTGAACAAGATCGACCTGTTGCCAGAGGCCGAACGGGAAGGCCTACTTGGACAACATGCCGACGGCAACCAGATCGGCATATCCGCCAAGACCGGTGCCGGCCTTCCGGAACTCCGCCAAAGGCTGCTGGACATCGCCGGCTGGAACCCGTCATCCGAATCGCCGTGGCTTGCGCGCGAGCGCCATCTGTCTGCCCTTGGCACAGCCGGACACCACCTGGATTTGGCGGCGGAACATGCCAGCCATGACGACCGTGTCCTGGACCTTCTGGCCGAAGAGCTGCGCCTTGCGCATGAAGCGCTTTGCAGCATCACAGGTCAGTTCACCAGCGATGACCTGTTGGGCGAGATCTTTTCCAGTTTCTGCATCGGGAAGTGAGGTGGGTTCCTGGAATGTCCACTGATGTCTGCTTGGCTTGTGTGGCTGAAAGCCACGTAAACTAAAGATAAGACCTACACGGTTACCGACGACCGGGAGTATCGTCCGGCGTTACCGCTAAGCAGTAGATGGGCATATCAGCGCAACTCATACCAGGTCCCGCGTCCTCCACCCTGCTGAGCCAGATGGCCTTGCTCTACCAATGCACGGAAATGCAGCTTGAGCGTATTGCGGCTGGCACCGGTCAGGCGAATGGCTTCAGCCATGGTGATTCGGCCATGCTCTCGCGTGAACTCGACAATCTGCAGTGCCAGATCGGGCAATTTGGCAAGCACCAGCTTTTCACGCTCGACCTTGCGTTCCAAGCGATGTACCTGCTGCCTCAGCGCGCGCAGGAAGAACACCAGCCAGGGCTGCCAATCCGGAGCATCCTTGCGCATACTACCTTGGGTCTGCCGCAGCGCCAGGTAGTAGGCTTCCTTGCTTTGCTCGATCACGCTTTCCATCGAACTATAGGGCACATAGGCATAGCCAGCCTGTAACAGCAACAGCGTAGTCAGTACTCGGCTCAAACGACCGTTGCCATCCTGAAATGGATGGATTTCCAGGAACACCACGACCCATATACCGATCAACAATAATGGATGCAGACGTCCCGTGCTGCGCGCTTCGTTGAACCAGTCCACCAATTCCCTCATCCGGTGTGGCGTATCGAAAGGGGTTGCCGTTTCAAAAACTACGCCCAGCGTCTTGCCCATTACGTCAAATGCCGCGACGCTATTGGTCGTGGTCTTGTAGTTGCCGCGATGCCAAGCATCCTTGTCACTGTGGGTCAACAGGTCACGATGCAACTGCCGAATATGATTCTCAGTGAAAGCAATATCCTGCCAGGACGAAAACACCAGCTCCATGACTTCAGCATATCCGGCCACTTCCTGTTCGTCGCGGGTCTCGAACGACTTTATCTGCAGGTTGGAAAGCAGGTGTTCGACTTCACGATCCGACAGCTTGCTGCCTTCAATGCGGGTCGAAGAGCCGATGCTCTCGATGGTGGCCACTCGCCGTAGTGCCGACAGCCGGTCGGGCGCCAGCGTACCTAAGGCACGCCAAGCGCCTTTGAATTCATCAATACCAGCGATCAGGCCAAGAATTTCCGGGGTGATCAGAAGAGAGTCCGTGCGAATCATGCAGCCAATAATACACCCAATTACACCCAATAAATTCGCCCAACTCCATTTAAACGGTCCTGCACCCATTCAGGCAAACCAAGCGGCAACGGAATCATCCACAGCACGCTACAGACAACCATCAAGGAACACATCCACTTTTGTGGTCCAGGAATAGGTCCAGCTACCAAATGGAAGCGAACCGTCTCAATACAAGGAGCGCTTGCGGTGTCGGGCCTAATTGCGACAGCAGACTCCTTACATTGAAGCCCTCTTTCGCGTACTGGTCCGCCTTGGCCTCTATGCAAGCAGCCATGATTGCCGGCGTGAACTCCGGATGGAACTGCACGGACCAGGACCTCGGCCCATAACGCAGCACCTGGTTATCGTCGTGCGCGGAACGGGCAAGGACTTTGGCGCCGTCGGGCGGCACAAGAACCGCTTGCCGGTGCGACAGATTGGCCGGAAAGCGTAACGGCAAGCCCTGCAACAAAGGATCCTGGAAAGCATCCGGCAACAGTTCGACTGTCTGTATTCCGATCTCCGCGCCTTTCGGATGATAGTCGACCCTTCCGCCCAGCGCATGAGCCATCAGCTGGTGGCCATAGCATACGCCCAGCAAAGGCGTCTCGTTCGCTGCGGCTTCTCTTACCCAGTCCGCTGTTCGTTCGCTCCATGGCTCGTGATCGGTCACCATGGACCATGATCCCGTTATAACTGCCGCACGAATCCGAGATGCAGCGGGCAACGGTTCTTCCTCGAATGGCCGGACAACCTGGATGGGCCCCTTCAAGTCACGCAAAGCCGTCATGAACCAGTCTTCCTGGCTGCCCACGCGAGCCGATACGCTGCGTGGCGGGTATCCCATTTGGATGATCAAAAATGGATGTATATCGTTCATGTTGTCCATCATACATCCAGGCTTCTTATCCGCTCGCGGCCGAAAAACAGGCATATTGGCCTTGCGGAGAATGTTGTGGAAGACCTGTTGACAGTAAGGGTACAAACCGGCCTTTAGCCTTAAGCGAAAAAGTTATGCAGTTTCGGCCCACCGGCTCAGCGAACCTTATCCCTAAGGCCGGATCAATCAAAAATCCTTTGTTATCAAGATGAAGGACAAGTTCTTCCACTTGTCCACAGACACCCATTACCATCATTCTTTTTATATAAAGAAAAGAGTGTATAAATAATCGTCCGATTCCAAGACACTCTGCCTTTGTTGCTCTGAGGTCACTGTTGAAGCTTCGGAATTGCATACGCGCTTTTTGGCAAAGACGCATACGGTTATAATGGGGTTAGCTCTCCTTAACCGAGATTCAATGAAATCCACGCCTTCACTTCTGGTTCCTCCCGCACAAACGCGCATCATTCGCGCTGTCGCGAGCTCGACGGCAATCGAAACGGGGCAATCCATCAAGGAACTGGAAGCCTTGCTGAAAGCGCAAAGCAGCAAGTACCAGCAATTGAGCCTGGCTGCGGCTGTTGCCTGACATTCCCCGCAGCATTGCACTGCTTCGGTCTACGCCGTTTCAAGTACTTTCCTTACCCAATACTTCATCGGTTCATAGTCGCTTCCCAAGCCCTGCTGAATTGCCGTGATGTACTGCTGCTTATTGCTTTCCCAGCAACTGTAATCCAGCGGGCCATGCCCGGCTTGGACCGCCATCACATCCGCCAGCAATCGTGAAATGCGACCGTTGCCCTCGCGGAATGGGTGCATCAAGATGAATTCGACATGAGTGACGGCAATGGCTTCGGTCAGTTCCGCTTCGCCAAAGCCCATGCAGGGCGTGTATTTGCATAAACACAGCCGATCGAAATCCCCCATCAACCGCGGTACTTGAGCTGCGGGAGCAAAGGGAAACCCCCCTTTGCTCATGTTGACCGTCCTGGGCTGCCCTGCCCACGCGTAAACGTTTCCCAGCCAGCGCCTGTGCCACGTCTTCAGATGATTGATCGAAATGCGGCCTGCCGGCAAATGGTCGCGCAAAACAGACTCATACAGCTTCTGCAATAGCACCAGCTCCGCCTCATCGATATCGGCTTGACTGACAATACCTAGCTTGTTGGCCAGGACCGACTCATTCGATCCTGGTTCAAATAGGCCTTGAGCGCCCGCTACATCGTATCGCGTTGCCATGGCGTCCCCTTTCTATTACATTTAGTTTCAAAATAAACTGATGACTGTGTACTTTGCCTGCCTGTGGATAACTACTAGGTGAAGGTGGTGTGGATTAATTGTGGAGCATAGAAGAACAAGGGGCAATTTTGGCGCCACGCTAAAAGTTATCAGATATCCATCCACGATGAAAACATGACTTATGCCTGGCGAAAAAATCGGGCAAGCCATTGATCTTCATATTGGATTTGAACTTATGCCACTTATCCACAGATACCCATCATTAGTTATCGTTTTATAGAAAAGATAGAAGAAATAACCTTGGTTCGAGTGACTCCTTGCCACTTTTTGCTTGAGAGCTATACTTCGTTTCGTGCTTCAAGGACAAAAAACCCGCCTAGTAATGGCGGGGTGTAGGGAGAGAAAAGCTAGACGCGGGCCAGCCTTTCTATCGCAGCATCCAAGGTTTCGTCCCGTTTTGCAAAGCAAAATCTAACGAATCCATGATTCGATTGAGGCGCAATGGGATTCTGGTAGAAGGCGGATACCGGTATAACGCCTACACCATGCTCCGTGGTCAGCCACCGTGCGAATTCAGACTCCGGCAGGTCTGAAATGGCACGATAGTCGGCCAGTAAAAAGAAGGTACCTTGGCTAGGCATAGGTACCAGGCGGGTTTTTTTCAGGCCTTCGAAAAGCTTGTCGCGTTTTTGTTGATAAAAAGCCGATAAATCCAGATAGGGTTTAGGATTTTGCATGTAGGCCGCAAGCCCTACCTGCATGGGGGAAGGAACGGTAAATACAATGAATTGATGGACTTTCCGGATTTCGGCGGACAGCGCCGCAGGGGCGCAGCAATAGCCGATTTTCCATCCTGTCGCGTTATATGTTTTGCCAAAGGATGAAATCACTACGGCATGTGCGGCAAGCTTCGGCCTACGGGCAAGGCTTTGGTGCTGTTTACCGTCAAAAACGATATGTTCATAGACTTCATCTGACAAAAGCAGGATGCCGGTTTCATCGACGATTTTCTCCAATGCATCCAGGTCGCTTTCCTGTAGGTTGATCCCTGTAGGATTATGGGGAAAATTGATGATCAGCATACGGGTTTTGGAATTGATGGCATCCCGTACCCGTTGCCAATCAATTCGGTATAGCGGATATTGATCGGTAGGCGGGGTCAGGGGAACGGGTACTGGTACTCCGCCTGCCAGATGGATGGCCGGGATGTATGAATCAAAAAATGGTTCCAATAGCACGACTTCATCGCCCGACCCGACGAAAGCCAGGATGCTGGCCATCAAACCTTCCGTCGCCCCGCTGGTGACAGTGATTTCAGTACCACTGTCATAGCGATGGCCGTACAGGGCTTGCACTTTGCTGCTTATGGCTTCCCGCAGGGCCACGACACCCGCCATGGGCGGATACTGGTTATGCCCCTGATGCATGGCGTTGGCGACGTGGTCCAATAGCTCGGTATCCGGGTTGAAATCCGGGAATCCTTGTCCAAGGTTTATAGCTTTATGATCGGTTGCCAATTGGCTCATTATCGTGAAGATGGTCGTGCCAACGTCGGGCAACTTCGACTGGAAATTCATTTATCGTCATCCAAATAAATGTCATAAGGGATCAACACAGCAGGTTAGCAATAATGTATATGATCATGTCATCTCTGCTTGCTGACGGAAAAATACCACATAGGGTTAACTATTATTTGATAAACGCAGGCCGCATGGTTATGCTCACACCTGCGTTGTAATCAAGTAGTGCGCAAGTCTCGTAGTCGTAATCAGTTATGCTTTAGGCGTCAATATTTTGATCCTTTGCGTTGGGTTAGTTCTGGGCTCGTGTCAACGTCCTTGGTTGCTTGCATTTTTGTTTATTTTAAGGACGCTACGCATCATGGCTCAAAAGGGCAAAGTCAAATGGTTTAACGCCGACAAGGGTTTCGGTTTCATCACTCCCGACGAAGGCGGCGCTGACGTTTTCGCACACTTCTCCGCTATCGAAGGCCGCGGCTACCGCAGCTTGAATGAAGGCCAGGAAGTAGAATTTGAAGTCAAAGACGGCCCTAAAGGCCCTCAAGCAGCTGGAATTCGCCCTTTGTAATTCCCTCTGAAGCGTCTGCGTAATTCCTTTCGCAGCGATCAAATAAAAACGCCTGCATCAACAGATGCAGGCGTTTTTATTTCGCCTATGCAAGCGCTTATGCACAGGCTGACACTATGGCCTATCTGGCTAAGCCAGTGAGATTAGAAAGGAGAAGTCTTATCAGTGTGGCTCTTGGTTTAGCAGCCAAGGGCTGGCCTGTTTGTGTAGAGGAGCTCTATGGTTGTTGGTCAAAAATCGCATTAAAACAATGGCTTGTAGAAAATTAAAGGCAGGCTCTCAGAAAAGGTGCTTGAGTCTTACCTGAGGATGGGCAGGAGGGATATGTAGCCGTGGCCCTTCGCTGTTTATGGCAGCCGTTCTATATTTCAACAGCTTATTCGTGTTGTTACCCACAAAGTTATCCACAGATGGTCGGGAATATGGATACGGGTGGGAAGTTGGGAGTTTTTGTCGGAAGCACGTAGAAAACTTTAGAACGGCACTTGGCCGGCTGCGAGTGGTATTGGAATATCTATGTGTGTTTAGCGGCTTATGATTTTGGATGTTTTAAGTTTATATTGAGATTGTTCCACGTGGAACAACGACGAGACGGATCGATTTTTTTAGGAGATGAATCGAGTAGCGTTCTTTGTTTGATAGGGCAGGGTCTGTATATGTTGGGCCAATAACCGCTTGTCCATTTGTTTTCAGTATCTAACGCGGCCCGCCGGCGGCTGATGGGGCAGTCGGGCTCCCGTGCACCCGTCCCGCTGGCGCAGGACTTCCCGTCCAAGGCCAGGCTGTCGGGGCGGACGCAAAACTCGCCCACTCGGGCCAGTGGCCCGAAAGAGTGGGCTCAAACAGCTGCGCCCTTGCCTCCCCGCCAGCCAGTCCTTGGCCGGCGGTGCCCGAAGTCGCCCTCCTCACCCCATCAGCCGCCGGCGGGCCTCATCGCTGCTCGAACTGAGGCGATGTGATGGGGTCAGACCCCATGCGGGGCCTGACCCCTTGATCTTGGGCGGTCCAGCCAGGACGGATACAGGGCAGCTTGGCATATAAGGATTGAGGGAGGTTTCGGAGGCACTGGCTTGGCCCGGCTCCTGGCAGTCGAGGCCGGGAACGTGCGAGCGATGGGGTCAGACCTCATACGGGGCCTGACCTTCGACCGAAAACCATTGGCGAACACGAAGCCACGAGATCGTCTGATGCACTTTCGCATGGCAGCCATACAAGGGCAAAAAAAGCCGGAGTTCAACAGCGGTTATGCTTCCACCCTTCTTCAATGCCCGAAACTTTCTCTCTCCTCAGTGCTCCAGTCCATCAGACAGTGGCCGTATACTCGGCCGCTCGATTACCTTAAAGCAGCCGTTAAACACTACGATATGCAATTGCCCAACCAATTAGCAGTTCTAGTCCTTTCATCGACAATCACACTTTAAATGTTCCACGTGAAACATCTATACGACGACAGTTACAGAACAAACTTGTTTCACGTGGAACATATCGGGTACCACGCTTTATAATGTCACTTTATACGCTTGCTTAGCAAAGCAAAATGAATTATCCAGATGAATTCGACGTAATCGTCGTTGGTGGTGGGCACGCTGGGACCGAAGCCGCGCTCGCTGCGGCCCGTATGGGTGCTTCCACACTCTTGCTTACCCATAACATGGAAACCTTAGGGCAAATGTCCTGCAACCCCTCTATCGGGGGGATAGGCAAAGGACACTTGGTCAAGGAGGTCGATGCATTGGGTGGTGCGATGGCATATGCGACTGATCTCGCCGGCATACAATTTCGCATCTTAAATCGGTCCAAAGGGCCGGCGGTCAGGGCTACTCGGGCGCAAGCCGACCGGTCTCTGTACCGAAAAGCCATCAGAACTACTCTTCAGAACCAGCCTAACCTGATGATCTTCCAACAGGCTGTCGATGACCTGATCGTCGAAGGGGATCGAGTCGTTGGGGCTGTGACTCAGATAGGCTTGCGCTTCAGAAGCAGAACAGTAGTATTGACTGCCGGTACTTTCCTGAATGGTCTGGTGCATGTGGGACTTGATCATTATTCAGCAGGGCGCGCTGGTGATCCGCCATCCATCTCCTTAGGGCAAAGACTCAAAGAATTGAAGCTGCCTCAGGGAAGGCTAAAAACCGGCACGCCTCCTCGTGTGGACTCGCGCAGTATCGACTTCAGTAAGACCGAAGCCCAACCTGGAGATATGGACCCCATCCCTGTGTTTTCTTACATGGGGTCCAAGGATATGCATCCAGAGCAGTTGCCTTGTTGGGTCACGCACACCAATGAACGAACCCACGACATCATCAGATCTGGTCTGGATCGTTCGCCCATGTATAGCGATAGCGGCACGATAGAGGGAATAGGTCCACGGTATTGTCCTTCCATTGAAGACAAGATTCATCGCTTCGCCGACAAGGCCAGCCATCAAATATTTCTTGAGCCCGAAGGTCTTTCCACTCGTGAAATTTACCCCAATGGGGTGTCGACCAGCTTGCCGTTTGATATCCAGTTGGCAATGCTGCGCTCGTTGCCTGGATTGGAAAACGCCATCATCATGCGTCCGGGGTATGCGATAGAGTATGACTACTTTGATCCACGTGAATTAAGTCCCACCTTGGAAACCCGAGCATTCCGAGGTTTGTTTTTTGCAGGCCAAATTAACGGTACGACGGGTTACGAAGAAGCCGCGGCACAAGGCCTGCTTGCAGGGTTGAATGCGGCGAGGCAGTCCAGAGGACAGGAAGGCTGGTATCCAAAAAGGAACGAAGCATACTTGGGTGTGCTGGTTGACGATTTGATCACGCGCGGCGTAACTGAACCCTACCGCATGTTCACATCGCGTGCGGAGTTTCGTTTAAGCCTGAGGGAGGACAACGCCGACATGCGCTTGACCGAAATCGGCCGAAACCTGGGCTTGGTGGATGATGCGCGTTGGGATGCCTTCAATCGCAAGCGTGACGCGGTCGATGCGGAAATTCAACGCTTGCGTGGTACCTGGCTCAATCCTAGGATTGTTTCTTCCGTTGCTTTGGACCAGATGCTTGGTAAGCCGATGGAAAAAGAGCATACCTTGCATGATTTATTGAAGCGACCACAGGTTTCTTATGCGGCGTTGATGTCTTTGAAAAAGGATGGAGACGAGTGCCTGTTGGCAGGTCCCGGCCTGGAGGATCCGATTGCAGCGGAACAGGTGGAAATCCAGATCAAATATGCAGGCTATGTTGCAAAGCAACAAGAAGATGTTCAAAGACAAGCGGCCCAAGAGCAGCAGTTGATTCCGGAAGATATCGATTACGATGCCATTACGAGCTTGTCCATAGAAGTCAGACAACGCTTGAAAGCAAGCCGGCCTGCAACGATTGGGCAAGCCAGCCGTGTATCGGGGGTTACGCCAGCAGCAATTTCCTTGTTGTTGATTCACCTGAAGCGATTGCAATACAGGAAAAAAGTGGCGTAATGACAATAAGAGATAGTTTCGAGGGCCGCATGCGAGCAGCTGCGGAAAGCCTGGACATCAAGCTCGATGAGCCGAAAAGTTCAGCGCTGTTGAAATATCTGGAACAACTGCAACGTTGGAACAAAACCTATAATCTCACCGCGCTGCGAGATCCGGACAAGATGCTGGTTCAGCATGTCTTCGATAGCCTGGCCATCTTGCCGCAAGTCGAATCTATACTGTATAAAAACACAGTTCAAAATCATTTGATCATCGATGTCGGTTCAGGTGCGGGCCTACCAGGGGTGGTGCTTGCTATCATGCATCCTGAGTGGCAGTTGTACTGCGTCGATGCCGTCGAGAAAAAAATGGCATTCGTACGTCAGATGGCAGGTGCGCTTCGACTTGAAAACCTAAAAGCCGTACATGGCCGTATTGAAAAGTTGCCTTCATTCGAAGCCGATCTCGTAGTTTCCCGAGCTTTCGCTTCTTTACTTGATTTTGCGACACTGGCTGGCCATCATGTCGCATCAGCTGGGCGCCTATTGGCAATGAAAGGGCAGCAGCCCGACGAAGAAATCGAAGCCCTGCATTCGAATACAGAGTGGCGGGCCGAGCGTATCGAACCGCTGTCCGTGCCTGAGCTTGACGCTCAGCGCTGCCTGATCTGGATGAGTCGTGAAGGAAATCATGAGCCAAAATAATCCGATAAAAAAGGTTTTCTGCATCGCGAATCAGAAGGGTGGCGTAGGCAAGACAACGACGGCAATCAATCTTGCTGCCGCGCTGGCCGCATTGCGAAAAAGCGTTCTTCTCATTGATCTGGACCCTCAAGGCAATGCCACCATGGGCAGCGGCATCGACAAGAACAAGGTTGAGCGAAATCTATATCAAGTCCTGATCGGTGACGCAACGATACAAGAAGCAAGAGTGCGTTCGGAAGCGGGCGGCTACGATGTGCTTCCGTCCAACCGCGAGCTTTCCGGCGCTGAAATCGACCTTGTCCAGATGGATGATCGTGAGCAGCAACTGAAACAAGCCATTGCCCACGTCGAGCACGAGTATGATTTCATATTGATCGATTGCCCGCCGACCTTGTCGCTTTTGACTCTGAACGGACTTGCGTCGGCGCATGGCGTGATCATCCCCATGCAGTGCGAGTATTTTGCGCTGGAAGGGCTATCCGATCTCGTCAACACCATCAAGCGCGTGCATCGGAATATCAATCCCAACCTGCAGCTCATTGGTTTGTTGCGGGTCATGTTCGATACACGCGTCACTCTGCAGCAGCAGGTATCGGCGCAGATCGAGGCGCACTTCGGCGACAAGGTATTTGATACGGTCGTCCCGCGCAATGTTCGCCTGGCGGAGGCACCCAGCCATGGCTTGCCGGGTATCGTGTACGACAAAAGCTCCCGCGGTGCGAAGGCCTATATCGAGTTCGGAAACGAGCTGATCAAGCGGGTCAAGAAGGAAGCGCTGCGCGAACAGGCGCGTCCTCGCGTTGAACGTTAGCAGTCTTAAGGAATACACATCATGGCAACGAGAAAACCGAAGGGCCTGGGCCGCGGTCTGGATGCGCTACTGGGCGCGGATGCTCCCATCATCGAAACATTGGGCAAGTCTTCCGAGAAAGACAGCTCGCCGTCCGTGCTGAAGATGGATGTGTTGCGTGCGGGCCAGTATCAGCCCCGTACCCGCATGGACGAAGGCGCCTTGAACGAGCTGGCTGATTCTATCCGGTCCCAAGGCATCATGCAGCCCATACTGGTTCGTCCTTTGGGCGGAAAAGAGGCGGGGAAATACGAGATCATCGCGGGAGAACGCCGATTTCGTGCCGCACGCATCGCGGGCCTGAACGAAGTGCCCGTCCTGGTGCGTGAAGTCCCCAACGAAAGCGCCGCAGTCATGGCGCTCATAGAAAACATCCAGCGCGAGGACCTGAACCCGCTTGAAGAAGCGCACGGGGTACGCCGCCTGCTGGACGAGTTCGGCCTGACGCACGAGCAGGCCGCACAGGCAATCGGGCGTTCCCGCTCGGCAACCAGCAATCTTTTGCGTCTGTTGAACCTGGCGGATCCGGTCCAGACCATGCTGTTGGCCGGCGACATCGACATGGGCCATGCCCGGGCATTGCTCTCGCTGGATGCCGCCAATCAGATCCTGCTGGCCAACGAGGTCATCGCCAAGCGTCTGTCCGTCCGTGAAACCGAGAAGCTCGTCAGCAGGACGCTGGAGGAAGCCGAGGGCAGGCAAACCAAGGCACAGCGCAGGGCTCCAGCCCTCTCCGGCGACGCCAAGCGTCTGGAAGAAGCACTGTCCGATCATCTTGGCACCAAGGTCAGCCTCAAGCTCGGCGCCAAGGACAAGGGCCAGTTGATGATCGACTTCCATGGCTGGGAGCACTTGAATTCCCTGTTGGAACGCCAGGGCATGTCTGGGCTGCTCGAAAATTAAGTGTCAAAACTGGGGTCAGACCCCGTACGGGGTCTGACCCCTTTTCACGCCGATGAGAAAACATTGGGGGCTGACCCCTTTCAGGACCCCTTCCGGGTGCATCTGAGCCCGTCCCCCTCTGCTATAATCCTGTCTCCAAATTGCAGCGCAACCGTGACGATCGGTTCGCTCTATTTGACAACTTTAAAAAAACTCTGCATAATTCGGAGTTCGCTTTTGGTGGGATGCCCGAGTGGTTAAAGGGGGCAGACTGTAAATCTGTTGGCCTTGCGCCTACGTTGGTTCGAATCCAACTCCCACCACCAAAAAGCTCAAGAATTTTAGCGGCCATGGCCTTAGCCATGGCTTGCGCGGTTGAAGTGAACCTTCGCGGGTGTAGCTCAATGGTAGAGCAACAGCCTTCCAAGCTGATGATGAGGGTTCGATTCCCTTCACCCGCTCCAGTAAAGTTTTATTGAATTTCGCTACGCAAGTGGCGAGAGGCAACAAAAGTTGCCCATGTGGCTCAGTGGTAGAGCACTCCCTTGGTAAGGGAGAGGTCACGCGTTCGATCCGCGTCATGGGCACCAAAATTTTTTAGATTACAGCTCAATTCCATCGTCAGGAGTCAGCCATGGCAAAAGGTAAGTTTGAACGGACTAAACCGCACGTCAACGTCGGAACGATCGGTCACGTTGACCACGGCAAGACGACCCTGACGGCAGCGATCACGACGGTATTGGCCAAGGCCTTCGGTTCGGGCGAAGCCAAGGGCTACGACCAAATCGACGCGGCGCCCGAAGAAAAAGCGCGCGGCATCACGATCAACACCTCGCACGTCGAGTACGAAACGGCTGCGCGCCACTACGCGCACGTTGACTGCCCGGGCCACGCCGACTACGTCAAGAACATGATCACCGGCGCGGCGCAAATGGACGGCGCGATCCTGGTGGTGTCGGCCGCCGACGGCCCCATGCCGCAAACGCGCGAGCACATCCTGCTGTCGCGCCAGGTGGGCGTGCCCTACATCCTACATCAT
>JACCEN010000018.1 GCA_013416435.1 Alcaligenaceae bacterium | reverse complement strand
TGGTCCAGCGGCGCATGCGCGTGTAGATGGTGTGCCAGTTGCCAAAGCGCTTGGGCAGGCCACGCCACTTGCAGCCGTGCTCGGCGACATACAGCATGGCGTTGACTACTTGCAGATTGGACAGGCTGACATTGCCGCGCTGCAAGGGCAGGCAATGTTCGATGCGAGAGAACTGTTCAGGTGTGATTTCCATGCCCGCAGTTTCCCATCAAATTGCGGTATTGGGAATTAGTGTTAACACGCCCTAGCCCGCGGCCTTCAAGCACCTCGTAGGTCGGAATCCAATAAACGCCTGTCGATTCTAGCGCCACCGTATCGACGCCGCACGCCAGCAGCCAGTCGGCTAGGGCATTCAAATCATCGGTCATCGTGCCAAACTCTCGCACAGGCACATCGTCCCTAGAGGGTGGTACTACCACCCAGTGACTCGAGGCACCGATATCAATGCCCGCCGCATTTGAAAACATTGTGTCTTCCTGCTTGCATATTGCCATGATTCGCTCCTGTATTGTTTGCGAATGGCAACGAACGGTGGGAGACGTCGAAATCGACTCTATCTCTGAAGCGGGATGCACATTGCTGCGCTCACCAATGTCACCGACGAATCCCGGACCATGCTCTCAGGCGGGTTCGCTCGACAGCGCCAGCTACGCTGTGAACTTACACCAATGAATAATCGGTCATCTTTGGCGTTGCCACCTCTCTTATAGCGCTTCGTCGTTTCTTCCGGTACATCGGGCCTGTGTACAAGCCTGAAAGGCTCTCAAGAAATGCAGCCTCCTCAAAACCCGGGGTGATTCAGTTTCTGAACGGAGGCCGAAACAGCGCGCCTCTGGGGTGCGAGCAGTTCGCCATCCAAATCGGTTGCCCAAGAAAGAGCCTGAGCCGAATGCTCTCGTCCAAGGGTAATCCCAGCATGGATAACTTGGCAGCGAGTTTTGGCGTCATGTGCCGGCGGTTGGGTGTAGCACTGCAAGTCAACGTTGTGGGGCAGTCAATATAAACATATGCGAGAAACTTGACTTGGCGCCCTGATGCTTTTCCGCTGAGGATGTCCCACTTTTACGTTAAACAGACTTCAGCGGCAGAAACAACCGGCGATGACCGCCCGAGTCCAGCAGCGAGAAGCCAAACTGCTCATAGAAGCTACGTGCCTGCTCGTCTATGGCATCGACGATTATGGCATAAATGGCGATCTGGTCGCTGACTGCCAACGTGCGCTGAATGGCATTGACCAACAGCATTCTGCCCACACCATGGCCACGGGCTTGCTGATCGACAGCAAGCCTACCCAGCAATGCCGCCGGGACCGGATGTCGAGGCAACTTGCGGGCGACACTGTCAGGCAACTGATCGAGTTCAATCGAAAGCGTGGACAATGTGTAATAGCCCACGATGGTGTGTGGATTCGCTGATGTCGTCGCAACAAATACGCGACTGATGCGGCGCTTCACATCCTGGCTAGCCTGTTTGTGGAGATAATTATCCAGCGAAGGCACACCGCAGTGAAAGCCGGATCTCTCGTGGCTGCCGTCTAGCGCTGAGATGAACAGAGACGAATAGTCGGTCATTTGCTGGTCACGCGTTGCTCATGCTCCTTGAGGGCGGCGGCCAGCCTCTTGTTGAGTCGGACAGGCTTGACCAGGGCATTGAAGAACGCCTCGGAATCCTGGCTGTTTAGGCGCATGATTTCGTGCGCGTCAATGGTTTTTTCAGCATGCGCCAGGGCACTGGTCAGGATAAAACTGCTGACCGTTTTTCCCTCGAAACGCGCGGCACGCTCCAATACCTGCTTAGCACTGTGCTCCAACCGCAAATTAATGCGTTCCTGTTTGGTATCGGTCGCTGCACTCATGGCAAATACCTCCACATCTGTAAATAGGTAGACCATAATTGTACGTCAAAATGGTGCCTGCATTAAACTATAGTTTCAACGCTGAGAACTGCGCTGGGTGATGATCGCTACGCGCAGATACGGGCGATGGCCTGATGGACTTTGGACAGCGATGTGTCGCCCATGACGGCAATCGCGGGCTTGTTGCCGTCTCATTTCATCAAACTGCCATCACCCCATAAAATACTTGGAGGTCTTCTTTCTCTGACTGAATGGTGCCGCATGGATGACGATCGGCTAGCCGAGTTTATGCAGTTCTCAAGAAAGTATCGACATAAGTTTAGGCGGATTGCGAAAGCAACTCGAAACGAGTGTGAACACGACGACGTACAAAACGAAGCCTGGATATTAGTCGAACATTGGGAGCAGGCTGGAACATCGATAGACTTTGACAACCAAAAAGACATAGATAAACTCTTCTCGTTTCTTTACAACAAGCTGGTAAACCATGTAGAGAAGAAGATACGCAACGCTGTGCGGCTAGACCACTATTCGTACGGTGACAACTCCGAAAGTGAAGTCCACCCGTTGATGAATAAATTAGGGACTTCAGAAACCTCTCAGCCGCTGCAAATGTTACTGATATTGGAGTCTACCGCCGATCAACCACAGGAACCCGAGTCACATGAATCAAGAGCCGGTGCATACCTATATCTTCTGCAGCATCACCGCAACAAGATGCAATATGTCGCGGATCAACTGCTGATCTCAATTTCTTATTGCTACTACCGTTTCAACGAAGCACTGGAAATGGCACGCAGCCAGTGTGATCTGCCCGACACCATAGGCAAATTGAGCCCTGCCTTTTCTCCAGGTCCTTGGCGATCCTTTCGTCTACCCCGAAGAGGACAGCCCCCTTGCTTGACCCCGTCTGGGGTCCAAATGGAACTCCCACTACCGCTGCTCGTTGATTCGCGATAGCAGAACACGACCTACTTAATACCGCGACATGCTTTACTTGCGCTCATGGTTCGCCGAGCTATGGCTGCGAGAGAAATGAAAGAAGAAAGTCCGTTTCAGCCGTAAGCAGCCACCTAACCAAACCGCAAGAACGAAACCACCAAGCGCAAAAAGGCCCAAACCGAAGTTTGGGCCTTTTTAGAATCTGGAGCGGGAAACGAGTCTCGAACTCGCGACCTCAACCTTGGCAAGGTTGCGCTCTACCAACTGAGCTATTCCCGCATATGTACTGCTTGGTTTTCTTCTTGCAAGTCGTTGTTCTTGCTGAAAGAAGCTTCGCATTCTAAAGCATTTTTTCGTTGCTTGCAAATCGCTGGGTGAACTGTTTTAAACGCATTTAAAAACTACCCGCGCTGCCTGCCCAAAAAACTGCTTGGTGAGCGAAGACCAAGATATTAACTAAAAAGTAATAGGGCTGTCAAATCAGTTCGACGTGCTTTCGGCACAAGCAAGGCACGCGCCCCAGCGGCGCAAGCTGGCGCGTTATGCTTATGCCTTTTGCCGGGGCGTGGCCGGCTTGATCACGGTGGGGCGTTTCTTGCAGCTAATCTTCGACCAGGACCTTTCCGCATTCAATACTTTGGGGCTGCGTTCCAGAGCGCACCGTTACGTCCAATATACGGACAAGAGCCAGTTGAATGAGCTTTCCGACCTGGTCCGATCACATCGGACGATATTCGTCCTGGGAGGCGGAAGCAATGTCGTCCTTGCTCCGCAGGTGACGGGATTGGTGGTAAAGGTCTTGACCTCGGGTGTTCGGCTGCTCGATCAAGATGACGAGCATGTGCTGGTCGAGGCCGAGGGCGGTGAAGTCTGGCACGATTTTGTGGCCCACTGCGTGAAAGCCGGGTGGAATGGGTTGGAGAACCTGGCTTTGATCCCGGGCACGGTGGGCGCCGCGCCAGTGCAGAATATCGGGGCGTACGGGGTAGAGCTGGACCAGCGTTTTCATAGCTTGCTGGCCTGGGACATCACCAAGGGCCGTATGGTCGAGATGGGGTCGCAGGACTGCGGGTTTTCCTATCGGCACAGCGTGTTCAAGGAGGCCGGGCCGGGGCGCTGGCTGATCGTGGCCGTGCGCTTCCTGTTGCCGCGGGCCTGGACGCCGGTCTTGGCCTACCCCGATCTGCAGCGACGTGCGGAGTTGATGCGTAGCGGTATCGAGGCGCAACAGATATTCGATGCGGTATGCGACATCCGTCGCAGCAAGCTGCCGGATCCGGCTGTGCTGGGCAATGCGGGCAGCTTCTTCAAGAATCCCATCGTGGCGGTATCGGATTTTGAAGCGCTCAAGCGGCAATATCCGGATATCGTCGCCTACCCTCAGGCGGATGGTGTTTCATACAAGCTCGCGGCGGGTTGGCTGATCGACAAGGCGGGATGGAAAGGGCGTCGCGTCGGGCCGGTGGGCGTGCATGACCGGCAGGCCCTGGTGCTGGTCAATCATGGCGGGGCGGTGGCTGAAGACGTTCTGTCATTGGCGGCGTCTATCCGGTCCGATGTGCGAGAGCGCTTCGGGGTGACGCTGGAACAGGAGCCCGTAAACGTGACTTGAGCCTGAGCCGCGCACATGCGGCTCAAGCGCTCAAGTTCCGATCACGAATGGTTTATCTAGGACCAGCGCTGCTGGCTTTCAACGTCAACAAGCCCTAGTCAACCGGCACTGGTCAGGCGGCCAGGACGTCTTGCATGTCGAACAGGCCGAACTCCTTGCGTGCCAGGTAGCGCGCCGCACGCAGGCTGCCTTGGGCGTAGGTGGCGCGGCTGCTGGAGCGGTGCGTGATTTCGATGCGTTCGCCCGTGCCGCAGAAGTACACGGTGTGATCGCCGATGATGTCGCCGCCGCGGACCACGGAAAACCCGATCTTGCCGGTTTCGCGAGCGCCGGTTTCACCGTGGCGCGCCCAGTCGGCGATGTCATCGAGCTTTTTACCCCAGGCGGAGGCCACGGCTTCCCCCATGGCCAGCGCCGTGCCGGAGGGGGCGTCGACCTTGTTGCGGTGATGGGCCTCGAACACCTCGACATCGTAGCCACTGTTCAAGAGCCTGGCCGCGATGTCAAGGAGCTTGAGCGTGGCGTTCACGCCGACGCTCATGTTGGGGGCGAAGACGATGGCGATCTTCTGGCTGGCGGCCTGGATGGCCTGTTTGCCCTGGTCGCTGAAGCCGGTGGTGCCGATGACGCATTTGGTGCCATGCTTGACGCAGGCTTGAAGGTGATTCAACGTGCCTTCAGGTCGGGTGAAGTCGATGAGGCAGTCAGCCTGGGACAGGGCATCGAGGTCGTCGGTGATCAGGACGCCTGTGTCCTGACCCAGGAAGGTGCCGGCGTCCTGGCCGATGGCGGGCGAACCCGGGCGGTCGAGCGCAACGGATAACTTCAGGTCGGCGCTTTGGAGCACGGCTTCGATCAGCATGCGGCCCATACGGCCGTCGGCTCCGGCAATTGCAATACGCATGGTGTTCCTTGATTAACGCAGTGGTTCGGCGGTGTCGCGGCCGGGCACAGGTGCGCCCGGCGGTACAGGCTGGGGTTCGGCATTGAAAATCGACGGCGTGCGTTGCGGCTCGGCGTCGGTGCCGGTTTCGGCCTTGGCGGTGCCCTGGTCGCGCTCGGCTTCGTTCTGAGGCGCGGTGTCGAGCGTACCGTCTTTCTTCATGCCGGTGTCGGCCTTCTGGAAAGGCTGTCGGTCGGGCTGCTGGTCGCCATCCCAGCGGACCAGGCTGTCGCCCTCGAACCAGACCGTGAATTTGCGTTCCTGCTCTCGTCCGTATCCCGGCTTGTTATAGTAGGGGTAGTCCCAGCGGTCGGTACGGAAGACATCTTGCAGGGTGGGAGTGCCCAGAATGAAGCGCACTTGTTCGCGGCTCATGCCTTGCTGCAACTGCGCAACCTGTTCGGAGGTGATCCAGTTGCCTTGCTGAATGTCGGGCCGATACGGGAACCCCCAGTTGGTCGTGCCGCAGGCGGAAAGAACGACGGCCAGCACGCCGGCGGCGGCGCCGATGCGTAGCGTGGAAATAATGGGTTTTGCAGTCGTCAGCACAAAGCGCCCCTGTGATTCAAATTGGATAAAACCGTTATCATAAAGGAGGACAGTCAATAAACAGAATAAAACGCATAATAGCGTCAGTCAGGGTCGGGCGCGGCGCAGGGCTTCCGGTGCCTGCTCGAACATCACCACCATCATCACCGAAGACATTTTAGCTATGAACGATCAGAACGAACTCAAAAATATGGGCCTTAAGGCGACGTTTCCCCGCCTGAAGATTCTTGATATTTTTCGCCGAGCCGACGAACGTCATCAAAGCGCTGAAGATGTCTATCGCACCCTCATTGCCGAAGATGTCGATATTGGCCTGGCAACGGTGTATCGGGTCCTGACCCAGTTTGAACAGGCAGGAATACTGGTGCGCAGTCAGTTCGACGGCGGCAAGGCCGTGTTTGAACTCAATGACGGCGACCATCACGATCACCTCATCTGCACGAATTGCGGCAAGGTCGAGGAATTCACGGATTCCGACATCGAAAAGCGCCAGCACAAGATCGCCAAGGATCATGGTTTTGCGCTGGAAAGCCATACGATGCTGCTGTATGGGATTTGCCCGAACTGCTCTCCGAAAGCAGCGCCCAAGTAAGAAACCCGCTTCAAGGGGTCAGACCCCGTACGGGGTCTGACCCCCTCATCATGAAGGCGGTCAGCGGCTGCGGGGTCTGACCCCTCCCTGACCCCTAGCTGTTCAGCATTTCCCGTGCATGCTCGCGGGTGGTGTCGGTAATTTTTACCCCGCCCAGCATGCGGGCAAGCTCATTGACTCTGCCAGGTTCATCCAATGGTTCGATGCTCGACAGGGTGCTGGCGGCCGAACTGGATTTCTTTACTTCGAAATGATGCGTGCCGCGTGCGGCGACCTGGGGCAAGTGCGTGACGCACAGCACCTGATGACGTTCGCCGAGTTCGCGCAGCAGGCGGCCGACGACTTCCGCCACGGCGCCGCCGACACCCGTGTCGACTTCGTCGAAGATCAGGGTGGGAACCCGTGCCGCCCGGCTGGCAATGACCGACAGCGCAAGTGAAATACGCGCCAACTCGCCGCCCGAGGCCACTTTGCCCAGGGGCTTGGGCGTGGTGCCGGCGTGGCCGGACACCAGGAATTCCACGCTTTCGTTGCCGTGAGGCCCCGGCGGACATTTGGTCAGGCTGACGTCGAAGCGACCGCCCTTCATGGCCAGGGTCTGCATGGCCTCGCTGACCTGGCCGGCCAGCATCTTGCTTGTTTTGCGGCGCGCCTTGCCCAGGGCATCGGCGGCGGCCTGGTATTCGTTGGCGAGCCTCCCGGCTTTCTCTGCGAGCGCTTGGGTGTCGGCGGCGGCCTCGCTGGCGTCCAGCCTTGCTTGCAGGCTGGCCAGCAAGGCGTCCAGTTCACCTGGCTCGACCTTGAACTTGCGGGCGGCTTCAAAGATGGCGGACATCCGGCGCTCGGCTTGTTCGAGCTGTTCGGGATTCAGTTCAAGGCGGTCCAGGTAGCTGTTCAGGTCGGACACCGCCTCGGACACGGAAATACGCGCGGACTCGATGGCGTCATAGATGGTTTGCAACTGGCTATCGTGCCGCAGCAATTGCTGGATGTGATGAGCCGCTGCGTTGAGCGTGTGGCGGGCGGATCCTTGCTCGTCGTCCAGTACCGCCAGGGCTTGCCCGGCACCTTCCAGAAGGGCTTGGGCATGGGCCAGGCGGTTGTGATCCTGGCTGATGCTTTCCCATTCGCCTTCTTGCAGGCCCAGGCGCTCGAGTTCGGCAACCTGCCATTCCAGGCGTTCACGCTCTTCTTTGAGGGTGGCGGCGTTCCGCCTGGCCTGGTCCAGCGATTTTTCGGCTGCCTGCCAGGCTTGCCACGCCTGCTGCACCTGCCGGGCCAGATCCTGATGGCCGCCCTGGGCATCGAGCATGTCACGCTGGCAGGCTGTTTTCAGCAGGCTCTGGTGCATATGCTGCCCATGGATGTCGACCAGTTGTTCGCCCAGTTCGCGCAGTTGTCCGAGATTCGCGGGCAGGCCGTTGATGAAGGCGCGGCTTCTGCCCTGGCTGTCGATGACGCGCCGCAGGATGAGCGCATCGTCGGTATCGAGTTCGCGCTCGCGCAGCCAGGCCTGCACGTCGGAGGGCGCTTCGAAGACTGCGGTGATGTCGCTGCGGCTGCTGCCTTCACGCAGTACGGACGTGTCTCCGCGCGCGCCCAGCGCCAGCGAAAGCGCGTCGATCAGTATGGACTTGCCCGCACCGGTTTCCCCGGAAAAGACCGTGAATCCGCTTTCGAAGTGGATTTCCGCTTCATCGACAATCACAAAATCGCGTAGGTGCAAAGTACGCAGCATGGTTTATTCGGCCTCGTCCGAAGGTTGGGGCATGTGGTTCCAGTACAGCTTGCGTCGAAGCGTCGAAAAAAAGCTGTAGCCGGTTGGGTGAATGAAGCGTACGGTGTGTTGCGCGCGCCGTACTTCGACGAGGTCGCCGGGCTGGCAGTCGGACCAGGTTTGCATATCGAAGTGCACGCTGGCACCGGACTCCACGCGTCCCAGGGCGGTGATGGTCATGCTGAGCGTGCCGGAATCCGGCAGGACGATGGGGCGGTTTGAAAGCGTTTGCGGGGCAACCGGTACCAGCAGCATGGCGTTCAATTGCGAGTGCACGATGGGGCCGTTGGCGGAAAGCGAGTAGGCGGTGGACCCCGTAGGCGTGGCGACGATGAGCCCGTCGGCGCGCTGGCTGTACATGAAGGCGCCGTCAAATTCGACGCGCACGTCTATCATGCCGCCGCGCCCGGCGCGGTTCAGGACGACGTCGTTCAGGGCGATGCCGGAAAACAGGGTCTGGCCGGCGCGCACGACCCGGCCTTCCAGCATGACGCGGTCTTCGGCTTCGTAGTTTCCCTGTATGACGCTTGCGAGCGCATCGTTCGCACTGTGCAGCGGGATGTCGGTAATGAATCCCAGCCGGCCATGGTTGATGCCGATGAGCGACACCTTGCTGTGCGCCAATTGCCGGGCGGCGCCCAGCATGGTGCCGTCGCCGCCCATGACGATCGCCAGATCCGCCTGCTCGCCGATATCGGCATACGAGGCGATGGCGTGTTCGGTCAGGCCCGTGTTGCGGGCGGTGTCGGCTTCGATCAACACCTTGCAGCCGGCCCCTTCGAGCGCTTCCGCTAGCGTGCGCAGCGGGGCGTCCAGGCCGGTGTCCTGGTATCTGCCAATGATTGCCACGGTTTTGAAGTGCATGAGGCGAATACCTTGTGAATTGACGAAACAACGATTGGTGAAATAATAGAGACTCAACGATTATATGGGCACCGCGGCCTCATGGATGCGGGTGCAACAACCAGTATCGAGCCAATATTGCTCCAATTGCCTAAAATACAGTGATGGATGACCGAGCCAATGCGCTGCTGAAGGCGCTCATAGAACGATACATCGCCGATGGCCAGCCGGTGGGGTCGCGTACCCTTTCGAAAATGTTCGATCTGTCACCGGCCACCATACGCAATGTCATGGCCGACCTGGAAGACATGGGCATGATCCATAGCCCCCATACGTCCGCCGGGCGCATTCCCACGCCCAAGGGGTATCGCATGTTCGTCGACAGGCTGCTGGCTGTGCAGCGTTTCGAGGTCCTGCCGCCCACCCAGATCCGCCAGATGCTGCCCGCGGCCGAACCCACGCGTGCCGTGTCCGCCGCGGCCACGCTGCTGTCCAACCTGTCGCAGTTCGCCGGCGTGGTGCTCGCACCCAAGCGCGCACAGGTGTTTCGCCAGATCGAATTCATCCGGCTGTCCGACAAGCGCGTGCTGCTCATCATCGTGACGCCCGACGGCGACGTCCAGAATCGCATTCTCTTCGTCAAGCGGGACTACACCGAGCCGGAACTCCACGAGGCCAGCAATTTCTTCAACCAGCACTTCGCCGGCATGTCGTTCGAAAAGGTCCGCGTGGCCCTGGCCGAAGAGCTCTCTTCCCTGCAGGCCGATATCTCGCGTCTCATGCAGGCGGCGGTGGAGGCAGGCAGTGCAACGGCCGACATCGACGAATCCGTGGTCATTTCCGGCGAAAGCAAGCTGCTCGATGTCTTCGAGATCACGTCCGACATGGAACGCCTGCGCCGCCTGTTTTCGCTGTTCGAAAAGAAAACCGACCTGCTTCAGCTGCTGGATGTCTCCAGCCGAGCCCAGGGCGTCCAGATCTACATCGGCGGCGACTCGAACCTGGTCCCCATGGAAGATGTCTCGGTCGTTACCGCGCCCTATGGCGTCGACGGAAAGGTGGTCGGTACGCTCGGAGTCATCGGGCCGTCGCGCATGGCGTACGAGCGCGTGATCCCGATCGTGGACATCACGGCGCGCCTGCTGTCCAACGCCCTGAGCCACAATCAATCCTAAGAATGAAATTCGCTTCACCTTATTTGCCCGAACCATCCGATCCCCATGCTTTCAGCGCCGATCCGCCGCCGCGGCAGCCCGGCCCTGTTGGGGTCCTGTTGGTCAATCTGGGCACGCCGGACACCCCGACGCCGCGCGACATACGCCGGTACCTGGCGGAATTCCTTTCCGATCCGCGCGTCATAGAGATCCCCGCGTGGATCTGGCAGGTCATTCTCCGGCTCTTCATTCTTCCAAGGCGGCCGCGGGCGTTGGCGCCAAGGTATCGCGACATCTGGCTGCAGGACGGGTCTCCGCTGCTGGTATGGAGCCAGGCGCAGGCTAATGCCGTACAGCGCGAACTGGCCGGGCAGGGCTTGGACACCAGGGTGAAGCTGGGCATGCGCTACGGCAACCCGTCGATTGCGCGGGCGCTCGATGAGCTCAGGGCGGAAGGATGCGAGCGCATACTGACCGTCCCGATGTATCCCCAGTATGCCGCCAGCACGACCGCCACCGCCGTGGACCACGTCGCGCGGCATGCCGCGCGGCTGCGCGACCAACCCGAACTGCGGTTCGTAAAGCGCTATCACGACGATGCGGGCTACATCGACTCGCTTGCACGGCAGATCCAGGATCACTGGAATCGAGAAGGCCGACCCGAGCGCCTGCTGCTCAGTTTCCACGGCCTGCCCCGGTTTTCCATCGAACAGGGCGACCCTTACTATCGGGACTGCATGGAGACCGTCTCCTTGCTCAAGCGGCGGCTGGGCGCCGACGGCGAGCTGGTTCATGCCGCTTTCCAGAGCCGTTTCGGCGCGGCCAAGTGGCTGGAGCCCTACACCGAACCCACCTTGCGGGAATGGGCGCGACAGGGAGTCAAGCGTGTGGACGTCATGTGTCCGGGCTTTCTGGCCGATTGCCTGGAAACCCTGGAGGAAATCAGTGTCGAATGCCGGGATGCGTTTCTGGAAGAGGGCGGCGAGGAGTTGCGCTATCTGCCCTGCCTGAACGATGATGCGGCCTGGTCCCAAGCCTTCGCGCGATTGATACGCCGGCATCTCGGCGGCTGGTGAACTTGGGGTCAGACCCCATGCGGGGTCTGACCCCCTAATAGCATGAACCTGGGGTCAGACCCGGTACGGGGTCTGACCCCTCATCCCCCCGCCTTGGCATGAATCCGGGGTCTGACCCCTCATTCCAAAGTTTTTCAAAGAGGTCTTGAAATGGGGGCGTCAGCCCCCATTTTCCATGAATTGCATAATCGTATGTGGAGATTTTTTATGTCGGCAAGCAAAGAAAACCCGGATTCCCAAGCTAAAGATCCTGCGGTCGATACGTCAGAGCAGCTCGAGGTCAATGAGGGCGAAGCCTCTCCCGAGGCCGTCGAAGCCCAGGAGCAGATCGAGGCGGAAAAGGACTGGGCCACTTTGTTGTCCGAGGCCGAGGCCAAGATCGCCCAGTATCACGAAGAATTGCTGCGCGCCCGTGCCGAGACCGAGAACATCCGGCGTCGCGCCCAGGAAGATGTCGCCAAGGCCCGCAAATTCGGCACGGAATCATTCGCCGAAAGCCTGATTCCGGTGCGCGACAGCCTGGAAGCCGCCCTGGCGCTCAGCGACCAGACCGCCGAGGCCTGGCGCGAAGGGGTGGAGGCCACGCTCCGGCAAGTGAATACCGCATTCGAGCGTAATCTTCTGAGGGAAGTAGCGCCTGCCGCAGGCGAGAAGTTCGATCCGCACCATCATCAGGCCATTTCCACGGTGCCGTCCGAACATCCGGAGGGCACCGTGGCGCAGATGCTGCAAAAGGGCTACACCATTGCGGACCGCGTGCTGCGTCCTGCGCTGGTCATGGTTTCTTCGGGGCAGGCAGGCTAGGCGGGTGCCTGGGGGCGTAAACGCGTCTCCACGATAAAAATTGTGTCGGAAGGCTTGAAATCGCGTCCCGCACCCCCACTTGAAGTCCATCGGAAAGTTTTTACAAATTCAAAATCTCTAGCAGGGTAATAATATGGGCAAGATCATTGGCATTGACCTGGGTACGACCAACAGCTGTGTGGCTGTGCTGGACGGCAGCAGCGTCAAGATCATCGAAAACGCGGAAGGCACGCGCACCACGCCTTCCATCGTCGCTTACATGCAAGACGGCGAAATCCTGGTCGGGGCGCCTGCAAAACGCCAGGCGGTGACCAACCCCAAGAACACGCTATATGCCGTAAAGCGCCTCATCGGCCGCAAGTTCGACGAAAAAGCGGTGCAGAAAGACATCAACCTGATGCCCTACAGCATCGTCAAGGCGGATAACGGCGACGCCTGGGTCGAAGCCCAAGGCAAGAAGCTGGCGCCTCCGCAGGTGTCGGCCGACGTGCTGCGCAAAATGAAGAAGACGGCCGAAGACTACCTGGGCGAGGAAGTCACCGAGGCGGTCATTACCGTGCCCGCCTACTTCAACGACAGCCAGCGCCAGGCCACCAAGGATGCCGGCCGCATCGCCGGTCTCGACGTCAAGCGCATCATCAACGAGCCCACAGCGGCTGCGTTGGCGTTCGGCATGGACAAGACCGAAAAAGGCGATCGCAAGATTGCGGTGTATGACCTGGGCGGCGGTACGTTCGACGTCTCCATCATTGAAATTGCCGACGTCGACGGCGAGAAGCAATTCGAGGTCCTATCGACCAACGGCGATACCTTCCTTGGTGGCGAAGACTTCGACCAGCACATCATCGACTACATCATCGGCGAATTCAAGAAGGAAAGCGGCGTAGACCTGTCGAAAGACGTGCTCGCGTTGCAGCGCCTGAAAGAGTCCGCTGAAAAGGCCAAGATCGAGCTTTCGTCGACGCAACAGACCGAAATCAACCTGCCATATATCACGGCGGATGCGTCCGGTCCCAAGCACCTGAACCTGAAGATTACCCGCGCCAAGCTCGAAGCACTGGTCGAGAGCCTGATTGAGCGCACGATCGAGCCCTGCCGCATCGCCATCAAGGATGCCGGCGTCAAGGTCTCCGAAATCGACGACGTGATCCTGGTCGGCGGCATGACCCGCATGCCCAAGGTGCAGGAAAAGGTCAAGGAGTTCTTCGGCAAAGAGCCGCGCAAGGACGTCAACCCCGATGAAGCCGTGGCCGCCGGCGCCGCCATCCAGGGCTCCGTCCTGTCCGGCGACCGCAAGGACGTGCTGCTGCTCGACGTGACGCCCCTGTCCCTCGGCATCGAGACGCTGGGCGGCGTCATGACCAAGATGATTCAGAAGAACACCACGATTCCTACGCGTTATTCGCAAGTGTTCTCCACAGCCGACGACAACCAGCCGGCGGTGACCATCAAGGTGTTCCAGGGCGAGCGTGAAATCGCGGCGGGCAACAAGGCGCTGGGCGAGTTCAACCTGGAAGGCATTCCGCCCGCGGCACGCGGCACGCCGCAAATCGAAGTCACGTTCGACATCGACGCCAATGGCATCTTGCACGTGTCGGCCAAGGACAAGGGCACCGGCAAGGAAAACAAGATCACCATCAAGGCAAGCTCCGGCCTGACTGAAGACGAGATCGAGCGCATGGTGAAGGACGCCGAGGCCAACGCCGAGGAAGACCACCGTATTGCCGAACTCGCGCTCACGCGTAATCAGGCCGATTCGCTGCTGCACTCCACCCGCAAGTCGCTGGAGGAATACGGCGACAAGCTCGATGCGTCGGACAAGGAAGCCATCGAGACCGCTCTGAAGGATCTCGAGGAAACCCTGAAGGACGGCGACAAGGCGGCCATCGATGCCAAGGTGGAGGCGCTGTCAACGGCTTCCCAGAAGCTGGGTGAAAAGATGTATGCCGACATGCAGGCGCAGGCGGCGCAGCAAGGCGCTGCAGATGCGGCCAAGCCCGCTGACGACAATGTGGTCGATGCCGATTTCAAAGAAGTCAAGCGCGATCAATAAGGCCTGGCCCTAGCGGCTTCAGCCCGGTTTCTGGTTATTTACCGGAAATCGGGCATTCTTATTCAGACTCAAAGAACAGACGTCACAGACGCAAGCGATCCAAATGGCAAAACGCGACTATTATGAAATTCTGGGTGTGGCCAAAAACGCCTCCGATGATGAGCTGAAAAAGGCTTATCGCAAGCTGGCGATGAAGTACCACCCCGACCGTAATCCCGATAGCAAGGAAGCCGAGGAAAAGTTCAAAGAGGTCAAAGAGGCCTACGAGATGCTGTCCGACGAGCAGAAACGCGCAGCCTACGACAAGTACGGCCACGCGGGCGTGGATCCCAACGCCGGCATGGGCGCGGGCATGGGCGGGGCGGGTTTTGCCGATGCCTTTGGCGACATCTTCGGCGAGATCTTCGGCGGTGCCGCGCGCCGCGGCGGTGGCCCGCAGGTGTATCGCGGGGCTGATCTCAAGTACACGCTGGACATCAGCCTAGAGCAGGCCGCCAACGGCTTCGACACCGAGATCCGGGTACCCAGCTGGGAACGCTGCGACGTCTGCCATGGTTCCGGATCCAAGCCCGGCACGCAGCCCAAGACTTGCCACACTTGCGACGGCAGCGGCGCGGTGCGCATGCAGCAAGGCTTCTTCAGCGTCCAGCAGACCTGCCCGACCTGCCACGGCACGGGCAAGGAAATCACCGATCCATGCACGGCTTGCGATGGCGTGGGCCGTGTCCGCAAGAACAAGACCCTGCAGGTCAAGATTCCCGCCGGCATCGATGACGGCATGCGCATCCGCTCGGCCGGGAATGGCGAGCCCGGAGTCAATGGCGGGCCTCCCGGCGATCTCTATGTCGAGATCCACTTGAAGCCGCATGGAATATTCCAACGCGATGGCGATGACCTGCATTGCGAACTGACGATTCCGTTCACGACGGCCGCGCTGGGCGGAGAGCTCGAGGTGCCCACCTTGACCGGGCGTGGGCAGATCACGATTCCGGAAGGAACGCAAAGCGGGAAGACTTTCCGGCTGCGCGGAAAAGGCATACGCGGCTTGCGCGCCAGCTACCCGGGCGACCTGTACTGCCATGTTTCGGTGGAAACGCCCGTGCGTCTCAGCGAAGAACAGAAGAAGATCCTGCGCCAGTTCGAGGTCTCGCTGCAGCAGGGCGGTGAAAAGCATTCGCCCAACAGCCAGTCCTGGACGGACCGCGTCAAGAAATTCTTTTCATGACGGGCAGGGTCAGACCCCGGAGGGGTCTGACCCCTCCCAGCATTTACTGCTTGGACTGATCCGCCGCTATCGCAACACTGAGCCGCGCCGGGTCCAGCCTTTTCCGCATGGCCTGGTTCACCGATTCGGCGGTCAGCTTCGACAGGGCCTGGTCGATATGTGCCGACCATTCGAAACTGCGGTCCAGCTGCATGTAGTTGATCCAGGTGGTTGCTAGCGCGCCATCGCGCGTACGCGCCAGTTTGCGGAAATTCAGCAAGGCCGAGACGCCTTCCCGGACTTCTTCCTCTGTAAACCCGTTCTTGATGGCCCGATCCAGCTCCGCCGTCATGGCTTCGCGCAGGCGCTTGGTGCTTTCGGGCGCATGGATGGCGTAGAAAGTCCAGTTTCCGGAAGGTTCGAACGAGGAAGCGCTGAGCATGCTGCGCACGTCGTAGGACAATCCGTCCTGTACCCGGACGCGTGTCCACAGGCGTGAAGTTTCCGAGCTGCCCAGCAGGTAATTGGCAAGATAAAGTGCCGCGTAGTCTTCGTCCGTATCCTGCAATTTCAAAGGCAGCGCCGCCAGATAGAAGGCATTGGCCTTGTCGGGTGTGTTGATGAGGAACTCTTGCGGGGGAACGTCGTGATACGGATCCGGCACACGTGTGTAAGCGGGAGCCTTTTGCCAGCCTTTCAGCCCTTCGCTCAACGCCGTCTTCACCGCTGCGCCATCGAACTGTCCGACGGCCGAGAAGGCGATGGTGCCTGCCCCGTAGAAGCGATTATGAAACTGTTCGAGCTGCCCGCGGGTCAGGGCGGCAACGCTGGCCAATTCTTCCTCGAAAGTCGGCGTGTAGCGAACGTCGTCGCGCGGCCAAGGGTTGTCGTGCCTGGCCAGGGCGCGCGAGGCGAGCGAGCCGGGCTCGGCCATGGCATTGCGTATGGCCGTGCTGGCCTGCCGCTGGTATTCAGTCAGTTCCTTCGCCGGAAAACTGGCTTCGCGCAGAATGTGCAGCGACAGCTTGATGACTTCGGGAAGGTTTTCGCCGATGGTCGACATGTGCACCGCCACCATGCCCGCGCCGCCGCCGAAATCGACTTCGGCCTGCAGTGCGTTGTAGCGGTCCTCGATTTCCTGGCGCGTCATGGTGCTGGTGCCATGGGCGAGCAGGGACGCGGTCGTTTCCGAGATATCGCGCATGCCTTTCAGTGATTCGGCGTTGCCGAACTGAACGAGCAGCTTGGCTTCGACCCGGTCGCCGCGCGTCGGCTTCGACAGCAGCGCCAGTTTCACCTGGCCGTTGGCCAGTTCCAGCGGGCTGCGGTCGGTTGCCGCATCGATGTTGTCGGGCGTGGGATCGAATGCGTCCGCCGCGGCCCCGGTGTCTTTGCCGCGGTAGTCATGCAGCATGGTATCCAGATCCATCGAGCCCGGCTTTGGCGCCCGCCTTGGACTTTCGCCCGGCACGTACATGCCGTTGGTGCGGTTGCTTGGCACGAGATAGGCCGCGGTCACGCGCTGTACATCGTCCAGCTTCACGTTTTCGACGCGGTCGCGTTGCAGGAAGAAGAGACGCCAGTCTCCGTCGCCTACCGATTCCGACAGCGCGCTGGCCAGGCTGGCGGGATTGGCGTACGTACGCGACCAGCCGGTGAGCCACTTATTGCGCATGCGATCCAGCTCTTCCTGCTTGAAAGGCTCTTTGGCGACGGAGCCGATGGTATCGTTCATGACGGACAATGCTTTGTCCTGATCCATGCCTTCCTCGAGTTGGGCACCGAAGAAGGCATAGCCCGGCTGGCGCTGCCCGGAAGAAAAGGCGAACACGCTGGAGCTTAGCCCGTTGCCGACCAGCTCGTGATAGAGCCTGCCCGAAGGGGTGTCCGCCAGGATGGAGACGCCCATGTCCAGCGCGACGAAGTCCGGGTCAGCGCTGGCCGGGGCATGGAAAAGGGCGGCAATGAGGGGGCTGCCGCCGTGGCGCCGCAACACCACCTTCCGTTCGCCGTCCTGCACGGGTTCTTCCGTATATTCCGGCGGCAGGCGGCGGTCGGGCTTCGGGATCTTGCCGAACGCATCGCCGACGATGGCAAGCACTTTTTCCGGATCGAAGCGACCGGAGACGATCAGTACCGCATTGTCAGGCTGGTAGTACATGCGGTAGAAAGCCTGGAGCTGGGCGATGTCCACGTTTTCGACGTCGGAGCGTGCGCCGATCGTGGACTTGCCGTAGTTGTGCCACTGGAATGCGGAGGCCTGCATGCGCTGCAGCAGCACCTGGAAGGGATTGTTTTCGCCGCGTTCCATTTCGTTCCGGACCACCGTCATTTCGGAGTCCAGGTCTTCACGGGCGATGAGCGAGTTGACCATCGCGTCGGCTTGCCAGCGCAGATACCATTCAAGATTGTCAGGGTCCGCCGCGAAGCTGGCGTAGTAATTGGTGCGGTCGCTGCTGGTGGATCCATTGGCGGCCAGGCCGCGCTTGGAAAACTCGGCCAGCGCATTGCGCAGCGTGGGCGTGCCCCGGAACAGCAGGTGCTCGAGCAGGTGGGCCATGCCGGTCTGCCCATAGTTCTCGTGGCGAGAGCCCACCTTGTAGGTCATGTTGACCGTAGTGGTCGGTTTGGAGTCATCGGGCGCCAGCAAAATGCGCAGCCCGTTCGGCAGGACGTATTCGGCCACGCCTTCTACGGAGGTGATCTCGCTGACGCCGGTGGGAAGCTCCATGGCCCGGGCGGAGAAAACCAGGGTGGTGCCAAACAGCATGGCACCGACGAAGAGCACGGTGCGGGAAAGAAAGGAAAGCATGCGCGCGAGTCCCTTTTATGTTGATCAGGAAAGCAAAGCTACTTTTACCACATGGCCCGCACGGAAGGGCGGACCATGTGCCGCCCTTTACTTGGACAATACGCGCATGGCCTGTTCAAGCCCGCTCACTGTCACGCCGAACATACGGCCACCCATGAGATTCTGCATGATGGATATGGATTGCCGGTACTGCCAGTAGGCCGCGGGTTCCGGATTCAGCCATACCGCCTTGGGCCAGTTTTCGAGCAGGCGCTGCATCCATGTCGCGCCCGATTCCTTGTTGTTGTGCTCGACAGACCCGCCGGGCTGGATGATTTCGTAGGGGCTCATGGTTGCATCGCCCACGATGATCAGGCGCCAGTCTTCGTTGTATTTGCGCAAGATGTCCCAGGTATCGAAGCGCTCGGTGTGGCGTCGCCGGTTGTCCTGCCAGAGCATTTCATAAGGGCAGTTGTGGAAATAGAATACGTCGAGGTGCCTGAACTCGCTGCGCGCCGCCGAGAACAATTCTTCCACCCGGGCGATGTGGTCGTCCATGCTGCCGCCGACGTCCAGCAGCATCAGGACCTTGACGGTGTTGTGGCGCTCCGGAACCATTTGCAGGTCTAGGAAGCCCGCATTGCGGGCGGTATTGCTGATGGTCCCGTCCAGGTCCAGCTCGAGTTCGGCACCTTCCCGGGCGAAGCGGCGCAGCCTGCGCAAGGCCATCTTGAAGTTGCGTGTGCCCAGCTCCTGTTGATCGTCGTAGTCGCGGTATTCGCGTTTTTCCCAGACTTTGACGGCGCTGCGGTTGCCGGCGGAGGGACCGCCCAGCCGTATGCCTTCAGGGTGATAGCCGCCATGCCCGAACGGCGACGACCCGCCGGTGCCTATCCACTTGCTGCCGCCGGCATGCCGACCTTCCTGTTCTTCGAGCCGCTGCTTGAACATTTCCATGAGCTTGTCCCAGCCGTGCTTTTCCAGAGCCGCTTTTTCTTCGGGTGTGAGCTGCTTCTGAAACTGCTTGATCAACCACTCCAGGGGTATGTCCTTGTCGGCAGGCAGCGCTGCTTCCACTGAGCGGTAAAAGCTCCCGAAGGCTTGATCGTAGCGATCGAAGAAGGTCTCGTTCTTGACGAGCGTCATGCGGGCAAGATGATAGAAGTCATCGACGGTGGGCGGCATGATGCCGCTTTGCAGTGTCTCGAGCAGCGTCAGGTATTCCTGCACCGAAACCGGAAGCCTGTGCGCGCGCAGATGGTAGAAGAAATCAATCAGCATGGCGAGCGAGCTGGTATTCGAGATGCCGGCGGATTTCGGGCCATTCGCCGCGCGCCATGCTGTACATGACCGTATCGCGCACCGAGCCGTCGCGTCGGGCTGCGTGATGGCGCAGCACGCCGTCTTTCTTGGCGCCGAGACGCTCGATGGCGCGTTGCGAGGCGAAGTTGAAATTGTCCGTGCGCCACCCTACCACGTGCGCGCCCAGGTCCTCGAAAGCATGCTCGAGCAACAGCAGCTTGCAGGTGGTGTTGACATGGCTGCGCTGCCGGCTTTTCGCATACCATGTGTAGCCGATTTCCAGTCGGCCGATGGCCGGGACGATGTCGTGGTAGCGGGTGGTTCCGATAATGCGCCCGCTATCCGTTTCCAATACGGCGAAAGGCAGCATATGGCCGCCATCCCGTCCTGCCAGCGCTGCTTTTATATAAGCGGCGGCTTCGCCCGGCGCGGGAACGGAGGTGACCCTCAGCTTCCATAGTTCGCCGTCGGCCGCGGCCTGTTCGAGCTCATTGGCGTGCGATGCATCCAGCGGTACCAACCGCACGCCGTGCGCTTCCAGGGTGGTGGGGCTGGGATTCTTCAGGAAACCTGTTGTTGTGCTCATGTCTTGTTCAGGGGCTCCGGTAGATACTCGGCCAATATGCGCCGGCTGGGCGATCAGCGCCGTCCGGCCCGCGTCATGGCGGCCAGGCGTTGAAGCAGTGTGAGGTCTTGTTCGTTTTTGAGCAGCGCGCCGGCCATGATGGGCAAGTTGGCCTCGGTGTCGCCGATGTCTTTGGCTTGTATGCCTTCGTTCATCAGCAGGCGCAGCCAGTCCAGAAATTCGGAAGTCGACGGCTTCTTCTTGAGCCCGGGCGCGTCGCGCAGGGTGAAGAAGGCATCCAGCGCCGCGCGCAGGATGTCCTCTTTGATATCCGGGTAGTGCACGGCCACGATTTCCTGCATGGTCGTACGGTCCGGAAAGTTGATGTAGTGGAAGAAGCAGCGGCGCAGGAAGGCGTCGGGAAGGTCTTTTTCGTTGTTGGAGGTAATGATGATAAGGGGGCGATGCCGCGCCTGAATGGTTTCACGCGTCTCGTATACATGGAATTCCATGCGATCGAGTTCGCGCAGCAGGTCATTGGGGAACTCGATGTCGGCTTTGTCGATTTCGTCAATCAGTACAACCACCGGTTCGTCGGATTCAAAAGCGCGCCATAGTACGCCCTTGACGATGTAGTTGCCGATGTCGCGGACTTTTTCGTCGCCCAATTGCGAATCGCGCAGCCGGGATACCGCGTCGTATTCGTACAGTCCCTGATGCGCCTTGGTGGTCGACTTGATATGCCATTGCAGCAGCGGCCGGCCCAGCGCGGCGGCTACTTCCTCCGCCAGCATGGTCTTGCCCGTTCCGGGTTCCCCTTTGATCAGCAGCGGACGCTGCAGGGCCAGCGCGGCGTTCACGGCAAGCTTCAGGTCGTCCGTGGCGACGTAGCGTTCGGTGCCGGTGAACCGCTCTGAGGAAAATTCGGGTGCTGCAGAAGTCATTGTGTCGTATTCCGTAGTTTATGAACCGTATTGCAACGTCGTGAACCCATACATGTATCACGCAAGACAATTATCGTACAATCAAATTTTTTCGACGATCTGTTGACTCAGATCAACATTTTAATCACCGCCAACAAGAGCTATTATGAAGTTGCGAACCTCTACGACGCGCACCTTGTCTGCGCTGGCCGTCATGGCTTCCTGTGTGTTTACGGGCCAAGCCCTTGCGGCCGATGCCGTACCTGTGGGCGACGCCAAGGCCGCTCTATCTAAAACCTCTATGTGCATTGGTTGCCACGGCATCAAGGGCTACAAGTCCAGCTTTCCCGAGGTCTATCACGTTCCCATGATCGCGGGCCAGAATGCCGAATACCTCGTCGCAGCCCTGAAAGAATACGCCAGCGGCGCGCGCACCTTCCCCACCATGGAAGCCATCGCGCAAAGCCTGTCCGAACAGGACATGGCGGATCTTGCTGCTTACTACGCCAATCTCAAATAACAGGAGGCCTGTATGAAAAAATTGACACTCGCATTGGCAGGCTCCGTTCTTGTTGCATTGGCTTCCGGCGTATCCGCTGCGGATCTGGCCGCAGGCAAGGCGGCCTTCGAAAAATTCACTTGTGCTTCATGCCATGGCGCCGATGGCAAGACTTCGGTGATGCCCACCTACCCCATCATCGCCGGCCAGCACCAGGACTATCTCGAGCACGCCCTGCGCTCATACAAGCGTGGCGCGGCCAATCTGCCGGCGACCGCCAACGTGCGCAAGAACGCCATCATGGGCGCCATGGTCGCGCAGCTGACGCCGGCCGACATCGAAAACATCGCCGCCTGGCTGGCCGCCCAGCCGTCGCCGCTGTCCGTGCGCAAGTAAGCACGCCGGGGAAGGGGACACCAACCAGAAAAAGGGCGCCGGCACGGCGCCTTTTTTGTTTGCCCAGTCGGAGATGGCTGGAAACATCGTTGTTCCGAAGATGCCGCCTGCCAGGATCGCCGAAATCGGTGCAACGGCCAGTCAGTGGCGGCCGGCGTGGCGCCGGATCAGGTCTATGTATTTTTCCGTGTCCAGGGGCGTGCCCAGCCGCTGCGCTTCCCACACCACTTCGCCCAGCGCTTCCATGATCACGTGGGCGGCCTCGTGGGCGTCGCGCGTGGCCAGCAGGCTTTGAAAGGCCGCCTTGATGCCCGGGGGCTGGTCGATGGATAATTGCTCGTTGATGGCCAGGTGCATGGACAGGTGCAGGAAGGGATTGGTTCTGCCCTGTTCCACGCTGAATTCGGCGGACGCGGCTTCGGGATCTTCCAGGTCGGCGTGGTATTCGGGATGCAGTTCGATGAGGTCGACGGCCATGGTTTCCAGAGGCGTCAGGACGCCTGCGGCCCTGTGCTTGCGCCATGCCTCGGTAAAGAACTGCCGTACCTGTTCCCGCGAGGGATTGAACATATGACTTTCCGTTGTAATGCTGTTGCCGTGCAATAGGGTATTTTAACCGCCATGGACGCCACTGACAGGTTTGCCCAATATAGGATAAACTACTCTTATATAAGACCCGGGCATGTGCCGGGCGTCTGTTCTTGTTTTACGATTTCTGCTCTTTCCCGAGCTCAACTGGAGCATCCATGTCCTATCAGCACATCAAGGTCCCGGCCGCGGGCCAAAAAATCACCGTCAACGCCGATTTTTCGCTCAACGTCCCTGACGAACCCATCATTCCCTACATCGAGGGCGATGGCACAGGTGCCGATATCACTCCCGTCATGCTCAAGGTCGTCGACGCGGCGGTTGCCAAGGCCTACGGCGGCAAACGCAAGATTCATTGGATGGAAGTCTATGCCGGTGAAAAGTCCACCAAGGTGTACGGATCCGACGTCTGGCTGCCCGAAGAAACCCTTGACGCCGTGCGCGACTACGTCGTCTCCATCAAGGGTCCGTTGACCACACCCGTCGGCGGCGGCATCCGTTCGCTTAACGTGGCACTGCGCCAGCAGCTTGACCTGTACGTCTGCCTGCGTCCGATCCAGTATTTCAAGGGCGTTCCTTCGCCTGTGCGCGAACCCGAAAAGACCAATATGGTCATTTTCCGCGAGAATTCCGAAGACATCTACGCCGGCATCGAATTCGAAGCCGAAAGCGCCAATGCCAAGAAGCTGATCGCTTTCCTGCAAAACGAACTCGGCGTCAAGAAGATCCGTTTCCCCGAAACCTCCGGTATCGGTGTGAAGCCCGTTTCGCGCGAGGGCACGCAACGCCTGGTCCGCAAGGCCATCCAGTACGCCATCGACAACGACCGCTCTTCGGTCACGCTGGTGCACAAGGGCAACATCATGAAGTTCACCGAAGGCGGTTTCCGCGACTGGGGCTACGAACTCGCCCAGAAGGAATTCGGCGCCCAGTTGATCGACGGAGGCCCATGGTGCAAGTTCAAGAATCCCAAGACCGGTCGTGAAATCACGGTCAAGGATTCGATTGCCGACGCCTTCCTGCAGCAGATCCTGCTTCGTCCCGCCGAATACGACGTCATCGCAACCTTGAACCTGAACGGCGACTACGTTTCCGACGCGCTGGCCGCTCAAGTCGGCGGTATCGGCATCGCCCCGGGCGCCAACTTGTCCGACTCGGTTGCCATGTTCGAAGCCACGCACGGCACGGCGCCCAAGTATGCCGGCAAGGACTACGTGAATCCGGGCTCCGAAATCCTGTCCGCTGAAATGATGCTGCGCCACATGGGTTGGACCGAAGCCGCTGACCTCATCATCAGCAGCATGGAAAAATCCATCCTGTCCAAGAAGGTCACATACGACTTCGCCCGCCTGCTCGAAGGCGCGACCCAGGTGTCGTGCTCGGGCTTTGGCCAAGTCATGATCGACAACATGTAAGTCTGTCCACCGTCGTATCAGGTAGTACACGAAACCCGCATTCTTCATAAGTTTGCGGGTTTTTTCATGCTGGACGCATGGGCCTTACTCGGTGATCCCGCGAATTACCCGGCACGGATTCCCCGCGGCGAACACGCCTTCCGGGACATCGCGCGTGACCACGCTGCCTGCACCGATCACTGCCCGCGAGCCAATATGCACGCCAGGCAGGATGATGGCTCCGCCGCCCACCCAGACGTCCGATCCGATCTCCACTGGCTTGCCGAATTCTTCACGGCGGCGCAGTTCGGCGTTGAAGGGATGCATGGGGGTGTAGATCTGCACGGCGGGGCCGAATAGGGTGTAGCTGCCGATCCGGACCAGGCACACGTCGAGCACGACGCAGTTGAAGTTGAAGAATACCCGCTCGCCCAGTTCGATATTGGCGCCGTAGTCGCAGAAGAAGGGTGGTTGCATCCAGACTGAATCCCCGCCCGACGCAAACAAATCATCAAGAATCTTCCGACGCTGTTCGGGTTGCGATTCGCTCGTTACGTTCAGGGCCTGGCAAAGATCGCGCGCGCGAGCGCGAGCCGCCACGAGCTCCGGGTCCATTGGCAGATAGAGCTCCCCATCCACCATCTTTTGACGTTCCGATTTCATCATGCGGTCCTCCGGACGACCGTATAGCAATTTGAAGGCCTGTGAAGGGGTCGGGGTCAGACCCCATACGGGGTCTGACCCCATGTGAATAATCACCATACTGCCAAAAGCGGAATAAGCCGGCCCGCCAAAGGAACGTGATATGGTTTCCAGCGGATGCCGAGGGCATGGGGGACTTAGTCATGAAAAGGAGGCGGCATGAAAAAAGCGATGTTTTTCAATATGTTCCAAATCCAGATGCCGGTTGGCGCGTTGACCTCCATTACGCATCGTGTCACTGGCATTTTGCTCGCCGCGGGTGTCCCTGTCGGCATTTATCTGTTCAGCGTCTCGCTTGAAGGGCCCGAAGGCTATGCCAGGGTCGGCGCCTTCTTCGATGACTTTGCGGCCCGATGCCTGGCGGTGCTGTTTGCCTGGGCACTGGCTCATCACCTGCTGGCGGGCTTGCGCCATATGCTGAGCGATGTCGACATTGGTTCCCGGCTGGCGGCCGCCCGCCGCAGCGCATGGGCGGTGAACGTGTTGGGAGTCCTGATCGCCTTGCTTGCGGCGGCGGTATGGCTATGAGGAAAGCTCCATTGAGCGGCCTTCGGGCCTGGCTGATTCAGCGATTGACGGCCGTCTATCTGCTTGTTGCGCTGCCGCTGTTCATCGCTTCGTTCGCGTTCTATCCTCCTGGCTCCTACGAGGCGTGGCGGGAGCGCGCATCGGGTGCCGTTTTCATGGTGGCTGCTTCCATTTTCATCGTCGCCTTGTTGATCCATGCCTGGATCGGCCTGCGCGATGTGGCGCTGGACTACGTGAAACCGCTGTCCTTCCGTATCGGTGTGCTGGCGCTGCTTGCCTTTGGCTTGACCGGCATGGGCGGTTGGGCGATAAGAGTGCTGTACGGCGCCGGTGCCTGACGACGGCGTTGTCTTGAAACATAGGAGAACGACATGAAGTTTTCCATATACCGGTTTGATCCCGACACGGATGCAAGGCCCAGGATGCAGGACTTCGATATCAAGGTAGGTCCGGCCGACCATATGCTGCTCGACGTCATCCTGCGGATCAAGTCTGAGGTGGACGACACGCTGAGCTTGCGGAAGTCCTGTCGCGAAGGAATTTGCGGCTCGGACGCCATCAATATCAATGGCCGCAACGGCCTGGCCTGCATCACGCCGTTGAGATCCCTGAAAGAGCCGGTGGTACTGCGTCCATTGCCTACCTTTCCCGTTATCCGGGACCTGGTGGTCGACATGACGCAGTTCTACAAACAGTATTGGTCCATCAAGCCGTACCTGATCAACCTGGAGCCTCCCCCCGATAAAGAACGCCTTCAGTCTCCCTCGCAGCGGGAATCGCTCGATGGCCTGTATGAATGCATATTGTGCGCGTGCTGTTCCAGCCAGTGCCCGTCGTATTGGTGGAATCCCGACAAGTTCGTGGGGCCGGCAGGTTTATTGAACGCTTATCGTTTCATCAGCGACAGCCGCGACCAGGCCACGGAAGAACGCCTCGACGACTTGAACGACGTATATCGCGTGTTCCGGTGCCGCAGTATCATGAACTGCACAGAGGTCTGTCCTAAAGGCTTGGCGCCGTCCCGGGCGATCGAGCACATTCGCCTGACCATGTTGAATCACGCCTTGTGAAGTCCGAATTGCCGGCTGGCGCCAGGGAGGCCCGAAATGAAATTGGTTCGAACCGTGTTGGATGTCGCCAGGAAGCGTTTGTTGACCATCCCGACCGCAGCGCCGCTGGTCGAAGCGGCAAGGCTGCTCAGCGAGGGTCATGCAAACCTGGTGGTGGTATGCGGGCCTGAAGGCCGCATGCGAGGCGTCGTTACAAAAAGCGATGTCGTACGGCAGATCAGTCATTGCCAAGGATGCAGCTGCACCACCATGATTGCCGACGTCATGAGCAAGGATCTCATCGTATGCAGGCCGGAGGACCGCCTGCACGATGCCTGGTCGACGATGAAAAAGCATGGCTTGAAACAATTGCCGGTTGCAAATGACGCGGCCGAGCCCTTGGGCTTGCTATACGTCAGCGACGCCCTCGAGGCGCTCATCAAAGACAGCGAATACGAAGAATCCCTGCTGCGCGACTATGTCATGGGAGTCGGCTACCGGTAGCGTGGATGGCCCGGGGTCGGACCCCGTAAGGGGTCCGACCCCATAAAAGGCATTAACATAGTGCATACCCTAAGTGTCGCGCCGTGAATTATGTTGCACAATGCGTTCCATGCAGGTGAGGAGACAAAGCCCTGCATGGGCAAGCCGATAAGTCGGTAAAACAATAAATGTAGCAGGTCCCATAAGAAATAAAAAAAGCACAAAGGCCGACGACAAAATCGTCGGCCTTTGTCATGTGTGCCGGCATGGGCGTCGTAGGTTAAGCCGGATCCTATGCCGACTTTCTCAGCAGCACCTGCACGGCGCCGGCTCCTCCGTCCTGTTCCGAACACTCTGTATAGGCCTGTACGGCGGCCAGCTGGCTCAGCCAACGCCTGATTGTCTGGCGCAGCACGGGTTCGCTGTCCTTCGAGCCATAGCCTTTCCCGTGCACGATGCGCACGCAGCGCACCTGGTGCTCCAGGCAAGACTGCAGGAAACGGTCCAGCCGCTCGCGTGCCTCGTCCAAGGTGCTGCCATGAAGGTCCAGGCTGGCGCCTATGGGCCATTTCCCGCGCCGCAGATCCCTGAGCAGATCGGGGCCGCAGTCTGGGCGCAAGTAGCAGGAGTCGTCCTGCTCGATGCCGGGAGGGCTGAACTGATCGGATATTTGCGGCGGTACCGGAACATCCCGACCCATGGCTCGTGCGCGGCGCTCGGCCAGCACGGCAGTCGGGGCCATCGGGACCGGGGGCAGGACGGCCCGGTTGCTGTCCTTGAGGCGGATCACCGATTTGACGGCGCGCCGGAATAGCTCGGCGTCTTCCCGGGGCAGGGTTTCGGGGTCAGACCCCGAATGGGGTCTGACCCCTGCGGCTGTTGCGTTGGTCTTTGAGGGGTCGGACCCCGAACGGGGTCTGACCCCAGTCCGGCGTCGGTTGGAGGGTTCAGTTCCCGCATGAGGTCCAGGATCGGGGTCAGGCCCCGTACGGGGCCTGACCCCTTCCTTGGCGGCTTCGGCTTCTTTGCGCAGGCGCTTCAGGTCGGCGAGCCCGTGGCCCGTGGCCCCGCCTTGACCGCGCCTGCCTTTATTCGCCGGCATTCTCCAGCCAGCGCTGCGCGTCCAGGGCGGCCATGCAGCCCGTGCCGGCGCTGGTGATGGCCTGGCGGTAGACATGGTCCTGGACGTCGCCGGCGGCGAATACGCCCGGGACGGAGGTCATGGTAGCAAGCCCGCTGAGACCGCTGCGTGTGATGATGTAGCCGTTTTCCATGTTGAGCTGGCCTTCGAAGATGCCGGTATTGGGCTTGTGGCCGATGGCGATGAAAGCGCCGGTGACGGCCAGGTCTTCGGTATTGCCGGTCTGGTTGTTGAGCAAGCGCACGCCGGTCACGCCCGATTGGTCGCCCAGGACTTCCTGGAGCTCGTAGAACAGCTTGAGCTTCATGTTGCCGTTCTCGACCTTGTCCATGAGCTTGTCGGTCAGGATGGGTTCCGAGCGGAATTTGTCGCGGCGGTGCACCAGTGTGACGCTGCGGCAGATGTTGGACAGGTACAGCGCCTCTTCGACGGCGGTGTTTCCGCCGCCCACGACGACGACGTCCTGGTTCTTGTAGAAGAAGCCGTCGCAGGTTGCGCAGCCCGACACGCCGCGGCCCATGAATTCCTGTTCAGAAGGCAGGCCCAGGTACTGGGCGGACGCGCCGGTGGCGATGATGAGTGAGTCGCAGGTATAGACCGAGCCCGTGTCGCCGGTGAGAGTGAACGGCCGCTTGGATAGGTCGACGCTGGTGATGTGATCGAAGACCATTTCCGTATCGAAGCGCTCAGCGTGCGCCTGGAAGCGCTGCATGAGATCGGGTCCCTGAACGCCTTGCGCATCCGCCGGCCAGTTGTCGACATCAGTGGTCGTCATGAGCTGGCCGCCTTGCTCCAGGCCCGTGACGAGCACGGGCTTCAGATTGGCGCGAGCGGCATAAACCGCCGCCGTATAACCGGCGGGACCCGAGCCCAGGATGAGTACTTTGGCGTGCTTGGGAGTCGTCATTACACAAAATCCGAAAAAAGTGAACAGCCAATTATAATGAGTCTATGGCTAGATTACCCGCTACATCCCCACGCTCCTCCCGCAATGTGCGCAACGGGCCGTCGCCCCTGCAATCGCGCCTGTCAGGCCTGTTCCGCGAAGCACGGTGGATCGTGTTCGCGGCGCTCGCGGCTTGGCTTGGCCTCGTGCTCGCCACCTGGGACCCCGCCGACCCGGCATGGTCGCATTCGGTCCTGGCCGCCAGCACGTCCAATCGCGGCGGCACGCTCGGCGCCTATATCTCTGATTTCCTTCTTTTCCTGTTCGGCTATTCCGCATGGCTTTGGGTCGTACTGCTGGCCCAGCGGGTCGCCATGGGGTTCTACAGGCTCACCAGCCTGCTGCTGCCCAATACCGAAGGGCCGCTTCCGCGCGTGCGCTGGGAAGTCGGCGGCGGCTTCTTCCTGTTGCTCGTGGGCTGCATGGGTATCGAAGCCTTGCAAATGAAGCAGCTCGGCGCCGCGCTGCCCGCGGGAGCGGGCGGGCAATTGGGCAAGCTGCTGGCGCACGTCATGTCCTCGTCGCTCGGCGCGACCGGATGCACGCTGCTTCTGCTTGCCTTCATCGTCGTGGGCGCGAGCCTGTTCTTCGGCTTTTCCTGGCTGCACATTGCCGAGCGCGTCGGACAGGCCGTCGAGCGGGGCATAAAGCGTGTTCTCGAGCTCAAGACCGCCTACGAGGATCGCAGAGTCGGGCAGGTCAAGAAGGCGGAGCGCGAGGAAATCGTCGTCGCCAAACAAGAGCAGCTCGTGCATGAGCAGCCGGTGCGCATCGAACCGGCAATCACCTCGGTGCCCAAGTCCGTCCGTGTCGAAAAGGAAAAGCAGAAAGCCTTGTTTACCGCGCCCATCGAAAGCGGCGGCTCCGGCGACCTGCCGGCGGTGAATCTGCTGGATGCGCCGCAAGACAATATCGAGACCGTCTCGCCCGAAACCATCGAATACACCTCGCGGCTGATCGAGAAAAAACTGTCCGACTTCGGCGTCAGGGCGGTCGTCGTGGCGGCGCAGGCCGGGCCGGTGATCACTCGCTATGAAATCGAGCCGGCAACCGGCGTCAAGGGCAGCCAGATCGTGAACCTGGCCAAGGATCTGGCGCGCGCGCTCAGCCTGGTCAGCATCCGGGTGGTCGAAACCATACCCGGCAAGAACCTCATGGGGCTGGAATTGCCCAATCCGAAGCGCCAGGTCGTGAAGCTGTCAGAGATCATCGGTTCGCAAACCTACCATGCCAGCTCTTCCGTGCTGACGATGGCGCTCGGCAAGGATATCGCGGGGAATCCCGTCGTTGCCGACCTGGCCAAGATGCCCCACCTGCTGGTGGCGGGCACCACGGGTTCGGGCAAGTCGGTGGGAATCAACGCCATGATCCTGTCGCTGCTCTACAAAGCGGACGCCACGCAGGTCAGGTTGATACTCATCGACCCCAAGATGCTGGAAATGAGCGTCTATGAGGGCATACCGCATCTGCTGGCGCCGGTGGTGACCGATATGCGGCACGCCGCCAACGCCTTGAACTGGTGCGTGGGCGAAATGGAAAAGCGCTATCGCCTCATGAGCAAGATGGGGGTGCGCAATCTGGCCGGCTACAACAACAAGATACGCGAGGCGATCAAGCGCGAAGAGCCCATACCGAATCCGTTTTCGCTGACACCCGACGCGCCCGAGCCGTTGACTACCCTGCCCATGATCGTCGTGGTCATCGACGAGCTCGCCGACCTGATGATGGTGGTCGGCAAGAAAATCGAAGAACTCATTGCCCGCCTGGCGCAAAAAGCCCGGGCTGCGGGCATACACCTGATCCTTGCGACCCAGCGGCCCAGCGTCGACGTGATCACCGGGCTCATCAAGGCCAATATTCCCACCCGCATCGCTTTCCAGGTCTCTTCCAAGATCGATTCGCGCACCATCCTGGACCAGATGGGGGCTGAGACCTTGCTGGGGCAGGGCGATATGCTGTATTTGCCGCCGGGCACGGGCCTGCCCGCCCGGGTGCACGGCGCCTTCGTGCATGACGATGAGGTCCACCGGGTGGTCGAGTCGCTCAAGCAGCAGGGCGAGCCCAATTATATTGATGGTTTGCTGGAAGGCTCGCTCGAAGGCGAGACTGGCGACGGCGTGGGCGGCGTGACCGGCTTTGCCGATGCGGAATCCGACCCTTTGTACGATCAGGCTGTCGAAGTCATACTCAAGAACCGGCGCGCGTCCATTTCATCGGTGCAGCGGCATTTGCGCATAGGCTACAACCGCGCGGCCCGTTTGCTCGAGCAAATGGAACAAGCGGGCCTGGTATCGGCCATGCAGTCCAATGGCAACCGTGAAATTCTCGCTCCGGGGAACACATCCAATGAAGATTAGGCAAATCCTGGCCGCGGCCCTCATGGCCGCCAGCCCTGTTCTTGCATGGTCGGCGTCGGGCGCCGAGCAACTGCGCGATTTCGTGAAAAGCGTGCAGTCGGCAAGCGGCAGCTTCAGCCAGCAGGCAACCGACAGGCAGGGTGCCGGGAAGCCCGCCCAGACCGGCGAGTTTTCCTTCCAGCGTCCCGGCAAATTCAAATGGGATGTGCGCAAGCCCTATGAACAACTGATCATTTCCGATGGCCAGCGTCTCTATCAGTACGATCCCGACCTCGCCCAAGTGACCGAGCGCAATGTCGACCAGTCCATTGGCGCGTCGCCGGCGGCGATTCTGTTCGGGTCCGGGGCGATCGAAGACGCCTTCGAGCTTCAGGACCTACCGCCACGGGACGGCCTGGAGTGGCTCAGGGCCAAGCCGCGCAGCGCCGATGCGGGATTCACTCACGTGGAGATCGGTTTCAAGGACAGCATGCCGCAGCGTATCGATTTGCTCGATTCGTTCGGCCAGACCACCCGCATCAGCCTGACCGGCATCCGCGCCAATCCCAAGCTCGACGCCGCGACGTTCACGTTCACGCCGCCGGCGGGGGTGGACGTCGTCAAGATGCAGTAGGCATATGGCAGGATCCCAGGACCTCTTCTCCGGCGGCCCAGCGACCGCAAGGCATGCGCCGCTTGCCGAGCGCATGCGTCCGCGCGACCTGTCGGAGGTCGTCGGGCAATCGCATCTATTGGGGCCGGGCAAGCCGCTGCGCGTGGCGTTCGAGTCGGGGCGTCCGCATTCCATGATTTTCTGGGGGCCGCCGGGCGTCGGCAAGACGACTCTCGCCCGACTGATGGCCGATGGTTTCGACGCGCAATTCATCGCCATTTCGGCCGTGCTGGGAGGCGTGAAGGACATACGCGAAGCGGTCCAGGTGGCGCAGGTGGCACAGGGCCAGGGCCGGCGCACCATACTGTTCGTCGACGAAGTGCACCGGTTCAACAAGGCACAGCAGGACGCGTTCCTGCCGTATGTCGAAAGCGGCCTGTTCACCTTCATTGGCGCAACCACCGAGAATCCGTCTTTCGAGGTCAACTCGGCGCTGCTGTCGCGGGCGCGGGTCTATGTGCTGGAGTCGGTGTCGGTCGAAGAGCTGATGCAATTGATCGACAGGGCCATCGATATCCTCGGCCGGGATTCCGATACTGAGGACGGCGAACGGACGCCGCTGCAACTTGCGCCCGAGGCGCGCGAAGTGCTGGCGCGCTGGGCGGACGGCGATGCGCGGCGCGTCATCAACGCCATCGAAGTGGTCGCGGAATCGGCCATGGCGGCGGGGCGTACTGTGGTCGACGGCGAATGGCTGGAGACTTCGCTTTCCCAGAATCTGCGCCGCTTCGACAAAGGCGGCGACGCATTCTACGACCAGATCAGCGCATTGCATAAATCGGTGCGCGGCTCCGACCCCGATGCGGCCTTGTACTGGTTCGCGCGCATGCTGGATGGCGGGGCAGACCCCCGCTACCTGGCCCGCCGCATCGTTCGCATGGCGGTGGAGGACATCGGGCTTGCCGATCCGCGCGCGACGCAGCTCGCGCTGAACGGGGCCGACATCTACGAGCGGCTGGGTTCTCCGGAGGGCGAACTCGCCTTGGCACAAGCCGTCGTATACCTGGCTTGTGCGGCAAAGTCCAACGCCTTGTACATGGCTTACAAGCAGGCTCGGCGATACGCCGAAGAGCACGGCAGCGCGCCGGTGCCCATCCATTTACGCAACGCGCCCACCAAGCTCATGAAGCAAATGGGCCATGGCAAGGAATACCGCTATGCCCATGACGAACCGCAGGGTTACGCGGCAGGCGAGAATTACTTTCCGGACGGCCTTCGCGCCCGCTTTTATCAACCTACCGACCGCGGCCTTGAAGGTAAAATCTCCGAGAAACTGGCTTTCCTGAGGCAGCTGGACAGGCAGGCCAAATCATAGTTTTGCCTGCAGGCGCATCGCGCCATGCCGGCATTTCTGCGTCCCTAAATCTTCTTTTGGTTAATTATGTTAGATCCCAATCAGTTGCGTAAAGACTTGCCGGCGGTGATCAAGGCGCTGGCCTTGCGCGGCATCGAATTCGACGCCGACCGCTTCAACCAGCTTGAAGCCCGCCGCAAATCCGTCCAGGTCGAGACCGAGGCGTTGCAGGCGCGGCGGAATGCCGTTTCCAAATTGATTGGTCAATTGAAGTCCAAGGGCGAGGACGCCGGCAAGGAAATGGCCGAGTCGCAGCAGATTCCCGCTCGCTTGAAAGAGCTGGAAGCCGAATTGGCAGCTGTGCAGGGCGAATTGAACAGCTGGCTGACGACCATTCCGAATCTGCCGAACGAAAGCGTGCCGGCAGGCAAGGACAGCGACGACAACGTCGAAGTGCGGCGCTGGATCCCCGACGGTATGGAGGTCGGCTCCGACGGTTGTCCCAAGCCGTTGCCGTTCGAGGTCAAGGACCACGTCAGCCTGGGCGAGCCGATCGGGCTGGACTTCGACACGGCCCGCAAGCTGTCGGGCTCGCGCTTCATGATGCTGCGCGGCCAGATGGCGCGCCTGCACCGGGCGCTGGCCCAGTTCATGCTGGACCTCCAGACCACCGAGCACGGCTACCAAGAGTGCTATACCCCCTATATCGTCAATAGCTCCACCTTGTTCGGCACCGGCCAGCTCCCGAAGTTCAAGGACGACATGTTCTGGGTGACGAAAGGCGGGCAGGGGCTGGAACCGGAGTTGGACGAGCATGGAAACCCCATCGAGCACGAGGACCTCTACCTGATCTCCACCTCCGAGATCACGTTGACCGGGTCGGTTCGCGACACCATCGTGCCCCAGCAGGCGCTGCCCTTGAAATTGACGGCGCACACGCCGTGCTTCCGCTCTGAAGCCGGAAGCGGCGGCCGCGACGTGCGGGGCATGATCCGGCAGCACCAATTCGACAAGGTCGAAATGGTGCAGGTCGTCGATCCCGCGAAATCCTACGACGCCCTCGAGGAAATGGTCGGCCACGCGGAGGCGGTGCTGCAGCGGCTGGGGTTGCCGTATCGGGTTGTGCTGTTGTGCGGCGGGGACATGGGATTCGGCTCAACCAAGACCTATGATCTCGAGGTCTGGCTGCCGGCGCAAAATACCTGGCGCGAGATTTCCTCCGTATCGAATTGCGAAGCCTTCCAGGCTCGGCGCATGCAGGCGCGCTACCGGCCCGAAAAAGGCAAGCCGGAATACCTGCACACGCTGAACGGTTCCGGCTTGGCCGTAGGCAGGGCACTGGTTGCGGTGCTGGAGAACTACCAGCAGGAAGATGGCAGTATCGTTGTACCTGAAGCGCTACGCCCGTACATGGGTGGCATCGAAAAATTGAATGCATAAGGGACACCGGAAGGTGGGAGAGACAAGATGGATCTGGAATTGAATGGCAAGGTGGTCCTCATCACTGGCGGCAGCAAGGGCATCGGACTCGCCTGCGCGCACGCCTTCGCACGCGAGGGGGCGCGGGTCGCGATCGTTTCGCGTAGCGCCGAGAACCTCGAGGCGGCCAAGCGCGAGCTGGAAAAAGAGGGTCATCAAGTCATGACGCAGCAGGCCAACCTGAGCCAGGCCGACGCCGCCCAGGCGGCCGTCGAGGCCGTGAGCCGCGAATTGGGGGCGATCGACATCCTGGTGAACTCGGCCGGCGCGGCCAAGCGCTATCCTCCCGCTTCCTTGACGCCCCAGGCCTGGCGCGATGCGATGGACGCCAAGTATTTTCCCTACATCAATGCCATGGACGCCGTTATCAAGCGCATGGCCGAGCGGGGCAAGGGCGCGATCGTCAACATCATCGGCACTGGCGGCAAGGTACCCAAGCCCATCCATCTTCCAGGCGGGGCGGCGAACGCGGCGCTGATGCTGGTCTCGTCCGGCCTGGCCAACGCTTTCGGCGGTCAAGGCATACGCGTCAACGCCATCAATCCGGGCTCGACCCTCACTGGCAGGGTGCAAGGCTCGCTGGATGCCGAGGCGGAACGGTCCGGCAAGTCGGCGGACGACGTGCTCAAGGCAATGGAGCAGCGCTTGCCGCTGGGCCGCCTGGCCCGTCCCGACGAGGTTGCCAACACCACGCTGTTCCTGGCCTCCGAACGGGCAAGCTATGTCAATGGCGCGCTGGTGGCGATGGACGGGGCGATGTATCCCATGGTGTGCTAGCTTAGGGGTCAGACCCCGTACGGGGTCTGACCCCTAAGCTTTACGGACTGGGTTCAAGAGCGGGTTCCTGCACGCGATACCAGTCCGCGATCTGGCCTCCCGTCATGAAGCAGACATGCTGGCTTCTCAGGAGAAGGTCCAGCATTTCCTCGAAATAGCCAAAACGGTGCGGCACACCGATGAGATGCGGATGCAGGCCCAGGGCCAGTACCCGCGGCTGCTCTTCCGATTCGCGCTCGAACAGGCTCAAAGTGCGCTGAAGGCGCAACAGGAATTCTTCTGACGAGTGCTTTTCGATGGCGTAGATGATGGAGTCGTTCAGTTCGAGGTTATAGGGCATCTGCAGCAGACTGCCGCGTTTGACCTGCATCCAGTTTGGCAGGTCGTCCACCATCCAGTCAAAGACGTATTCCACGCCCGCCTCTACAAGCAAATCCGGCGTCTCGTGAGTTTCGCGCAGGCCTGGACTTAGCCAGCCCCGGGGGCGGGTACCGGTGAATGCCTGGATTCTCTCCAGCGACTGAAAGATGGTTTCTGCTTCATCGTCGCCGGCACTCAGCGACTTTTGATGCATGCCGTGTCCGATGAACTCCCAGCCGGCCTCCAGCATTGCTTCTGCGGCGGCGGGGTAGGCATCAATGACGCTGGCATTGAGGCTGGTGGAGGCGGGCAGGCCACGTTGACCGATGGCGTCCAGGATCCGGGGCAAGCCGGCACGCATTCCGTAATCGACCCAGCTGAAATTGGGAACGTCGGGTATCGTTTCCTTGCCGTGGGGCGGAGTAATGATGGTGCGCGGCATGGCCTGATCAAAGCGCCAGTTCTCTACGTTGACCACGAGATGCACCATGATGCGTCCCGCCTCAGGCGCGACCAGCGCGGGGCGCTGTGTGGAAAAGCGGTAAGGAATGCGGGGATTCGACATAATCTGCTCCTATGGTATGGGACGCCGGCGCGGGTTCAGTGCCGGTCCTGCTTGAGGATCCGGCGCTTCGGCTCTTTGCACAGCAGTATGTCGCCCGCCCGGATGACGCGGCGCAATTCCGTAAGGGTAGGGGGAAGAGAATCAGCGGCCGTGCCGGTGATGATGCTTGTGGTGGCCCTTATGATGCTTATGGTGGTGTTTCGGGCCACGGAAGTCCTTGCGGTAATAGCGATCGGATCTATATACCGGGACGGGCTGGTAGATGCGTTCAGGAACGACGACCACACGCGGACGCTCTACGTAGCGCACCGGTGGATAGTAATAATCGGGCTGCGTGTAGATTACCCCAGGAACTCCTATGGAAATATTCACGTCCACGCCACCCCGCGCCATGGCGGCGCCGGAAGTCAACACGGCCAGCATGGCGGCCCCGGCCAGGAATATTCTTTTCATCAAAGCACCTTTCTGATCTCGTACAGACGTCCTATTGTCGCCCAGGAAAAGTTTCAGAACGGTTAGGCAAAGCAGCGAAAAAGCGTCAAAAGGTTTCAGGAGGAGGGGTCGGACCCCATTCGGGGTCCGACCCCTCTAGATGTGATGAGGGCAGAAGCGTGTATCACGCATGATTTTAACTTCCTGCGCGACGAAGGTTCCCACGTTCATCTTCTTGAACTCGTGCCAGGCCGGATCGGCGTCGAGGGCGGCGCGTCGCCGCTCGCGATCGGCCATATCGTCATAGACCCAGATATGCAGGACCTGGTTCAGTGGCCCGATTTCGCTGACGAAGAAACCCAGGAGGCGTCCAAGATGTTTTTTCTGTAATGGTAGGGCGTACTTTTCGTAGCGCTCAAGATAGCTGTCCATTTTGCCGTGCGCCACGGTGTAGGTGCGGTGTTCGAATATCATGCTAGGGGTATCGATAAAGGGAAAGCGGTATGGCTTGCGGCGCCTGGGCTCAGCCCGGCGGGGTCAGGACCTTGCCACTGCGGAAGAACGACTCGAGGTTGTCTTCGACGAGCTTTTCCATCTCGGCCCGTGTTTCGCGGGTTCCGGCGGCGATGTGCGGCAATAGCACGACACGGTCGTTGTCCAGCAACTGCGGGGGGACATGGGGCTCATGCTGGTAGACGTCGAGACCGGCGCCGGCGATGGACTGGTTCACGATCGCCTGCACCAGGGCTTCTTCGTCGACGATGCTTCCCCGCGCGATATTGATCAGATAGCCTTCGGTGCCAAGCGCCCGCAGGACGTCGACCGAGACCAGATTACGAGTACGGTCGCCGCCTGGGCAGGCCACGACCAGGAAGTCCGCCCAGTTCGCGAGCGAGATCAGATCCGGTTCGAACGGGTAGGGCGCGTCTGGCCGAGCCCGAGGGCCGTGGTAGCGCACGTCCATGCCGAAACCGCCGGCGCGAAGAGCAATGGCTCGGCCTATGCGGCCAAGCCCGACGATGCCCAGTTTCTTGCCGCTGACGCGTGTGCCCAGCCCGAAGGCTTCCGTCGGCCACAGCCCCTTTTGCACGAATCTGTCAGCGGCCACGATGCGGCGCGCCACCGACAGCACGAGCGCAAATGCGCAATCGGCCACGCAGTCGTTCAAGACATTGGGCGTCGTGCTGACCTGTACATCGTGGCGTTTGGCGGCTTCCAGGTCGAGTCCTTCGTATCCGACGCCGAAGCACGCAACAACTGTGCCTTGCAGAAGGGAAAATATGTCTGCCGGGCAGCCGTGCCGGGACATGGTGACACCGCCGGCAAAGCGACCCTTGCTGTTTTCCAGAAAGCGGGCGCGGTCTGGCTCCGTCCAGAGAGGGTGCAAATCGTACCGCTGCCCGAGCCGTTGCTCCAGGCCCCGGGGCAATGGGCCAATCTGTAAAAGCTTTTTTGTGTTCATACAAAGATCAATCTGTATGGATGTTGGCTTCCTTGAGCCATGGCAGCCATTGGGCAAAGTCCTGGTCCAGCCGCGCCTGGAATGCCTGGGCTCCCTGAGGGTTGGTGAAACCGGCTTTTGCCAGCTTTTCGGCGATATCGGGTTCGCGCACGACCTTGGCCAAGGCGGATTCCAGGGCGTTGCGAGCCGCATCCGGCGTTTTGGACGGGACAAGGACGCCGTACCAGTTCGTCATTTGCAGCGCGGGCATGCCTGCCTCTTTGGCGGTGGGAACATCAGGAAGCAAGGCGGAGCGCGTAGTGTCGTAGATAACCAGCCCTTTGATGCGGCCTTCCTTGATGTAAGGCTGAAGAACGGGCACATCGGCATTGACCAGGTCGACGTCGCCCGCGATGAGCGCGACGAGGGCGGGGGCGGCACCGCGATAGGGGACAGGGGTCAGGGGAATGTCGGCCGCCTTGCGCAGCAGTTCGGCGCCTACGTGCATTGTTCCGCCCACGCCCGTGGATCCGTAGTTCAGGCCATTGGGCGTGGATTTCGCTTTGTTGATGAGCTCGTCCAGGGTGTTGACGCCGAGTTTGGGAGACACCGCCACCATGGTTTGCACTTCGCCAAGCAGGTACACCGCTTTGAGTGCCGTCCGCGGGTCGTAGGGCAGATTGCTGCGGGTTCCGGTGGACAGGATCAGGCTGGAAGTGGAAAGCAGGATGGTGTTGCCATCGGGCGGCGCTTCGGCGACCAGGTGCGCGCCGATGGTTCCGCCGGCTCCGCCCTTGTTTTCGACGACCACCGTCTTGCCGAGCTTTTCGCCAAGGCTGGGCGCAATGATGCGTGCAATCAAGTCGGTGGGGCCGCCCGCGGAAAACGGCACGATCATTCTTACCGTTTCCGCGGCAAAGCCGGTGGTGGCATGGCCTAGCGCGCCAACCAGGGCGGCGCAAAGGGCAAGTTTCTTCAGCATGGTTGTCTCCTGTTTGTTATGTGGTCTCAACGATGAATCGGTGTCATTGACATGCGAATCTGGGCTCCGGAAGCCCACGGACGCCCACGTCCAATGACAACAGTGCGCCCGCCAGCGGTTCTCTGGCCTGCTGCTCCGGTGTGAATCGTTGCGAATGGGTAGTGATGTAGAGCGTTCGCAAGTCGTCGCCGCCGAACGCCGGACATGTGGGATTCGTGACGGGCAACTGGATGCAGCGATCCACGCGGCCGTCGGGCGCGAGGCGCATGAGATGGCCGGTGGCCACCATGCAATTCCAGATATAGCCTTCCGCATCCACCGTCGCTCCGTCGGGCCGGCCGGCCTGGTGGGTCCAGTCTTTGAAGACGCGGCGATTGGAAATGGCGCCGTCATCGATGTCGTAGTCGAAGGCCCATATCACCTGGCGGTGCGTATCGGCGAAATACATGGTCTTGTCGTCGGGACTCCAGGAAATCGCATTGGGCAGCACGAAGTCGCTTAGCATGCCATGGCAACTGAGATCGGGGTCGAGCCGGTAGAGCGTGCCCAGAGGCTCGCGGCGCGTGTCATGCATGCTGCCGCACCAGAAACGGCCGCGTCGATCGCACTTTCCATCGTTCAGGCGCATGCCTGGCTTGTTTTGTTCGGGGTTGGCGATGAATGTCGCCGGCTTGCCGCCGGCCGGGTCGTAATGATGGAAGCCCGTTTGCGCCGCCAACACGAAACCGCCCGACTCGTGCAGGGCGATTGCGCCGGTTGTCAGATCGGGATGCAGGCGCAAGGCTGCATGTTTACCCGTGGAAGGCTCGTAATACTGCAGCGCCGGGCGGCGCACGTCTATCCACCAGAGGCGGCGGCTGCGGTCGCACCACAGCGGGACCTCGCCGAGGATGTCGGCGGCCTGCACGACGGTATGTATTTCCACGTTCGTTTCTATGTTCATGTCTGCGCCGGGATCATTTGTATTTGGTTGCCGCAAGCGTGGCCAGGTCGATGCCGGCCGCTATATCCGTCTTTTGCCGCGTGTCGCCGGCGTCGATTCTTTCCGCTTCCGCCAGAACCTGCTCGGCATGCTCATAGGGAACGAAGACCACCCCCGCCTCGTCCGCGGCGACCAGGTCGCCCGCCTGGACGGTTATGCCCGATATCCGGACGGGGCCGTTGATCTCGACGGTTTTCAGGCGCCACTTTCCCGTAATGGGTGTAACCCCTTTCGCCCAGATCGGAAATCCAAGTTCGCGGGAGGTGCCGGGATCACGGAAGGATCCGTCGATGATGGCGCCGGCGCACCTCGCCCTGTGCGCGACCGTGGCGGACTGGCCGCCCATATTGGATACGCCCATCAAGCCTTCTATGACGATGACGTCGCCCGGGTCGGCCAGGTTGTAGGCTTCGTGCTCGGCCATCTTGCCGACGCCGGTGCCGGCGCATGTCCAGGGATCTTCGTCGCGCTCGACGTTCCGGACCGTTACGGCCTGGCCGACGAGGCGCGCCTGAGGAAGGTTGGGCATCAAGATGCAGGCGGGGATTGCACCACGCAGCCTTAGCTGGTCCATGGCGTCGGACAGCACACCGGTGAGATCGCTTAGGCGTGCGTAGCGCTGCAGTATCTGCGGCGAGAGCCTGGGAAGCTCCATATGACGAATGGCGTCGGCGGATATGCGGCCGGTGAGTTTACGTGTGTTCATGGGCAATCTGCGTTAATTGTATTGAATGATATCCTATCATTCAGGGTTTATCAATAATCCTGTATAATGGGATTATTGATAAAAGATGCTTGGCGGGCTTTCTCGCAGTCCGAGTCCCAGGCTATACAATCCGCGCATGATGAATAAAGAAAAAGAGGCCGGCTCCAGCCTATCCCGCGCATTGGAAATACTGGCGCTATTCACGATCGATGCTCCCGTGCTCACGGCGGAGGACATCGCGTCGCGTCTGGGATACACGCGTTCCACCGCATATCGCTATATCAAGGAGCTCAGCGCGGCGGGATTGATCGCGGCCACGACCGGAGCGGCATACAGCCTGGGGCCACGCATTGTCGAACTGGAGCGCATGCTGGCCCTGACGGATCCTTTGTATCGGGCGGGTGCCGCCGTATTGGACGGCCAGGAATGCGACAACAATGCCTTGCTGCTGCATAACCTGTACCAGGACAAGGTACTGTGCATATACAAGGTCGGTCCGGACGTGTTGCAGCATGGGAACCAGCACGTCGTCATACTGCGGGCGCGGGGCATTCCTTTTTCTCTTTTTCAGGGGGCGGCGTCGCTGGCCATGCTGGCTTATCTGTCGCAGCATCGGATACGCCAGACTTATCTAAGGAATGAGCAGGCCATCAAGCAAGCCGGACTCGGGCAGAATTGGGACGAGTTCCGGCACAAGATGTCGAGGATACGGCGTATGGGCTATGCCACCAGCCGCGGCCAGATCACGCCCATGGTCATGGGTGTGGCGGTGCCCATCCTGCTGCCCGGCGACCAGCGCCTGATCGGCAGCCTGGCAAGCGCGCACCTTAGCGCCGCCATGCCGCCCGAAAATGAAGCCGCCTGTGCACAGGGCCTGCACGCGCTGGCCGAAAAACTCGCGCAGGAATATTTGAGCATCGCACCCAGGGGTCAGACCCAGTAGGGGGCCTGACCCCTCCGCCAGATCGTCATTGGCCCGGCACTTGCTGGCGTCGCATCCGGCGGACGGAACCGTTCCGCCTTGGCTCCTGACTACACAACGCGGAGGGCGCGATGCGACATCACTTTCTTATTGCCTTATCGGCGAGCGCCATGTTGGCGAATGCGGCGCTGGCCGACACCACGGTGCAAATGCATGCGGTGAACGCCAAGGGAACAGCCGAAGCCATTGGCTCGGTATCCATATCCGAATCGGCCTACGGATTGGTCTTTACCCCGCAGCTCAAAGGACTGGAGCCGGGAGTCCATGGCTTCCACATCCATGAGAACCCCAGTTGCGAACCGGCGACGAAGGACGGCAAGCCGGTTGCGGCCGGCGGGGCGGGGGATCACTTCGATCCGGAAAAAACGGGAAAGCACGGCGCCCCATGGGGAGACGGGCACATGGGCGACCTGCCCGCAGTCTATGTGGACAGCAATGGCGCCTCCACCAACCCCGTCCTGGCGCCGCGCCTCAAGAAGCTGTCGGATATTTCGGGGCGGGCGCTGATGGTGCACCACGGCGGCGACAACCACTCCGACAGCCCCAAGCCTTTGGGCGGCGGTGGGGCGAGAGTCGCCTGCGGCGTGATTTCGCCACAGCGGTAAGCGGGCGATCGCCGGCTTCGAGGCATAGGCCGAAGCCGGCCTTCTTCTTGTATTACGGATTTCAGAGGGGGTCGCTACATGCGTGCAAAATTACTCAATGACGTGGGCGAGCGCAGTTTTGCGCTTGTCCTGGATGCCGGCGACGAAGTCGTTTCGACGCTAGAGGCATTTGCCAACGAGCACAGCCTGACCGCGAGCCGTATTACCGCCATCGGCGCTTTCAGCAGCGCCACGCTGGGGTATTTCAACTGGGACACCAAAGAATATGAACGCATCGAGATCGACGAACAGGTCGAAGTGCTTTCACTGGTCGGCGATATTGCGCTGCAAGGGCCGGACGCGAAGCTGCACGCCCATGTCGTCCTGGGCAGGCGCGATGGCAGTGTTCGCGGCGGACATCTGCTGTGGGCGGCCACCAGGCCCACGCTGGAAGTTGTGCTGACCGACTCGCCGGCCTACCTGAAGCGTGAGTTCGATCCCGCCTCGGGGCTGCCGCTGATCAAGATCGGAGAATCATGATGGGGGATACCGTCAGTGATTTCCTGCTCAGGCGCCTGCATTCCTGGGGCGTGCGCCGCATATTCGGATATCCGGGCGATGGCATCAATGGCGTCATGGGGGCGCTCGGCCGCATCCGGCCCCCCTACGAGGGCTGTTCCCACATTTGAGCGGGGAGATGGGTCAGACCCCGTACGGGGCCTGTCCCCATACCGTGGGCAGACGGGGTCAGACCCCGTATGGGGTCTGACCCCACGCCTCGTGGCGCTTCACACCAACATCCACGGCCTCATCGTCATAAGCCGACTGAAATACGACGGCGACGGCGTCGGGATGAGCGGCGGATTCATGCCTGCCATTTGCGTGCTGCCGGTAGATCCAGTCGACGATCTCCTTGTCCGGGGTATAGCCGTCAACCAGACTCTTGAACAGCGCGCTGATGCGGGGATGGTTGTCGTCCTTGACGGCGACAGCCAGTTCGAACAAGGCCGCCTTGAGCGCTTCCCAGTCCAGCCGCGTTTCATTGGCGCGCATGATCATGGGGTGCTCCGTTGCGGTAACGTTGCCGCCGATCAATAGCTCTTCGTACAGTTCTTCGCCCGGCCGCAAGCCGGTGAATTCAATGGCGATGTCACCATCCGGGTTGTCGTCCGAACGCACGCTGAGACCCGATAGAGAAATCATTTTCTCGGCAAGCTGGGCAATTTTTATCTGCTCGCCCATATCCAGCACATAGACATCCCCGCCTTCGCCCATCGCGCCCGCTTGTATGACGAGTTGTGCCGCCTCCGGAATCGTCATGAAGTATCGCGTGATGTTGCGGTGTGTGACGGTGACCGGGCCGCCCGCACGGATCTGCTTCTTGAACAGGGGAATCACGCAACCGGACGAACCAAGCACGTTGCCGAAGCGCACCATCGTGAAACGCGTGCGGTTGCGCACCGGCAGACTGCTCGTGGATTTTTCATTTCAGACCTGTCATTTGGTGGGGCTTTCTTATTTCTATCCACCGAGAGAGGCCGATGGCCGATATGAAAAATTTCGAGGCGATAGCCGTCAAGCTGGCGGGTGTGGCCTCGCTATTTCCGGCATCGGTTTGCTGGTATTCGCCCCCGGGCTACGTGCCACCGAGTTCTTTCGGCTGGAGGTCTTTGAGGCGCATGACGGGGGCGTCAGCCAGCGCAAGCTGAACTCAGACTCCGGCTGCCGAAAGTGCTTGGTATTGATGAAGGTTTCGTAGTCGACAGGCATGGACAATGCCCGCCCGGTTATTGGCCGGGTGAGGCGGTAGGATGTAAGATTGGCTGACACAGTCATCAGGAGACGGCCATGTCATACGATCTCGTTGATTGGAAGCAAGCTCCAACGCTTGCAAGGTGGTGGGCAATAGATGCCAATGGGAAAGCCTATTGGCATTGCCAGCCAGACGTAGCGGCATTTACCGATTTCTGGATGGCCGAACAGATCGAAGCCCCGCATTTTGGGTATACAGGTGACTACAAGGAATCACTGACAGAGCGGCCCAGGGATCCAGGCCTCTAGCTTGGCAGATCCACAGCAGGCGAACGGCAACGGGGCTGGTTTGGCCGTGTATGCGCCGACCAAGCCGCTGCAGGGCCCGAATTTTGCTTATCTGTCGACCGCAATTCAAAAATGCGGAGAAGAATATGAAACGAACTCTCGCCACGTCTCTTTTCGTGCTGCTTTCGGGGTGCGCCACCACCACATCAGATATGCCCACGCAGCAAGGCGTTGATCTGCAGAGATACGCAGGCACATGGTACGAACAGGCCCGTTTGCCCAATCGTTTTCAGGACGATTGCGTCGACGACGTGAAGGCCGACTACGTATTGCAAGCCGATAAGACCATCACCGTTACAAATCGGTGCCGAACGAAGGTCGGGGCCGCCAAAGTCGCGCAGGGCGAAGGCAGATTATCCAACGCATCCACACCGCGGGATCCATCAAAGCTTGAGGTCAGATTTGCACCAAAGTGGACCTCCTGGCTGCCTATGGTTTGGGGCGATTACTGGATACTTAGGCTTGAGGGCGATTACCAATACTCGCTCGTAGGGACGCCAGACCGAAAGTATCTCTGGGTGCTTTCCCGAGATCAAAACGCTGACGATTTTGTGGTCAATGAACTGCTGGACTATGCGCGGACTCTCGACTTCCCAGTAGAGCAGGTGACTAAATCGGAAAAGTAGGACTCACCGCCACGGCTTCTTAGGCCGGGGCGCCTCATGGGCGCATCGCTAGCAGCGGTGCTGGTCGCTCTTTACCAAAACTATGACCGCAGGCGAGAGCCCGGGCAAATTTTCGGCCGGGCAAATTTTCCCCCACCAAGGCAAAATAAAAGCCACCTATTTAGGTGGCTTTGTCGTGCTGTAAGTGCCTGAATTCACTGGCGGACAGGGTGAGATTCGAACTCACGATACGCCTAAACGTATACCGGATTTCGAGTCCGGCGCATTCGACCACTCTGCCACCTGTCCTGGTTCCTGCTTGGCTGATTGCCTAGCCACGTTCACTGTAAAAGTGTTGGCAAGCAAGGCCCGCGTAGTCGAAAGCGCCCTTGCTGGATCGGCAAAGAGCGATATTCTAGCAAGAATCCGAGAAAAATCATAATCGCTTTTTTCTTCCTGCCTATATTGGCCAAATGTCGGGGTTCAGGGCGGTAAACTATGAGCATTGACCAGCTTGATCAAAGAAAGGGGCGCTATGCTTATAGGAAAAAATGCGGTTGTCACGGGTTCGACGAGCGGGATAGGGTTGGCCATCGCACGCGAATTGGCCGCCAATGGCACCAATCTCGTCATCAACGGATTTGGCGATGCGGACGAAATAGAAAAGCAGCGCATCAATCTGGAGCTCGAGTACGACGTGAAAGTCTGCTATATCAATGCCGACCTGATGCGCGGCGATGCCACCCGGGCTTTCATCGACCAGGCGGCCAGCGCGCTGGGTGGCATAGATATCCTGGTCAACAACGCGGGCATACAGCACACCGACCCTATCGAGAGCTTTCCCGCCGAGCGCTGGGATGCGATCATCGCGCTGAATCTTTCGGCCGTTTTTCATGGTACCGCCGCCGTGCTGCCGTACATGAAGAAAAAAGGGTGGGGCCGCATCATCAACATCGCATCGGCTCATGGGTTGGTGGCTTCAGCGTACAAGTCCGCGTATGTTGCCGCGAAGCACGGCGTGGTCGGACTGACCAAAGTCACGGCGCTGGAGAACGCGGGCTCGGGCATTACCTGCAACGCCATATGTCCTGGCTGGGTGCGCACGCCGCTGGTCGAAAAACAAATCGAAGCGCTCGCACAGAAGCTCGATGTCTCGGTAGAAGACGCCGCCAAAGAGCTGCTTGCTGAAAAGCAGCCTTCGCTGCAGTTCGTCACGCCCAAGCAGCTCGGCGCAGCAGCGGTATTCCTGGCGTCCGAGGGTGCGGACCAAATGACCGGCACGACATTGTCGCTCGATGGCGGCTGGACCGCCCGCTGAATCATTGCGGTCCGACGTTGACCGGGATTCCGGCGGTTCAGGCCGCCGGTTCGCGCTCGTCCGCGCACCATTCAAAGAAGGATAGAAATGCTGTTGCTACTTTCGCCGGCCAAGAAGCTGGATTATGACTCGCCCGTACGCACGGCGCTGCATACGCAGCCCTTGTTCATTGACGATGCGGCCGAACTGATTGCCGTCCTGAAAAAAAAGTCCGCTGCCGATATCGCGTCCCTGATGAAGCTCAGCGATGCCTTGGCCGAACTGAATGTTCAGCGCTATGCCGAGTGGCAGCCGGCATTCGATCTGTCCAACTCCAGGCAGGCGGTGCTTGCGTTCAACGGAGACGTCTACGAAGGGCTGGATGCGCCCACGCTTTCCGATGCGCAGCTGAAATGGGCTCAGCAGCATATCGCCTTATTGAGCGGCTTGTATGGCGTGCTCCGTCCGCTCGATCTCATGCGGCCTTATCGCCTTGAAATGGGCACCGGGCTCGCCACGAAGCGGGGCAAGAATCTGTATGAGTTTTGGGGCGAAAAGATATCAGCCTGCTTGAACGAGCAATTGGCGGCCTTGCCCGGCAAGCGAGCCCCCATAGTGCTCAATCTTGCGTCCGAAGAGTATTTCAAGTCCGTGGATAAAAAGATGCTGCGTGCGCGGGTCGTGCAATGTGTGTTCCAGGACTATAAGAACGGTGTTTGGAAAGTCATCAGTTTCCATGCCAAGCGCGCACGGGGCTTGATGGCGCGCTACGTGATCGAGAACAGGGTCGTCAAGCCCGAGGACCTGTCCGGCTTTGACAGCGAAGGCTATGCGTTCGCGGCAGCCGAGTCCTCGGCCGACCGGCTCGTGTTCCGCCGAAGGGGTCAGACCCCGGATGGGGTCTGACCCCTGGTGCCCTGCGGCTTGATGGACGGCCCGTCATGAAGGGGTCAGGCCCCGAACAGGGTCTGACCCCAGGGCGCCGCTCGCAAGCTATTGAATGCTGCGCATTTCCTGGCGGACCAGTTGCGAGGCTTTCACCATTTGCCTCAGCGGGTAGGCGAGCGTCGCCAGCTCGCCCTCGGTTTCTATGGAGGCAGGCGGTTCGGCGTCTTTGTCGTCCAGATAGGCCTGGATGGCGTCCAGAGATGACTGAATGCCGGGTGGCACCTGTTCCAGATTGCACAATATGGGTATGGCCGACGTGATTTGCAGCGCCAGGACGTGGTTCTGGATCAGGAGGTTGTTCAGCTCGGGCACATTTTTCTGACGCTTGATGGGTTCGTCCATCATGCGGTAGAAAGCGGCCGCGAAATTGCTGAAGGCGATATGCATGTTTTTGCGCGCAAGCCGCCAGCGCACTTCCGCCTCTTCGACAATGCCCTCGCCGGGAAGCACTTCCTCCTCACCGGGCAGTGCCGTCAAGGCCGCTCGGTCCGCCGCCATCGCCGACGACCGCAATCTGGCCCTGGCCAGGTCCGCGAAAACCAGGCCGGTGCGCAGGAACTCCTGATTGGCGTTCTTCAGAGCCCTCGCCAACGACCCCATATAGCTGTGCTCCCACCAAGGCAGGACATAGCTGCACAGCAGCGCGATGCCGCAGCCCAGGAGCGTATCGACAAGACGCTCTCCAATGACGGAACTGCCGTCAGGGGTCAGGAAATGGAATGCCAGCAACACGAAAACCGTGTTGAAGAGGGCGGCGAGCATGAAGTTGACGAGTATCAGGCTGTAGCCCAGCACGCAGGCGATGACCAGGACGGCAAGGTAGACGTCGGTGTTCTCGGTCGACTTGAATAGAGCCAGGGCCAGGCCGCATCCGATCAGCGTGCCGATAAGGCGCCAGCCATTGCGTTGCCGCGTGAGAGCGAAACCGGGCTTCATGACCACCAGGATGGTCAGGACGATCCAGTAGCTGTGGGCGCTGAGTCCCGGAACCACGCGATTCAGCAAGCCGGTCCGGGCCAGCGCGGCGGAGACGGTCAGCGCCAGCACCGCGGCCATGGCCACCCTGAGCGCGTACCGGCAGTGCGAGGAGTCCAGCCGAAGATTGCTGGTGAACATGCCGAGCCGCCAGGTCTGCCTCGACAGGAAACGATCCAGGGATTTGTCCAGCCGCATGTCCACCAGTTCGATGCTGGCCTGCTTGCCGGTGTGATGTGCCATGCGCTCCACCAGCCGCGTCGCGTTGCGCAGGCGGCGCAGGATCTGCACCAGCAGTGCGTAGATTTCCGGCTCGCGCTCGGCCATGCCGTCGGTACGGTAGCTTACCAATTCAAATTCGATGGCGCGCAATTCGGCCTTGACGCTGTTGCGCTCGCTGGCGGCTTTGTCCCGCGCCACGCACAGCGCGATATGTTCGACGTTGCCGGAAAGCTTGCGCAAGGCGTCGCGGGCGAAAATCAGCACGTCGCTGTCCGGCACGCGGCGGCGCAGGGTGGCATAGTCGGTATGAGTGGCTACCAGCGTGTCCAGCAGGGCCACCATGTCGATGAAGACGTTCAGCGACGCGATCCGCAGCTTGTCGTTTCTTCCCTGACCGCGCGGCAGTTCGCGCAGTACGGTGTCGCGAGCCGCCTGGTGTTTTTCCGTCATGGCCGATTGCGCATGGATCAGACGCCTATAGTTGGCTTCCAGTTCAGTGTTTACATCGTAGAATGCGGAACGCGCAGCCATGTAGTCGGCGGTTGCAAACAGCGCCGCCGACAGCGTATGCTGTTCTTCGCGATGCCAGAAGATTCGATGGGTGGCAAAGCTGAAGAGAAAATAAAAGGCGCCGCCTCCGAAAGAATAAAGCGTGTGCTGCAGCACTTCGTGCGGACTCAGTGGGATGCGCATCGTCAACGTCATGATCAGCAGGCAGGCGAATCCGAGCAGGCCGCCTTGCTTGCCGAACACTGTGAGCATGGAGAACGCGAAGCACAGCGTCGGGACGAGCAGCCAGATGAACAGGCTGTGCGAGGAAGCGAGGCCGGTCAGCAGGACGGTTGCGGAGCCTAGCATCATTGCGGCCAGCATGCCGTTGGTACCGTAGCGCCGAGGGCCGCCGGGCTGGTCCAGAATGGCCACGCATCCCGCGCCTACGGCCGCAATCATCCCGACGCTGTACATTTGCATGGCGCCGACAAGGACCAGTGCCGGCAGCAGCACGCCTACGGCCTGCCGCAGTCCGCCATAAAAATAATGGCTGTACACGAAGCGCTGAAGCTGCGGAATGCGAGATACCATACATGTCCGAAACGGAGATGGAAGTAGGGAGTATAGACAACTCTGAGGGGTCGGACCCCGTACGGGGTCTGACCCCTAGGATTTGTTTTATTAAGGAAAAAGAGTTGACACTTTTACAAAGTGTTTGATAGCCTAGGAACACTATGAACATGAGCGCGACCGTAACGGTAATCAACAAACAAGAGACTCAGATTCCCCTGGCGGACGCCGTCTTTCAAAGAATTCTCGACGCCATCTACGACGGCCGCCTGGCGCCGGGCAGCGTCATCAACGAGGTGTCGATGGCGCAAGAATTCGGCGTGAGCCGGGGGCCGGTCCGCGAAGCCATACGGCGGTTGCAGGGCATCCAGCTCGTCACCCGCGAGCCATACATCAAGGCGCGGGTCATGTCCCTGTCGGCGGAGTCCGCACTGGAACTGTTCCAGATGCGCATGGCCTTGGAAGGCATGGCCTGTAACCTTGCGACGCAACGCATGCCCGACGATGAAATCGACGCGCTTCTGAGCGAAATGGAGCAGGACCGGCAGCAGCGCGTCAGTGGAGCCGAGCAGCCGCGGGTCTTCGACTTCCACGAGCGCATCGTCCGGGCCTCTGGAAATCAGCGCATCATCGCCGCGCTCTGCGGCGATCTGTATCACCTGCTTCGGATTTATCGTCGGCATTCCGGCACGGTACTGGAGCGCAAGGACGACGCTTACGCCGAGCACTGGCAGATTGTGCGCGCCATAAAAAGCCGGGACGGCGGCCTTGCCGAGTCTCTGATGCGCTCACACATCGAGCGGGCGGCCAACCATCTTGTCCGGCACCTGCCCGATACAGTCCGGCAGTGAACGAAGACTGGAAATTTCTGCACGATCAACCGCAGCCAAGCAACGGAAGGAAACAGTGAACCAGACAGATGAATTTTCCGCCGGCTTGAACCGGCTTTGCGAATGGGTGACGGCTTGCCGCTGGGAAGACATGCCGGAGTCCGTACGGAAGAGGGCGGTTCTTGTATTGTCGGATGATATTTCGGCCATGATTGCGGGCTCGCTGGAGCCCGAACCCGCGCGCTATCGCGAAAAAGTGCTGTCCAGGCCCCGATGCGCCGAATCTGCCGTTTTTGCCGCCGGTCTCCCTGCGGCCGACCGTTTCCAGGCGGCTTCACTGAATGCGCTTGCAGGAAATTGGTGCGAGCTGGACGAAGGATTTCGCAGGACGATTTGCCATGCCGGTATTTACGTATTGCCCGCCTTGCTAGCAGAAGCGCAAGCCCTGGGCCTTCGATATACGCAAGTCTTGCGGGCATTGGTACTGGCTTATGAGGTCGTGACGCGAATTGCAATGAGCTTCCGGTTTGCTCAGCCTGCCGTGCATGGCCACGCCCTCTGGTCAAGCATAGGCGCGGCGGCGGGCGTGGTGATTGCGCGCGGCGGAAATGCCGCCGAATTGTTTGGCGCCGTCACCGCGGCGGCAACCACCGCCTCCATGGGGCCGCGTCCTCATCTGGTGGAAGGCGTGCTTGTCCGCAATGGTTGGGCTGCTGCCGGCGCAGTCAATGGTCTGCAGTGCGCCGATTGGGCGGCATGCGGTATTCAAGGCGCGGAATCCAGCATACCAGCGGTTTATCGCGACATCCTCGGGGCAGCTGAAAACTTCAACGCGCTGGACGATCAATTGGGCATCGAATGGTCCATAGCGTCGGGTTATCACAAAATCTACGCGTGTTGCCAGCATGGGCACTCCGCGGTCGAGGCGGTGCTCGAGCTCGTCCGGTCGCATGCCTTGGATGCCGGCCGGATTCGAAGCATCGTCGTCTATACGCATCCCTTGGCGCTCACTCTATCGAACCCCGAACCGTCGACCACTTTGGGCGCGAAGTTCTCGATGCCGCACATGGTGGCCGCTCCTTTCGTGTTCGGCACCGGAAGCGCCCGGGCGTTCTCGAGCGACGCGCTGCACGATCCTCAGGTGGCGCATCTGCGCAGGATCGTGGAGCTCAGGCCGTACGAGGAGGCGCTGGTGCCGCCGCACGATCGGCCCGCAAAGGTGGTGATCCTCACCACCGAAGGCCGGGTTCACGAGTCGGAGTGCCTGAGCGCCCAGGGCGGGCCTGATCGTCCTCTGCCCGAGTCGGTGCTGGAGCAAAAAATCCGTGAACTGTCGGTCCCGGTGCTTCCGGGGCTCGCGTCGTTGTTGGCGCCGGACAGCATCGCTAGACTTGGCTCCACGCCGTGGGGCGAGTTGCTCGACATGTTGCGCTGAAAAGACCAAACCGCCCCAAGAAGGGGCGGTTTGGCATGGGTTGAAGATCAATTCATGACGATGTTGGCGTCCTTGATGACCCTGGCCCATTTCTCGGTATCTCTTTTCACCAGTTCGGCAAAGCTATCCGGTGTCCCCGTAGCGACGTCGGTTCCCAGTTTTCGCAGGCGCTCGATGATCTCGGGCTTGGCCATTGCCTGGTTCACGGCGGCGTTGATTTTCTCAATGACGGCGGGAGGCGTCCCGGCGGGTGCGAACAGTCCAAACCACGTCGTGGCTTCGAATCCCGGGAGACCCGATTCCGCTATCGTCGGCACATCGGGAAGCAGGGCGCTCCTGCTGGCTCCCGTCACGCCCAAGGCCCTTAGATCGCCGCGCTGGATATGCGGCATGGACGAGGGCAGGTTATCGAACATCATTTGTACGCGCGCCGCCAGCAGATCGATCATCGCCGGACCGCTGCCCTGATAGGGAACATGCACGATCCTGGTGTTTGCCGTGCTGTTGAACAATTCTCCCGACAGGTGCGTGGTGCCTCCATTGCCGGACGATCCGTAATTCAGTTCTCCCGGCTTGGCTTTTTCCAGAGCGATCAGTTCCTGTACCGATTTGACGGGCAGCGACGAGGGAACCACCAGCACGTTCATCGATGAACCCATGAGCGCCACGGGGGCGAGATCCTTGGAAGGGCTGTACGGCATGTTGCTGAAGAGTGCCGGATTGATGGCGATGTTGCCGGCGGCGCCGAACAGCAGCGTGTAGCCGTCGGCAGCGCTTTTTGCCACCTGGTTGGAGCCTATGTTTCCGCCTCCGCCCGGTTTGTTCTCGACGATGAACTGTTGTTTCAGTATGCCGGTGAGCTCGGATGCGATGAGGCGCCCGAAAAGGTCCGTCGCGCCGCCTGCGGCGAACGGTACGACGATGCGCACGGCACGGTCGGGATAGTTCTGCGCACTGGCGTCATGACTCGTTGCGTTTGCCAGCAGCGGTAGCGCCGCCAGAGATGCGATGGACGCAATTTTTCCGACGGTCGAAAATACCTTCGCTTTCATTTTGATCTCCATGTAGAAACGTAAAAAGGCAAAGCGGGGTCCGTGCGCACGGCGGCGTGCGCAGGAGGCTGAGTCGTGGCGGACAGCGGCGCTATCTATGCGGCGAGGATGCGCATCAGCGCGCGCGCGTCGGGCAGTGTGTTTCCAGCAAGGCTGGAGGCGGCCAATGCATGGGCGTCGTCCCGGCTCAAGACCTGTGTCGTGGCAAGGCAGAATTTTTCGACCAGCGCTTGATCGGACAGCGGCAGATCCGGCGACCCGATGGGTTCGGGGACGAACAACTCATGCGAGCTTCCGTCGTTCAGCGTAACGGTGACGCGTGCGGGGCCGTTCGCCGGATAGAGCGCATTGCATTCCGGGTCGACATGGACACTGACTTTGGCTGCCAAGCGGGCCACCGATTCGTCGTTGCGGTTCTCCGGCGAGAAGGCCGGCAGGTCGACGGCGCCATTCAGCATGGCAACGGCCATGACATACGGAAAACTCAATTGGGCGACGTTCAGCGTGTCCCAGGGAAGCGACGCATGGGGCATGGCGGCTTCGTACGTGCCTACCGAGATGCCGGCGACCTCGCCTGGCTGCAGGCCATGATCGATCCGAAGCCGAAGCAGGGCGTCGATGGCCGGATGAATGTGCCGGCAGCAGGGATAAGGTTTCAGATAAGAGCGGACGACGGCCAGCTCTTGCCGGCTTTCCGGTTTGCCGGTCCATTGCTCCAGGCCGCCGAACGCCTGAAGGACTCCTGCGCGCGTTTCGGCGACGTTGCGCGGCCCCTGCACGATGCCTTGCTGGGCCAGCAGTGCGGCGAATACGCCTTCCCGCGCCGCATGCGCCGGATGAAGCTTCTTGATGTTGCCGCCGCCCGACAGATAGGCGAAGATTCCGGACGATGAGCTGGCTGCGATACCCAGTGCGCTCTCCATGTCGTTCGGATCAAGTCCCAGCACCCTGCCGGCCGCGGCGGCGGCACCCAGCGTCCCCGCGACGGGTGTCGTCTGGAAGCCCCGCTTGCTGGCGTGCGGATGCAGGCATTCGGCAATCGAAACGGCCACTTCATAACCGGCGATGACGGCCGACAACAAAGTGTCTGCATCGACGTTCTGTCGATGGGCCATGGCCAAGGCGGCTGGAACGACGACGGTGCCGGGATGAATGGAGCCTTCCCGGTTTCCGTCATCCATTTCCAATGCATGTCCTGCCGCTGCCATGAGGTAGCTAGCCGTCAGGACGTCGGCGGACAGCGTAGAACCGATGACCGGCACATCGCCTTGCGCCACGTCGTTTTTCCGGCACAGTTCGCTTACTGCCTGAACAATGGGCTGCTCTATTCCCGCGGCGCAAGCGCCGAGCGTATCCAGCAGATGCCTGAGCGTTTCATGCTTTTCATGCTCGGCCAGTTTCGCGTATGCGACGTTGCTGGCGAAGCTTGCCAGCGATTTCGTAGGAGTCGAAGTGCTGCCGGGATCTTTCTGCGAGTTCATGCGTGGCTGTCCTGGTGCAAAGGAAAATTGAGTTCAGACGGGGGAGGCGGATGCGTCGCGCGCGGCGGCTCTGCCCGCGAGGTAACCAAGGCCCAGCGCGCCGAGCAGGCCATTGCCCGACATATAGCCCAGCCCCCCCTTGGCGCCGCTGATTCCGCAGGCGGCGCCGCCGCCGGCGTATAGCCCCGGTATGGGCTGCTGTTGTTTCAGTACCCGGCCGTCCATGTCAACTTTCAGGCCTCCCTGCGTATGGAACAGGGCCGGTCCGATTCGAGTGGCGGTGAAAGGGGCGTTCAAAGGGCCTAGTCCCCAGGCCTTGCGCCCGTACTGGTCTTGCACTGCGCTGCGGGCGGCTGCGATGGCGTCGCCCAGCGTCGCCGAGAGCCTGACAGGGTCCATCCCCAGCCTTTGCGCCAAGCTGGCGGCATCGGACGCTTCGATCACCCCGCCGTGCTCGCAGAGTTCGGCATATTCTTCCTGGCCGCCGGCGGTGACGTCGCGCACGCGTGTGTCGGCGATTACATAGAACGGGCCTTCGCGCTCCAGTTCCTGAGCGGCGAAGGCGGAGTATCCGATCGTTTCATCGCCGAAGCGATTACCCTGATGGTCGACGATTACGCCGCCTTTTTCTACGACCGTCCAGGTGACCAGCGAGCCGTGCGGGTCAGCCAGGCTGGCATGGGCCTGATAGGCGCCCATATTGGCCAGGTCGGCGCCCAGTTCTTCGCCCCAGCGTATGGCTTCGCCTTCGCTGGCGACCGAGCCACCGTAGGGTACGGCTGCGAGCTCCGGGCAGAACCGCGCAAGCAATTCGCGATTGGCGCCGAAGCCATTTGTGGCCAGGATGACTGCCTTGGCGCCGATGGCGGTGCGTTCGCCTGTCTTGGTTTCGGTGATGGCTCCCATGACTTTTCCGTCAGGCGAGATGAGCAGATCGACGGCCGGATTGCCGTACGCGATGGGAATATCGCGGCTCTCAATGGTCTTGAGCAGATCGTTCACCAGGTCTGAACCCCGCCTGGAGGGCGGCGAGTGCAGCCGATGCACCCGATGACCGATATGCTTGTAGGTTTCCACAAGGGTCATGTTCACATCGGCCTTGTCGACCAGCCATTCGACCAGCTCCGCCGAAATATCGGCGAGCCGGCGTGTCAGTTCAGGCGCGTCGTGCCGGCCGGCCACGCGCTCCAGGTCCTCGACGAAGACGTCGGGGCTGTCCACGACGCCGGCGGCGCGCTGGAAGCGGGTGTTCGCCGCCGGTATGGACCCACTGGAAAGTACGGTGTTGCCCTGGACGCGGTCCATCTTTTCGACGATCGCCACGTCCATGCCGTTTTCGTGGGCGGCCAAGGCCGCCACCAGCCCGCAACCGCCCGCGCCAATGACGAGCACGTCGAATTCCGCATCGAAACTCATCGGATTAGCCATAGAATTTATCTTTACGAATGTGTGTCCAGCACGTGTTTATTCCACGCGCGCGCCCGAGATTTCGACCGCCTTGGCCCAGTTTGCCGCTTCCTGCGCGAGTTCCGTCTTGAACTGTTCCGGCGTGTTGGGCAGCGGCTGAAGGCCGAGACCCTTCATTTTCTCTTTCATTTCGGCGCTGTTCATGACCTCGTTCACGTCCTTGGAGATCTTCTCGACGATTTCCTTGGGGGTGCCTTTGGGCGCGAACAAACCGGACCACGGAGCGGCCGCAAAGCCAGGGAAGCCCTGTCCGGCGATGGTGGCGTAGCCTTTTTCGCTGTAGTCCTTGTCTGTAGTGATCGCGATCAGCTTCACTTTGCCGGCCTGGAGCAGCGTTTCCGCCGAAGGCAGACCGGTGATGCCGACCTGGATGAAGCCCGCCGCCAAGTCATTGAGCATGGGGGATGCGCCCTTGTACTGCACGGCGTCGAGCTTGAAGCCGCCGCGCTCTTTCAGGAGCTCCATCGTGAGATGCGAGGCGGTGCCATTGCCGTCCGTGCCATAGCTGTGCAGCTCCTTGTCTTTCTTCGCGAGTGCGATCAGCTCCTGAAGGTTGTTGGCCGGCAAGGCGGGATTCGCAAGAATGGCGTTCGGGTAGATGACCGCGCGGCTGATGGGTTCGAAGTCGGCCTGAGGATCATAGGGAAGCTGTTTGTAGAGCGAGCCGGCGATGGAATGAGAGCCCGTAACGCCGAGCACCAGGGTGTAGCCGTCGGGTGCCGCTTTGGAGACCGTTGCCGCACCGATGGTACCGCCGGCGCCTGCCCGGTTCTCCATGACTACCGGCTGGTCCCATTTTTTGGACAGCGCTTCGCCGATGAGGCGTGCGGTGATGTCGGTTGGACCGCCTGGCGCGAACGGAACGACGAGCTTGACGGGCTTGTTTGGATAGCCGGCCGCGCTATCGCCCTGAGCCATGGCCGGCAAGGAGAAAGACGCGCCGAGCGCAGAGGCGAGGGCTGCGGCAATAAGGGTGCGCCGGTTTTGCTTGAATGAGGTGGAGAGGGAGTAAGACATAGCGACTTTCCTTATGCTTGAAGAGGGGACGGCAGCGCATCACGCTGCATAGTGTTAACACTGTATTGATGGTGATAACAAATGTCAACAGTTGGCTACTGATATATAAAGAGTAAATGCTGGTAATTACCCTAGATATAGACCCGCAAGGCGGGTTCACTTCCTTGAGGTTCTGTTAACTGTTGACATTAATATGCTTACTGAAGCAATAGGGCAACGGTTTCCTCCAGCTCCTGCCTGCTGAGCTTCTCGGTGATCAGCACGAGGGCACCTTGCTGGGGGCCTTCGATGGCGCGCTGCAGCTTGAGCGGTGCGCTGAAAAGATGGTGTACGGCATGTATGGCGTAGCATTCGCCGTCTTCCATGCGTAGAATGCCCTTGGCACGCAGCAGGGATTCGCCATGGCGGCGTTGCATGGCGTGGACCCAGTCCGCGTAGGCAGGCCAGCTTATGGGCTTCTGCAGATGAAAGGTCTGCGCCGTGATGCCGTATTTGAAGACATGGCCCAGTGGAGAGCCGCGTTCGTTGCGATTGGGCAAGGCCGGTGGGTCCGTCGGCCTGGTTTCGGTGCTCGTGAACAGTCGGCGAATTCCGGCTGAGTCCAGTGTCGGTCCGACATGAATCTCGGCATGAGGATTCCGGATCCCCAGTTCCCGTCGCAGGTCCAGGGCCGCCACGGAGTCCCCCAGCAGGTCGGTCTTGGTCAGGACGACATGGTCGGCGACCGCGAGTTGGGCCGCCGCCTCGCGGTAGGAACCGATGGCTTCAAGTCCATGGAGGGCGTCGACCGTGGTGATGATGCCCGCAAGCCGGAAACGTCTGGCGACCGCGGGATCCCCGCCTATGGCGTTGATGATGGCGCCCGGGTCGGCAAGCCCCGAAGTCTCTATGACGATGCGTTCGAAATGAGGAATTTCTTTCCTGAGGCGGCGGTAATAAAGCGACTCCAGGCTTTCTTGCAAGGATCCGCTCATGGCGCAGCACAGGCATCCGGAGTCCAGCAATACGATGTCCGTATCGCTGGATTGATCCACCAGCATGTGATCCAGGCCGACCTCTCCGAATTCGTTGATGATGACGGCTGTATCGGAGAACTCGGGCCGGTGTATCAGCCGGCTCAATAGGCTCGTCTTTCCGCTGCCGAGGAATCCCGTCAGCAGGAAGACCGGAATGTATTGCGAGGAAATCGCGCCGGTTCGGTCGGACATCAGACGAAGCCTCCAGCGTTGTCGTTTCAGGCCGCGCCGTTGTCGCGGGCAGGCAGGTCGCGCAGATAGTCGGCGACCTCTGCGGCCGGGATCACGTCAGCGTACTTGCAGTTCAGATCGAACAGGTTTACGGCATGGCTGGCCTGGAAGCGGTCGAAAGAGGCCTCTTCGGGGATGATCACCTTGAAGTTGTACGAGTACGCGTCAACCGCGGTCGCGCGCAGGCAGCCCGACGTCGCGCAGCCCACCAGAATCAATGTATCCACGTCGAAGAAGTTCAGGTGGCTCATGAAAATGGTGCCGAAGAAGCACGAGGGCTTCTGCTTGGTGATCCGGATATCCTGCGGGCGCGGAGCCAGCGGAGCGACGGTTTCGGTCGCGTGGGTATTCGCCACCACGGTTTTTTCGCCGCCCCGATGGTTCTTGCCCACCTGAACACCGCTGTCCAGAAGGTCGGGCCTGCGGCCGCTTTCCGTATAGAAAACAGGAATGTTCTTTTCGCGGGCCAGTTCGAGCAGAGGCACCATGTGCGCAACCGCGTCCCAGGCTTCCTTGCCGCAATGCGTGCGATATTGCTTCAGTCCTTCCAGGATGTCTTCAGGCGTGTCGCCGCAGAAGTTGTATTGCACGTCGATGATGAACAGGGCCGGCCGCTTGCCGAAGCCCCCGCGTTTGCCGTAGCCCGCGGCCTTGAAGACCTGCTTGTCGCGCTCGGTCAGGAAGTCTTCCCAAATTCGCTTGGTTTCGCTCATGTGTGTTCCTATGCATCAAAGTTCGGAGTTATCAGGGAGTCAGGCGCCGCAAGAAGCGGCCGCCGGGTGAATTGCTTGCATCCATCGTGATCCGCCCATCCAGCGCAACGGTGCGCCCGCGGACCAGCGTACGTACCGGCCAGCCTTTGAGCGTCATTCCTTCATACGGCGAATAGTCGGAGTTGGATTCCAGAGTGCCCGGATCGACGGTTTTTTCGAGATCAGGATCGACGACCACGAGATCGGCGTCTTTGCCGATTTCTATGCTGCCCTTGCTCGGCATGCCGTAAATACGGGCGGAGTTCTCGCTCGCCACCTTCACGAGAGTCTCCAGCGGGACCTTGCGCTTGTGGTAGCCCTCGTGCAGCAGGATGGGCAGGATCATGCCCGTGCCGGGAAAGCCGTTGCTGGCGGCCCAGATGTCCTTGTCTTTGGTTTCCCGCTTGCGGGGTACATGGTCCGAACCGATGGTGGTGATGGATCCATCAATGACGCCCTGCCACATGGCCTCTACATCGGCTTGTCCGCGAACGGGCGGATTGACTTTGGCGTAGGTGCCGGCGGGAGACTCGTCATTCAGAAAGAGGTAGTGCGGGCAGGTCTCGACGTACATGGGCGGAGCGTTGGGAGCAAGCCGGTGGCGGCGCACCTCATCCAATGCTTCGCGACTGCTCAGGTGCACGATGTTGACCGGTGTGCCGGTCTTGGTGGCAAAGTAGCACACGCGATGTACGTTTTCCGCTTCCAGGAAATCGGGACTCTGTTCATTCCATGCTTTCAAGTCGTCGCGTCCGGCGGCGCGCAGGGGATCGCGCAGCAGAGGGATCACTTCCACGTTTTCGCAGTGCACCCCCAGCACGGCGCCCGGAATCTTGGCGGTTTCACGCAGGGCGGCAAACAGCAGGCCGTCGTCGATGTCGGTGAAGCCCTTGGACAGCCCCGCCGCGCCCTTGTACATCATGTAGAGCTTGTAAGAGGGAACGCCAAACCGATGCGAGATCTCGTTGAGGGTCTCTACGTGCAAGTGGCTCGTAATGCCGAAGTGGAAGCCGAAATCAACGCAGCTCTGGCGCTCGGCGCGCTCGCGTACAGGATCGAACGAGTCGCGGATATCGGCCGAGCGATGGAAGGACAGCACGGTCGTCGTTCCGCCGAGCGCGGCGAAGCGGGATTCGGTCTGGAAGTCGGTCTCGGGTGAACCGAAGCCGAAATGCACATGGGGATCGATGATGCCCGGCAGCGTCCAGAGTCCTTTGCAGTCGATGGTCTCCTTGGCCTGCAGTTTGGCGCCGGGCTCGGCGATGAGCGCGATACGGCCGCCGTGTATTCCGATCTGCCCTGGAGTCAGCCCCTTGCTTGGCAGCATGATTTGGGTATTGGTCAGTACGAGGTCCAGTTCCATGGTTTTGTCTTGTGTCGTTAAATATCCGATTTCTGAGTCGTAATGCCAGGCGCGGTGGATTCTTTCAAGAAGCTGCGCAGCACGCTGGAGGGAATGCCGCCTTCCGCAATGAGATGGCGCTCCGCCGCGGTAAGCACTTGCGGGCGGACCTGGAAGCGGATCTCGCGGTCTCCCTGCCTGGCGGTGACGCTGATGAGCGCACCGTCCCTGACGCCGGCCTCGATGTTCTCGAAATGGAAGGACTCGCTGCCGGCAAGGCCCAGCTGCCGCCAGCCTTGTCCTTCCATGAACGCCAGGGGAAGGATGCCCATGCCGACGAGGTTGGCGCGGTGGATGCGCTCGTAGGATTCGGCAATGACGGCCCGTATGCCCAGGAGCGCGGATCCCTTGGCTGCCCAATCCCGGCTGCTGCCGGTGCCATACTCTTTGCCGGCCAGAATGATGGCGCTGCGCCCTTCCTGCTTATAGAGCATTGCGGCGTCGAAGATGGTCATTTGCTTGCCATCCGGAAAGTGGCGGGTGACGCCTCCTTCCACTTCCGGAACCAGTTGGTTCTTGATGCGGATGTTGGCGAAGGTCGCGCGCGTCATGACTTGATGATTGCATCGGCGCGCCACGTAGCTGTTGAAGTCCCGTGGTGCGATGCCGGCCGCCAGGAGATACTGGCCGGCCGGCGTCTCGCTGGGGATCTCGCCGCCGGGAGAGATGTGGTCCGTCGTCAGCGAGTCGCCAAAGGCGGCCAGCACATTGGCGTTTTTCAGCCCCAGCGCCAGCCGGGAGAGTCCATCGCCATCCGGAAGATGCTTGAAGAAGGGCGGTTCGATCAAATAGTGCGACTCCGGATTCCACGGAAACAGGACGCCCTCGGGGGCATGCATCTTCCGCCATATTTCCGTATCGAGATCTTCCGCTTGGTATGTCTGTTTGAATGTCTCGGGCTTGCTTGCCAAGGGCAGCAGGGCGGCGATCTCGTCCGGGCTTGGCCAGACGTCGCGCAGGTAGACGGCTTTGCCTTCCTTGTCATGGCCCAGGGGCTCGTTATCGAAATCGATGTCGATTCTGCCCGCCAGCGCGTAGGCGACGACAAGCGGCGGCGCACCTATGTAATTGGCGCGTATGAGCTTGTGTATGCGGCCTTCGAAATTGCGGTTGCCCGACAGGGCGGCCGCGACGACCAGGCCTTTCTTTTCGATCTGCGCCATTACCGCTACGTCCAGTGGCCCTGATTTTCCGCCACAGGTTGTACAGCCGTATCCGATCAGATGGAATCCAAGCGTTGCGAGAGGCTGCAGCAAGCCGGCGTCTTCCAGGTATCGTGTGACGGTGCGCGACCCCGGGGCAAGCGAGGTTTTGACCCAGCCGGGAACAGAGAGCCCCAGGCCCACCGCTTTGCTGGCCACCAGTCCGGCGGCGATCATGACGCTGGGATTGGACGTGTTGGTGCAGGAGGTGATCGCCGCGAGCACGACGGCGCCATGATCGAGATCGCCAATATCGGATGGCTGCGGTTGCGGCAAGCGAGGAGAAGCATCGTGCACGCCGAACCCGCCTTCCGACAGGGGCTTGGCCATGCGCTCTTTGAAGTCCGTGGCAACTGCGTCGATCGCCATGCGGTCTTGCGGCCGGCGCGGCCCCGCCATGGACGGCCGCGCTTCGGACAGGTCGATTTCCAGCACGCGGCTGTACTGCGGCCTGTGCTCGGGCGAGGACCGGAACAGGCCATTGGCTTTGCTGTAGGCTTCGATGAGTTCTATGTGTTCGAGGTCGCGGCCCGAGTTGCGCAGGTACTCGAGCGTGCGGTCGTCCACGGGAAAGAAGCCGCAAGTGGCGCCATATTCGGGCGCCATGTTCGCAATGGTGGCGCGCTCCTGTACGGGCAGCGTCGGCACCGCGGGGCCGAAGAACTCGACCATGCTGCCTGCTACGCCTTCTTTGCGCAAGGTCTGGGTAATGAGCAGGGCGGCATCCGTTGTCAGTGCGGGAGCGGGTATGCTGCCGACCAGCCTGACGCCGACGACTTCCGGAATGGGAAAGGTGTAGGCATGCCCCAGCAAGGCGGCTTCCGCGTCGATGCCGCCTACGCCCCATCCCAGAACTCCAAGGGCGTTGACCATAGGGGTGTGGGAATCACCCCCGATCACAAAATCGGGATACGCCCAGGTTCCGTCTTTCCGCTGTTCCTTCATGACTACGGAAGCGATGTATTCCAGGTTGACCTGATGGATGATTCCCGTCCCGGGAGGGAACACGCGCAATCCGCGGAAGGCCTGCTGCGCCCACTTCAAGAACTCGTAGCGCTCGCGATTACGCTCGAACTCGCGCTGCAGGTTCAGCGGCATGGCGTTTGCATGCCCCCAGTTGTCCACTTGCAAGGAGTGATCCACGACCAGGTCGACGGGGATGCGGGTGTCGACGGCGCTGGGGTCGCCGTTGTTGTGCGCCACGGCGTCCCGCAGGGCTGCGAGGTCTTGAAGCACGGGCAGCCCGCTGGAGTCGGGAAGAATGACGCGCGCCACATGAAGCGGGAGTTCAGCGCCGATGTTGTCATTCCACTTGAGCAGTGCGTCGACTTCGCTTTCCGTTATGTTCGAGCCCCATGCTTTGTGGCGGCAGAGGTTCTCGAGAAGGATGCGTATGACGAAAGGAAACGTGGACAGGTCGAGGCTGGGCGCCGCGGCGACTTCCTGTATGTTTGTATAGAGGAAGGGCTGCTGTCGTATCTGTATCTGTGTCATGGCGAAGCGTGTCGGCGTGGAATAGTTTTCCAAGGTTAGGACTATTGTTTGTTATTGTCAACAGTTTGTCTGGATAGAGTCATCGGTAGACTGGCCTGATATTGCTGGAAAGCACTGGATAAGATCAATGATATACAGTAAATTTACTTATATATTATGCGTTTGTATTCTAATTGCCTCAGGATTCAATTGGGTGGCGATGATGAGTCTTTTGGCTAGCTCATTTCGCAAAAGAGTTGACACTTTTCAGGAGGGTTGATAATCTGACGAACATTCGGGCTTGGTATCAAGGTTGTTATCGCCCTGCGGTACGTTGATGAAGAAGGCCGTGTATGTTTACTTTTGTGGGAATGAACAAAGAATGAATAGTGCCAGCAAGTTTCGGGCGTTGCTGAAAAGTGAAGCCTTTATCGTTTCACCCGGGGTCTACGATGGCTACAGCATACGTCTGGTCGAAGCGGCGGGTTTCAAGACTGCCTGCACTAGTGGCGCCGCGCTCTCCAATTCGCTGCTTGGCGTGCCTGACATCGGCGTGATGGGTTTGGCTGAAAACGTCAACCATTGCCGCAACCTGGCGCGTTCGGTCTCCATTCCGCTGACGGCCGATGCCGATACCGGCTATGGCAACCCCGTCAATGTATTCCATACGGTCAGGTTGTTTGAAGAAGCGGGCGTGGCCGGTGTCAATCTCGAGGACCAGGTGAGCCCGAAGCGTTGCGGACACATGCCGGGCAAGGACGTCGTGAGCGAGGCCGAGATGGTCAAGAAGATCGAAGCAGCGTGCCTGGCGCGCCGCAACGACGACTTCGTGATCATCGCGCGCACGGATTCTTTGGCCCTGGAAGGCATCGAAGGCGCAATCAAGCGAGCCAAGGCATATGCGGCAGCGGGCGCAGACATGCTGTTTCCGGATGCGGTGCGCACTGAAGACGATATCAAGCGCATCGTCGATGCCGCGGGTATCCCCGTGAGCGTCAACATGGGCTTCGGCATCCGCGCGCGTCCCACGACCCCATTGATTCCGTTGCCACGGCTGAAAGAACTGGGCGTCAAGCGCATCAGTCTTCCCCGCATGCTGCCGGCCGCCGCCATCCACGCGATGCAGCAGGCTTTGAGCGTGATGCAGGAAGTGATTGCAACGGGCGAGCCGGCCGACCGGCCCGATCTGCTGGTGGGCATCGAAGACATCATGAAGCTCATGGACTACGAGAACATGCGCGCCCTCGAAAAGCGTCTTACCACTTTCGATTGACCGGGGCGGAGGGGGTCAGACCCCATGCGGGGTCTGACCCCAGGGCCTGTTTCTCAGGGGGTCGGACCCCGCTTGGGGTCCGACCCCAACCCCTAGGCCGATTTGATTCCGGCCGGGTTACGCGCTACATTATTGTATTGGCCTGCTCGATTATCCAGGGCGGGCCGCACAAGGCACCGTGTTCCGGGCTATCCGCCCGGTTTTTTGCGCCTGTAATACTTTGCTGTTGGCCGCGCCACAAGCGTGTGTTGCCAGGCTTCCGTTTCTACCTCCCGCGTTCATGTGAACGCTCGCGCTGCACATTCGATGAGTTCGATTCGGGTCGGTAAGGTGTCTGGGTGGCATGGTTCCGTGAGCCATAAAACGCCAGGTCATGTTGCCGGCTTCCGGGTGGGGCTCGGGCTTCAGGGCCGATCGGGTTGACAGTGCTGGTTATGAAAGGAATTTCAATATGGAACTCAATGGCGCCGATATCGTCGTGCGTTGCCTTGCCGAAGAGGGCGTAGACCATGTGTTTGGCTACCCTGGCGGCGCGGTACTGTACATCTACGACGCAATCTACAAACAAGACAATTTCAAGCACATACTCGTTCGACACGAGCAGGCAGCCGTGCATGCGGCCGACGCCTACTCCCGCTCGTCGAACAAAATAGGCGTGGCGCTGGTCACCAGCGGCCCGGGCCTGACCAACGCGGTCACCGGCATCGCCACCGCCTACATGGATTCCATTCCGATGGTGATCATCAGCGGCCAGGTGCCTACCCAGGCCATCGGCGAAGATGCCTTCCAGGAATGCGATACGGTCGGCATTACCCGGCCGTGCGTCAAGCACAATTTCCTGGTGCGCGACATCAAGGATCTGGCCGAGACCATGCGCCGGGCCTTCTATATTGCCAAGACCGGGCGTCCGGGACCCGTGCTGGTCGACATTCCCAAAGACATCACCGTTGCGACCTGCAAATTCACGGCGAAGCGGGGCGAGGTCAAAATGCGCTCGTATGCGCCCGTCACCAAAGGACATCTGGGCCAGATCAAAAAGGCCGTTCAGATGCTGCTGACGGCCGAGCGCCCCATGATCTATTCCGGTGGCGGCGTGATCCTGTCGGATTCGTCCGCCGAGCTGCGCGAGCTGGTGAAGCTGTCCGGCGCGCCCTGCACCAATACCCTGATGGGCCTGGGCGCCTATCCCGCCGACGACGACAAGTTCGTCGGCATGCCGGGCATGCATGGCACTTATGAAGCCAATATGGCCATGCAGAACTGCGATGTGCTCATCGCAGTGGGGGCTCGCTTCGACGACCGGGTAATCGGCAACACCAAGCACTTTGCCCAGGTTCCGCGCAAGATCGTCCACATCGATATCGACCCCTCGTCCATCTCCAAGCGCGTAAGGGTCGACGTCCCCATCGTCGGCAGCGTGAAGGAAGTGCTGCAGGAGTTCAACAGCCTGTATGCGCAGGCGCTCGCCGATTCCGCCCCGAACAAGGCCGCGCTTGCGAAGTGGTGGCAGCAGATCAATACCTGGCGCGGCAAGCAGTGCCTGGCCTATGAGCCGTCTTCCGAGCTCATCAAGCCGCAATTCGTGATCGAGAAGCTCTGGGAAGTCACCGGCGGGAATGCCTTCGTGACCTCCGACGTCGGGCAGCACCAGATGTGGGCGGCGCAGTACTACCGCTTCAACGAACCCCGCCGCTGGATCAATTCCGGCGGGCTCGGCACCATGGGCGTGGGCCTGCCCTACGCAATGGGCGTGCAGATGGCCAATCCCGAGGCCGATGTCGCGGTCATCACCGGCGAAGGTTCCATACAGATGAATATCCAGGAACTCTCCACCTGCAAGCAGTACCGTCTTTCGCCCAAGGTTCTCTGCCTGAACAATCGCTACCTGGGCATGGTCCGGCAGTGGCAGCAGATCGATTACGGCTCGCGCTATTCCGAATCCTATGTGGATGCGCTGCCCGATTTCGTGAAGCTGGTTGAAAGCTATGGGCATGTGGGCCTTCGCATCGAGAAGCCGGCCGACGTCGAGCCCGCGATCCGCGAAGCCTTCGGCAAGCACAAGGACCGCCTGGTTTTCCTGGACTTCATCACGGACCAGACCGAAAACGTCTGGCCCATGGTAAAGGCGGGGCGCGGGCTTACCGAAATGCTGCTTGGTTCTGAAGACCTGTAAGGAGAGAATGATGAAACACGTAATTTCTATCCTTCTCGAGAACGAGCCGGGCGCGCTGTCGCGTGTGGTGGGGCTGTTTTCCGCCCGTGGATATAATATCGAGACCCTTACCGTTGCCCCTACGGAAGACGCCACGCTGTCCCGCATGACGATCGTCACGCATGGTTCCGACGAGATCGTCGAGCAGATCACCAAGCATCTCAATCGCCTCGTGGATGTCGTGAAAGTCGTCGATCTTTCCGAAGGGCCTCACATCGAGCGCGAACTCATGATGATCAAGGTTCGCGCGGTGGGGAAGGAGCGGGACGAGATGAAGCGCATGGCCGATATCTTCCGCGGCCGCATCATCGATGTCACCGACAAGGTCTACACCATCGAACTGACGGGCGATCAAGAAAAGATCGAAGCCTTCATCGGTGCGCTGGATCGTAGCGCGATTCTGGAAACCGTCCGTACCGGGGTGTCCGGCATCGGACGGGGCGAACGGGTCCTGAAGTTGTAAATTATCATTCCGGGCCTGGCGGCGGTATGCCGGTCCGATCTTAACCTAGGCATCTGGATGCTGGCATTCAGAAAAAATCAAAATACTACGAACAGTATTGGAGCACCCTAAATGAAAGTTTTCTACGATAAAGATTGTGATCTCTCCCTCATCAAAGGCAAGACTGTCGCCATCATCGGCTACGGCTCGCAAGGCCACGCGCATGCGCTGAACCTGCATGAGTCGGGCGTCAATGTGGTGGTGGGCCTGCGCAAGGGCGGCGCATCCTGGAGCAAGGCCGAGAACGCGGGCCTGAACGTGCAGGAAGTTGCCGAGGCCGTCAAGGGTGCCGACCTGGTCATGATTCTTTTGCCCGATGAAAACATCGCCGAAGTCTATCGCACGCAGGTGGCGGACAATATCAAGGCAGGTGCCGCGCTGGCATTCGCGCACGGCTTCAACGTGCACTACGGCCAGGTTCAGCCGCGCGCCGACATCGACGTCATCATGATTGCGCCCAAGGCCCCCGGGCACACCGTGCGCGGCACCTACCGCCAGGGCGGCGGCGTGCCGGCGCTCGTCGCCGTTCATCAGGATACGTCCGGCGCTGCCCGCGACATCGCCCTGTCGTATGCATGCGCAATCGGCAGCGGCCGCGCCGGCGTCATCGAAACGAACTTCCGCGAAGAAACCGAAACCGACTTGTTCGGCGAGCAGGCCGTGCTGTGCGGCGGTACCGTCGAACTGATCAAGGCCGGTTTCGAAACGCTGGTTGAAGCCGGCTACGCGCCCGAAATGGCATACTTCGAGTGCCTGCACGAGCTCAAGCTGATCGTCGACCTGATCTACGAAGGCGGCATCGCGAACATGAACTACTCGATCTCCAACAATGCCGAGTACGGTGAATATGTCACCGGCCCGCGCATCGTGACCGAGGAAACCAAGAACGCCATGCGCCAGTGCCTGAAGGATATCCAGACCGGCGAATACGCCAAGAGCTTCATCCTGGAAAATTCCGCCGGCGCTCCCACGCTGATTTCGCGCCGCCGCATCAACGCTGAATCGCAGATCGAACAGGTCGGCGGCAAGCTGCGCGCCATGATGCCCTGGATCGCGGCGAACAAGCTGGTTGATCAGACCAAGAACTGATGGATGAGGGGTCAGACCCCATGCGGGGTCTGACCCCTCGATTCATACGGGGGGTCGGACCCCGTACGGGGTCCGACCCCGGCTGCAGCTTCTTGTTGTGGGGTCAGACCCTTGCGGGTCTGACCCCTTGTCGTTTTCCCAGGCTCAGACCCCATGCGGGGTCTGACACCGCACCATCGATTGCAGCGATTTCAGCGCCGCCAGAAAAACCTCCTGGCCGATGAGCCGACGAAGCTCGTCCTCGCGTCCCGCGTCGCAGCCGAACTCGGCCGACCATTCCACGAAGCTGCGGTCGCCGTCTGTCACGGGTATGATCCTCAGCGTGGCGACATAATCGCTAACCCCCATGGGGCTTTCCAGTATCGAGTAAACGCAAGTGAAGTCATAGTCCGATAAAGCAAGCAGTTGCTCGCGTATCGTTCCGCCCTGGCGCAGTTCGAAGTTGCGCACGCAGCCTACCGCGTCCGAAGGTGAGCTTCCTTCGATCCTGCTGTGTGCAACGAACGGCGTCCATTGCGGCAGGCCGTTGAAGTCGCGGATGATGGTCCAGACGTCCTGCGCCGGGGCGTCGATGACACTGCTGACATAGACTTTCATGGCGCGTTCTTGCTTTTCTTGTCATCGTTGCCGGTGCCGGAAGCCGGCGTGGGCAGCATGGTGCCTGCTGCGCCCGCGAGGTTGCCGCCGTCGAGGCCGATTTCACGCAGGAGCTGATCGACCACCGGCGCCTGCGCCCGATAACGCAAGGCCGAATTCACTACGCCGTCGGCAATGCCGACATTCCTGTCGTCAACGCCGGCGCCGTTACCCACATTGCCGAGCCCATCCAGCTGCAATATCTTGATGCTGTCGATATTTTCCATGGGCTTGACCGATTCGCGGATGATGCCTTCCATTTTGTCGACGATGCGCAGGCGCAGCGCGGAAGACCGCGCGTCGGCCGTCAACACATTGGAAGCCTCGTTCATGCGGCGCAGGCCTTCGGCTTCCACTTCGCTGCGGACCCTGCTGGCCTCCGCACGTATCCTTTCCGCATCGGCATCCGCTTCGGCATGCGCCCGGATGGCGGCGGCGCGGTCGGCGCTCGCCGCCTTTTCGGCTTCGGCGGCCAAGCGCAGCTGCAGGCCTTCTTTTTCGGCCGCCTGCCGTGCAGCAATGAGCTCGACCTGCTTGCGGCGTTCGGCAACTTCCAGTTCACGAGCCGAGAAGACGCGCTCTTCCGCGGCAACGGCTTCGGCGCGCGCTTGATCTGCAGCGGCCTGGGCTTCCGATTGGCGCCTCGACTGTTCGGCGATGGCGATTGCGCGCTGTTGCTCCGCCAGTTCAAGCGCCTTGCGGCGCTCCAGGTTGGCGGCTTGCAGCTCCTTCTCTTTGGCGATGCGCTCATGCTCGATCTGCAGCTCTGCCCGGACTTGGGCTTGCTCCACGGCCTGGCGCGCTTCGATCTGCGCCCGCTCTGCTCGGTGTTCGGTTTCGGCGCGTTCCCGGGCGACCTCCGCCCTTTGCTGGGCACGGGCGATTTCCACTTCGCGCTCCTGGGCGAGCCTGGCATATTCCGCTTCGCGGTCGATGTCCAGGGCCAGCTTCTCGGCCTCCAGGTTCTTGCTGCGTATGGAAATCAGCGTGTCCTGCTCGATGTCGTTGCGTTGTTTCTTGCGCCTTTCTATCTGCTCGGTGAGCCGCGTCATGCCTTCGGCATCGAACTGGTTGGATGGATTGAAAAACTCCATGGCCGTCTGGTCGAGCTGGGTCAGCGAAGCCGCTTCGAGTTCCAGGCCATTCTTGGTCAGATCGTCCGCTACGTCGATGCTGACCTTCCTGACGTATTCGCCGCGTTTTTCATGCAGTTCCTCCATGGTCATCTCGGCCGCCGCGGTGCGCAAGGCGTCCACGAATTTGCCTTCCACCAGCTCGATCAGCCGTTCCGGCTCCATGCTGCGTTCCCCCAGCGTCTGGGCGGCCGTGGCCACGGCGTCGGGATTCGCCGCAACGCGGACATAGAACTCCGCCGTGACGTCGACGCGCATGCGGTCTTTGGTGATCAGTGCCTTGTCGCGGCCGCGTGTGACTTCCAGGCGCAGCGTGTTCATGTTCACGGGGATGACGTCATGCACGATGGGCAGCACGAAGGCGCCGCCGTCCAGCACGATCTTCTGACCGCCCAGGCCGGTGCGCACGAAAGCGCGGCCTTTGGATGACCTGAGGTATAGCCAGTGCAACAGCCATATGCCGATGGCCGCGACGATGACCACAGCCAGAAGGCCCAATAAGAAAACTCCGAACTCTGAACCACTCATGGTCGACTCCTTGGCTTGTTAACGCTTGATGTTCTTGAATGCGCGCGTCTGTTCCGTCAGCGCGGTTTCCACGGGCAGGCGCTCCATGCTCGAGGCGCCATAGAACCCATGGCAGCCGGGACAGTTTTCGAGAATGAAGGCCGCGTCGGCCGGGGTGGCGATGGGGCCGCCGTGGCACAGGACGATGATGTCCGGGTTGGCACGCCTGGCCGCTTCCGACCAGGCATTGATGGCGGGCACGCAGTCTTCCAGTGTCAGGGCGGTTTCGGCGCCAATGGCCCCGCCGGTGGTCAGCCCAAGATGGCAGACGATGATGTCCGCGCCGGCGCGCGCCATGTCGGCGGCGTTCGCTTCGTTGAAGACATAGGGCGTGGTCAGCAGATCCAGCTCGCGCGCCTTGCGTATGAGGTCGACTTCCAAACCGTAGCCCATGCCGGTTTCCTCGAGGTTCGCCCTGAATGTGCCGTCTATCAGTCCGACGGTCGGGAAGTTCTGGATGCCGGAGAACCCCAGGTTGATCAGCTGGCGCAGGAAATTTTCGGGAATCATGAACGGATCGGTCCCGTTCACGCCCGCCAGGACGGGGGTGTGTTTCACCACCGGCAGGACTTCGCTTGCCATCTCGACGACGATCTGGTTTGCGTTGCCGTACGCCAGCAAGCCGGCCAGCGACCCTCGGCCCGCCATCCGGTAGCGCCCCGAGTTGTAGATCACGATTAGGTCTATGCCGCCGGCTTCCTCGCATTTTGCGGACAAGCCGGTGCCTGCGCCTCCGCCGATGATGGGTATCCCGTTGCGTATCATCTCGCGGAATTTCTCGAGCAGTGTTGAGCGTTGAATGCGGGGCATGGTTGTTTCCTAGCGTTTATATGACGGGCGCGCCGGCGCCTGCGGGCGGATTTCCTGGAAGGCCTGTACGAGCGCCTCGGCGAAAGCCGGGTCGTTGATGTTGTAGGGGAGCTTGATCAGCTTGCGCTGCGAGCCGGGCTTGAAGTTCTTCTCGATGGTCGAGAACAGCGCACGGTTCGCGGCCGGATCATGGAAGGGCTGGCCGGGGGCGTCGATGGCCGAGACGCCGCCTTCCGGAATCAGGAAACGCACGGGACCTTCCATTTGATTCAGCTTGCCCGCGATGAATTCGCCGATTGCAACGTTCTCTTCGGGCAAGGTGCGGACCAAGGTGACGTTTTCGTTGTGCTTGTATATGTTGCGCCCCCGGAAGCGCGCGGGGAGCGTGGCCATGGCATGGAAGTTCACCATATCCAGCGCGCCGCAGGAACCCACATAGGGCAGGCGGCTGCGGATGACGGCATCCATGCGCGTGTCGCCGGCGGAAAAGACGCCGCCCACGATCAGGTCGGCGATTTCCGTCGTCGTGATGTCGATGATGCCGTCAAGCAGGCCCGAATCGGTCAGCATCTCCATCGATCGTCCGCCTGTGCCCGTGGCGTGGAAGACCAGGCAATCGTAGCTGGACGACAGGGCTTTGGTGACCGCCTGGACACAGCTCGTCGTGACGCCGAACATGGTGAGGCCGATGGCCGGCTTGGGTTCGTCGGCGGGCTGGACGGGATTGGCGATCATTCCCGCCAGGGCATGGGCGGCATTGCCGAGTACCTGCGCGCTGATCCGGTTCAGGCCGGACACGTCGGTAATCGAGTACATCATGCAGATGTCGGATTCGCCCACGTAAGGCGCGACATCGCCGGAGGCCACGGTCGAGACCATGACTTTTGGTATGCCTACCGGAATCGAGCGCATGCCGGCCGTGGCCAGCGCCGTTCCGCCCGATCCGCCGGCGGAAATGATTCCGCCCAGGTCGCGCCGGCTGGCGAGAAAACGCCCGAAGGCCTCGGTCATTCCGGCGACCGACGAGCCGCGGTCCTTCGTGAATACGGCGGCCTCGCCCTTGGGATGGAACCGGGCCACTTCACGCGCCGTGATGCCGGCCGATGACATGGCGCCGCTGGTTGCCAGGTCGACCGTCGTCACCCGTATGCCGAGCTTTTCGATGCAACTGCGCAGATATTGCAATTCGGGACCCTTGGTGTCGAAGGTGCCGACGACGTAGGCGGTCCGGTCGACGCCCGCCAAGCCGGCGGGCCTCATGCGCACCATGCGCTGGGTGGCTTCCGCGCGCGGCGGGCGTTTGCCGGCGTCGGAATCCAGCGCCAGCTTTGGCATCTGGCGCAAAGGCGGGTCTTCATCCTGGTAGGCCCGGCGTATGACCCACACCTGTTGTTGGGGCGGCTCCCGGTCGCCAGACCCGGGATGGCCGGCCGTATTCGGTTCCATCGCCGGTGGGTTGATCGGCCCTTCTTCTTCCATGGAGGAGCGCACGCCCAGCAGGCGTTGCTGGAGCTCGCGGTCGGCGGCCAGTTCGGAGGCGGGCAGCAGACGGCTGATGCGGCCGTTCGTCATGACGGCGACCGTATCCGCAACGTCGATCGCGACGCCCAGGTTCTGTTCGATCAGCAATATCGAGACATCGGTTTCCCGGGAGACCGTCTTGAGCATGGATGCCACGTGCTCGACGATGACGGGCGCGAGGCCTTCGGTGGGCTCGTCCATCACGAGCAGCTTGGGATTGAACAGCAGCGCGCGTCCTATCGCCAGCATCTGCTGCTCGCCGCCGGAGAGCTGGGCGCCGCCGTTGTCCCTTCGTTCAGCCAAACGTGGAAACAACTGGTAGATGCGGTCCACCGTCCAGTCGCCGCGATTCGCAGTGCGCGCGGAGAGCTCCAGGTGTTCGTCGACCGTGAGGGATGGCCACACACGGCGGCCTTGCGGCACATAGCCGATGCCGGCGTGCGTGATGCTGTGTGGCGGACGCCCCAGCAATTCGTGCCCGTTCAACCGGACGCTGCCTTTCGCTGGAATGAGTCCGGTAATGGCATTGCAGACCGACGTCTTGCCCATGCCGTTCTTGCCGACGATGGCCAGCACATTGCCTTCCACGGTGAACGTAACGCCCTGTACGGCATGTGCCTGCCCATAATAGACGTCGAGTCCGGACACTTCAAGGAGGGCGCCTTTGCCGTTGCCGCGTCCGGCCATCGCGTAATGCTGCTCGTCAATGATGGCCATAGCCATGCTCTCCCATGTAAATGGCCTGGACTTCCGGGTTGTCCTCGATTTCGCGAGGGGTGCCGTGGCAGAGCACGCGACCGTTGTGCATGACTGTCACGCGTTCCACGACGTTGAGCGCGATCTCGAGATCGTGCTCGATGATCACATAGCCCAGATGCGGCGGCAGAGCCCGCAGCAAGGCGACCAGCTCCTTGCGTTCGGCGGGCGACAGGCCGGCGGCCGGTTCGTCGAAAAGAATGAGTCGCGGGGAGCCGGCCAGAGCCATGCCGATCTCCAGTTGCCGCTGCTGCCCGTGCGAAAGTTCCGAAACCATCGTGTCGGCCAGATGGCTCAGGCGGATGTGCTCCAGCAACTGCGCTGCCGAGACATTGCTGGGATCTTCACAGGCTGCGCGCACGAAGCTGAACCTGCCCCGTGTGACACCCCGTACGGCCAGGAAAAGGTTGTCGCGGACGGTGAGATCGCGAAAGAGCAGAGAGGACTGATAGGTGCGCCGCAGGCCGCGCCGGATACGCTCCTGGGGCGGAAAAAACGTGACGTCCTCCCCGAACAGCAGCACGCGTCCGCTGCTCGGGAAGAAATCGCCCGTGATGGCATTGAACAAAGTCGTTTTGCCGGCCCCATTGGAGCCCAGCACGGCATACCGCTGTCCGGCCGAGACGCTGAAGGAGACGTCGTCGATGGCCTTGAGCGCGCCGAAACTGCGAGATACGCGGCGCAATTCAAGCGCATTGCCGGACTGGAATCCGGAGCCGGATGGAGAGGTAGCCATGTTCGTTGCCGTGTCGGTCAAAGGTTGCGAAGGATTATTTGCACTCGGGATTGGTTCGCGTGCCGAAGCCCATCTTGGCGAACTCATCCTTGCTCAACCCCAGAGTCTGCGTGACGTTCGGCGTGACCTTGACGACACGGTTGTACAGGGCACCGTTGTCCCCCTTGGCGACCTCCGTCAGGAAGATGTTCGCCACGCCGTTGCGGTTTTCATCCAGCTTGACGGGGCCGGTGGGCGTGTCGACCGTCATCGTCGCCAACTGTTGGCTGAGCTTGCCGACATCGCCGTTCACCGCGTCCAGGCCGGCCAGGACCGCTTTGGTGTTGACGTAGTAGGCATGCGCGAACAGGCCCGGTGTCGGATAGGCGTTGTCGAACTTGGCATCGCGATAGGCCTGGACGAATTTCTTCCATTCCGCGTCGTCCCAGTTGTCGGCGGTGGGACCCGCGGCCGGTGTGCCGACCAATGCATCGCGTCGCTTGCCCTTGTAGCTCAGAACCGTCTGGTCCACCGTGATGGAGCCGCCGATGAAGGGTTTGTTGCCGCCGGACTGCTCGTATTGCGAAAAGAAATTGACGGCGTCGGACCCGCCCAAGGCGACATAGATGGCGTCGACATCGGAAGGCAGCTTGGCGATGACCGAGGAATAGTCCTTGGTGCCCAGCGGCACCCATTGCTTGTCGGTGACTTTGCCCCCGGCCTTGCAGTATTCGATCATGAAGCCCTGGACCTGGGCGTAAGGAAAGGAATAGTCTTCGGCGACGACCGCCACTTTCTTGTAGCCCTTGTCGTTGTAGACATAAGACCCCAGCCCCGCCGACCATTGCGCGCCGTCTGTCGAGAAGCGGTAGAAGTTACCGGCCGGGTCTTTGAGCGTTGTTTCCTGCGCGGCCGACGATCCGTTCACGAAGATCACGTTGGGCTGGGTCTTGGCGTAGTCCTTGACTGCGATGCCTTCGGAGCCGGACAGGGGACCGATCAGGATGGCCACCTTGTCCTGTTCGACCAGCTTGCGGGCCGCATTGACGGCGGTGTCAGGCTGCCCGGTCGACGAGGCTCGGATCACCTCGATCTTTTTGCCTCCGGCCGTGAAGTTGTGTTGCCGCATGGCTAGCTCCATGCCGCGCATGCCGTCCTGGCCGGAAACGGTCAATGCTCCCTCCAGCGTTGCCAGGACGCCTATCTTCAGGGTGTCTTGAGCGTGTGCGGCGGTGCCGATGCCCGCCAGTGCGAGGGCCAGAACGGTGCCGCAAAAGCGGATCTTCGTCGATTTCATGTTGTGTCTCCGGATGTTGTGATGATTGAGCACGGTCCTTCGCCCTATTGTTTCCGGGCCGGGCGAAGCAGGCCACGTACGCGATGCCAGAGGCCCAGCAGGCCGTCGGGCGAGAAAACCAGTATCAGCAGGAAGGCGCCTCCGATGATCAGGTTGAAGCGCTCGCGGTCGATCAGGTCGATCGCGAAGTTTTGCAGGAGCACGAAGGCAAGCGCTCCGATGAACGCCCCCAAGGGATGGCGCAGGCCCCCGATCACGGCGATGATGAGAATGTTGATGAGGGCGGAGGTGCCGATGGTTCCGGGCGAGATGCGTGCGTTGTACCAGACCAGCAGGACGCCCCCGATGCCGGCCAGCAGGCCCGCGAACGCATGGGCCGCAACGCGGTGCGCGGCCACGTTGAACCCCAGCGCGCGCATCCGCCGGGCATTGTCACGCGTGCCCTGCAGGGCGATGCCGAACGGCGTGCGGACAATATATTTGACCGCCGCGTAGGACAGCAGGGCGAAGAGCAGGGAAAGATAATAAAAGGGTACGGGGTCGCGCAGATTGAGTGTTCCGAGCTGGGGCGGAAATATGCTCGAGAAACCCTGGAAGCCATTGAATACGGTGTAGTTCTGCTGGGTAAGGTAGAACATCGCCACGCCGATGGCGAGAGTGATCATGATCGTGTAGATGCCGTCCGTGCGCACCGACACGATGCCGATGAGCGTCGCGGTGCCGACCGCAAGCAGCACGGCCAGCACGGAGGCCAGCCACCAAGGCCATTCCATGCTGATCTGGCTGACGGCGGAGTGGCCGAAAATGGCCATGACGTAGCCGGCAATGCCGGCGATCGTCATCTGCGACAGGCTGACCATGCCGCCGTATCCGGCCAGGAAGGCCAGCGAGAGCGCGATGATGCCCAGAATCAGCGATTGCGCGCCGATCTGGAACGTAAAGAAACTGGATGCGATCCACGGATAAACGAGCAGCGCAGCCAGGACGATGGCATATCGCAGAAGCTTGGCGTGGGCCAGGCCGCGCCTATCGGGCCGCATCGCGGCGGTTTGCGGACGGTCGCCCGGCGAAGGGACCATAGTCGCCGGAGAGCGGCCTTTCCTTGCCGCTGCGGCGCCGCCGCCGGTGCTCATGGCATGCCGCCACTTGTTTGCGCTCATGCTTTTTTCCCCATGATGCCTTGGGGACGCAACGCGAGCACGACCACCATGATGATGAAAGTGAATACGACGCCGTAGGTAGGAGCGTACGCCATGCCCATGGTTTCGGCGACGCCGATGAGGAGGGCGCCAATGACCGCGCCGGTAATGCTTCCCATGCCTCCGACAATGACGACGATGAGGGAGGCGAGCAGGTAGCGCACGTCTTCCCCGGGTGCGATGGAGAGCGCCGTGCCGCCGATCACGCCGGCCGCTCCCGCCAGCCCCGCGCCGAGGGCGAAGGTGACCGCGAAGACGCGCTGCACATTCACGCCGCTGGCCGACAGCATCCGCTTGTCGTCCACGCCTGCACGTATCATGGCTCCGATGCGCGTGCGGTTCAGGAATAGCCATAGCCCGACGCCGATCACGATGGCGATCAGCAGCACCAACAGCCTGAAGGCCGGATAGGCGTTGATGATGGGCATGGGCATCGGGAACTGCGTCCACTCGGGCGGATCGAACTGATAGGTGTCGCCGCCCCAGATCCACATGTAGATGTCGGCCAGGACGATGGAAAGCCCGATGGTGACGAGTGTCTGTCTGAGCTCCTGGCCGTCCATGTACCGGAAGACGAACACCTGGAGCAGCAGGCCCGTCAGCGCTACGGACACGAAGCCGGCAATGAGGGCGGCAAACCAGGAGCCGGTCAGGTCGCCGACGCTATAGCCGATGTATCCGCCGAGCAGGAATAGCGACCCATGCGCCAGGTTGACGTTGCGCATGAGGCCGAAGATGAGCGTGAAGCCGCTGGCCACGAGAAAATACAGGGCGGCCAGCGTGAGCCCGTTCATGAGCGTGAGAATGAAAAGGCGGGCATTGCTCGTGAGCGCCGCGATGCTGAGCGCAAGCAGGGGCAGGCCGATCACCAGTAAGGTGATCAGCGCCGAGCGGCGGGGACGTTTCCATTTGCTCACATCCATGGTCAGGCCCAGCGCGTCATGTTGCGGGTGCCCTGGACCTCGGGCTTCTTGTAGAACTCGCCGTCCTTCATGACGGCAAGAATGCGCTTGGAGTCCTGCAGGACCCGGATGTCGGACAAGGGATCGCCATCGACCAGGATCATGTCGGCAAGATAGCCCTCTTTGACCTGGCCCAGTTCATGGGGGCGCAGCATGATCTCCCCGCCGAGCCGCGTGGCGCTCAGCAAAGCCTCCATGGGCGAGAATCCCAGGTACTTGACGAAGTACTCGAGATCCTGGGCATTGGTCGCATGCTTGATCCATGCAAAGCCATAGTCGCCTCCGGGCAGGATGCGGACTCCGCGCTTATGCATCTTCTTCAGGGACTCGATCGCGGTCTCCAGCTCGCGGTGATACCCCATGGATTCAGCAATGGCAGGCGTAATGCCGTATTCCGATGCGTGATAGCTGGTGTTCACGAGCCATGCCAGGCCGGGCGCCAGGAAGATCCTGTGGCGGTGGGCCTCGAGCATGTCCAGTGCTTCGTCATCCGTGAAGCTGGCGTGATAGATGAGATCGATGTTGTGGCGTATGCACTGCTTGATGGATTCGCATGAGCGGGCGTGGGCGGCGACCCGGCGGCCATTTTTGTGGGCTTCTTCCACGAGCGCGGCGATCTCCGGGTCCGTGAAAGGCGTGGTTTCGGCCGGCATGCCGGCGATGTATTCGCCGGAAAGATTGATTTTCAGTGTGTCCACACCGTACTTGATGTACGTGCGCGCGGCCCGGCGCATCTCGTCGGCGCCGGTCACGACACAACCGAAGCTCAGTTCTGGAAAGGGCAGATGGGGACGAGATTCGTCACCGAGACCGCCTATGGTGGTGATTTCCTGGCTTGCCGCCAAATAGCGCGGCCCGGGGAATTCCCCGGCGTTGATCGCGTTGCGCAGCACCACGTCCAGCCGCGCCTTGGCGGTGGCGGCGCCCACACAGGAGGTCCATCCCATTTCGAGATACCGTTTGGCGACCCGTACGCACCACAGTATGTGTTCTTCCGGCGGCATCATCTGGATGGCATTCAGCGAGGGCTGGTCGTTCCAGGAGAAGTGCGTATGCGCTTCGGTCATGCCCGGCATCAGGAAGGCGCCGGCACCGTCGATCACGGTGGCGTCGCCGCTCTGGAAGGAGCGCGCCGAACGCGCCACCCGCGTGATCCGATTGCCCTCGACCAGGACTTCGCCATGGTAGGGCTGCGCACCGGAGCCGTCGAAAATGCGGACATTGGTGAATAGGGTATGGGCCATGCTGCCGTCCTTTACTGAAAGCGACCGGAATAGAAATCCTTGAGATCGCGCATGCAGTCATGCGCGCGTTCGAATGTGGTCCAGTGCCCGCACTGTGCATACACGGTGCTGCGGCTTCCGGGAATACGGTCCGCAATGGCGCGGACCGCCTGCGGTGGCGCCACGCCGTCCTGGTCGCCCGTGACGAGCAGGACAGGGCATTCGATGGCGTCGACGGAAGGCGCCTTGGCGTTGGCCAATGCGTCGCAGCAGCGCGCATAGCCCTGGGCGTCCTGACGCATGATGCTTTCCCTGACCAGTGCGGAAACCGCGGGCTGCTCGCGCCGGGTGGTGGCGGAAATGGCGCCGGCAACGATGGCATCGGCGATTTCCTGCATGCCTTTGACGCCTTCATTGCGTGCCTTGTCGGCCCGGGCTCGTATATTGGGGCGGGCCGCGTCGGGCGGGCACAGCAAGGGACCGAAGAGCGCCAAACTCTTGACCAGTCTGGGCTGCGTGGCGGCTATGTGGAAACAGACGATGGTGCCGAGCGAATGGCCGAGGAAGTGTGCGCGGTTGATGCCCAGCTTGCCGCAGGCCTGGACAATGCGTTCGGCGATGCTTTCGATGGAGAGTTCTCCGCCGATGCCCGAGGACCGTGCGCTGCCGGGCAAGTCGAAGCGTACCAACTGGAAGTTGGCCAGCGCCGGCTCTACCGGCGTCCAGTTGTTGGATGAGCCGCCAAGGCCGTGCAGGCATACGACGGGCTCGCCTTCGCCCGTGATCTCCACGGCCATGTTTTCGATGAACTGCGTCGTCATTTGGATGGGCCCTCTGGAATTCCGCTGTGAGTTTCGGCGCGCGCATCGACGCCGGCGGGCATGCCGGTGGCGATGGAATCGCCCGAGTCAAGAAAGGTGCCGCGCGAACAGGCGCTGGTGCATGCCGGGAAGGCTGCATGACGCGGCCCGCCCCACGGGAAGGTGGGTGTCTTCATGATGTTGTCTCCGCGCCCGATGAAACCTTGAGGTTCTCTGCTGACCCGGGCGGTTATAGGAATTCTTATTTACTATTTAAGACATAAGACTCAAAATGAGACTGGTGTCTTAAAAATTGATTTGATTCTATGAAGCCTTTTAAGTATGGTCAAGTGGTTTTTTGACTTTTATCAAGAATAAAAAAAAGGGAACAGGTATATGAGATACGTGGTTACTTCGGTGCCCAAAGCGCCCGAAAGCGGTCCCCGCGCACGAACTCATGCGGCGCTGCTTCAAGCCGCGATGGAGCTGATCCGCACCGGCATCATGCCGTCCGTCGCTCAGGTAGCGGCGCGTGCCGACGTATCGAGGGCGACGGCGTATCGTTACTTTCCAAGCCGCAGCAAGCTGATTGCTGCGGTCGTCGACACGTCATTGGGTCCGGTGCGCACCACCGCTTCCAAGCACGAGAGCGCCCGCGAGCGTGTCATGGAATTGTTCGATCACACCTTCCCCCGATTCAAGGAGTACGAAACCGAGATGCGGGCGGCGCTCCAGCTCGCCCTGGAGCACCGGGCGCTGGAGCGGGCCGGCATGCTCGATGAAGAGCCCTATCGGCGAGGGCACCGTGTGAAGATTCTTGCGCAGGCCTTGCTGCCGTTCGAGAACCAGATCCCCAAGCCCTTGATCCGCAGGCTGCACAAGGCGCTGTCCACCATCTATGGATACGAAGCCTACGTCGTGTTGAAAGACATCTGGAATGCGTCGGACCGCGAAGTCGAATCGACCGTGCGCTGGATGGCCACGGCCCTGATAGACGCCACCTTGGCGGAGGCGAAAGGGAGGGGGTCAGACCCTACGGGTCTGACCCCGGGCAAACAGCGCAGAAGTATAAAAGGGTCAGACCCTATGGGTCTGACCCCGGCTCGAAAGACGAAGGGGGTCGGACCCCGTACGGGGCCCGACCCCGAGTAAATTTGATTTGTATCATTTTTATTGCAAAGGCAAATAGAAATAGTTATCATTTTCCCCTTTAATACACTCTTACAAATGGGCAAGGAAATGGGGAAAACGATTTTTTGGTGGAGTGGCGTCTTCATGGCGGTGGCGGCCGCCCAGGTTGCCGCGCAAACGGGGGGTGCCGGAACGCCTGGTGGAATCCAGGAACTGAGCCCGCTTGTCGTGCAAGGCCAAAGACTCGAAACCGAATTGCCCGAAGGGTCGTCCATCGTTACCAGGCAAGAGCTGGACGATCGCTCCATCAATAGCTGGGAGGATTTTTCCAAGCGTGCCGAGCCGGGCGTGAATTTCAATGCCAATACGAAGAGCGTGAATATCCGGGGCATGGACCAGGACCGTGTGGTGACGCGGGTCGACGGCATCCGCCTGCCTTGGCTGAATGACGGCGCGCGCGGCGAGAAGGGCGGCTTGGACATGCTGAACTTCAATACGCTCTCGGCCATCGACGTAGTGCGCGCCAATGGCGCGGTCCAGTCGGGTTCGCTGGTCGGATATCTGGACCTGCGTACCTTGGCGCCGGGCGATTTGTTGGCGCCGGGCAAGGATTTCGGCGCACTGGTCAAAAGCGGCTACGACGGCGCCGACAACAGCTGGGGTGCGGACGCCGCTTTGGCGGGCCGCCTGGGGCAGGGCACGAGCTGGCTCTTGCAGGCGGGATACCGCAAGGGCCATGAGCGCGAGAACATGGGAGAGATCGGCGGCTACGGACCCACCCGCGAGCAGGCCAACCCCGAGACCTACAAGCAGAACAATTTCATGCTGAAGCTTCAGCATGCGTTGAACGAAGAGCACCGGCTGACTTTGAGCGGCGAATATTTCCAGCGCAAGACCGACATCGACAACATGCGCGAACAGAACACCGCCACCTATTCCATCGGCAATAACAGCACACGCAAAGAGCTGAGCCGCAAGCGTGTGCTCATGGGCTACGAGTACGACGCTCGCGCGGAGCGCGCCGCCGTCCAGCATGGCGAGGTGAAGCTCTATTGGCAGCGGAGCTACCTGGATGGCGCGCAGGACGCCTTCCGGAATATGGACGGCAGGGGAAGATCGCCCGTCGGGGCTCTTTACGGCTACGGCTACCCTTACGGAGAATACCGCCGCGACAACAGCGTCGAGGAGTCGGGTGTCGGCGCCCTTACGCAATGGAGCGGCTTCTTGCGGTCGGCCTCGGTCCAGCACCACTGGGCGGCGGGTGCCGAATGGTATGGCAGCAAGAACAAGCAGGATTCCTCCGGCTATGACAACTGCCCCTCCGGCCTGAGGCCTGTGCCGGCCTCCGTTTCGGGAATGTTCGGCCCGCGCAGCTGCGATCTGCTTCATACCAATCAGGCCGACGTTGCCAACTCGAAGGGCCAGCAATGGGCGTTATGGGTCCAGGATGAAATCTCCTGGAGCGACGGAAAATACGCGCTCACCCCGGCGCTGAGGTTCGATTCCTATAAACATAAGCCCGAGTCCAGCGCTTCCTACGACAGCAACCCGAATGCCGGAATAACCGACCTGAACTCGGCCAGCGGCCAGCGCCTGTCGCCGTCCTTGCTGGCGACCTACAAGCCGGCTTCGGACCTGTCGTTCTATGCCAGGTATGGCTACGGATACAAGGCGCCCACCGCAACGCAGCTCTATATGAACTACGGTGCGCCGGGAACCTATCTTCGGGTGGGAAATCCCAACCTCGAGGCGGAGATCAGCCGTGGATGGGAACTGGGCGTGGACGTGGGCAATCGCGACCTGGGCGGTCGCCTCAGCGTTTTCGACAACCGCTACAAGAACTTCATCGAAGAAGAGGTGCCTCTTACCCCAAGCTCACCCGAATGGAACCCGGCCTGGACCGGCACCTACCCCATGGGCGTCACGGCATACGCGAATCGCGCTCGCGTGCGCATCTACGGCGCCGAGCTCAGCGGCCACTGGAACATTGACCAGAACTGGTACACCTGGGGCTCGCTCGCGTGGGCGCACGGTCGCGACCAGGATACCGGCCGCTATCTGAATTCCGTCGCGCCCTTGAAGGCTACGCTGGCGCTGGGCTACCGGACTGAAGCATGGGGTGCGGAAGCCTTGACGACCCTCGCCAAACGCCGTACGCAGGTGGAATATTCAGCGCCCGACGTCGTGCCGGGTACCAGTGTTTCCGACTTCGAGGCGCCCGGATACGGTGTGCTTGATCTGAACGCCTGGTGGAAACCCGCCGCCGTCAAGGGCTTGCGCCTGCAGGCCGGGGTGTACAACGTGTTTGACCGCAAGTACTGGAATGCATTGAATGTGCCGCGCGCCGGCGGGCGGGAGTCCGCGCCCATCGACAGCTACACCGAACCTGGACGCAGCGTGCGCGTATCCTTGACCTATCAGTATTGATAGAACCAAGAATCAATCTTATTATCGATATAATTAAACTTTACTTGCAAAAGGAGTTTCTCGTCATGACGCATCCCTTTGAAAGCGAGGCGGCGGTGCTGCGCGAACGCTATGCCGAGCTCAAGGCAGAGCATCCGAAGATGCGTATACGCAATCTGGCCGAGCTGATGCAGGTTTCCGAAATGGAGCTCGTCGCCGCCGGCTGCGGCGCGGTCAAATCGACTTTGCTCAAAGAGCCGCCCCAGGCCATATTCAAAGAGTTGGGCAGCCTTGGCCGGGTCATGGCGCTGACGCGCAACGATTGGTGCGTACACGAACGGCACGGCGCCTATGAAGACATCCGTGCCGGAAACACCATGGGCATCGTATTGGGGCCCGACATCGATCTGCGCATGTTCTTCGGCGACTGGAAGTTCACCTTCGCCGTTACGGACGATGGCCGGCAAAGCTTGCAGTTCTTCGACAAAGCCGGCAGCGCCGTACATAAGGTGTACATCACCGACGAGTCGAACAAAGAGGCCTACGAAGCGCTGGTCCAGAAGTTCACGGATCCCGATCCGGCCTGGCCCAAGGTCGAACCGCTGGCGCAGGAAGAGGACACCACGCTTCCGGAAATACCCGCCGCGATGCGGGCGGACTGGCTTGCCATGGAAGACACGCACGAATTCTTCGGCCTGCTGCGCAAGCACAACGTTTCGCGCCTGACGGCTTTGCGCGGAATAGGCCCCGATCTTGCGCAGCAGGTGGACAACGGCCTGGCCGAACGCATGCTGGAAGACGTCGCGGAACGCGACATCTCTTTCATGTGCTTCGTGGGCAACAAGGGCATGATCCAGATCCATTCCGGACCCGTCAAGAAGCTGATGCGCACGGGGCCATGGTTCAACGTTCTCGAGCCGCACTTCAACCTGCATCTCGATACCACGGCCATCGCCTCCAGCTGGATCGTCAACAAGCCGACCAAGGACGGTTGGGTGACATCCTTGGAATGCTATGCCGAGAATGGCGACCTCATTGCCCAATTCTTCGGTGCTCGCAAGCCGGGGGTACCGGAACTCGCCAGTTGGCGCGAGCTTCTGGTCGGCTATTGTCCCGAACCGCTGGCGGCGTAACGATGTTGCGGTGTCTACTGGCTCTTTGCCTTTTGGCCTCGGGGCCGGCGTACGCCGCGGCCGAGCGTGTCGTCACCCTGGGCGGAAGCGTCACTGAAATCGTCTACGATTTGGGACAGGGCGGGCGCCTCGTTGCCGACGACGAGTCCAGCATGTATCCGGAAGCGGCGCGGGAACTGCCTCGCGTCGGCTATTACCGTTCCGTTCCCGTGGAAGGCGTGGTGGCAATGAAACCGGATCTGGTCCTGGCTTCCGAGAACGCCGGCCCGCCGAAAGCGCTGGAAAGACTGAAGGGGCTGGGCATTCCGCTGACCTCGGTGTCGGACAAGCCCACCATCGATTCTCTGTACGACCGCATTCAACAGGTCGCATCGGAGCTCCAGGTCCCCGAACAGGGGCGTGAGCTGTCGGAGCGCGTGCGCGAGGACGTGGCTGCTGCTCAGGCCGAGCCATCCACGGCGCGCCGGGCGGTCGTGCTGGTCAACCGTACGGGGCCGCTGCTCGGGGCCGGTGGCAATACTGCCGCCAACGCCGTTCTTGCACTGGCCGGACTGGAGAACGCGCTTGCGCAGCAGGCGGGCTACAAACCCGTGTCGGCCGAAGGCCTGGCCTTGCTCGCACCCGATATGATCGTCGTCAGCGAGGCCTCCGTAAAAGCCAGCGGGGGCATGGAAAAACTCACCGCCAATCCGGCCATCGCCGCAACGCCGGCGGCGCGCGAAGGGCGAGTCGTCGCCATGAACGATCTGCTCATCCTGGGAATCGGCCCCCGGGTGGGCGACGCCATACGCTTGCTGAAAGAAGCGGCGCACTGACATGCTGTCTGAATCGCGCAAGCTGGCGCCCCAGCCAGTCCTGCTCATTCTGTTGATTTGCCTGGCGCTGGCGATGCTCGCCGCCAGCGCCAGCGGCGCCGTATACATTCCCTGGAACAGCTTCCCACGCCTGCTGTGGGGAACCTTGTCCCCGGACGACGACCTGCTGCATCGCGTGCTGATGGATATCCGTCTGCCCAGGGTGCTTTTCAGTACGGTGACCGGGGCCGCCCTGGCCGCCACCGGCGTGACCATGCAGGCGCTTTTCCGGAATCCGCTGGCTGAGCCCGGCTTGGTGGGGATTTCATCCGGTGCCGCGCTGGGAGCGGTATTTGCGATCGTCATGACCGCCGGCGGCTTCCTGACCATCGCCACTTTCGCCTTCTTGGGCAGCTTGGCGGCAACGTTCCTTGCCTACTCAATCGGCCGCCGCTATAGCGGGGTGGCGGGGCTGCTGCTGGCCGGCATTGCCATCAATACGATAGCAGGCAGCGCCATCGGCGTGTTCACTTATCTGGCCGACGACGCACAGCTGCGCGACCTGACCTTCTGGAACATGGGCAGCCTGGCGGGAGCGGACTGGTCCACCGTGGCTTGGCTGGGTCCCTGGACGCTGCTTTTGATGGCCTATCTTTGCAAGCAATGGCGGGTACTGAACGCCTTGCTTCTGGGGGAGCGCGAAGCGGCGCACTTGGGTTTTGAACTCGCGGTCGTCCGGCGCCGTCTCATTGTCGTCACGGCCCTGGTCATTGGCCCGCTGGTGGCGGTTACGGGCGGAATCGGCTTCATCGGGCTGGTGGTGCCTCATCTGATACGCATGCTGCTGGGGGCGCACCATCGCTACCTGATGCCGGCGTCCATGGTCGCGGGCGGATTGCTGCTGACCCTGGCGGATTGGCTCGCGCGCCTGCTGGTAAGCCCCGCGGAGCTGCCCATCGGGTTGGTCACCAGCCTGGTCGGCGGTCCCTTCTTTTTCTTTCTGCTGGCCCGCGGACGGGCTGTACGCCAGTGATGGATACCTATATGGAAAGCGGCAAGGGCGACGAGTTCGCGGCAGACGAGATCGTCCTGCGGCGCAGGCAAGGCCGGGTGCTCGACCAGGCCACGCTTTGCATCCGACCCGGTGAGGTCGTGAGCCTCCTGGGCGCCAACGGAGCGGGCAAGTCCACCCTCTTGTCTATCCTGGCCGGCGAACTCAAATCCGACGATGCCCGTGAGGGGCATGTGGGCGTGATGCTCAATGGGTTCGCATTGCCGATGCTTTCCGCGGCGCGACAGGCGCGCATACGTACGGTCCTGCCGCAAAAACCGGCCCTGGCCTTCGATCTGGATGTCGGAGAAGTCGTCGCGATGGGGGCGTATCCATTTCCTGCGCTTTCCGCCTCCGACGTCGAAGAGGCGGTGCACGCAGCACTGCAGCGCGCCGGAATCACTCATCTGGCGGCACGTCGGTATCTCGAGCTTTCGGGCGGCGAGCAGCAGCGGGTCCAGTTTGCCCGGGTGCTGCTTCAGGTGCTTGCGCAACGGCGCGCAGACCCGCAGGGCCGATATATGCTGCTGGACGAACCCACCGCCAGCCTGGATCCTTTGCATCAGCGCTCGCTGCTTGAAACGCTGCGGCAATTGGCGCGCGGGGAGAGGGTGGGCATTCTGGTGGTCATCCACGATGTGAACCTCGCGGCGCTCTGGAGCGATCGCATCGCCTTGCTGGCGAAAGGAAAAATATTGGCCTGTGACGCCCCCGCCAAGGTATTGACACCGCAAAACCTGGATGCGGTGTATGGCGTGGACGTGCACGTGATGGCCCATCCCTTGCATCCCGACAAACCACTGGTCGTGTTCGGCTGATTGCGTGTGTAACGCACTGTGCTATAAAGCCGACACATTTCGGTTATCCTTCGGCTTAAGATGAATAAACCTCCATACCCCCATCCCATTATCGCTCGCGAAGGCTGGCCGTTTCTGGCCGGCATTGTGCTGATATCCATCCTGGTCAGCCTGTGGTCTACGCCTGTCTCGATTCCATTCTGGATAGTGTCGGTCTTCGTGCTGCAGTTTTTTCGCGACCCCGGGCGCGTTGCGCCCGCCGGAGAACTGAACGTCCTTTCCCCCGCCGACGGGCGCATTGTCGCGGTGGAAGAAGTGCGCGATGCCTACGCCGACCGCGAGGCGTTGAAGATCAGCGTGTTCATGAATGTATTCAACGTGCACTCGAATCGCTCGCCGGTAAACGGAACCGTGCAGAAAATCAACTATTTTCCCGGCAGCTTTGTCAATGCGGCCCTGGACAAGGCGTCGCTTGAAAACGAGCGCAATGCGATGGTCTTGCATACCGAACACGGGCACGTGGTCACGTCAGTCCAGGTGGCAGGCCTGGTCGCCAAGCGCATTCTTTGTTATGCAAAGCAGGGTGATCGGTTGTATGCTGGGCAGCGTTACGGCTTCATACGCTTCGGTTCGCGTGTCGATGTCTACCTGCCGCTTGGCGCGCGTCCGCGTGTCGCCATCGGCGACAAGGTTCAGGCCACCAGCACGGTACTTGCTGAGTTGCCGGATACTTCCGTCAGGCCCTAGAAACTATGCCCAATTTCTCCATGGATGAAACCCGTCGGCGTCGCAGCATCTATCTGCTACCCAATGCGTTTACCACCGCCAATCTGTTCGCCGGCTTTTATGCCGTCGTGCAGGCCATGAACGAACAATTCGAAATGGCCGCCATCGCGATCTTCCTGGCGATGGTGTTCGACGGCATGGATGGGCGCGTGGCGCGCCTGACCAACACCCAGTCTGCTTTCGGCGAGCAGTACGACTCGCTGTCCGATATGGCCTCTTTTGGCATTGCGCCGGCGCTGGTGATGTACGAATGGGCGCTTCAGGACCTGGGCCGCTGGGGTTGGCTGGCCGCTTTCATCTATGTGGTCGGTGCGGCCCTCAGGCTGGCCCGCTTCAATACCAATATCGGCGTGATCGACAAGCGCTTCTTCCAGGGTTTGCCCAGCCCGTCCGCAGCGGCATTGGTGGCTGGGTTCGTCTGGCTGGCGGTCGACAACAAGTTCCTGCTGGATCCCCAAACCATACGATGGCTGGCGTTCGTCTTCACGGTGTATGCCGGCATCGCCATGGTGACGAATGCGCCATTCTATAGCGGCAAGACATTTGCGCTGGGGCGCAGCGTGCCGTTCTGGGTCATTTTGCTTGTGGTGGCCGCTTTTGTCTTCGTCTCCAGCGACCCGCCCGTCGTTCTTTTCGGTTTGTTCGTGATCTACGGTTTGTCGGGCTGGTTCATCATGCTGTGGCGCTGGCGGCGTGCGCGACTGCTTACCCGCATGCGCAGCGAATCCGAAACCCCACGCGAGCCGCCAAACCCGCCAGAGCCTCCAAGCACTTAGAGCGCGGCTTGCCGGGCGCCGGAAAGCGTTCCTGGGCGCGGAAAGGCAAGCCGCTGCGTGCATTACGTTTTGAAGTAAATTACCATCGCTCGATCTCGATCGGGTCGAACAAGGGATCGGGCCCGGCATGGCGTCGTGTGACCCGCGCGCCATCCGATCCGAAATAGATGTACATCAGCGAATTCCAGACCCCGTCCTGCTTGTAGCGGTAGCTCCATACCACCTGACGGGAACCGGGCAGGCCAATCGTGGAGATTTCCGCCGGCGGACCGAATTTGCAGCGAACCTGGTCAGGCGTCCATGAACCCGTGTCCAGGATTCGGAAGCGGGCGTCGGTCAGGGCGGGGACGATCCGGTCGACCTTGCCATTTTCATCGACAAGGGCGGTCCAGGCATATTGCCCATAGGGCTGCTGGGTCCAGATCAGCCGTTGCTTGCCCTGGTCGGCAGGGCATGAATAACCAGCCTTGCCGTAACGGGCCTCGACGTCTTGCAACGCGGTCCCCGGGGGCGTGTCGGTCATGTTGGCGCAGCCGGATAGCAGGGCGGCCATTGCCAGTGCGACGGTCAGCTTGGGGTCAGACCCAGTACGGGGTCTGACCCCGTCCTCGGAAGATTGCGGAGTGCACATGGGGTCAGACCTCGTATGGGGTCTGACCCCGTCTTCGTAGGATTGGGGTCCGACCCCTTGCAGGGAAAAGAGGGTATGTGGGCTCATGATCTCGCTTTCCGGTATAATGCCAACTTCTTCGAGCCGTGATGCTGTGTTGCAACACAGCCATTTCTTGGGGAAACATTCAAAATTGTAGTTTGTTAATCATCTCACGTCAGGGCACCTCGGCTCTGTCGCTTGTCAAAGAGGCTGAATAATGTCTGTTGCCGACATCAAAAAATCTGAAATCGTTGCACAATTTCAACGTGCGCAAGGTGATACGGGTTCCCCCGAAGTACAAGTTGCGCTGCTTACCGCGCGTATCAACGAACTGACCGGCCACTTCAAGGCGCACATGAAAGATCACCATTCGCGCCGCGGCTTGCTGCGCATGGTTAGCCGTCGCCGCAAATTGCTGGACTACCTGAAAGGCCGCAACCCTGATTCGTATCGCGCACTGATCGAAAAGCTCGGTCTGCGTAAGTGATCACCGGGGCTGGCTCCCCACGATGCAACCGTGGACGCTGCGAAGTACTTCGCGGTGTGCACGGTTTTTTTATTGTAAGGATAATCCCTAATGTTTAATAAAGTGAGCAAATCGTTTCAGTACGGCGAGCACACGGTGGTTCTGGAAACTGGCGAGATTGCTCGCCAGGCCTCCGGCGCCGTACTGGTTTCGATTGAAGATACTGTCGTGCTCGCCACTGTCGTGGCGGCCAAGAATGCCAAGCCCGGTCAAGACTTCTTTCCCTTGACCGTCGATTATGTCGAAAAGACTTATGCGGCCGGCCGTATTCCCGGCGGCTTCTTCAAGCGCGAAGGCAAGCCGTCCGAAAAAGAAACCCTGACGTCGCGTCTTATCGACCGTCCATTGCGCCCGCTGTTCCCCGAAGGCTTCTACAACGACGTCCAGGTCATCATCCATACGGTTTCGGTGAACCCTGAAATCGATCCCGACATCGCAGCAATGATCGGCGCTTCCGCGGCGCTGGCAATTTCGGGAATTCCCTTCAATGGCCCGATCGGCGCCGCCCGCGTGGGTTATGTCGATGGCCAGTATGTGTTGAACCCGACAAGCACGCAATTGAAGCAATCATCGGCCATGGACCTGGTGGTCGCGGGCACGGAAACCGCCGTGCTCATGGTCGAATCCGAAGCCAAAGAGCTCTCCGAAGACATCATGCTCGGCGGCGTGGTGTATGGCCACGAGCAAATGCAGGCCGTCATCAACGCCATACATGATCTGGTCGCCGAAGCAGGCAAGCCGGAATGGGACTGGCAGCCCGCCGCCAAGAACGAGGCGCTGGTCACGGCCGTCGTGTCGGCAGCGCAAGACGAACTGCAGGCAGCCTACCAGATCCGTCAAAAGCAGGACCGTACCGGCAAACTGCGCGAAGCCTATGCCAACGTGAAGGCCAAACTGGCGGAACATGCCGCCGCCAAGGGCGAAGAGGCACCTGACAGCGTTGAAGTCGACAACATCATGTTCGACCTCGAGTCCCGCATCGTTCGTGGCCAGATCCTGAACGGCGAGCCGCGCATCGACGGACGCGATACCCGCACTGTGCGTCCGATCAGCGTACGCCTGGGCGTATTGCCTCGCGCCCACGGCTCGGCCCTGTTCACCCGCGGCGAAACGCAGGCGCTCGTGGTGGCCACACTGGGAACCAAGCAGGACGAGCAAATCATCGACTCCATCATGGGCGAGCATCGCGATCGCTTCATGATGCACTACAACATGCCTCCGTTCGCCACCGGCGAAACAGGCCGTTTCGGCGTGCCCAAGCGCCGCGAAATCGGCCATGGCCGCCTGGCGAAGCGTGCGCTCGTATCGCTTTTGCCGGCACCCGAAGATTTCCAATACACCATCCGTGTCGTGTCCGAAATCACCGAGTCGAATGGTTCCTCTTCCATGGCGTCCGTCTGCGGCGGCTCGCTGGCCATGATGGACGCCGGCGTGCCGGTCAAGGATCACGTAGCCGGCGTTGCCATGGGGCTGATCAAGGACGGCGGCAAGTTCGCCGTGCTGACCGACATCCTGGGCGACGAAGATCACCTGGGCGATATGGATTTCAAGGTTGCCGGAACCGTCCAGGGCATCACCGCCTTGCAGATGGACATCAAGATTCAGGGCATCACCAAGGAAATCATGCAGGTCGCCTTGGCGCAAGCCAAGGAAGGCCGCCTGCATATTCTCGGCAAGATGAAGGAAGCAATCGAAGGCTCGCGCAACGAACTCTCCGAATTCGCTCCGCGCATGCTCAGCATCAAGATCAATCCTGAAAAGATCCGCGATGTCATCGGCAAGGGCGGCGCAACCATTCGTGCCCTGACCGAAGAAACCGGCACCCAGATCGACATCAACGACGACGGGAACATCACGATTTCCAGCGCAGATCTCGACAAGGCACGCGAAGCCGAGCGGCGCATCAAAGAGCTGACGGCCGATGTCGAAGTCGGGCAGGAATACGAAGGCCCGGTCCTGCGACTGCTGGACTTCGGCGCCATCGTGCAAGTGCTACCCGGCCGCGACGGCCTGCTGCATATTTCTGAAATCGCCAACTATCGCATCGCCAACATCAACGATGTGCTGAAGGTCGGCCAGATGGTGCGCATCAAGGTCATCGAAGCCGACGACAAAGGCCGCTTGCGTCTTTCCATGAAGGCCATCGGCGGCATCGAGGCTCAGGGCGGTCCCCAGGGGCCGGCTACGGGCGAGGAATAATCGTTTGTGGGGTCAGACCCCTGCAGGGGGTCTGACCCCGGCTCCAAAAAACGACATCGCAAGGTGTCGTTTTTTTTACTAGGGACAGACCCCGCACGGGGTCTGTCCCCTTAAAACGGAGCGTATTCCAGCTGCATTGCTACGAAATGAGCCGTGTCTTTGCCATAACGCAGCGCAATTCCTGCAAGCGCGTGATCGAGCGCCTCAGCCGGCTTCAGCCCTTCTATTCGAGTAAGCTGTCGGTTGGCGGGCCAGTCTGCCGAGGTCTTGTCCGGAATGATACGCAAGCCATGGCGGGTCTCGACTGGCTGCGCGTCATTTGCGTATGTCACGACGCTTGACCGGTACGTGCGCGACCAGGCGTCGGCAACGAGTGCGAGAGACACTTCGTCAACGCCCGGCCGCAACGGAATGCCCAGATCTTCCGCCCTCCAGAAAGCCAGGCGGTTCGCTATAGCCGTAGCGGCGAACGCGCGCGTGAACTTGAACGCAGCACTGTCATGGCGCGCATCCCAGTTCGCGACCCCCAGCCCTGAGGCGATGGCCGCCGCCTTTTCCTTGCCGGCAAAAGCTTCGATCAGCATCAGCATCATCGGCATGGATGCCGTGATGCCCGTGGTGGATGCAACCGCACGGTCGACCACCATGCGGCGATTCTCGACATAACGAATCTCCGGATGTTCTTCAAGCAGCTCATCGACATAGTACCAGTGCGTTGTCGCCGAACGGCCATCGAGCAGGCCGGCTGCCGCCGCCACTTTGGCGCCCGCGCAGACGCTTACGATGATGGCGCCCTTGTCTGCCTGCTGCTTGATCCATTGCAGGGCTTCGGGGTCGTCATCACGGCTCATCGCGGGAACAATCACATAGTCCGCGCCGTCGGGATAGCGTTCGTCGAATTGTGCGATGGTTGCATCGGGTTCAGCCTGGAGCGCTGGATATAGCGATACGAGTCCCGGTCGAGTCGCCAGAGCCATGACGTCGGCCGCATCGGCACGCTTCAAGATGCCGTAAGGCATCAGGAAATCCGTGGTTTCGGTGGCATCGTTGATCGCGATAATGGCGATTACAGGGCGGCTGCGCTTGGGCGGCTGCAACGCCGCCAGCATTGCTGCGGTTTCGCTTTCCGGGATGGAAGCAGCGGCAGCGATGCCGGGCGTGGCCGGCAAGGACATGAGCCAAGCTGCGCCCAAAGCGGATAACGAGATCACTATGCCCAGTACGACCCACAGGATTCTTCGCAGGCTCATGGTGTGGCCGCCCAATCAATGGTCGAAGATACTCACTGTAACTGCGGCCCACGCCTTATGGGCTGCGCTCTTGGATTCGTTGCCGGTTAAGCTGCAAGGCTTCTTCGGTGGGACTCCAGTTATTCCAAAAGCTGTCCGGTATGCCCGGAAACTGGTCGCGCTCGATGCCGGCGAACGACGGTTTGTAATCCCTGCGCTTCATTTCCTGTATCAATTCCGCATGTCGCTTGGCCAGATACCCAAGACGGGTGTAGAAGAAAAGAAGATGGCCTTTGCCCAAGGTGTATGCGTCGGGTTGAAGCAATTTTCCACGGCTTGCGGCCTTTTCAGCGAGTCTGAAAACCCGGGGCAATTCGCGATATTCGGCCACCAAATGCGGACCGCTTAATTCATTGACAGGGATGCAATTTATACGAGTCACTTCGGCCGCCTGATATGAAAAGCCAGTATACGAGCTTCCGCGCGTAACCGCCCATCGTGAATTTTACCCGCAGCCACAAGAAGATCGTAGCCCAAGGCCGACACCCGCGTAAAAAAGCCCTCCGAAGAGGGCAAAGAACTACGGAGTGTGTGGTGCTAGTCGGCCAGCAGACTACTTTCCGTACTTGGTCTTGGCTTCTGCGATGCACTGGTCCTTGGCGTCGCCGGACATGGCGTCGCACTTTTCCTTGGCAACGTCATAGGCGGCATCGCGCTTTTCCTTCACTGCGTCATGACGCGCTTCCGCGGTTTTTTTGCCCGCCTTCATGTCGGCTTCGGCCGAGTCGCGCTGGGCCTTTGCTTCTTTCTTGCAAACGTCCTTGTCATTGCCCTTCATGCCGTCGCACTGTTTCATCGCGGCGTCATATTGCGCGTCTATTTGATCGGACGTCAAGGTTTGAGCTGCACCCGCCGTGGCGGCAAGACCCATGAACAGCGGGGTGGCCGCGATGACGATAAGTTGCTTCAGATTTCTGCTTTTCATACATGTCCTCATTTCGATGCGTCACGCACGGCGTCTTTCGCTTCGCCCACCTTGCGCTGAGCTGTGCCGATATTCTTTTCGACCTTGCCTTCCAGCTCGGTCTGCTTGTTGTCGGTAACTCGGCCGGCAGTCTCCTTTACTGAGCCTTTGATCTCTTTTGCGGCGCCTTTCACTTGATCCTTGTTCATGTTTGCTCCTAGGGTTGAGGTCTCGCAGTCTGCGAGCGCTGCTCATCGCTGACCTAGCAAGCAGCGTGCCTGCACCATCTGGCTGCCAAACGGTCTACCTCTCTTAGGCGAGCGCGATTCCCGCGATAAGGGCAGCGATGAGTACGATCGGCAGCAAACGAGGTGCCAGGGCTAAGCCGGCCACGCGGAGCGCCTGCGAAACATCTGGACAAGGCCGCCGGGCATCAAACTTGCAGCATGGCCGTTGAGCGGATGCCCCGCGATCAGGAGACCAGATGAAAACCCAAATCCAATTCAAGAAGACGGACGGGAGCGAGGGGGTCGCCCTCATAGACGGGCCCGTCTCCAGCGTCCTTCAGGCAAAAAGAGAGCTGGCAGCCAAGCTTGATTTGCCCCCGGTGGATGCGGCGGACGGCGAGCACGAAGACGTCGATGCCCAGCTCTTTCGTGGCGATATAGAGCCGGATTCGATCATATTCGATCAGTTGGGCGAGTAGTCCGGACGAAAGAGCCCCGGTATGATTTCTCATTTCGGGGCCGTCCCGATCTTTTCATTTACGAACGCATCTGAACGAACGTGATCATCAAGGTGTCCTTGAATTCCTTGATGAGTCCGCCGTGGGGAGTACCCGTGGAAGCCGCAACCGCATCAATAATGGACTCCAGGATGTGATTGATCTGCCTGAGTGCCTCTTTCAGCCAGTCCCAGACGCTTTGAAACCGTTTGCGAGCCTGCTCGACGGCTCCCAGCACACGAAGCTTCAGTCGCTGAGGCGCGCCGGTCAGTCCGTGTGCCTCGATATGCTCCGGCCTGATTTTGGGAATATTGCTTTGCAGGGCGTCAAAGGAGCGTGGAAGGTATTGCCTGTAGACCTCTTGTGCGTCGCCATGGAATTGACGAAACAGATAAGGCATTTCGGTGTCCCGATCTTCGGCGTCAAATATCGAAAGGTCAAGGATTGCGCCGATGAAGTCTTGAACGGCCGAGACGAATGCGTGGAGCGATTCGATTCCTGGTTCTCGGTTCTCTGCTAGCGAAGCGAAGAAGGGCATAGCGTCTCCTTTTTTCCGACGATAGCAGTCTTCTGTCGATTCTTATATCCGCCTTATGGCGGCTGCCTTCAGTGGCAATTTTCATTGGTGCACCCAGCCGGAATCGAACCGGCACGATCAAGGATCGAGAGATTTTAAGTCTCTTGCGTCTACCAATTCCGCCATGGGTGCGCGGTTTGCGATGGGGCGCCGGTGTATCGATGGGAGTTGGCGACCCAGGTAGATGGCGGAAGCGGTGAGATTCGAACTCACGGACGGGTTGCCCCGTCGCTGGTTTTCAAGACCAGTCCATTCAACCGCTCTGGCACGCTTCCGTAGTTACTGACAAGATTTCCAAAGGGAAGCTCGATTTTATACCGGCTCGCCCCAACCTTTCAGAAGCACGAGAGTTTAGCCTATGTGGACCGGCTTGTGGGGCGCATTTGCGGAAATCGGGAAAAAATCGGGATATCAGCGATAATGCGGTTTTGTGCCTTTTGCATTATGGAGACCATATGAAAGCGGTGGAAATTTCAAAGCCCGGCGGCCCGGAAGTCCTTGTTCCGGTGGACAGGCCCATGCCAGAACTCCGAGCAGGAGAAGTCCTCATCAAGGTATCCGCCGCCGGCGTCAACCGCCCCGATGTCGTTCAGCGCAAGGGCAAGTATCCGCCTCCTCCAGGCGCTTCCGACCTGCCGGGCCTGGAGGTCGTGGGCGAGATCATTTCTGGCGATTTGGGCGCGAGCGGTTTGACGGTGGGGGACAAGGTATGCGCTCTCGTGGCCGGTGGGGGTTACGCGGAATATTGCGCGGCGCCCGTAGAGCAATGCCTTCCTGTGCCCAAGGGGCTTACCGACGTCGAAGCCGCCGGCATACCGGAAACCTATTACACCGTATGGAGCAACGTGTTCGATCGCGGCCGCCTGGCGGCCGGCGAAACCCTGTTGGTGCACGGCGGGGCCAGCGGCATCGGCACGACGGCCGTGCAACTGGCCACGGCATTGGGGCATAAGGTATATGCGACCGTCGGCAGCGATGAGCGCGCCCGCGCCGTCGAGGCCCTGGGTGCCGTGAAAGCCTTCAATTACCGCACTCAGGATTTCGTCGAGGAGATCAAGAACGCCACCGATGGCAGGGGGGTCGACGTGATTCTGGACATGGTTGCCGGCGACTATGTCAATCGCAACATCAATTGCTTGGCTGACGACGGCAGAACCGTGATCATCGCCTTGCTGGGCGGAGTCAAGGCGGAACTGGACTTCAGCCAGATACTGCGCCGTCGCCTCACGGTAACGGGATCCACGCTGCGTCCGCGCCCGGTGTCATTCAAGGGGGCAATCGCCCGCTCGTTGAAAGAGCGGGTCTGGCCCCTGTTCGAAGCCGGCAAGATCAAGCCTATTGTGCACGCTACGTTTCCTCTCGAGCGCGCCTGCGACGCCCACGCCATGATGGACGCGGGTGAGCAAATCGGCAAGATCGTGCTTACCGTGTAGCGATCCCGGATGCGGGTGGGCGTTTCCACCCGTTTTTTGCCCGGCAAGGCCGCCGCATGGTAGGCGAAGAGGGCTTTTCCAAGCTACAATGCCGGGTTATTCAATTTTTTTATTCTTCTTCAATGCTTAGTGTTCCCACTCGTCGTCGCCTGGTCATGGGCAATTGGAAGATGCACGGCAGCTTGGCCGCGAACGCCAAGCTCCTGGACGGCATATGCGCCGGTGTAGCTGCCGTACACAATAGCGATATTGCGGTTTGTGTTCCTTTCCCGTACTTGGCGCAGGTGCAGGAAAACCTGCGGGGCACGGGCGTCACCTGGGGCGCCCAGGATGTCAGCACGCATGAGCAGGGCGCTTATACCGGCGAGATTTCGGCGTCCATGCTGCACGACTTCGCATGCAAATGGGTGCTGGTCGGCCATTCCGAGCGTCGCAGCCTGCATGCCGAAACCGACGAGCAGGTTGCCGACAAAGCCTTGGCCGCGCTCGAGGCCGGCATCACGCCTGTCGTATGTGTCGGTGAAACCCTTGACGAGCAGCAATCCGGCCAGACCGCCAAAGTCATCGCGCGCCAGTTGGCGCCTGTGCTGGCGCTGGGGAAGGACCGCGTTGCCGGCATGGTGTTGGCTTACGAGCCCGTGTGGGCGATCGGTACGGGTCTCACAGCCACGCCCGAGCAGGCGCAGGCGGTGCATGCCTTCATCCGCGAGCGGCTGGCCGAACTCGGTGCGCCGCAAGTCCGTGTGTTGTATGGCGGCAGCGTCAAGGCGTCCAACGCGGGCAGTCTGTTTGCAATGGAAGACATCGACGGCGCGCTGGTTGGCGGCGCCTCACTGATGGCTGAGGAATTTTTACGTATAGCGGCCGCATAGGCCTCGGAGTTTTTTCATGCAATGGTTGTCTCCCGTTTTCATGGCGGTCCAGGTTATTTCTTCGCTTAGCATCATCGTCCTGGTCTTGCTGCAGCAAGGCAAGGGCGCCGATATGGGCTCGTCCTTTGGTGGTGGCTCGGCGGGGAGCCTGTTCGGCGCGGCCGGCGCCGCGAACTTTCTGTCGCGCATGACGAAATGGGCGGCCATCATCTTCTTCGTGTCCACGGGCGGGCTGGCCTATATGGCGCACCATCCTGCGGGCACGGGCTTGATCGACGGCGGCGTCATGCAAGACTATCAGGGTTCGGCCGTTCCGGCGGCCGGCGGCGCGGTTCCGGCAGTGCCCGGTGCGGCCACCCCGGCAACCTCCAGCGTGCCCTCGGTGCCTTCCGTCCCGGCCGACGTCCCTGCGGCGCCTGCCGCGTCGCCTGAAAAACCTGCGGCAGAAGCGGCTCAGCCGGCTGCCGGCTCCGGCACGGCGGCGGATTCCAGCGCTTCTTCGGATAAACCTGCTGAAAGCGGCGCAAACAAATAGCCCGAACTCCAACGGGGTGCCTGGCGCCCCTGGCACAATACACGGAAAACTGTGCTAGAATGCTGGTCTTTCATCGCCGACGTGGTGGAATTGGTAGACACGCTATCTTGAGGGGGTAGTGGCGAAAGCTGTGCGAGTTCGAGTCTCGCCGTCGGCACCAAGAATTTTCCAAAGCAGTCCAAAATAGTCTCTAAGCCCATGATTCCTAAAGGAACATGGGCTTTTTGCTGTTCAGTGTGGGGCTGGCTGATATCGCTTTCACCTGATTCTTTTCTAGCGTAGGAGCCCGCCTTTCAAATACTCAGAAAAGCGGATGCTGGCACGCAAGCGCGGCCTATCGCGTGGATAGATCAGCAATGTTTTAATTTTCGTAGACGGAGAAAGTGGCCTGGACACCATATTGGGAAACATCCCGGTACGTACTGCAGTTCCATCCACCAATGCGATCCCGACGCCTTCCATCGCAAGCAAACATGCCGCCATGGAAGAGTTAGCTTCGATCCCTATATGCGGGATTTTCCGACCAGCGTTTTGGCACTCCTGCTCTATTGCTCGGCCGACACGGGTGCTGCGATTCGTTGAAATAATTACTTGGTCGGCGAGGTCGTCAATATCAATAATGGCTCTGGATGCAAGCGCATGCGATTCACGCAATATGCAGCAGACCTCATTGGTCCGCATTAGATCGTGTGCGGGTATTCTTACTACGAATGTCGCTTTTGGTGGCGTAGACGGCAAACAGCTATTCATTACCGAGTCCGAATCAGGAAAGATCGTTGTCGCCAACATGGAGATTCCAGGTCAAGCACTCTACGCCCATTCTTAGGTGTGGCCGGGCTTGTCAGGCACGACGCGATCGGCGATACATTTGATATACGGCGGATCGACGGCGTCGCTATCGTAATGTAAGCGTTCTGCGAACTCCATCTTGAATCGCGCCCGACCCTGTTAGAGCATACGTGTCCATCATTTTTATCGTGGACACGTATGCACCAAACATCCCAAGGGCGTCGCCACCGACGTCAACATTCCCCGCAATACAAGGCCGAACTGGTTCAACTTTGCTTGGCAAGTGGGGCGTCCCTGGCCTCCATCGCAATCGATCATGGTTTAAATCCGAACTTATTACGCCGCTGGGTTCAGGAGCAC
>JACCEN010000017.1 GCA_013416435.1 Alcaligenaceae bacterium | reverse complement strand
GGCGACCCAGTGGGTGGGCAAACTCGATTCACAAGACCAAGGCCAACGCAGTCCAGGTCGCGCGCTATCGGACGGTGGCGTACGGGCCCGCTTCTATCACGAAGTGTGCGAGCACCGGTTACGCCGCATTATTCGTGTCGACCTGAAAAGTGAATTGTTCACCTACGACATTGATCAGAAGGCCTTGTCGCTGGCCCGTTCAATGGATGGCAAGCTGCTGCTGGTGACAAACACTACGCAGCTAAGCACCGCCGATGTCATTGCACGTTATAAATCGCTGGCTGATATTGAGCGCGGGTTCAAAATGCTTAAGTCAGACATTGAGATCGGTCCGGTCTACCATCGCCTGCCTGACCGTATCCGCGCTCACGCATATATCTGCTTTATTGCGTTGGTATTGGCGCGTGTCATGCGTGCCCGATTGCACCAAACGCCAGTGCCCGACGTGCGTTCACCCGAGCGAGCCTTGTCGGTACTGCGCCGGATTCAAACCCATAAGGTGACATTTGAAGGTCAGATGCCGATTACCGGCATCTCGGCAATGGATGCAGAGCAAACCGCCGTACTGGCCAGCTTGAAGGTCAAAAAACCAGCCGCTGATGTGGCGTATGTGAATTTGTAGTGGAGCGTTTTAAAGCCGAGTTGTTATAAATCAACGGCTTACGATTTTAACTGTCGAACTCGGGGGGATTCATTCCTGTTGTTCCGCCATCTGCCAAACGGCTTGACCCTTGGGAGTACGACCGGGCGATGTACAGGCGACGCAACGAGGTGGAGCGCCTGTTCAGGCGCCTAAAAGGCTACCGGCGCATCTTCTCCCGGTTCGAGAAACTCGATGCGATGTTTCTGGGCTTCCTCAGCTTCGTCCTCGTGGCCGATGGGCTCCGAAGTTTGTGTTAACACGCCCTAGTCGTGGACCGCAGGACATGGTGCCGTTCGTCGGCGCCATGACCGAGTTGTTTTCAGGAGCCGAAGCGGCCAGGATTGATCGAGCCGACCGGTCTGATCCGCAGCGGGAGCGACCGTCAGCGCGGTCGTCAATTCCATGCGCTGGCTGCCGCGGCCCTCACCGCGTAGCTTGCTGTACGTGACCCTGCTGGGGGTCGGATTGGCAGCGGCGAGAAGGACCAGGGCAGGCAACCGGTGAGGCGGTCGGCCGGGCCTGTGCTGGGGGCAAGCATTGGGTTGGCCGTTGGACGTCAACGGTCACCCCTGCGCGTCCCGTAAAGTCCTGGGAGTCAAAAATCAGACAATACCGTCGCCTTGGCGAAATTTTCGATATTGTCCAGCAAAGCATCGAGCGCGTTGCCTGCACCCTCGATGTCACCGGTGCCAATAGCAGCGGCAACTTTTGCGTGCAAGCGTGCCATTTCCGGAAGGTCTGCAGCCTCTTTATAGTGAACAAACCAGAAGCGACGGGACAGGCCGTGCATTGAACGCATCGCGCTCTCAGCGAATTCATTTCGTGCGGCCACGAGACAAAGTTCATTGAACTCGCGGTCCAGGCGCACGAATAAAGCCTCGTCTTTGGTTTTCGCGGCCACAATAAACTCTTTCCCGAGTTGATTGAAGTGGTTGCGTTCTTCGTCGGTGGCGCGACGAGCGGCGCTTCTGCAAACCAGGCGTTCAACTTCCCGACGGGTCTCGAGCAGCTTCAACTGCTTCCGAACATCAATCGGTGCAACCAGCAATCCGCGCTGCGGCAACACCTGTACCAAGTGCTCTCGGGCGAGGCGCTGTATCGCTTCGCGGATCGGAGTGCGTCCGATTCCGGTCATGTCGCTTAGCGTGGCTTCCGAGATGGCCACGCCAGGCGCGAGCTGGAGGGTAACGATCGCTTCCTCAAGCTTCTGGTAGGCGATATCCGTGAGCTTCGCCTTCGGTTCCACTGATACCAGAGGTCCTGTGGTTGCTCCCTTGGTCAACGCCTTCTTGGTGAACTGTTTTTTGACTGCTGACTTCTGGATCATGATGCGCGTTGATAAATATAGGATTCGGATGTCATATCTATTGTATATCAACAGTGTCCTGCGAAAACTGATCTGTTTCGTCTGCCCTGACTGTCCTCTGGAGCTTTAGCTTTCCAGTGGCTACAAAATCAAAGGTCATAATTCGCACTAATGTGCAGTCATTCCATTGCGGCCGGCAGTCGTGATTGCACAACATCGGCAATCGTGCCTGGGATATCGCGAAGGACGTAATGACCCACTCCTTCAACCGGAACCATCACCGCCCTCTTGATCCTGTCGGCGATTTCCTTGCCTTGCGCGAGCGGGCATTCGCGATCGTCAACACCGTGAATAATCGTGACCGGGCAGTCGATCTCACCAAGTGCGGGCCTAAGATCCATGTTTCTCATTGAGAGCCAAGAATAAGCGACTGCAATGGAATCTGCCACTGGCATTGCGTGAAAGTTCTGCAACCGATTGTCAGCCTCCCTGCAAAGTCCTTGCACGTCAGATGAGTGAAAGGGCCATGCTTCCTCAGGCATTCTGGCGACGCCTGAAAACAAAAACAATTGCTCGATATTCGCGAGTCCATGGCGTTTCACAATATTTAGTGCCACGCTCACGCCCATGCTCCATCCCGCCAGGGAAACCGGAGATCCGATTGAGGTGATGAGTTCATGCACCAGGTCAGCGTAGCGATCCAGATTATAAAAATCCGACGGTGAACCCGTGCCAGCTTTCCAACGTGGGGAATTACCTCTACCCGGGAGATTGACAAGCACCGTTTGCCAGCCATGGAGTTTTTCGACGACTGGCAGCCAGCAGTCCATTGTGCTTTGGATACCGTGGATCGCAACGAGCGGTTTGCCGGCACCAATATGCCTTGTTTCCAGTTCGTATGGAATCATCCGCTTGCACTCCGAACTTTCGGTCCCAGTAATCATGGGCGCGCCTCGTATCGACCGCTCGGAACCTCAGTCATTATCTTGATGAAGCGATCGATATCAGCCGATGTCAATTCCCATTCGTTGTCGAGATTCGCAACCACCGAGGACATGAACGGTTCAACGAAGGCTTTCGCGGTACTCATATCCCGAGTATGGTCATACAGGATGGCAAACGCGAGCTGCCTGGGCTCGTCACCTTCATAGGTCCATTCAAAATCGCCGTTCGTATAGCGAGCCAGATCTTTGCGAGGATCCAAGCTTCGCCCATCGACCGTCACGATGACGCCGTCGATCGTCCGGTCCCCCATGTACGTTTTCAATATGCCTCCTGCTTTCGCTATACAACAGACTACAGCATCGCCCACGCGCTACTGTCTACTAGCCGACTTTGCTCTCCTGCACGTCAGAGCGATTCACTACGGGGAATATCCACACTGCAATAAGCATCACAAAAGCCAGGGCAAGGACGGCGAACTTTGGCCCGACAAGCCCGACTCCTTCTTCATATAGATATCCGCCGATCGCCGCAACGATAACCAGCAGGGAATAGATAAGCTTGTATCGGAAATGCATGTTTTTCTCCTGGATTCTTGCGGTCTTCACGTCTCACGAGGAACCCGATTCATATAAGGCTTTTCAATTACCTGCACCCGCCGCACTACGTTTAAATTGCGGTTTGGGTGTGCGATAAGTCTTGCGCAGGTCCTTTTTGATATATTTTGTGTTGTAGCCGTTGAACAGTTGCCCGACCAGTCCACGGTCAAGATCCGATGTGCCGTAGACCCAGTCCCAGATCGGCAGCACCACTCCCATATTGATTTCCATCATGATGGACTGATTGTGATGGGCAGCATGGTGGCGCCGAGAAGTGTTCACGAGAGGCATATTGCGGACAAACCAGTTGTCATCGATATGGCAAGCGAAGTGCATCACTTCGTAGAACAGATAACTGCCTGTTCCAGTTGCAATGAAAAGCCAGCCAACATTGGGCGAAACCAGCCATCCAAGCGCGATCGCTTGAGGAATCATGAGTATGGTAAGAACCACTAGCGCAAATGGGGGGAAGAGCGTTACGCGCCAATCCATATGGTCCGCAAAGCGCGACTCCTCCTCGGTGAAGAACTGATGATGCATGAGGGTATGCCTGGTGTATAGGGCACGCAGAAAGGGAGATTTACGTGGGCGGTGCAGGACATAGCGATGCATTACGTACTCGAACCACTGTGCGCCGAGAAACACGGTTGGTACTGTCAGCCACTCCCACCATCTGACGTCAGTAATGTTCGCAATATAAATGTACATAGCGATCCCGCCGATCAGGTAGATGATCGCCGCATGCAGATAGCCGTTGTACCAGCCCGCTACACGTTCGCGGTAGAGTGCGCGAAATTTCCGTTGTCTATCATTCATAGGGCTATCGACGATTTCCATTATTCTCTCCTTCAAAATTTGCGCCGACCCGCATCCGAGATGACGCAGCTAACTGGGATCGGCCTTCTTTGGCAAATGATATACGACGAAGAACGCAACTAATATATCATTGGTTCGCAGTTTGTTCAACTGGCGCGCGTTCCATTGATGCGAAGAAATGCTCATGGTCGAAACGTAAAGAGGATTCGGGCGATGCACGCCCGCTGGCGTGAGGCCCGTCCCAAAGCACCAGGGGTCTGATGTGGGTCAAACCGCCAGATTGACCTCACCGGCTATGACCCGCATGACCGCCCGATCCTTGCGTGCGTTTTCCAGTGATCCGGTAAAGATAAGCTCGCCGCGTTCCAGTACCAGGATCCGGTCAACGTAATCGGGAATGTGGTACGAGTTGGACTCGGCCATGAGGATTCCCTTGCCCATGCTCCGAATCGACGCGATCCCTTCCGCTACTACGGGAATGATCGCCGGCGAAAGTCCTTCGAAAGGCTCGTCGAGCAACAACATGCCGGCGTCAAGTGTCAAGGCCCGGGCAATCGAAACCATCTTTCGTTCGCCACCGGATAGCTGTGCTCCGCCGCGCGCCAAGTACTGGCGCAGCTTGGGAAATACTCTCAAGGCTTCCTCGACTCGCTCTTTCGCATCACGTCCTTCGGGCCGCGTCCAGGTCGAAATTTCTATGTTTTCCGCGACGGTGAGCTCGGCATATACCTCCGATTCCTCAGGCGAGAAGCCAATGCCTTGACGTGCAATCTTCCATGTCGGAAAAGCGGTGATGTCGACATCGTGCAACTTGATGCTTCCTGACACCGGTTTCCGATATCCCATGACAGTTCGGAAAGTGGTTGTCTTGCCGGCGCCATTGCGGCCGACCAGGCATACCAGTTCGCCGGCTTCGACTGAGAGATTGATGTTGTTGAGAATTCGGCTGCCCTGGATGTCTACCGTGACGTTGGAAATGCTTAGCATGGCGGGCCTTTAGGATTTTATATGTGCAGGGGGTTTTGTTCCGACAACGGCGGAGATCATTGCCGGGTCTGCGAAGAACTCCGCTGGGCGCATGTCCGCGAGGATCGCGCCCTCCTGAAGGGCAATGATCCGGTCCGAGTAGTTGGCGACCAGATCCATATCGTGTTCGATCTGCACGATCGCGCGCACACCCGCTTCACGTGCTGCGTCCACCAAGATCTTCATGATGCCGTGCTTGTCCGCGGTGGAGATTCCAGATGTCGGTTCGTCAAACAGGATCACCTCCGGATTGAGCGCAATTGCGCTCGCAATGTCCAGCAGCTTCTTTTCGCCTTGCGAAAGATGGGCTGCAACCGTTTGCAGCTTGGCTTTCAATCCGAGGATGTTTGCAACGCGCTCGACTTCGGCCCTGACTTCAGTGTCATTGCTCAGCGAACGAAACGGATTGCGGGTACGCTGAAGCCTCGATACCACGGCAACCGAAAGTGTTTCACCGACGGTAAGCTCGGGGAAAATATTCACCAGCTGGAACGACCTGGCCATTCCACGCTTGGCAAGTTCCACTGGCCCGATTCCTGCAATATCGGAACCTTGAAATGAGACCGAGCCGCCTGTTGGTTTCAGCCATCCGGTCAGCACATTCACGAGGGTGGTCTTTCCCGCGCCGTTGGGACCGACGACGGAAATAAACTCACCTGCCCGAACATGCAGGGACACATCGCGCAGAGCCTGATACGCGCCGTAGCGCACGGAAACCTGATGGGCTTGGAGCAGTATGGGCGTCATCATTGCCCTCCCGGCTTGCGATTGAATAGGCCGACCACCGCTGCGCACAACCCTTGCGGAAGGAACATCACCAGCAGGATCAGAATCGTTCCCATGACGAGCCGCCAGTATTCCGACACGGACATCACCCAATCCTGCAGCAACACGAAGACTAGTGACCCGATCACCGGCCCGACAAAGGTACTGCTGCCGCCGAGGACGGCCATGAAGACCAGGTTTCCAGACTGCGTCCAAAAGGCGATTTCTGGGTCGGCCAAGCCTACGACGACCCCGAGTACCGCACCGCCAATCGCCCCCGTCACACCGGAAATCACGAACGCGGCAAGTCGCATGCGAAATACCGAAACGCCGACATACGCGGCTTTGTCCGCATTCTCCCGTATTGCCCTTAAGTGCAGACCGAAGGGGGACCGCACGATGCGCCACATGACGACCGCAATCAGCGCAAACAACACGAGGGAGTAGTAATAGAACGGTCCCGCGAGGAATTCGGTCTTGGTGCCGGTGTAGTCCATGCCGAGCAAGGTTGGCCGCCCAATTCTCATTCCCTGATCGCCGCCGGTCAGATCGTAAAATTTGAACAGAAACGAGTGGAACAGCATGCCGAAGGCCAAGGTCAGCATGCCAAAGAAAATTTTCGTATAGCGCACGCAAAGCAAGCCAATCAGCACCGAGATCACCGCCGCTACCAACACGGCAGCCAACAGGATCATCTCAAAGTTCTGGATGCCCAAGCGCGACGTCATGACGGCGGCCATGTACGCGCCGACGCCGAGGAAGAGGGCATGGCCGAACGATAGGAGACCAGTTGTGCCAAACAGAAGATTGAAACCGAGCAGCGCGATCCCATAGCCGAAGAACGGTATCATCAACAACAGTAGATAGGGCGTGGCCACCAGGGGCAAGAACGCCATCAGACCAAGCAGGCAGAGCACAACCACGAGCCCGCGGGGCTGCGGAAGGTGCATTTGCATGGGACGTGACGACGCGTCGCTAATCGAAGTTTTATTCATACGGTTCTTTTTCCAAACAGGCCCGCCGGGCGGAAGACGAGCACCGCGACCAAGATTAGATAGACGGCCAGCAGTTCCACCTCTGGCCACCATGAAATCGCAGCGCCACGCACAAGGCCCACGACCAGCGCGCCGGCAAGCGCGCCACGCATGCTGCCAAGGCCACCGATGACGATGACCGCAAACGATTCAATCGCCAGTTCAGCTGCCATATCAAGCGAGGCGGCCGACGCGGGTACAACCAATGCGCCTCCTATTGTGCCCAGCATGCACCCTGCGGCGAACACCAGCGCGAATACCTTCGAGGCATTCACGCCAAGACCTTCCGTCATGTTGCGGTTCTCCGCGATGGCACGAATGATCCGTCCGGTTGCGGAATGCTTCAGGAAATGCCCCATTCCCAAGGCAATCAGCACGCTGGCTGCAATGACAAGGATGTTATAGGTAGGCATCTGCACACCGAACAGATTGATCTTCCCGTACACCAGATAGGCGCTGTCCATTGTGCGGGGCGTGCCACCCCAGAAAAAACGGAAGACATCCTGGAACACGAGCAGCAGACCGAACGTAAACAACAATTGATAGCTCTCGTCACGCTTGTAAATAGTACGGAAAAGGCGTTCGATTGGTATTCCGATCAATCCGGCCACAATGCCTGAAATAATGAGTGCAGGCAGAAACATCGTTGCAGGCAACCCGTAGCTGGTCGCAACGTTGAACGCCGTGATGCCGAAATACGCGCCGAGCGCGTAAAACGACCCGCAAGCCAGATTGATGATCTTCTGCACGCCGAAAACAAGCTGCAACCCGGAGGCCACAAGGAAAAGGACGGCGGCATGGAACAGGCCGCCGAACACGATATTCATCACCCCTGTCATCGTCTTTCCTTATCCCTCAAACCGGCAACTTGGCCGTCTTGATCCATTTCCAGAAGTCGACCCCGGTCGGCTTCTGCAATTGATCTGCCGAGAAGCGTTCAATGGTGCGCAGGGTGGGAAAGTCGTACTCGTTCTTGTTGGTTGTGAGCCCTTGGTAGAACATTTGAACCGCAATTTTGTCGCTGCGATACTTGCCTATTCCGCCGAGGCTCTCTACATCGCGATTTGGAATCGCTGCTGCAATTTCGTCCGGCCGTGGCCAGCGGCCTGCTGCTTTGTAGGCAGCCTCAACACCGGCCTTGTATGCCGCCAGACAGAAATAGGGCCGGTCCGCTGACCAGCTTGGCGCTTCCTTGTAGCGCGCCATGTAATCGCTCACAAAAGTCTTCTGCAACTGCGACGCTTGGGGATGAGCAAAATACATGGTGTTGTGACCAAGGACGATGTTCTCCGGGGTGAAGTCCTTTCTCAGATTGTTCATCTGCACCGCACCAGCCGGCAAAACCAACTTGCTGTGTTCCCACAATCCGGCGGCGTGTGCCTGCTTCATGAAGATCGGCAAATCGGCGAAAAACATCGATGAAAAGATCAGATCCGGCTTCGCTGCTTTCAGCGCTGCGATATGTGAGGTCAGATCCATGGTGCCGATCTTGGGCCACAGCTCGGCCACGACCGGCGCATCGATGTCATAGCGCTTGAGAATCTGACGGAACGCTTCCCAATTATTGCGACCGTATGAATAATCGGGACTGATGCCGGCAATGGTTTTGAACTCCCCTTTGAAATACTTGACCGCCAATAAGGACGCCATGACAGCCTCGCACTCGTTGTCCGTTGACCGGAACACGAAGTTCGGATTGGGCATGGTTTCCTTCACGCCGTCCTGCGTCGTGCCGTCATGCAGCATGACGAGGACCCGCTCTTCTTCAGCGATGGGGGCGATGGCGAGGCTGGTGGCGGTCGAGATCAATCCGTGTACACAATCCACCTTTTCCTGGAGAACCAGTCGGCGGAATCTTTCAATCGTGTCCTTCGGCGAGGTTTCTTCATCAACGACCAGTTCGAGCTTTCGACCTGCAATGCCCCCCTGCTTGTTGAACTGATCGACAGTCCACTGAGTGGAACGCAAGGAAATTTCGCCGATGGTAGCAGCTACACCGGATCGTGCAGCGAGCAGTCCGATCCGAAGAGGCTTTTGTTGGGCAAATGCGGGCGCGGCAATTTGCGGCACGATAGTGGAAATGCCAGCTGAAGCGACCAGCTTCCCGAATTGACGACGTGTCACCATGACTGTCTCCTCAATGGCTAAGTACTTTGTATTAGTAATGTGGTTCTAATATTAAGGTAGTGCGAACTGCATCAGTCTTCCGACTGATTTGAGAGACGAAGTGGGCAGCGTAACCAGTTCATACAGCAACCAGGGCGTTGCCAGCACTCTCCAGCGTGAAGGACCAAGGAAGGATCCACGCGGTTTGCTACTGCAGTAGGGGTAGTTTTCCCGTCGAACGGGCGGCACGGCGGTAATGCCTGGCGGCCGATAAAGGGGCACCTCGTATCAAGGTGCGCCCGCCGCATCCGTTCTCGTCAGAAAACCATCATGCCGCCAAATAGCCACCGTCGACCACCAGGTCCACGCCGGTGATATAAGACGCTTCATCGGACGTCAGAAATAGAATCGCATTTGCGGCTTCGTCCACCCGCCCGCCGCGTCCCAATGGAACACGTTCGAATATCTTTGCGCGCACTTTGGGATCCGCGGTGGCTACGGACGTCCGCATCGGTGGCATCAGCCCGGGCGCGACAGAGTTCACCCGGATGCCGTCCTTGCCATACTCAGTGGCAGCAGCCCGAGTCAGCAAACGATTGGCGGCCTTTGCGGCGTTATACCCCATATGTTGGAGCGCAAATCCATTGAAACCGGCAATGGAAGACATGTTGACGATTGAACCCCCACCGGCTTTTTTCAACTCAGGAACCACTGCCTTCATACCGAGGAAGACGCTGCGGGTATTCACGGCCATCATGCGGTCGAAGTACTCGAGACTCAGCACATCCGGAACGAATCCGCTAATGCCTGCATTGTTCACCAGCGCGTTGATTTGACCGAATTGATCGACAGTCTTGCGCACCACGGAAGCCCAGGCTTCCTCCTGCGTCACGTCGTGGGGAATAAACAAGGCATGGCCGCCGTTGTTCCTGATGAATTGGGCCAGCTCTTCACCTTCTTGCTCGAGCAGGTCCGTAATCACCACCTTCGCCCCCTCCCGGACGAAGATTTCCGCCGCGCTCCTGCCCATGCCGCTTGCTGCACCAGTGATAATCGCAACCTTGTCTTTCAGCCTCACATTTGTCTCCTTGGTTTTCGGCTCGTTTCTCTCAACTGAAGCGTACGGGTGGATCAGTCTTCGGACGCTATGCCAGTTGTCGTGCACATGTGAGCCATCGCATGTCCAAGTAATATATCACAATCTACGACCATTGCAACGAGGGACTTTTCATTGGGAGCACGTGCGGCCCTGTGGAGCGTAACGTAGTAGTGTGGATAGAGTGGTTCTTGGAAAACTGCAGAAATGCATCTGATATATGCCTGAGCCTCGGAAGGCCTGGCAACGTCTGAATTACGGTGCGGCTCCGGTGTTTGTCAAAGAAGATGTCCGTTTTCTTCAGGCTACGTTCTCTAATTTCTTCGGTGTGTGCATGTGCTCCTTTTCGGGGTTGAGCCAGACCTGGGCGGCGGGTCGCCAATCGCGTGTCGGACGTCCTTTCCAGCGCTGGGGCATGGCCTGCCTGGCGGCCTCGTAAACGTGTTGACGCGCCTGCAGCAACAACGGCTCCTGCCCGTAGTGGCGTTGCGCCGGGGTCACGAACTTGATGGCGCTGTGGCGGTGCTCGGTGTTGTACCAGGTCACGAAGCGCAGCACCCATCGACGTGCGTCCTCGAGACTCGCGAACGGTTTGCTCGGATAAGCGGGCGTATATTTCAATGTCCGGAACAATGCCTCGGAATACGGGTTGTCGTCGCTGACCGACGGGCGGCTAAACGAAGGCATAATGCCCAACCGCTGCAAGGTCGCCAGCATTGTGGCCCCTTTCATGGGCGAGCCGTTATCTGCGTGCAGCACGAGTTGTTCGCGGCGTACACCGTGACGCATGCACGCCTTCGTGATGAGGGTGGCGGCATGTTCGGCACGCTCGTCAACATGTACCTCCCAGCCTACGATCATACGGCTGTAAACGTCCAGCACCAGATACAGCCTATAGAACTGTCCGCGCACCGTCGTCGGCAAAAATGTGATGTCCCAGCTCCAGACCTGCAACGGGGCATGAGCCACCCAGGCCTGGGGCCGCGAGACGCTGCGCGGGGGGTGTGCCCGGCCCCGCCGATGCCCTTGGCCATATTCACGCAACACGCGGTAGAAGCTTGACTCGCTGGCCAGGTATACGCCTTGATCGGCCAGGCGCGACACGATCTGCGACGGCGGCAGGCTCTGATGTTCGTGGCTATTACAGGCGGCCACAATGGCCGCCTTCTCCTGGGGGGTCAATGCGTGGGGGCAGGGTTTTCTCGGTGCGCCCTTGCGTTGATCCTGTAACGTCGGTGCACTGCGCCAACGGCGTAGCGTACGACAGCTCAAACCAATGGTTACGCAGGCGCGTGACTGGCGAGCGCCTGCCCGTACTGCTTCGTCAATCAGGGTGATGGCCATCTGTTTCACCTCCAACGGAATCAATCGTCCTCGTTCGTGCCCCAGATGGCCTGCCATTTTTTTGACAGCGTCAGCAGCGCGGCGGCTTCAGCCAGCGCCTTCTCCTTTCTGCGTAGTTCTTTCTCCAGAGCGCGGCTTTTCTTGCGCTCTGCAGCCAACTCTGCCTTGCTGGCCGGCGCTTCTGTATCCGCACTCTCAAAGACTTCACGCCAGGCGTCGATCTGCTCGGGATACAGTCCGCGCTCACGGCAGTATTCCGAGCGTTCGGACTCGTTCATCGCGGCCGTCTGAATCACTGCAGTCAGTTTGGCTTTGGCATCCCACTCATCCGCCTGCGTCGACTTCTTGGGCACAATAAATCCCTTGGCTCGAAACTGCTTCTTCCAGTTATAGAGACTGGCCTGCGAGATGCCGGTTTCACGGCTCACGGCGGCCACCGTCTGATTGTGCGGCGGCATCAACTTTCTGACCACCTGTTCTTTGAATTCTGCGCTGTAGCTGGGCACTGCTTCACTCCGTCCGCTCCCTCAAATTTCCAAATCAACCGAGCGGACATCTATTGTGACAGAGGGGGAGGTCGATGTGCGGGTGTTCAGCCAAGTCATTTCGACGGCGCGGCGACAGATTGAGTGGTTGTTGCGAGTGGATAGTAGCGTGAGCGTGTGATGATGCTTTCAGTTGAAACGGTTGGGCCAGATTTCGGCATTCAACAACTTTGAAGCTAGGCGAGTAGTTTGGGCGGGAGCAAGATCTGCGTAGGCCATTTTTTTGGAATAGAACTTTAATGTCATCGTGGAATCTGGATCAGAACTTATTGCCATGATTTCGCAGATTCGTTCAAAAAATGAGCAATACCTCAAGATTTCTTCGTTATCAGCACTCATCGAGGTGCAAACGGCCAGTCAAGAGCTCGTTTTTTTTCCTAACGGCGAAATTGGCGAAAAAAGGCTACGTAACCAGGCGGACCAGAACTTTAATGTCACGACTGCTCGGCTAAAAAGCCGCAGTGGACCAGAACTTATTGTCACAACGGCGCCAGAACAGAACTTATTGGTACGGACCAGGACTTTAATGTCATAGACCAAGCAATGCTCTCAAGCTATGGTCTTTCATATCAACATGATAACCAACAGTTGTCACCAAAAACTAAATACCAGTAACGGCGGACACAAGGCCATGCCAATAATGCCGGCATGACTAGGAATTCAGACCCCGTCATCGACTGGGACGCCTACATCGCGCTCCGGCGAGACATCCATCGCCATCCCGAACTCGGTTTCGAGGAGTTCCGCACTGCCCGCATGGTCGCGGATCGTCTGCGGACTCTGGGCTACGACGTTGCGGAAGGCATCGCCGGCACGGGCGTGGTGGGTACGCTCAGACACGGCGACTCCGGCCGCAGCATCGGCCTGCGCGCCGATATGGACGCCCTGCCGATACAGGAAAGCAATCGCATCGAATGGGCAAGCCAGGTACCAGGCACCATGCATGCATGCGGCCATGACGGCCACACCGCCATCCTGCTGGCCGCCGCCGAGATCATTGCGCGGCGGCGGAACTTCGACGGCACGGTCCATCTTATCTTCCAGCCCGCCGAAGAACTGGGCGGCGGCGGAGGCGCCCGCCGCATGATCGAGGAAGGCCTGTTCGAGCGTTTTCCCTGTGACGCGGTATTCGCCCTGCACAACATGCCTGGCTGGCCGACCGGCAAGTTTCTTTTCCGCGCAGGCGCAATGATGGCGTCGTCCGACCGCGTCGTCATCACGTTCACCGGCCGCGGCGGCCACGCCGCAGTACCTCATCGAGCGGTCGATCCCACCGTTGCCGCAGCCAGTGCCATCATGGCGCTGCAAACCATCGTGTCGCGGAACATCGATCCGCTCGACAGCGTGGTGATCAGCATCGGCAAGCTGGAAGCCGGGGCAACCTACAACGTCATCCCGGGCAGCGCCCGGCTCGAATTGAGCGTGCGCGCCTTTTCCCCTGAAATACGCGATGAGCTGGAAGCCCGCATCCGCCGCATCTGCACGCTGCAGGCGGAAAGCTATGGCGCCACGGCAGAGGTGGATTATCAGCGCGGCTATCCCATGCTCATCAATACGGCCGACGAAACCGGCGTGGCGATCGACGTCGCGCGCCGCATCTTCGGCGCGGAAAACGTACAAGCCGAGACCGAACCGCTGATGGGCAGCGAGGACTTCGCCTACATGCTCCAGGAAAGGCCGGGCTGCTATCTGCTGGTCGGCAACGGCATGATCGGCGAACTCGACCCCGGCAGCGGACTCACGCACTGCATGGTGCACAACCCCGGCTATGACTTCAACGATGCCTGCCTGGCTCCCGCCGCCACCTTCTGGTCGGAACTGACGGCGCAATGGCTCGCCCCCCGATAACCCAATGCATCACAAGAAAACCTACGGAGACTTCCCATGCGCAAAAGCAAACTCATCCTGGGATCGGCATGTGTCGCCCTGGCCGGCCTGGCCATGCCCGCCCTCGCCCAGTCCAACGGGCAGATCAGCCTGATCGTGCCTTATCCTCCCGGCGGCGGCTCGGACTTCGTCGCCCGCACGATCGCGCCCGTCATGTCCAAGGCGCTGAATCGCACCATCGTCATCGAGAACCTGAGCGGCGCGGGCGGCGCGGTGGGCAGCCACCGCGTATTGCAGCGCCCGGCCGATGGCAAGACGCTGCTTCTGGGCTCGCCCAACGAAGTAATACTGGCGCCCGCGGTCAACCCCGCGCTGGAATACAAGGCGGACGCGTTCCGGCTTGTCGGACCCGCGACGCAGACCAGCCAGGTCCTGGTCGGCCGCCCGAACCTGGACGCGGCCGACATCCGCGCCATCATTGCGCAAAGCAAAGCGCCGAATGCGAACCCCGTGAGCTACGGCAGCGTCGGTATTGGTTCGCTTTACCATGTGACGGGCGCCGTCCTGGCGGCCGAGACCGACGGCAACATGTTCCATGTGCCCTATCGTGGCGCCGCCCCGCTGGTGCAGGACCTGATGGGTGGCCAGGTCGACATTTCGTTTCTTCCCCTGGCCGGCAACATACTGGGGCTGATACGCGACAAGAAGCTCAAGGCGTATGGGATTGCGCAATCCGAGCGCAATCCGCTCGCGCCGGACATCCCCACCCTCGGGGAAATCGCGCCGGAGCTGAAAGATTTCCAGTACCCCACCTGGGCGGGCTTGCTGGTCAGGGCGGAAACACCGGACGATGACGTGCGCACGCTGCAGGCGGCGCTCAAGCAGGCCTTGTCGGACCCGCAAGTCCGGGCCGCCATCGAGGCCAGCGGTTCCGCCGTCGGCGAGCCCCTGGGCCTGGAACAGGCTGACGAACAATACCGGCGTGAAACCGAGCAATTCCTGAAGATCGTCGCGGACAGGGCGATTTCCGTGAACTAGGCAGGCCGGGGTCAGACCCCGTACGGGGTCTGACCCCAACAGCTCAGAGGGGTCAGACCCATGGGTCTGACCCCAAAACCCACCGGCGCCATTCCAAAACCGGGTCAGACCCCATGCGGGGTCTGACCCGGGCAAATCCAAACGCGGGAAACCCCGAGGATACGAAAGTGTCGCAAAACGTTAGCATGTCGGCTATTCACTAAAGCATGCTTGTTTTCCCGTATTCCAATGCCTCATTCTCCTGACAAGGCCACAGACGATCCGGATTTCGTCGTGGCCGTTCCCAAAGACCCTCCCGTCAAAGTACCGCTCAAGATCGAAGACTGGATCTCGGTCCTGATCATGGCGGTCCTGGCACTCATCACCTTCGCCAACGTGCTGGTCCGCTATTTCTCCGACGGCTCCTTCGCGTGGTCGGAAGAGATATCGGTCTTTCTGCTCATCGTGCTGACCATGACCGCCAGCGCCACCGCCTTCGTCCGCAACCAGCATATCCGCATCGAAGCCTACGCCGACAGCGGCGCCGAGTCGCGGCAACGCAAGCTCGCCGTCGTCGTCAATACCCTGGTGCTGCTCTTCTTCCTCCTGCTCACCATCCTGTCGGGCCGCATGGTCTACGACGACTACACCTGGGGCGACACCTCGCCGGCCATCGGCATTCCCAATTGGTGGTACACGGTCTGGATGCCGGTGCTTGCGCTGGGCATTTCCCTGCGCATCGCGGGCATCCTGCGCCGCCTGCTGAACTCCGGCACGGGCGGGCCCGGAGCATGATCGTCGCCACCCTGTTCATCGTCTTCATCGTGCTGATGGTCATCGGCATGCCCGTGGGCGTGGCCCTGGGCATTGCGGGCACCCTGTCCATCGTGATGTCGAATCTCGACACCCAATGGTTCGGGCTGCTGGCCGTCCCGCAAAACTTCTATGCGGGCCTGGCCAAGTATCCGCTGCTGGCCATACCGATGTTCGTGCTCGTCGGATCCATTTTCGACCGCTCCGGCGTCGCCAGCCGGCTGGTCAATTTCGCCATTGCCATCGTCGGACGCGGGCCGGGCATGCTGCCGCTGGTCGCCATTGCCGTCGCCATGTTCCTGGGCGGCATTTCAGGCTCGGGTCCCGCCTGCGCCGCCGCCGTGGGCGCGGTGATGATCAGCGCCATGAGCCGCGCGGGCTATCCACGGCCTTTTTCAGCCAGCATCGTCGCGGCGGGTGCGGCCACCGACATCCTCATCCCGCCGTCGATCGCCTTCATCGTCTATTCCATACTGGTGCCGCAGGCGTCCGTTCCCGCGCTGTTCTCGGCGGGCATGATACCGGGCATCCTGGCCGGCATCGCCCTCATCGTACCGGCGGTGTGGCTGTCGCGGCGCCATAACATGGGCGCCCAGGAAAGAGCACTGCCGCGCCCCCCGTTCTGGCGCAGCCTGTTCGAGGCATCCTGGGGCCTGGCCGCGCCCGTCCTGATCCTGGGCGGCATGCGCATCGGCCTTTTCACCCCCACCGAGGCCGCGGTCGTGGCGGTGTTCTACGGGCTCTTCGTCGGCATGGTCGTGCATCGCACCATCAAGTTCCGCGATCTGTTCCTTATCTTGCGCGAGGCAGCCGAGCTTTCCGCCGTCATCATGCTGGTGGTCACTCTGGCCGGCATTTTCGCCTGGGCCCTGTCCACGCTCAGCGTCATCGACCCCATCGCCCACGCCATCGTCAATTCGGGCCTGGGCGAGTACGGCGTGCTGACCCTGCTCATCGCGCTGATCATGATACTGGGCATGTTCCTGGACGGCATCTCCATTTTCCTGATTTTCGTGCCGCTGCTCATGCCCATCGTCAACGCATATGGATGGGATCCGGTCTGGTTCGGCGTGCTGCTTACCCTTAAAGTAGCCTTGGGGCAGTTCACGCCCCCGCTGGCGGTCAACCTCATGGTCGCCTGCCGTATCGCGCAGGTTCCCATGGAAAGCACCATACGCTGGGTGATCTGGCTGCTTTGCTCGATGTTCACCGTTCTGGTCCTGGTAATCGTTTTCCCCGAGCTGGCCCTATGGCTGCCTCGATACCTAGGGTACTGACCCCGAGGCCGCCTCGCGCGGCCATACTTACTACCAACGCTATCCCCAAAAAGGAGACTCCATGAAAATCCGCACATTGCTTGGCGCCCTCGCCTGCTCCATCGCTGCGCTTGGCCTGGCCGGCACCGCCCAGGCGGCCAATTACAAATCCGAATACAAGCTCTCGCTCGTCGTCGGCACGGCCTTCCCCTGGGGACAGGGCGCCGAAATCTGGGCCAACAAGGTCCGCGAGCGTACCGCAGGGCGCATCAACATCAAGCTATACCCAGGCGTCTCGCTGGTGCAGGGGGACCAGACGCGCGAGTTCACGGCCATTCGCCAAGGCCTGATCGACATGGCGCTCGGCTCGACCATCAACTGGTCGCCGCAAGTGAAACAGCTGAACCTGTTCTCCTTGCCCTTCCTGATGCCCGACTACGCAGCCATCGACGCCCTCATCCATGGCGAGGTGGGCAAAGCCCTGTTCAAGGACGTCGAAAAGGCCGGCGTCGTGCCGCTGGCATGGGGTGAAAACGGCTATCGCCAGCTCAGCAACTCCAAGCATGAAGTCAAATCGCCGGAAGACCTGAAGGGCCTGAAGCTGCGTGTGGTCGGTTCGCCGCTCTTCATCGACACCTTCACCGCGCTGGGCGCCAATCCCACGCAGATGAGCTGGGCGGATGCACAGCCCGCGCTCGCCACCGGCGCGGTCGACGGCCAGGAAAACCCCCTGTCCATCTTTTCCGCCGCCAAGCTGTATGACGTCGCCCAGAAGAATCTGACCCTCTGGAACTACGTCGCCGATCCCCTGATCTTCGTGGTAAACAAACAGGTATGGGAATCCTGGACGGAAGAAGACCGCAAGATCGTGCGCGAAGCCGCCATCGAAGCGGGCAAGGAACAAATCGTGCTGGCCCGCAAAGGCGTTACGCCGGAAGACCCCTCGCTGCTCAAGGCCATTGAAGGGCATGGCGTGAAGGTCACCAGCCTGACGCCCGAGCAGCACGACGCATTCGTCAAGGTTACCAAGCCCGTTTTCGACAAATGGAAAAAGACCGTCGGCGAGCAGCTTGTCGACCAGGCCCAGAAAGACATCGCCGCCCGCAAGAAGTAAGCCATGGGGCAGGGGTCAGACCCCGTACGGGGTCTGACCCCATATCGTGGAGGGGGGCGGACCCCTTTAGAATGTGCGTGGGGTCAGACCCGGCATCGGGTCCGACCCCTACCAAACCACAGGACGAGCCCCATGAACCCATCCTCCCAGATCCAAGCGTTTTTCGACGAACCCACCAATACGGTGAGCTATCTGGTTTCCGATCCCGCGACCAAGCTGGCCGCCGTGATCGACCCCGTACTGGATTACGACCACCGCAGCGGCAAGGCATCGACGGCATCGGCTGACACGATGCTGCGGGCGGCGACCGATGGCGGCTTGCAGGTCGTCTGGGTTCTGGAAACCCACGCCCATGCGGACCATCTAAGCGCAGCACCCCACATCAAGCAGCACACGGGCGCGCAGGTCGCCATCGGCGAGCACATCCGCGACGTCCAATCGATTTTCCGGTCCGTCTTCAACATCGACGACGTCTCGGGCGACGGCCGCGAATTTGACCGACTGCTGGCAGATGGCGAAACAATCCAGCTCGGCTCGCTCACGGTCGAGGTGATGCACACGCCGGGCCACACCCCCGCCTGTGTCTCCTATCGCATCGGCGATGCGGTATTCATCGGCGACACGCTATTCATGCCGGACTATGGCACGGCGCGCGCAGATTTTCCCGGCGGCAGCGCCCAGACACTGTACCGCTCGATCCGGCGGCTCCTTTCGCTGCCCGACGAGACACGGTTGTTCCTTTGTCATGACTACAAAGCGCCCGGGCGCGACACTTATGCCTGGGAAAGCACGGTGGGCGACATGCGCGCGCGCAACGTACATGTCCATGACGGCGTCTCCGAGGCGGAGTTCGTCGCGATGCGCGAACGGCGCGACGCCACGCTGGCGGCACCCGTCCTGCTGCTTCCCGCCATTCAGGTCAATATCCGCGCGGGACACCTGCCCAAAGCGGAGTCCAATGGCGTCTCGTATCTGAAGATTCCTGTCAGCAGGGGTCAGACCCCGCATGGGGTCTGACCCCTGCCACCATCCAGTTCCGCCAGACAGTCTTCCGCGGTGCCGACCACTACCTTCGCCGAACAAGCGATCATGAGATTCAGGTTCAGGCCGAAGTCCTCGACGGCGTATCCCTGCGCATCGATGTGGACCCGCCCTGACGGGGAAGGCATCACGGCCGTCGCGACCTGCTTCACCATCGACCGGGACTCGCTGGTATAGACCCACACGGGCTTGCCCAGCGCAGCCGCGTAACCCACTTCGAACACGGTGCCCGAGTCGGGCTCGGCACCCCGAAAAGGGTTGAGATTGGCCATGACGATATCGGCCTGGTGTATCAAGGCGATATTCGCCTTGCAGATCCAACGTGCCTGCTCCAGACCGGACATGCCCGAAGGCAGCGCATTATCCAGCGGATACAGTCCTTCATAGCCGTACTTGTTGCAAAGCAGCTTCAGTGTCGCCCCCCACGCCTTGGCGTCCGGGCGGAAGACATCGAAACCGGCGAGATAAATGGATTTCACATGCTGCTCCTGGGGGGTCAGACCCCCTTGCTGCTCCTGAGGGGTCAGACCCCGTACGGGGTCTGACCCCTCAACCCCTACTTGAAAGCGGTTTCTATAAAGCTGCGCAACTTGCGCGAATGCAGGCGCTCACGCGGCATATCGCGCAGCAATTCCAGCGCCCGGATGCCGATATGCAAGTGACGGTTTACCTGGGTCCGGTAGAAGTCGCTGGCCATGCCGGGCAGTTTCAACTCGCCGTGCAGCGGTTTGTCGGAAACGCAGAGCAGCGTCCCGTAAGGCACCCGGAAGCGGAAGCCGTTCGCCGCGATGGTGGCGGACTCCATGTCCAGTGCGATGGCCCGGGACTGGGACAGACGCTGCACGGGCTCGTGATGATCGCGCAATTCCCAATTGCGGTTGTCGATGGACGCGACCGTGCCGGTGCGCATGATGCGTTTCAAGTCCCAGCCATCCAGGCCGGAGACATCGGCCACGGCCTCTTCCAGCGCGATCTGGATTTCGGCCAGCGGCGGAACGGGCACCCATAACGGCAGATCGTCGTCGAGCACGTGGTCCTGGCGCACATAGCCATGGGCCAGCACGTAGTCGCCCAGCCGCTGGGTGGTGCGCAGCCCCGCGCAATGGCCCAGCATGAGCCAGGCCGAGGGGCGCAGGACGGCGACGTGGTCGGTGATCGTCTTGGCGTTGGATGGCCCCACGCCGATGTTGATCAGGGTGATGCCGTTGTGCTTGTCGCGCAGCAAATGATAGGACGGCATCTGCGGATTGCGCATCAGCGGCTGGCCTTCGCGCTCCGCGTCCGGACCCGCCCGGGTAATGATGTTGCCCGGCTCGACCAGCGCCGTGTAGCCGCCCTCGCCCTGCGCGAGCGTTTCCTTGGCCCATTGGCAGAACTCATCGACATAAAACTGGTAGTTGGTGAACAGCACGAAGTTCTGGAAGTACTCCGGCGCCGTGGCCGTGTAGTGCTGCAGGCGATGCAGGGAGTAATCCACTCGCGGCGCCGTGAACGGCGCCAATGGAAGCGGATCTTCGCGGCGGCCTTTCCAGGTTCCGTTCACGATGGCGTCATCCGTCACGGCCAGGTCGGGAACGTCGAAATGGTCGCGCAGCGCATCGCCCAGCAACGAGTCGGAGTACACCCCTTCGACGTACTGGCCGTCCGCGTACGAAAAATGCAGGGGGATAGGCATATCCGACTCGCCCACCTCGACCGGCACGCCATGATTCTTGATCAGCAGCCCGATCTGTTCGAGCAGATAGTCGAAATACAGAGCCGGCTGCGTGATGGTCGTCATATAGACGCCGGGCTCGACGACGTGCCCATACGACAGGCGGCTGTCCACTTCCTGATACGTGCTTACCTTGATCCGGATCGCCGGATAGCAGGCACGGATGCGCCGCTTTCCCGGGATGCCGCTTTTCACGTAGGCTGCGAATTCCTCGCGGATGAAGGCGGTATTCCTGGTATAGATATCCACCAGGCGCTGCACCGCCGCCCGGGCATCGGTGAAGCTGGTGAACGGCATGACGGGCGGAAGCGTGATCGGGTTGACCGCGTCCTGTGAATCAAACATATGTATTACCTGAAAAAATCAGCTGCCCAATGGGCACAGTATATAAAGCTACTATGACAAAATGCGCGGTTATTGGTTTAATACCTCGATCAGGAAACGACGGGCCCAGGCCCATCAATCTAAAAAGTCTAAAAGGCCCTGAACCTTGAGCGTAATCCTCAATGCCGTCTTCCCGCTGTTCGCGCTCATTTTGCTTGGCTACCTCAGCGCACGCAACCGCCTGCTGGGCCCCGCCGCGGTCGAGACGCTCAACAAGTTCGTCGTCTGGATGGCGCTGCCCGCGCTGCTGTTCCAGGCAATGGCCAAGATCAGCTGGGAACAGATCAACCAGCCCGGCTACCTCGCCGCTACCGCCCTGGGCATCGCCATCGTTTTCGCGGTCTCGTACTTCATGGACCGCCGACGCCGGGGGCGCCTGGCCGACGCCAGCATCGAAGGCCTCGCCGCCTCGTATTCCAATGCCGGATTCATGGGCATTCCGCTATGCCTGATGCTGTTTGGCGAGGCCAGCCTTCCGGCCGTCATCATCGCCACTTTGCTGACGGCCTGCGTCCTGTTCGCCTTTGCCATCGTCCTGATCGAAATCGACCTGCAAGGTTCGCCCCACTTGCTCCACACCCTGGCCAAGGTCAGCCGGTCGCTGAGCCGCAATCCGCTGGTGGTATCGCCCCTGCTCGGCCTCATCGTCGCGGCGCTGGAATGGCCCCTGCCCTATGGCCTGGAACAGCTCACCACCCTGTTGGGTGCGGCAGCCAGCCCCTGCGCCTTGATCACCATAGGGCTGTTCCTGGCGCAGGACCAGCCTCGGGCCCGCCACGGCGCGGTTTGGCGCATCGTCGGCCTGAAGCTCATCCTGCACCCGCTGGTTACCTTCGTCCTCGCCTATTGGGTATTCAGCATGCCGCCGCTGTGGGCCAGCACCGCCGTGCTGCTTGCGGCGCTGCCGGTGGGCACCGGCCCCTTCATGCTGGCGCAGCTATACCAGCGTGAACCCGCCGTCACCTCGCGGGCCATACTGATTTCCACCGTACTCTCGCTGGCGACGGTATCGGTGCTGGTCGCGGTGCTGGAAGGCTCTTAGGCCAGTTGATCCATGAAAAGGGCCAGCGCCACGTCGCGCTCGGTCACTCCCTTGGCATCGTGCGTCGTCAGCGTCACGTTGACCCGGTTGTATACGTTGCTCCATTCCGGATGGTGGTCCAGCTTCTCGGCATGCATCGCCACCTGCGCCATGAAGCCGAATGCCTCATTGAAATTCTTGAAGATGAACGTTTTGTGTATGGCGTCGCGCCCTTCGGTGGCCGACCATCCTTCAAGCAGCAGCAGGGCCGATGGCGCGCCAATCAATTTCAGCTGATTCTTCATTGCCGTGTCCTTTTCTGGGGTCAGACCCCGTATGGAGTCTGACCCCTTTGATGGCGTTGATGCGACGGGGTCAGCCCCCGCTCCGGTAGGAACTTTAAGTTGCAAGTCCTTTGACCGCAGCGCGGTTGAGGTCTTGCGTCCTACAGTCCATACTACCTTGTATTATCAACCTCTTATCATGGAAGCGTGATGACGGAAAGAACCTCATGCAAGCGGCTTCAAGTTGCTACCGAGCTTTATCAATTTGTCGAGCGGGAAGCATTGCCCGGCACAGGTGTCGCCCCTGAAGCGTTCTGGTCCGGTTTCGACGAACTCGTCCATGACCTCGCGCCGCGCAATCGCGAGCTCCTGGCCGAACGCGACCGCCTGCAAGCCGAAATCGACGCCTGGCATCGCCAGAACCCCGGCCCCATCCAGGACCAGGCCGCCTACCAGGCGTTCCTGCGCAAAATCGGCTATCTGCAAGACATCCCCGGCCACGTGGCCGTCAAGACCAGCCATGTCGACACCGAAATCACCCAACAGGCAGGCCCCCAGCTGGTCGTGCCCATCACCAATGCGCGCTATGCCCTGAATGCGGCCAATGCCCGCTGGGGCAGCCTGTACGATGCCCTGTACGGCACCGACGCCATCTCCGAAGACGGCGGCGCAACCCGCGCGGGCGGCTACAACCCCGTACGCGGCGCCCAGGTCATTGCCTACGCACGGCGCTTCATGGACGACAGCATTCCGCTGGCGCAAGGCTCCCATGCCGACGCCACGGCCTACGCCGTCGCCAATGGCGCGCTCCAGGTCACGCTGCGCGACGGGCAAAACACCACGCTGGCTGATCCAGCCCTGTTCCTGGGCTATCGCGGGCAGCCCTCCGCACCCGAAGCACTGGTATTCCTGCACCACGGCCTGCACTTCGAAGTCCAGATCGATGCCTCCCATCCCATCGGGCAGCAAGACGCCGCCGGCATCAAAGACCTGCTTCTGGAATCGGCCATCACCACCATCATGGACTGCGAAGACTCCATCGCAGCCGTCGACGCCGAAGACAAGGTGACCGCGTACCGCAACTGGCTGGGCCTCATGGACGGCAGCCTCACGGAAGAAGTCTCCAAGGGCGGCAAGACCTTCACGCGCGCCCTGAACCCCGACCGCGAATACACCGACCTGAAGGGCAACAAGCGCAGCCTGCACGGCCGCTCGCTGATGTTCATCCGCAACGTGGGCCATCTCATGACCAATCCCGCCGTGCTCGACGAAGCCGGCCAAGAGGTCCCCGAAGGCATACTCGACGCCGTCTTCACTTCGCTCATCGCCATGCACGACTTGGCGCGCAAGGGCAACTCGCGCAGCGGCTCCATCTACATCGTCAAGCCGAAAATGCACGGCCCCGCCGAAGTCGCCTTCGCCAACGAACTGTTCGCACGCACCGAAGCCTTGCTCGGCCTGGCACCCAACACGCTCAAGATGGGCATCATGGACGAAGAGCGCCGCACCAGTGCCAACCTCAAGGCCTGCATCGCGGCGGCCAGCCAGCGCGTGGCCTTCATCAACACGGGCTTCCTGGACCGCACCGGCGACGAAATGCACACTTCCATGGAAGCCGGCGCCATGGTGCGCAAAGGCGACATGAAGCGCAGCGTCTGGATCGACGCCTACGAGCGCAACAACGTACAGACCGGCCTGGAGTGCGGGCTGCGCGGCCAGGCGCAAATCGGCAAAGGCATGTGGGCCATGCCCGACCTGATGGCCGACATGCTGGTCCAGAAGATCGGCCACCTGAAGGCCGGCGGCAATACCGCCTGGGTGCCCTCGCCCACCGCGGCAACGCTGCATGCGCTGCACTATCACCAGGTCGATGTCCAGGAAATCCAGCGGGGCATGGAAGGCAAATCCGAACCCCTGCTGGAAAAGATCCTGACCATTCCGGTGGCCGCCGACACGAACTGGTCCGCCCAGGAAATCCAGGAGGAACTCGACAACAACGCCCAAGGCATCCTGGGCTATGTCGTGCGCTGGATCGACCAGGGCATCGGCTGCTCCAAGGTGCCCGACATCCATAACGTCGGCCTCATGGAAGACCGCGCAACGTTGCGGATCTCAAGCCAGCACATGGCAAACTGGCTGCGCCACAACGTCGTCAGCAAGGAACAGGTCACGGAAACCATGCAACGCATGGCCGCCGTGGTCGACGCCCAGAACGCGGGCGACCCGGCCTACCGACCCATGGCGGGCAATTTCGAAACCTCTGCCGCCTTCAAGGCAGCCTGCGACCTGGTGTTCAAGGGGCTGGAACAGCCCAATGGCTACACCGAGCCGCTGCTGCACCAGTGGCGTCAAGTGGTCAAGGCGCAGGGCTAAGCCTAGCGCATACTCGCCGGCGAGCCGGCGAGTTTCACATGCCAGGGGGGCGGCAACTTTTTATGCAAGCCGCCTCCGTTTAGCTTTGGCAAGCCTACGTGACCGCAACTCCCCTCACCCGGTCAGACAGACGCTGCGCGGCGGCCATGGTCAGCCGTGCAAGCTCGGCCTCGTCCGCCTTCGCCATGTCCGCCTGGTCGTGCACGATCACCAGGCTCCCCAGTATCTCGTCGTCGCTGAACACCGGTGCGGCAACCCCAGTGATCCCCGGATCGAGCTCCCCGCGCGATATGTAGTGGCCTTGCTTGCGCACTTGACGCAGCTTGCGCGAAAACTCCGTCCAATCCGCCCCCATGTCCAAGGCATCGTGCCGCCTCGCCGGGTTCTCGAGCGCCGCCTCGTACAAGCGCTTCAATCGCCGCCGCTCCATGAAGGCGAGGACCACATGGGCCTGAGACCCTCTGAAGAGCGGCATGGGCAGCCCCTTGCTGTAGTGCAGGACGATGGGCTTGCCGGCCGACACATGCGCGACGTTCACCAGCGTCTGATCGTACATATTGCACAGCAGGACATCCCCGCCGGCGGCTTGCGCCAGTTCCGCCATCAAATCGCTGGCGGCGGCAATGATGGGATCGCCGGTGCTGATCAAGTATTCCAGCTCGATGATTTTCATGCCCAGGCGGTAGCGCCCCGAAAGCCGCGACAACAGGCCTGCCTCTACCATGTCCGCCGCATAGCGATATGCGGACGCCGGGCTGATGTCCAGCGCCTGGACAATGTCGTCGACACTGATCAGCGCGCGATCCGGACCGAACAGGCGCAAAATGGCAGACACCCGGCGAATCACTGATTTGTCCTTGGAAATGGCGGTGCCCTCCTGAAAACAGCAATTATCTCATTTAAAAAGAAAATTGACTTGTATCAGACTTAAAATTAGACTTCATTATTGAATAACAAGAAATTGGTCATATTTTGAATTGCCCGCGTCAATAGAGGACGACATGAATACAGCGCTCAAAGCGTATCCCTTCGATTTCAAGAAGCGCTCCGGCCGCCCACGCGCCGGCGCCCCGCAGGAATTCCATCCCGTCGTGATCGTCGGCGGCGGCGTCGCCGGCCTGACCGCCGCGCTGGCCCTGGCCAGGCAAGGCGTAAAGACCGTCGTCATCGAGGCCGACGATACCGTCTGCTATGGCAGCCGCGCCATCTGCATATCGCGCCGCAGCCTGGAAATCTACGACCGCCTGGGCGTCGCCGCGCCGCTGCTGGCCGTCGGCCTGCCCTGGACGGGAGGCCGCTCGTACTATCACGACCGCGAGGTCCTGCATTTCACCATGCCCCACGACGAAAACCAGAAGCTGCCTCCCATGGTCAACATGCAGCAGTACTACCTGGAAGAAGCACTCGCCCAGGCATGCGAAGAGGCGGCCGAAACCATAGACCTGCGCTGGAACTCACGCGTCACGGCCGTACTGTCCAACGACGAGCACGGGGCACTGCTGCAGGTGGAAAGCGGCACGGACCGCTATCGGATCCAGGCAGACTGGGTCGTCGCCGCCGACGGCGGGCGCAGCTTCATGCGCGAGTCCCTGGGGCTGCAACTGAAAGGCACCGCCTACGAAGGCCGCTATGTGGTGGCGGACATCGAACTGGAAACCGATCTGCCAACCGAACGCCTGGCCTGGTTCGACCCGCCCTCCAATCCGGGGTCGACCATACTCATGCACAAGCAGCCTGATAATGTCTGGCGCATCGACTACCAATTGCAGGAAGGCGAAGACCCCGACGAAGCCGTGAAGCCCGAAAACGTCCTGCCCCGGGTAAAGGCGCATCTGGATATGATCGGCCAGACAGGCGAATGGTCGCCGCTATGGATCACCATCTACAGGGCCAATGCCCTGACGCTCGACCGCTACGTGCACGGCAGCGTGCTCTTCGCAGGCGACGCCGCCCATCTCGTGCCCATATTCGGCGTGCGGGGCGCCAATTCCGCCATCGACGACATCGACAACATGACCTGGAAGCTCGCCGCCGTCGTCCATGGCAAGGCCGACCGCCGCCTGTTGGACAGCTACTCCGAAGAGCGCGTCTTCGCCGCCCACGAGAACCTGAAAAGCGGCATGAAGAGCACCGAATTCATGGCGCCGCCCACTTTTGCCTTCAAGCTCATGCGCGAAGCCGTGCTCAGCCTGGCGGGCGATACGCCGGGCGTGCGCAGCTTGATCAACCCACGCCAGACCAGCGCCATCTCCTATACGGATTCGAGCCTCAATGCGGTAGACAGCGAGGATGCAAGTTTCCGCTCCGGCCCCCCGGCAGGCACCGTATTGCCCAATGCACCCATCGTCTGGCATGCGCCACAACGCTCACCGCTCGATGGCCATCTATGCGACCACGTTTCGCCCGGCCGCTTCCTGATCCTTCATTTCGACGCGGGCCACGGCACACCGAGCGATCTCATCGGCGCGCATGCCGAACTGCAGCGCCAGGGCATCGACGCCGATATGCTGCGGGTGGTACGCGATGCCACGGCTGCGTCCCAGGGTGCCTGCCTGATGGACCCGACCGGCGCGGCGTTCCGGCTGTATGACGCCGACGCCGGTGCCACGTATCTGGTCCGGCCCGATGGCCACGTGGCCGGACGCTGGCGAGCACCGCGCGCCGCCGCCATCACCCAGGCCGTGCAACGCATCCTGCATCCCTCACGCTGAACGGAGACCGACCATGACCGAACTCGACCTGGACCGCGTCTACACGAAGCTGTGCCATATCCTGGGTGAACAAGGGGAAAGCGCCAGCCAGCAGATACTCGGCCGCTTTGCCCTGCTGGCCATGCTGGAAATCGCCGACGCCGACAAAATCGAAAGGCTGATAGAGCGCGCTGCGCAAAAGCCCTGACGGAAAGCCGGCATGCGGCTCCGGGCTCCATAGGCCCCGGCGGTTAAAAAAAGCGTCGGGGCTCTTGCGCTGTGCCCGGCATCAAACCGGGCCTCGCAACGCGGCCGGCCACAGTGAGCCGTTATATACCGCTCACGCAGCCTCGATAGCGTCCAGCGCGCGGGCCGAATAGACAAGAGCGGCGCCGGCGTTCAGCGAAATGGCAACGCCCAGCGCATCGGCAATTTCCTGCTTGCTAGCGCCATGCTTGAGCGCTTCCTTAGCGTGAATCGCGATGCAGCCGTCGCATCGGGTCGTGACCGCTACTGCGATTGCGATCAATTCCCTGGTCTTCATGTCCAATGAGCCGCTGCTATCGCCCGCATTGGCGATTAAGCCATAGCCTTTCATCGTGTCGGGGCTGAGCTTTCCAAGATCGCCCAAGCGGCCCATCAGTTCGGACCGATAATTCTGCCAATCCATCATAAGTGCTTCTCCAGAAACGGGGTAAAAAAGTGTACGTATTAGGCGGCACTGGCCCTAGCGGCTTCCAAAGCGCGAACGCGCTTGAACGGCTGCCCCGCTCATACCCGACAACACCGCCTGATCCACGTCCATATGCGTGGACAGATGCGCCAGTGCATTGGCATAGGCATTGACGCTTTGCTTGGTAAGAGTCGTAACCAGCCTTGGGTTCCGGTTGACCCTCTCGGCAAGCACGAGGGCTTTTTCCAGAGCCTTGCCGCTCGGAACCACGTAGTCAACCAAGCCGAGATCAAGCGCTGTCTTGCTATCGAGCTCGTCACCCAGCAGGACAAGCTGCTTGGCCTTGGATGGACCGACCAAATTGACAAGGCGAGGCACACTCTGCCAACTGAGAGGGATGCCGATTTGCGCCTCGGGGAGCAGCATGTGCGAGTTATCGGCTACGACGCGCCAGTCGCAACATAGCGTCAAGGCAATGCCTCCCCCGACGTTAACGCCTTCCACCGCGGATATAGTGAGCTGCGGAATGTTCTCCCAGGCCCGGCACATGTTGGGCCCGCGTGCCGACGACATGCGTATCCCCTCGATGTCATCTTCGGCAATCTTCCAGCGGGCTGGATCCTTCAAATCTACGCCGGCGGAAAATATTTCGGACGTGCCCTTCAGAATCACTGTGCTGATGTCACGGTCCTGGTAAAAGCTCAGGGCCACGTCGGTCAGTTCCACCATTACATCCTGGGACAACGCGTTCTTGTTCTTTTTACGGTCGAGCGTGACGATCGCGGTCGCTCGTGGTGGGCAAGCGCCACGCCTTTGCGCATCGTGAATCCGTGACCTGGGAAGAAGCCGCCCAACAGACATTGGTGCTTTCGAGCAAACGATCTTTAGCACAGCTGCACGCCGACACGGGGCAAGACTTCTCTCGCACGCCTGTCATAGAGCTTTCGCAGCTGCATAGCATGCTGTCCGTCGTGGAGTCCGGTGACGGCGTTACGATATTTGCGGAATACGCGCTTAAATACCTGCGTATTCATGATGTCGTTGTGGTTCGCATCGTAGATCCCCACGTCATGATGAAGGTAGGCCTATACAAGAACAAAAGCGCGACACTGTCTGAGGCCGCACAAACCTTCTATGACTTCATGTGCGAGCTTCCCGACCGTTTTCCGCATGCACTGCTGACTGAGTGACAAGCTGAAGCGCGCACACCAGAACCAAGCCATCCCTGAGCCAAACCAATAGCTATTGGTTTGGCTCGGAGCGGGTATTCACAGCGTGCGTGACGGGTTCGGCGGAAAGGAAAAGGCCGCCCGAAGGCGGCCCTTGCATCGAACAGCTTCAGTCAGATCAGCCGCGAACCTTGGCGATGACCTCGTCCAGCCGGGCCAGCATCAGATCGACTTCCTGCTCGGTGATGTTCAGCGCCGGCATGAAGCGCAGCAGGCTGGGACGCGGCGCATTGAGCAGCATCCCTTCCGGCGACCAGTCGCGTGCCGCGTCGACGATGGCGGGGCCGTCGTCGCGATCGAGCATCAGGGCGCGCAGCAATCCTTCGCCGCGCTCGCCCTTCATACCCCACTTGTCGGACAGCGCATTCAAGCCTTTCGAAAGCTGGGCGGCGCGGGCATTCACGCTATCCATGAAACCAGGCGCTGCCAGCGCATCGAATACCGCCACGCCCGCCGCCGTCATCAGCGGATTTCCGTTGTAGGTGCCGCCCTGATCACCATGCGAAAACACCGACACCTCTTCGCGGGCACACAAGGCCGCCAGGGGAACCCCGCCGCCTATGCCTTTGCCCAGCGTCATGATGTCCGGCGTGATGTCCGAAAGCTGGTAGGCGAACATCTTGCCCGTGCGGCCCATGCCGGTTTGAACTTCGTCCACGATCAACAGCAGGCCGTGTTCGTCGGCCAGTTTTCGCAAAGACTGCATGAAGTCGCGCGTGGCGGGCATGACACCGGCCTCGCCCTGTACGGGTTCCAGCATGATCGCCACGGTCTGGTCGTCGATCAAGGCGCGCACCGAATCGAGATCATTGAGGTTCGCCTTGGGGAAGCCTTCGACCTGCGGTGCGAAAATGCGGTCCCAGCCCGGTTTGCCCGACGCCGACATGGTGGCCAGCGTGCGGCCGTGAAAGCTGTGGTCGAAGGTAATGATCTTGTAGGCGCCATTGCGCTTGAGCTGCCCCCACTTGCGCGCCAGCTTGATGGCGCCTTCGTTGGCTTCGGCGCCACTGTTGGCGAAGAAGATGCGATCAAAGCAGGATGCCCCGGTAAGGCGCTTGGCCAGTTCCATGGACGGCTGGTTGTAGAACGCCGGCGAAGGATTGATCAACACGGCGGCCTGCTCGTTCACCGCTTTGACCAGCTCGGGCGGGCAATGGCCCAGGCTGTTCACTGCCCAGCCCTGCACGATATCGAGGTATCGCTTGCCATTGTGGTCTTCCAGCCACGAGCCTTGTCCGCGCACGAAAACCAGTTCGGGACGCGAGGTAATTTCCATGAGCGCGTCCACGCCCGACCGATCAAATTTCATTTTTGCATCCTGTAGTCAAAAGTAGCGGTAATGGCAGCATACCCTGCGCGTGGAATTTTAACGCAGTCATGTTCCTGAAGGCCCGCGCCCACGACGCGCAAGACCGCCCAAGATGCGAGGACCGAATATGTTGACGATGAGACCCAGCATGACCACCGCGCCGCCCAGCCACTGGATCGCCCGCAGCCGCTCGTTCAGGAAGACGGAGGCGGAAATCAGCCCGACCAGGGGGACGAGCAGGCTCAGGGGCGCTACCTTGCTTGCGGGATGCCGAGCCAGCAACCTTCCCCATATTACGTATCCGACAATGGTTGCGACAAAGGAAAGGTACAGCACGGCGAATATGCCGACGCCGCTGACATGGGCCAGGCTATGCCGGATGGCTTCGGGACCCTCGAATACCAGCGACAAGGCAAAAAACGGTATCGGCGGCACCAGCGCCCCCCATGCCACCAAGCCAAGCACGTCGGCCTTGCCGGCTTTCTTGGCGACCATATTCCCCATGGCCCAGCAAAACGCCGCCATCAAGGTCAGAAGGAACCCCAGCAGCGGCATATCGCCGCTTTCGGCTCCACGTTCGATCAGCACGAGCCCCAGAACGGCAACAGCCAAGCCGAGCGCATTGTTCCAACGTATGTTTTCCCTCACGAGCAGAGCCGCAAGCAGGACCGTGAAGAACGCCTGCGACTGAAGCACCAGCGAAGCCAGCCCGGCGGGCATGCCGACATACAGGGCGATGAACAGGAATACGAACTGGCCCAGGCTGATCGTCAGGCCATACGCCAGAATAAGGCGCCAGGACAATTGAGGACGCTTGATGAAGAATATGGCGGGAAAAGCCACCAGGACGAAGCGCAGCGCACCCAGCAGCAGGGGTGGGATCTCGCTCAGCCCAAGCTTGATGACCACGAAATTCAGGCCCCAGGCGGTAATGAGCACCAACGCCGCCAGCCAGTCCATGAGGGGCATGAAACTTCCTTTGCAGTATGTTTTGCCGAGCGGGTATTATGCGCCAAATACACCGGAATTCCGGTGCCTCTCATCGGACCGCCATGACCGTCACGATACTCAGCCTGCATTCCTACCCGGTCAAATCCTGCGCCGGCATCGACCATACCCAATCTTCCGTCAGCCAGGGCGGCCTGTTTCGCGATCGCCAATGGGTCATTGTCGACGGCCAGGGCGTCTTCATGACCCAGCGCCAGCATGCCCGCATGGCATTGATACGGCCCGCATTCTCGGGCGACGACCTGGTGCTCTCGGCGCCCGGCATGTCCCCCCAAACGGTTCGCTGGCTGATAGACACCGATGAGCCCGCCCAGGTGCCCGTCCGGATCTGGCGCAGCGACACCTTGGGTTTCGACGAAGGCGACGGCGTGGCGGGCTGGCTCAGCGACTTCCTGCGGACGCCTTGCCGGCTGCTGCGGGTACACCCCCTGGCTGCACGCATCGCCAGTCCGGATCATGTCCACCGTTGGCGACTGGACAACTACGATCTCGTGCCCGGATTTCCCGAAAGGCATCGCTTCGGCTTTGCCGACGGCTTCCCCTTCCTGCTGGCGAACCAGGCCTCGCTGGATGAACTCAATCAGCAACTGGCCGCCAAAGGCGAGCCGCCCGTCCCCATGAATCGGTTCCGGCCGAATATCGTGCTGCAGGGGCTGGAGCCCTACGAAGAAGACTACCTGTCCGCCGTCCGGGCGGGTCCCATGACACTGGCCTTGGTGAAGCGCTGCGCGCGCTGCCCCATTCCCAACATCGACCAGGCCACAGCGGAATCACGTTCCGAGCCGGGCCTCACGCTGGCGCAGCACCGCCAGTTCGAAGAAGGCGTCCTGTTTGGCGTCAATGCCGTCGTAGCCGGCGCCAACCCGGGCTCGCGCCTGTCGGTCGGGGAAGAGGTCGTGCCGGAATACGGGGTCTGATCGGATGGAGCACGGGTCAGACCCCGCATGGGGTCTGACCCTGAGCGTTCTGGAGGGGGTCAGACCCCATGTGGGTCTGACCCCAGGCCCTTCATCAAACCCCATGCGAGGCCTGGCCCTTGCCGAAATACCTTTCCAGGCGCAGCTGCACCTGCTCCAGGCCCAGGCTGAGCACCCAATAGATGGCGGCGGCGGCCAAATACAGCGGCAATGGCTGGAAAGTCGTGGCAATGACATCCTTGGTGGCCAACAGCAATTCCGTCACCGTAATGACGGACACCAGGGAAGTGTCCTTGATCAGGCTGATCAGGCTGTTGCTCATGGACGGCACCGCCAGGCGCAAAGCCTGGGGCACCACGATATACCGCAGGTTCTGCCAGTAATTCATGCCCAGGCTGTAGCCCGCCGACCATTGCCCGCGCGAGATGCCCAGAATCGCCCCGCGCAAGCTTTCGGAGATATACGCCCCCGCGTTCAGGCTCAGGGCGAGCACGCCGGCCGTCAATGGCTCGAATGAAATACCGATGCTGGGCAGGCCGTAATAGATGATGAAAACCTGCACCAACAGCGGCGTCCCACGCATCATGCTGACATATACGGTGGCCGGCACCTGGCTCCATCGGCTGGGGATGATGCGCGCCACCGCGATGGCGAAGCCCACGACCAGGCCGCCGAACATGGCGGAAAACGCGAAGATGAGCGTATAGGCCGTGCCCTTCAGAAGAATGGGCGCGGCCAACGCCATGAGTTCAAGAAAGTTCATGGTTCTAAGCTACGGCCTGTTAGCGCCGGGGGCGGGGTCAGACCCCATACGGGGTCTGACCCCGGGCTTGCAGGCCCTAGGTTCCGGTTACTCCGGCTTGCGTACCTGGCTGACGTCAATGCCAAACCACTTGTTCGAGATCTTGGCAAACTCGCCGTCCGCAAAGGAGTCTTGCAGCGCCTTGTTGATTGCCGCCTCGAACTCGGGGTTGCCCTTGCGGAAAGGAATGCCATTGAACTTGGGCTCGCCCACGATCGCTCCGCCCTTGATGGGGATATTGGACGTCTTGACCAGATAGGCCGTCATCAACTGGTCGTTCAACGCCGCATCGACGCGGCGGCTGACCAGGTCGGAAAGATACTCGGGTGCGCCCGGATAGCTTTTCACTTCCACCCCTTCCTGCGCCTTGGCCAGGGCCTCGTAGTTGCTGCCCTGCGACACGCCCAGCTTCTTGCCCTTCAGGTCGGCGAAACTGGCATAGCCGCTTTCGTCATTCTTGCGCAGTATGAATTGGGGGCTGGAGGCAACATAGGGTACCGAGAAATCGAAGGTTTTCTGACGCTCGGGGGTGATTCCCACCTGATTGACGATCACGTCGAACTTGCCGGAAGTAAGACCCGCCAATATGGCGCTCCACTCGGTCTTCACGAACTGGACCTTGACCCCCAGCCGCTCGGCGACGAGTTTGGATACGTCGATGTCGAAGCCATCCAGCTCGCCCGTTTTGGCGTCGACGAAGTTAAAGGGAGGATAAGTGCCTTCCACGCCCACGATCAAGGTACCGCGTTCCTTGACGGTGTCCAGCAAATCGGCGGCGTGTGCCGCAGCCGCCGCACCCAAGGACGCCGCCGCCACCACGCCCGCGGCGATCGCACCGCGGAAAAATTGCGAGAACTTCATGTTTGTTCCTGGTTCAAAAACGAGACAGTTCATACTATCAAGCTGGACGGCGTTTTATAACGAATAGATACTTACTTATATATAACTAAAACAAATATAAGAATATTTATTTTGGATTATTTGTTATAACTGTCCGGCAACCGACAATCTTGGATCAATACAAACTCAGCTGAACCGGAGCCCTGAGCGCCGCTTCATCTCCGTCTGACATCGACGACAACCCGCTGACCCGGACTCCCAGCAAGCGGAGCCGATGTTCGAAGCGCACCCGCTTCAGGCACAGGCCTGCTGCCCGGTGTATTGCTTTTGCATCTCCCGTGGGGACCGGCAGCGTGGTGTCGCGCGTCACCGTCCTGAAATCATCGAAACGCAGCTTGATTCCAATCGTCCGGCCCACATACCCCTTGGCCAGCAAGTCGCCTGCCAGCTCTTCGCACAGCTCGAGAAAAATACGCGACAGCTGCTCGCGATCGCGCTTGACGTGCAAGTCGCGCTCGAAGGTGGTTTCGCGGCTGATGGATTTTGGGGTGGAATGGGTGACGACCGGCCGGTGGTCCACGCCGTGCGACACGTCCACCAGCCAGCGCGCGTAGGACAGTCCGAAATGCTGTTGCAACAGGTCCGGAGGCGCATGTGCGAGGTCATGGATGGTTGTGATGCCCAGCATCGCCAGCCGGGCATTCGCCTTGGGCCCGATGCCGTTCACCTTCCCGACGGGCAAGGGCCATATGCGCTTTTCAAGATCGCCCGGCCCGATGATGGTCAGCCCGTCGGGCTTGTCCAGGTCGGATGCGATCTTGGACAGGAGCTTGTTGGGCGAAATGCCGATCGAACACGAAAGGCCGGTGGCTGACTTTACCGCGTGCTTGATCCGCTGCGCCAGCGCGAGGGTTTCCTCGGGATGCTGGCTCAGATCAATGTAGATTTCATCGATTCCGCGATTCTCGATGTGGTCGGCGATATCGGCGACAGCGCTCTTGAACAGCCGCGAATAATGACGGTAGGCGGTGAAGTCCACCGGCAGCAAGACCGCCTCGGGCGCAAGCTGAGCGGCTTTCATCATGCCCATGGCCGAAAACACGCCCAGCGCGCGGGCCTCATAGGTCGAGGTGGTCACCACCCCCCGCCCGGCATAGGATTCCAGGCGCGCAAACTCGCGGGAGCCGTCCGGCAGCGTACGCGGCTGCGACGCTCTTCCACCGCCGATGACCAGCGGCAGGCCGCGCAATTCGGGATACCGCAGCAGCTCCACCGACGCGTAGAAGGCGTCCATGTCCAAATGCGCAATGCGGCGTGGTTGATCGATGTCCATGATTGAAACAGGATTATAGAGGTCAGACCCTCAATCAATATGGAGCAGGGGTCAGACCCCGCATGGGGTCTGACCCCTGAATCAATATCCGCCGTAGGGGTCGGGGTCAGACCCCGTACGGGGTCTGACCCCTCTCCGCACCAAAATGGTGCGCCAGCACCAAAGCAGATGCAGCATAGAACCATCTCCGCTCCTCTTCCGTACCATTCATGCAGTGCAGAAAAACTGGCATCGAACTTGCGTCATTCATCACGACGCCATCTGCCGCAGCAAAAGGAAAGACGCATGAACGCCCGGGCCCCACGCCGCACTTCGCCCGCCCCGATCAAGGATCGGAGGACGACGGCGCAGCGCATGGCAATCGCGCTGGCGGGTCCGGTCGTGGGTTTCGCGCTGCTGCTTGGCTTGTGGAAGACCGGATCGCTCTCCATGGCGCGCGTTCCGCCGCCGGAGCAAACGCTGTCCGCGGCACTCAGGCTGTTCTCGGATCCCTTCCATGATTATGGCGGACATGACATCGGCATCGCCTGGAACATCGCCGCGTCCCTGGGGCACCTGCTTGCCGGCTACACGCTGGCGCTGATGCTAGGCCTGCCCGCAGGCATCGCACTGGGCCGGCTGCCCATGCTGAGGGCGGTTTCCATGCCGGTCATCAGTCTCTTCCGGCCGGTGTCGCCCCTGGCCTGGCTTCCGTTCGGGCTATTGATCTTCCAGACGCAGCAGCATGCGACGACCTGGGCGATTTTCGTCTGTTCGCTATGGCCCGTCGTGCTGAGTACCGCCGAAGGTATCCGCAAGGTTCCCCGTGACTATATGAATGTCGGCAAGGTCCTGGGCTTGAGCGAATGGCGCGCCTTCAAACGAATCCTGCTGCCGTCCGCCCTGCCCAACATGGTCAGCGGCGCCCGGCAGGCACTGGGCTCGGCCTGGATCGTCACCATCGCCGCCGAAATGTTCATGGGCGGGCGGGGCATGGGTTCTTGGCTGCGGCATGAACTGGTGAGCCTGAACGGCCAGAACATTCTCATTGCCATCCTGGTGATCGGCGGACTGGGGCTGCTGCTGGACCTGCCCGCCACGATGCTGAAACGAAAATTGGATCGACAAAAGATATGAAAGCCAGGAATTATCTGCGTCTGGAGTATGTGGGCCACCGATTCCGCAACGACAAGGAAACATGCCACGTTCTCCATGACGTCAATCTCACGATCGGCAAGGGCGAAATCGTAAGCCTGGTCGGCCATTCCGGCTGCGGTAAATCCACCCTCCTGCATCTTATCGCCGGGCTTGAACAGCCTACGCAAGGCGTCCTGCTTTGCGCCGGGAAGGAAATCACCTGCCCTGGACGCGATCGCGCCATCGTGTTCCAGAACCACAATCTGCTGCCGTGGCTCAGTTGCTTTCAGAATGTGTATCTGGCGGTGGAAAGGGCGTTCTCGCGTCGTCGCCCCGCGGCGCAACTGAAAGCGATGGCCCGGCACGCCTTGTCGAAAGTCGGCTTGCAGGAGGCGCTGGACAAGTACCCCGGCGAATTGTCCGCGGGCATGCGCCAGCGCGTGGGCATTGCCCGGGCGCTGGCCATCGAACCCAGCGTGCTCTTGATGGATGAGCCATTCAATGCGCTGGATACCGCCACCCGCGCCCAATTGCAGGACGAATTGATGGCGCTGGCGTCGTCCACCGACACCACCATCGTGCTTGCCACGCACGATGTCGACGAGGCGGTGATTCTTTCCGACCGCATCGTGCTGCTTAGCGATGGCCCCGCATCCACGATCCACGATATCGTGACAGTGCCCCTGCCCCGCCCCCGCCGCCGCCTCGATCTGCTTGACGACGCTCGATATGGCAGTTGCCGGTCCGCCGTCCTGGGTTTCCTGCATCGGAAGCCAGAAGGGGCCGGACCCCGTACGATCGCCGAAGGGGTCAGACCCCGTATGGGGTCTGACCCCGGCTCCAAAAGTGCTACATTGACGCCATGAACGCCCCATGCAAGCGATGCCGCTGGTGCAGCGACGACCCCGACTACATTGCCTACCACGATCATGAATGGGGCGTGCCCAGCCATGACATGCATTATCTTTTCGAGATGCTGCTGCTCGAAGGCTTCCAGGCCGGGTTGTCATGGATCACCGTGCTGAAGAAACGTCCGCGCTACCGCGAAGTGCTCTACGGCTTCAATGCGGAGAAGCTGGCCGCAATGGACGACGCGGCTATCGAAAAACTGATGCAGGACCCCGGCATCATCCGCAATCGCCTCAAACTGAACGCTGCACGCCAGAACGCGCAAGCCTGGCTGGCGTTGCAGGACCCCGTCGGCCTGGTCTGGTCATTCACGGGCGGCCGTCCTATCGTCAGCCATTACTCGGACCACGACAGCGTTCCCGTGATGACGCCTCAGGCTGAACAGATGAGCCGGACGCTGAAGAAAGCCGGCTTCAATTTCGTAGGACCCACCATCTGCCAATCGTATCTGCAGGCCGTGGGCTGTTTCATGGATCACACCACCGACTGCTTCCGCCATCGCATGCTGGCGGAAGCAAGCTGACGCCGATCAGACGACGGTCAGGGTGACGTCGATGTTTCCCCGCGTTGCGTTGGAGTATGGGCAAACGACGTGAGCCTTGTCGACCAAGGCCTTGGCCTGGGCCTTGTCCAGGCCGGGCACCGATATCTTCAGTTCGACCTCGATGCCGAATCCTGTCGGGATGGGGCCGATGCCCACGGTGCCGTGTATGTTCGTATCCGCGGGAAGCTCGACTTTTTCCCGAGACGCGACCAGCTTCAACGCTCCCAGAAAGCACGCCGAATAGCCGGCCGCGAACAGCTGCTCGGGGTTCGTTCCCGCCCCCCCGGAACCGCCCAGCTCCGTAGGCGTTGTCAGCTTGACGTCCAGCGCGCCGTCCGATGACACCGCACGGCCGTCACGCCCTCCGTTGGCGGTGGCCTGAGCGCGATAGAGAACTTTTTCTATAGACATACGACTCTCCTGAAAAATGAAGTGATTGACAGACTACTTGAGCACCGGCCTCTTCAGGCCAGATTTTGTTACACGATTAAATCGTACACGATCTACATGACATGGCGGCGCGAGACCCTCATGGTTTTACTCATGTTCCAGAAAACGGCCCCGCAGTTTCTCCAGCGCCAGTTTGGTTGCGGCAAGCTCCTGAGCCGAGCATTGCGTAGCGCAAGTGACCTCGATCGGCACCGCCCTGGCTTTGGCGTGCAACGCCCGGCCGGCGGTCGTCAAGGAGACAATGACCTGCCTTTCGTCGTTCTGGGCGCGATCGCGCCGTATCAGCCCCGCAAGCTCCAGTCGTTTCAATAGGGGCGTCAAAGTGGCGGAGTCCAGGAAGAGCCGCTGGCCGATTTCCGATACGGTCAATTCGTCGCTTTCCCACAGTACCAGCATGACCAAGTATTGCGGGTAAGTAATGCCCAGCGAACGCAACAACTTGCGATAAACTTTATTCATCGCAAGACTGGTGGAATACAGCGCGAAGCAAAGCTGGTCATCCAACAACAAGCTTGCCGCAGGGTTTTGCAAGGTTTTTTGCTTCATAAACGCAATATTAAATCGTGCACGATCTAAATACAAGGATCGTATGCGGAGGGGGCGGGCCGCAGGGGTCAGACCCCGTACGGGGTCTGACCCCAACAAAGACACCTATGCACCAGAATCCCATTCACGCGTCACGCGGCATTCCACGGAAAGGCGATTTCCCCGCCTGGGCTTCGCTGGCACTTGCGCTTGCCCTTCTTGCACTGCTCCTGGCCTATCAACAACATTCCGCCTATCGATCCATCATCCAGCAACACGCCGGGCATCTGGTCGCCATGGCACGCATTGCCGGCCAGGCCCTGGACACCCATTTCAACGAACAGGCCGGCCAAGCATCGGAAACGCAGCGCAGCGAGGCGCCTGCGGTCAAGGACGACGCTTACGTCCTAAGCGTGCTGGCATCCCTGCGCTACGCGCCAGACGCCTGGAGCGCGTTGATCCAGGATGATGGGGGCGTTCTTCTCGAGCTGCCCGGTGTCTCGACCCATGCCGTGCCGGATGCGGCAGGCGAGCTCTTTCGCCGGCATCGCCGCAGCGGACAACGGCAAAGCGCCGCCGAAGGCGTGGTTCAGCACATCCGCGGCGAGCAAATCATGGCGTTCTTCACACTGAAGCCCGGCAGGCCGGCCTCGAGCGCACCCTTGACGGTCGCGTTGGGCCGAAGCAAGAATGCGGTTCTGGCCTCCTGGTATCTTGCGTCCTTGATTCAGGCGGGCGTCTTTCTGGTGGCCGCTCTGTGCGCCTATGCCGGCCTGCGTGCTCACCGGCGACGGCAAGCCGAGCGTACGGCTGCGGCCGCAAGTGCCCAGGCCCATCTGCGCGCAAGTGCGGAAGACTACAGCCTGGTCGTTGAACATACCAACGATCTGGTGATGCGCATGGATGCAAGCGGCCGTATCGTCTATGCCAATCCCGCTTTATGCGAATTGCTGGGCAAGACCCGGGAACAGATCACGGGAAGCGCTGTAGCGGACATCCTGCCCGCCAATGAAAAGGGGGAATTCCCTGCCGGGATCTCCGCGCTGGGCAGCCCGCCCCACACTGCCAGCTTCCGGCGCAGCCATCGTACCGGCAAAGGCCGGCGGCAGCTTTGCTGGTTGTTCCAGGGGCTGCTGGACCCTGATGGACACATGCAAGAGGTCGTCGCCATTGGGCGCGACGTCACCCATCACGCACCGCAACCGAACAATCTTGAGTTGCTCGCGCGGCAGGACTTCCTGACCGGTTTATCCAATCGCCGCCATTTCCTCGAACAAGCCGAAATCGAAATCGAACGCGCGAGGCGATTCAAGTCGAGCACCTCTTTGCTGCTCATCGATCTGGACCATTTCAAGGCCGTCAATGACGCCCACGGATACAAGGCCGGTGATCAGGTTCTGGCGGCGCTGGGCGACATGCTGCGCCTCTCCTTGCGCTGGATCGACATCACCGGACGCATGGGCGGCGACGAGTTTGCCATTCTGCTGCCCGCCACCAATATGGACGCCGCCCTCAAGGTCGCGCAGCGCCTGGGCACCGCCATCCATGCGCAGGAGATCGAGCTGGACGGCGGCGCCCGCGTCCGCTGTGCCGCGTCCATCGGTATCTCGTCGGCGGACCATCAGGACTGCACACTGGAAAAGCTGATGGACCAAGCCGGCCTGGCACTTCATCAAGCCAAGCACACCGGACGCAATCGCGTGTGCGCTTGGGGTCAGACCCTGTATGGGGTCTGACCCCAAGCGCTACAGCAGCCTGCATGCCTCATCGAAATCCAGCCGCGGCAAGCGCTCGCGCACGAACGCAGGGTCGCCATACCCGATATTGCAGATGAAATTGGTCCGCACCGACGTATCCACCCAGAACTCGGCGTCCACCGCCGCCGCGTCGAAGCCGGACATCGGCCCGCAATCCAGGCCCAGCGCCCTGGCCGCAAGTATCAAGTAGGCGCCTTGCAGACTGCCATTGCGAAAAGCGGTATCGTGCGCGTGCGTCTCCTTATCCGGGGTCGCAAACGCGTCGCGCGCTTCGGGACGATGCGGAAACAGCTTGGGCAAGTGATCGTAGAACTTCAAGTCGTAGCCAACGATGACTGTCACGGGCGCCTGGCGCGTTTTCTCGCGGTTACCCGCATTCATCAGTGGCAGCAGCCTTTCTTTGGCATCCGGGGACCGAATGAAAAGGAACCTGGCCGGCCCGCAATTCATGCTGGTGGGCGCCCATTTCAACAAATCGTACAACTGCCGCAGCGTCTCATCGCCGACGGGCGCATCGCGCCATCCATTCTGCGTACGCGCATCAAGAAAAATCCGATCAAGCATATTCCTTCTCGCTTCTGTCGCGCCACCATCGAGCGCGGCCATGTTGGGTTTCTGACGTGGCCGAAATCCTAACCCACTTGCATCCCCAAAGCTGCTGAGTTTTCCCTATGTGGAAATGGCTTGCATTCTTCCCTCCCATGCCCTCAAATAAGAATCATTATCGATTTCGGATAAAATGGCCGTGACACGTCGCCTTCTTATCCTTCTTGTTCATCGCATACCTACGTTCTTCCTATGGCACGCAGCCTTGCTCGCGCAACCGGTCCGGTTCAGCTCCCCATGACGCCCGCCACCGCGGGAAAGCGTCCGTGGCGGGCATTGGGCATGGTGCGCAGCCTGGAATTCGACACGCCGGGATACCGCTTCGTCTCCGCGCCTTTCGTCGGCAACGAGCCTGTGCTGGAAGGCCGGATCCGCGAGATCCAGCTGCAACCGGGCTTGTGGATGCACTGCGCCGAAGTCGTTGACCTGCACAGTATGGTTTCGCGCGTGAATTTCAGCGCCGGCCTGCGCATCGTCGTCGTCCTGGCCGGCGAGGTGGATGTGCGCATCGGCGGCCAGCCACTGCATTTGCGCGCCCGCGATCACGATCACCACGCCAGCGCCGCCATCGTCAGCATGCCGCAGGATGCGATGTTCGAACGCTTATGGGAACGCGGCAAATGGGAACGCAAGCTTTCCCTCCATCTGACTCCCGAATGGCTGGAAAGCCAAGGGTGGCTGCGCGACAGCTGCGAACTGACGGCCTTGTCAAGGCGCCATGAAACCGGCGCACCCGAGCCGATCACGCTGAAATTTCCCGACGAGCTCTGCATCACGCCCTGGCATCCCTCCCCGCATGCCCTCGCGCTTGCGGAACAGCTGATTTGCCAGTCCGACCAGTCCGCCCCCGGTCTGGTGCGCATACGCCTCGCCAGCCGGGCGATGGAGCTTCTATACGAAGCGCTTGCAAGCCAGCGAAAAGAAACCGCCCCGAATGCCGCACCGACCGGCGCGCTTCGGCCCCGAGACCAGGATCGCATGTTGCGCCTGCGCGATTTTCTTGACGCCGAAGTCCAGCAACCGCTCATTCCACCGCTCAAGATCGATGAGCTCGGACGCCGATTCGGGCTGAGCGCAAGTGCACTGCAAAGGCAGTTCCGCAATGCATTCGGCAGTCCGGTCAATGAATATCGCCGCCTCATGCGGCTCCATCAGGCTCGCACCGACCTGGAGCACGGCTTGAGCATCGCCGAGGCCTCCTATCGCGCGGGCTACACCAGCGCCGCCAATTTCGCCACGGCTTTCCGGCGCCAGTTCGGCATGAGCCCCAAGAGCCTGCGCTCCCACGTCTGACTTCCTGTCGGCCGGACTTGACTCAGACGCAAAGAAGTTTGCGCGTTCTTCAAACCAATTCTGTAAATGAGAATGATTCAATGTTGCTTTGCCGCCTTGCCGCAGGAGGGGGCGAGACAGGCCGTACCCGAAAAACGGCCCCTACAGCACTGAGCACGAGGAAAAAATGATGAATATGCCCGGAAGGGAACGGGTCGCCGGAAAGCCCCGCGAGAACCTGTCGCTTGCGCCCCTTGCGCTGGCCTTGCTGTGCGCGTGCGGCGCGGGCGTCGCCCATGCCCAGGACAGCAAGACGCCGACAACCCTGGATACCGTGGTCGTCACGGCCAGCGGCGTTCAGCAGAAAGCCAAGGACGCGCCCGCGTCGATGACCGTCATCACGCAGGAAGACATCAAGAAAAGCGGCTACACCACAGTGGCCGAGGCTGTGAGCCACGTCGAAGGCGTCGCGGTCATCGGCGGCGACCCCAACAACAAGGATATCGTCATCCGCGGCCTGCCCGGCGAATACACCCTGCTGCTGGTGGACGGAAAACGGCAGAATACGCGGGAAACCATGAACCGCGGCACCAACGGCGTACAGTACGAATTCATGCCCCCATTGGCCGCAATCGAGCGGATCGAGGTGGTGCGCGGCCCCATGTCTTCGCTTTATGGTTCCGAAGCAATGGGCGGCGTGGTCAATGTCATCACGAAGAAAGTGCCCGAGCGCTGGTCGGCTGCGCTGGACAGCTCCGTGACGCTGCAGACCGACGATGACTATGGCAACGCCCGGCAATCGCAGTTCTGGATCGGCGGTCCGATCAAGGACGATGTCCTGGGCATCCAGGTTTACGGTTCTTACGACGACCAGAGCGAAGGCAACAACTACTTCCCCAGCGCCGACGGCCCCTATGCGCGCAACAACCGCAGTCTGGGCCTGAAGCTGGCGGCCCGTCCCGCCGACAACCAGGACCTGGTCCTGGATGTGGTCTCGCAGCGCCTCACGACCGAAGCGACGCCCGGAAAGTCGATCGATCCGTCTTTCGAATGGAACAAGGACCAGTTCCGTCGCACGTCTTACGGCCTGACCCATACCGGACGCTGGCGCCTGGGCGAGTCCAAGCTTGCGCTGTACCGCGAAGACAGTGTTCAGGAAAACTGGCCCAAGACCGGTGAGTACGTGGACAACCGGCGCGTGGTGAACACCGTGCTGGATGCAAGCTTCAGCATGCCGTTCACTTCTCACACCCTGCGCTTCGGCGGCCAGTACCTGCATAGTCGCCTGAACGGAATCCAGAACGAAGCCAAGTTTGCCAACTACCCGACCAATACGGACAGCGTTTCACTGACCAACTACGCGCTTTTCATCGAGGACGACTATTACCTCACGGACGACTTCACCTTGACGGCCGGCGTGCGCATGGACCATGACGAGCGTTTCGGCAAGCATTGGTCTCCTCGCCTGTACGGCGTCTACCACCTGACCGACACGCTGACGCTCAAGGGCGGCGTGGCAACCGGCTTCAAAGCGCCCACGATCCGGCAAAGCAATCCAGGATACTGCATGTCCACCGGCGGCAACTCGGGATTTCGCGGGCCGTTATGCGGCAATCCCAATCTGGAACCCGAGACCAGCGTCACCCAGGAAATGGGCCTGATCTACGATTGGGCGCCGGGCAGCAATGTTTCCGCGACGCTGTTCAACACCAACTTCAAGAACAAAGTGGCCAGCTACGACACGGGTATGCAGGACCCGCTCAATCCGGGTACGAATAATCACCTGTATGTGTATGACAACATCGACAAGGTGCACATCTACGGGCTGGAACTGGCGCTGAAGCTGCCCTTGACCGATGCAGTGAGCTTGTCGTCCAACTATACCTACACGAAGTCCAAGCGCAAGGGAGGCGGTGAAGTGTCGTTCGACGGCGTCACCCTGGATGGCGAGCCTCTGGACAAAACGCCTGAGCATGTGTTGAACACGCGCCTGGACTGGCTGGTGAACGAACGCTTCAATACCTACCTGCGCTGGAACCTGAGCGGCAAGGCCCGCTACGCCGCCTACCGCAATGGCGCCATGAGCGTGCGCACCCGGCCCGGCGGCTCGACCTTCGACCTGGGCGGCAGCTATGAAGTCAACAAGCATCTGTCCCTGCGCCTGGCCGTGCTGAACCTTACCGACCACAAGACGCCGCTCGATCTTCGCACACGCTATGCGGGCCTGGACGGCAACTGGATGGTCGACGAAGGCCGTCGCTTCTGGCTGGGCGCCAGCCTCAGCTTCTGATGCGGGCAGCCGACGTGATTGCAAAGCCTTGGTTGCGGGCCGTATGGCTGTGCTGCCTGTTGCTGCTCAGCCTGCCCGCCGCCGCGCAGATAGAGATCGTCGACCAGGCCGGGCGGACGGTCCGCCTGGCCGAACCGGCGCGCCGCATCATTTTCTCGGAACCGGGCGACTTCACCGTGCTCGCCATGCTCGACGAAAACCCGGCCGGCCGGATCGTTGCATGGAACCGGTGGCGCCTGGACCAGCACACGGTGAACCAATGGCGCAGCATCGACCCGGAAGCCTTCGATCGAATCACCCAGATGTCGATCGATGGCCCCCATAACCTGAATGCCGAAGCGCTCATCGTGCATGCCCCCGACCTGGTCGTGCTCGATCATTTCTTTGGCAGCGCAAAGCAGGCAGTGTCCCAACTGGAACAGGCCGGCATTCCGGTGGCCATTCTCTCGCTCGAAGCCAACCTGAGACTTCGGCATCCGACCGAGGGCATAGAAAAGCTGGCGGTGCTGATCGGCCGCGAGGAGCGCGGCAAAGAAGTAAGCGCGTTCATTCAGGAACACCTGGGCCGGATCACCGAGCGCGTCGCACAGATCAAAGCCGGCGGTGTGGAGTTGCCGACTGTCCTGATGGAGCCCCATGCGGGCAGCGGCCCCTGTTGTCTTTCCATGGGCGAAGGCAGAAGCATGGGCGACCTAGTGGTGCTGGCCGGCGGGCAACTGATCGGCAGCGAAATCATCGAAGACATGTCCGGCCAGCTCAGCGCGGAATACGTGATCGCAAGCGACCCCGCCGTCTACATCGGCACGGGAGGGCAGCACATGAAGGCTCGTGGCGGCCTGCTCCTTGGCGCCGACGTCGACGCGGCCGCGAGCCGCGCAAGCCTGAAACGCGTCCTGCAGCGCGTGGGGCTGGCGCACACCCGCGCAGTCCGGGAGAAGAGGGCTCACGGCATATGGCATAGCGGCTTTTCCATCGTGAACCTGGAGCTGATCGCCACCTGGCTGCACCCCGAATCATTCAAAGACATCGATCCAGCCGCCACGCTTGCCGAGATCGATCGGCGGTTCATGGCGAAAAGCCTGACCGGAACTTTCTGGACCTCGCTGGCCCCGGCGGAAAAATAAGCCTATGCAAGCCGACTACCGTATTGCGCCCGATCCGCGCGCCGACAGCGAGTCTCTGCGGGTGCGCTGGGCGCAGCACCGGCGCATCGTGAGGCGGCGATGGCTCATCGTCGCAGCGCTGGCCGTACTGACGATTGCCGCCGGCCTTGCCGACTTGTTCACGGGTCCCGCTTCGCTGCAGCCCGCACAAATCATCCGTGGGCTATTGAATCCAGACACGCTCACCGTACCCATGCGGGTGGTGCTGTGGCAGGTCCGCATGCCGGTCGCCCTGATGGCCCTGCTGGTCGGGGCCGCCTTGGCGCTGGCCGGCGCAGAACTGCAGACCATATTGAACAACCCTCTGGCAGAGCCGTTCACGCTGGGCGTTTCTTCGTCCGCCGCCCTCGGCGCCGCCCTGGCGATCGTGCTGGGCTGGGGCGTGCTGGGCAGCGACGCCGCGTGGCTCGTGCCCGCCAACGCCTTCGTCTTCGCGCTGGCCTCGCTGCTGTTTCTACAGCTCATGGCTCAATGGCGCGGCGCCCAGACCCAGACGCTGGTGCTTTTCGGAATCGCCATCGGCTTCGCCGCGGGCGCGGTCCTCTCGCTGCTGCAGTTCATCGCAAGCGAGGACGCGCTGCAGCAACTCGTCTTCTGGAGCATGGGCAGCCTGGCCCGTGCCGACTGGCACAGCGTCGCCATCCTGTCGGCCATATTGGCGCTTACCGTGCCGTTCTCCTGGCGCGCCGCCGGCCGGCTCACCGCGCTGCGGCTGGGCGAGGACCGAGCCCGCAGCTTCGGCATCAACGTCCCATCCCTCAGGCGCTGGGCGTTGGTGCGCATCAGCCTGCTGGCGGCGACCGCTGTCGCCTTCGTCGGCACGGTGGGATTCGTCGGCCTGGTGGGCCCGCACGTCGCACGGATGATCGTGGGCGACGGGCACCGTCACCTGCAGCCCGCCAGTGTACTGATCGGTGCATCCATGATGGCGCTCGCTTCAGTCGCCGGCAAGATGCTGGTGCCCGGCGTCATGCTGCCCATCGGTATCGTCACGGCGCTGGTCGGCCTGCCGGTCTTCATGGGGCTGATGATGCGTCAACGGGGGGGACGGGGATGAATGCCGCCCGATCGCTCAGCATCAAGAATCTGACCGTGCACTACCGCCGCCACGAAGTGCTCGCCGGCGTCGATCTATGCGGTATCCGCCCCGGCGAGATCATCGCGCTTGCCGGACCAAATGCGGCGGGCAAATCGACGCTGCTCAAGGCAATCGCCGGGCTGGTTCCGGCCAAGGGCCAGGTTTTCTACGGAGACAGCGATTGGCTGGGCTGGACGGCACGCCGGCGTGTCGAACATATCGGCTTCATGCCGCAATCCATTCCCGAAGACAATAACCTGACCGTCCTCGAAGCCGCGCTCACCGCCTTGCAAAGCGGCGGCATCAGTCCTCGGCGCCGGGCCGGGTTGGGGTCAGACCCTATAGGGTCTGACCCCAACCCGGCCCGCAACGACGAGCTCGACGCATTGCGCGTCATCGAACGCCTGGGCATCGGCCATCTCGCCCTGCGCCCCCTGTACCAGCTTTCAGGGGGCCAGCGGCAACTTGCCGCGCTGGCGCAGGCCGTCGTGCGCGGCAGCCCCGTCTTGCTGCTCGACGAACCCGTCAGCGCCCTGGACCTCGCACACCAGTGGCAGGTCATGCATGTCGCACGCCGCCTTGCGGACGAAGGCCGGATCGTCATCGTCGTGCTGCACGACCTCGCCCTGGCAGCGCAATGGGCCGATCGGGTCGCCATCCTGCACCAGCGGCGCATCCATTCTTTCGGCCCACCCAACGACACCATCACCGACGCCGCCCTCAGGGAAGTCTGGGGCGTGGAGGCACGGGTCCGGACATGCGAACGGGGCCGCGCCTTCGTACTCATAGACGCTTTGGCCAAGAACCCGGCCGCCTCATAACAGGAACACTTGCAATGACACACTTACGACTCAGCACCGCCGTGCGCGGCATAGACGCGCAAAAGGTACTGGACGCCATGCTCGAGCACCTGCGCGAGCATGACTTGGCCGCCGTACCTGGAGAAGGCGCCTGGGACATCGATTACAGCGGGGCGCGGATTTCCCTCTCGGCCAAGCCCGACAGCTTGCACGCGCACGTCGCCGCGCCCACGCAGGAAGCCCTGTACGACGCAAAAATGCTGGTCTTCTATCACATCGTCGAGTTCAGCTCGTGTGATCCCGAAGCCATCCAGTGGCAAGGGGACAGCATCCAGCTCGCCCGGCCTCCCGCCTTTCGCCTGCTTACCGTCGAAGCCGTCTCCGACGTCGGCCCGCATATGCGCCGCGTGAGATTCCGTACAGAGGAACTGGCGCGGTATCACCAAGATGAAGACATCCATTGCAAGCTCATCTTCCCCCAGCCCGGCGTCCGCGATCCGGAGTGGCCGACGCTGGCACCCAATGGCACGCCGCAGTTTCCGTCAGGCGACAAACGCCTGGACATCCGCACTTATACGATCCGGCGCATCGACGCCGTACAAGGCTGGATGGATGTGGACTTCGTGCTGCATGACGATGCCGGCCCCGGCGCCGCCTGGGCGGCCCAAGCCGCCAGCGGCCAGCAGATCGGTCTGTCAGGCCCAGGCGGGCGCACCGCCCAGCCCGCAGATTGGATGCTGCTGGCCGGCGACGAAACCGCGCTGCCCGCCATCGCGCGCATTGGAGAAACTCTTCCCTCAGAAACACAAGGCATCGCGCTGATCGAAGTGCAGACCCCTGCCGATCAGGTCGAACTGCGCCTGCCCCCCGGCATGAGGCTGCGTTGGCTGCATCGTGGGACCGCCGCCGCGGGCACCGCCTCGCTTCTGAAAGACGCCATACAAGCCTGCGCCATTCCCGACGGCCCTGACCGCTATGTCTGGGTCGGCGCCGAGTTCGCGACCGCGCAAAGCGTGCGAGCATGGCTGCGCGATACCGTCGGACTCAGCGGTAAAGAGCAGCTCGTCGTTGCGTACTGGCGCTACGGCATGGACGAGACCCAGATGAAGAGCGGAGCAACCCGCCGCGCCGCCGGCGGCGCGGCCGAGAAGGCGTCTTCATGAAGCCCGGCCCGGGATCCGATCAAGCTTACGAAACAGCTGAAAAGGCGCGATCCGGCGTTGCTGCCAAGCAGCGATGGTGGACACGCCTTGCGCTCGATGTAGACCCTTTGCGCCAGAGCGCGGCTTTCAGAAGCCTGTATCTCGCGCGCTCCGTTTCAATGCTATCCATCGCCGTCCTGGCCGTCGCGGTGGCCTGGCAGGTATATGGGATCAGCGCATCGTCCATCCACGTAGCGGGCGTCGGGATCGGCCTGGCGCTGGGATCGCTCGTCGGTCTCGTCTGGGGCGGAACCCTGGCGGATCGCGCCGATCGTCGACGCATCATGATCCGGGGCCGCGCGGCTTACGTGGCCGTGGTGGCGATCTTGTGGGCCAACAGCCTGCGCGCGGAGCCCGGCTTGCCGGAGATCTACCTGGCCACACTGCTCAGCGGCCTGACGAGCGGCATCAGCGCACCCGCCCTCATGGCGGCCATGCCCAAGTTGATCCCACCGCGGCACTTGGCGGCGGCCGGCGCGCTCAATGCGCTGTCCATGGAGCTGAGCCGGCTCATCGGTCCACTGATTGCCGGCGCGCTGCTCGCCCACTACAGCATCGCCCTTTGCTATGGCGTGGTGCTGATCGGCGCGGCGCTGGTGCCCCTGCTGCTGGCCCGGCTGCCCAAGGACCTGCTGCAGCCCGATGCCGGCGCCAAGCCGGGACCTGCATCACGTCCCTCGATGCTCGCGCAATGGCTGGACGGGCTCAAGCATGTCCGGCATAACGGTGTCATTGCCTGTCTGCTCGCCCTGGATCTCGCCATGATGCTGTTCGCCAGCGTGCATGCCCTGATGCCGCAACTCGGCCAGACCGTATTGCAGGGTGGACCTGAAATGGTCGGCTATCTTTACGCTGCGCCCGCCTTCGGCGCGCTGGTCGTCGCCCTGACGTCCGGCTGGACCCGCAGGCTGACCCATCCGGGACGCCTCGTGATCGCCTGTGCGCTGCTGTGGGGCATCGCCATCGCGCTGGCGGGCGTGGCGGCAGGTGGCCTCACGGATGGCTTGCCGTGGGGCGCATGGGCGGTGCTGGCCTTTCTCGCCGTCTCGGGCATGGCGGATACCGCGTCGGACATCATCCGCGGCGCCCTGCTGCAGATACACACGCCGGACACCCTGCGCGGCCGCGTTTCGGGGCTCTGGCTGCTCCAAGGCTATATGGGACCCGCCCTGGGCGGCCTGCAAGCCGGCGGGTTGGCCACCTTGTGGTCCCCGGGCCGCGCCCTCATCGCCGGCGGCTCCGCCTGTACGGCGGTGGTCGCCTTGTTCCTGGCAATGCCCAACGGCAGGCTGCGCAAGCACCTCTGGCGCCTGGAAGAATAGGGGTCGGACCCCGCATGGGGTTCGACCCCTATTTCGAGGGACGCGGGGTCGGACCCAAACATCGGGTCCGACCCCTCATCTTGATGGGGTCAGACCCCGTACGGGGTCTGACCCCTTAAAATAAAGGCATGAACGACACCACGCCGAACCCCTCCACTCCTCCAAGCTGGTCAGACGCACCCGAAGGCTGGAACTGGCTGGCGCAGGACGAGGACGGCCGCTGGTTCTGGTACGCCGTCGAGCCCCAGCTCGGTGTCGCCGGCGGCGTCTGGCGTTCGCCGCGCCGCGCTCAGCAATTCGCGGCGCAAGGCACGCCCAACCCAAGATGGTATGAAAGCTGCCTCGAACGGAATGAGGTCTGACCTGATAGTAAATCGGGGTCAGACCCGTAGTGCCATTGGGGTCAGACCCCATGCGGGGTCTGACCCCTCCCTCATACCCCCTTCAACAGCTCCCTCGCGATGATGAGCTTCTGCACTTCGGTCGCGCCTTCATAGATGCGCAGCGCCCGGATATCGCGATACAGACGCTCGATGGGACTGTTCTTCACAACGCCCTGGCCGCCGAACATCTGCAGCACGCGGTCTATCACCCACTGGGCCGATTCGGTCGAGACCATCTTGGCCATGGCGGTTTCCGATGTCGAGGACCGTCCCGCGACGTCCCGCACCCATGCGGCACGATAGGTGAGAAGAGCGCTTTGGTCGATTTCCGCGGCAATGTCGCCGAATGCCGCCTGCGTCAATTGAAAGTCCGCCAGCGTCTGACCGAACATCTTGCGCCGGCTTGCGTGCCCCAGGCCTTCGTCCAATGCGCGCCGCGCGAAGCCCAGCGCAGCGGCCGCGACCGAACAGCGGAAGACGTCGAGCGTGCGCATGGCCAGCTTGAATCCCTGGTTCAGATCGCCCAGCATATTGGATGCCGGGATGCGGCAATCGTTGAAACGCAGCAAGGCCAGGGGATGAGGCGACATGACCTCTATCCTTTCCTCGATTTCCAGCCCCGGCGTATCGGCATCCACCACGAAAGCAGTGATGCCTCGCGACCCGGCATGCTCGTCGGTACGGGTGAACACGCAGTAGAAGTCCGCCAAGCCGCCATTCGAGATCCACGTCTTGCTGCCCTTCAGGACGAAGTGATCGCCGTCGGGCCGAGCCGAGCAGGACAGCGCCGCCACGTCGGACCCCGCATCGGGCTCCGAAAGCGCGAATGCCGCGATGCGCTCGCCCGCGGCGACCGAGGGCAGATAGCGCTGCTTGAGCGCGTCGTTGCCGCCCAGCGATATCGCCCCCGAACCCAGCCCCTGCATGGCAAATGCGAAATCGGCAAGCGTGTGGAAGCGGCCCAGTGTTTCGCGGATGAGGCAGAGCGACCGCGAATCGAGCTGGGGCGAGCGGCCCCCCAGCCGACCGCCCTCGCCGGAAGGCACGCAATGACGCAGCCACCCGCCCTTGCCCAGGCTGCGCACGAGGTCGCGGCAGGCCGCATAAACGTCCGTGTCATCCAGGGCCGACAGGTTCTGGTCCCTGCACCATAGATCCAGATCGCGCGCCAGATCGCGGTGCGCATCCTCGAAGAACGGCCATTCCAGGTGGTTGAATTCTCGGGTCGTCATGTGCATCCCACCGCTTATTTGGTGTCCATGTTCTTGATGACCGGCGCCCATTTGTCTATGGTCTGCTGAATGTGCTGAGTGAAGGCGGCGGCATCCTTGTAGTCGGTTTTCAGGCCGAACTGGTCCGTGCAGTTGCGGAACTGTTCCGTATCGATCGCAACCTTGAACGCCTTGTCTATTTTGGCGACCACCGCGGGATCCATGCCCTTGGGGCCGACGATGCCCAGGATGCTGGGCGCCACCAGGTCATGGCCGGCTTCTACCAACGTCGGCGCGCCGTCGAAGCCCGGCATGCGCGCTTCCGTGAACACGTTCAACAGACGCAAGCGGCCATCCCGCACGAACGGTACCCATTCGGCTGTCTGCGCCATGACTTCGACATCCCCCCGTACCAGCGCGGTCGAAGCCTCGATACCGCTCTTGTATGCAACGTGGGTCCATTTCACCCCGGTTTCCTCGCCCAGCTTCACCATGGTCAAGTGCTGCGGCGTGCCGACGCCCGCCGTGCTGAATGCCACCGCGTCGGGTGCGCTCTTCGCTTTCTTGATGACGTCGTCCAGCGATTTCATGGGGGAATCGGCACGCACCAGCAGGCCGACCTGATACTGCGCGACCATGGCGATGGGCGTCAGGTCCTTCATGACGTCGTAATCGATGGTGGGTACCAGAAACTGATTGAGCACGGCGCCGGTGGAAAGCGCCGCGATGCTGTAGCCGTCGGGCTTCTGCCGCGCAATGTAGCCGATGGAAAGCGACGAGCCCGCGCCGGGCTTGTTTTCGACGACGACCGATTGCCCCAGTTCTTTACTGGCAGTGAGCGCCAAGGCACGAAAACACATATCCGTGCCGCCGCCGGCGCCATATCCGACGACCAGCTGGATGGGCCGTGTGGGGAAGTTCTGGGCGGCTGCCTGGGCGGACGCCACGGAAAAACCCAGGCCCATGAGGCCCAGCATCAGGTTGCGGGCGAAAGTGAAATTGGCGTGTTTCATTATTTGTCTCCTATTCGTTGAGCAATACAGCAACTTATAATAAACTAAAAGTCTAGCTTTGTAGACCTATAACCTGGATGTCGTGTGGGACATTCACCACTTGCTTGAACTGCGCTATATGGAAACTCAATTGAATGTGCTTGTCACCGGCGCCAGCCGGGGCATTGGTCGCAGTATCTGCGAACGCTTGGCCGGCGACGGATACATCGTTACGGGCCTTGCCCGGACGCGGCCCGCGGACTGGCCCGATAGCATGCCGTTTCATACCGTCGACCTGGGCGAACGCGATGCCGTCAAGCAAACCCTGGCGGAGATAACCGCCGGGTCGACTTACTACGGCCTCGTCAACAACGTAGGTTTCGTTCCCACAGGCCGCCTTGAAGATGTGGACACGACCGAGCTGTACAAAGCCGTGGCACTCAATCTCGAGGTCAACATCCTGTGCGCGCAGGCGTTGTTGCCAGGGATGCGCGCGCTGGGGCGCGGGCGCATCATCAATATCGGCTCGCGCGCCGCCCTGGGCAAGCCCGCCCGCACGCTATACAGCACCACGAAGGCGGGCATCACCGGCATGACACGCACCTGGGCACTGGAACTGGCCGGCGACGGCATCACCGTCAACGCCATCGCTCCGGGCCCCATCGCCACCGAATTTTTCCAGGGCGCCAACGACGCGCAGAACCAGGCGACCCAGAAGCTGATCGCAGGCATTCCCGTCGGCCGCATCGGACAGCCCGAAGACGTCGCGCACGCGGTCGCCTATTTCATGGACGAACGCTGCGGCTACGTTACCGGGCAGACGCATTACGTCTGCGGCGGCATCACCATCGGCGCAGCCTGAATACGGCCGCACACTTTACCCATCCTCAATCCAAAGACAACGGAGACACGCATGACACGCTGGACAAATCGCCCCGAGGGCTCGAACTGGGGCGACTTCGGGCCCGACGATCAACTCGGGCGCGTCAACCTGCTGACCCACGAACAAGTGCTGAAAGGTGTGCGCGAGGTGCGCGAGGGCAAGGTGTTTTGCCTGTCGCTGCCTCTGGATCTGCCGGGCGGCATGGTGCTGAATCCGCGCCGCAAGCCGCCACGCCTGGCCGCCACCGAACGCGACGGCGTGCCATACATGAACTTTCCCATGGAGAATCTCGATACCGCATCCATCGACGTGCTCAGCGATGACCAGGTTACGCTTTCCTTGCAGTACTCGACGCAATGGGACGCCCTGGCACACATCGGAGCCCAATTCGATGTGGACGGCAACGGCACGCCGCGCAAGGTCTACTACAACGGCTACCGGGCGGGCACTGACGTCCTGGACGCCCCCGGGCACGAAGAAGGCGAAGGCTGCTGCGATCACGGGACCGGCTTCGGCGCCAAGAAACTGAGCGTCGACAACTTCGCCGTCAAAGGCATGCAGGGCCGGGGCGTCATGGTGGATTTCGTGCGCCATTTCGGCCATGGGCGAACATTGATCGGCTACCAGGAACTCGCCGCCATCCTGGAGTCCGACCGCATCCAGGTCGAAAGCGGCGACATGCTGGTGCTGCGCACGGGTTTTGCGGAAACCGTTCTGGAAATGGCCGGCAACCCCGACGGCGACAAACTGCACCAGGCAGGCGCCGTGCTGGACGGCGCGGACACCCAGCTGCTGAACTGGATCACCGAAAGCGGCATTGCCGCGATATGCGCCGACAACTATGCGGTGGAAGCCTATCCCGCACGCACGGAAGGCGCCAAGAAATCCTTGCTGCCCCTGCACCACCATTGCCTTTTCAAACTGGGGCTGCCCCTGGCGGAACTCTGGTACTTGCGCGACCTGGCCGAATGGCTGCAGGCCAACCAACGCAATCGCTTTCTATTGACCGCTCCGCCCTTGCGCCTGCCGGGCGCCGTGGGTTCGCCCGTCACGCCGATCGCCACCGTATGAACCCGCCACCGTCAAGCATCGCCACGCCATGAACTTTACAACGCTACTCGAACAACACGCCGCTCGGCGCCCCGAGGCCATTGCCTTCTACGACATTGACCAGCCGGTCGGGTACGGCGAGCTGCTTGCCGAGTCAGCCCGTGTCGCCGGCCTGCTGCATGCGCAGGGAGCCCGCCAGGGAGACCGGCTGGCGCTATGGCTGCCCAATTGCACCGCCTGGCTGGCGACGTTTCTGGCCTGCGCCCGCCTCGGCGTTACCGTCGTCTCCATGAACACGCGCTTTCGCAGCCGCGAAGTGGGCGACCTGATTTCACGGGGGCAATGCCGGTGGCTTGTCATGTGGCCCGCCTTCAAGGGCCTGCCGTTCCGGCAGATTCTGAATGACGTTGAGCCGGATCAACTGAAAAGCCTGAAGGCGGTCATGGTCGTGGGGGAAGCGAACGACGAGCCGGTCGTAGCCGGCGCCGCATCATTCCATTATTCGGATACGGCGGCACCTGATGCGCTGCAAGCCGTCCCGCATGCGCCCGGCGACGCGTATGCCCTCGTCTACACGACCTCCGGCACGACGTCGCAATCCAAGCTGGTGGTCCATGACCAGCAAACGCTCATCAGCCATGGGCAGCATGTCGCGCGCTACTTTGGCATTGGGCCGGACGACGCCGTCCTGCTCGGCGCGCCGCTGTGCGGGGCGTTTGGATTCTCGTCCGCACTTGGCGGCCTGGCGGCCGGCGCACCGCTGGTTTCGTCGCCCATCCTGAATCCGGCGGAATGCGCCACGCAGATCCAGCAAAGACGCGTTACGCACACCTTCGCCAACAACGAACTGCTGGACCGCATCCTCGACGCGGCCGAAGGCCAGGACCGGCCTTTCCCCTCTCTGCGAGTGGCGGGCTTCGCCAGCTTCGCCCCCTCGCTGGAAGATTTGCCCGAACGCATGGAAAAGGCGGGCATCAAGCTGGTCGGCCTGTATGGTTCCAGCGAGCTGCAGGCGCTGACTGCCGGTCAAGCCGTGGATGCCCCCTTGCCCGAGCGCCAGCGGGCGGGCGGAAACCTGGTGGCGCCCGACGCTCGCGTCCGGGCACGCGATGTGGAAACGAACGACATCCTGCCGCACGGCGAAGTGGGTGAAATCGAAATCCTCGCGCCCAGCCTGATGAAAGGGTATCTGGACAACGAAGCGGCCACAGCCAAGGCCATCGACGCCGAGGGCTACTTCCGCACCGGCGACCTGGGCCATACGGTCGACGATCACAGCTTCGTTTTCCATGCCCGGCGCGGCGACTTCCTGCGGCTCAGCGGCTTCCTGGTCAATCCGCTGGAGATCGAAAACTTCATCGAAAGCCTTGACGGCGTAAATAATTGCCAGGTGGTCGGCGTGGCGCACGGAGACAAGACCGTGCCCGTTGCGTTTGTCATCGCCCAACCCGGCGATGTCCTGCGGGAACAAGACATCATCGCTGCCTGCAAGGCTCAGCTGGCCGGCTTCAAAGTGCCCCTCAGGGTGGGCGTCGTCGACGCCTTTCCAGTTGTAGAGAGCGCCAACTCGAATAAAATCCAACGGGGCAAGCTCCAGGAGATGGCGCTCAGGCTGCTGAATACCGCCTGACACGACTTCCCGGCTGTGGATCCCCCCCTGCGATTTTAGAAGCAAACCATGTCCGACCATAGCTCGAACCAAGCGGCCATGAGCCGCAGCCGCCAGCCGCTTTACCTGCAGCTGGCAACAGAGTTCAGGCGTTGCCTGGACTCCGGCGTGTGGCCCGTCGGCCACCAGATACCGCCCCTTTTGGAGCTTATGAAGACCTATCAGGTGTCGCGCATGACGCTACGCAATGCCCTCAGCGTCCTGGAGGCAGACGGCCTGATTTCCAGGCGCCGGGGAAAAGGGACTTTCGTCGAACGTCGGAGCAATGCGGCGTATTCGCTTTCCTTGCCAACGAGCTGGCAGGAAGCCGTTGCGCTCAGTGACGTACTGGGCACGCATCGGTTCGTGGAGTCGGAGCGCAGCGCCAAGCAACTGCCGGCCTTCAACATGGCATGCAGCGGCAAGCCCGCCTCGTCCTATCAATATCTTTGCCGGCTGCATAGCAGCGACGGCGTGCCCTATTGCTACAGCGAGGTCTACGTCGCCGATAAGCTTTTCACCAAGCACCGGAAAGCCTTCCTCGCACAACCGGCCGCGTCCGTCATCGCACGCATCCCGGGGCTGACCATATCGGAATCCCGCCAGCGGCTGACGATCATCAACGCCAGCTTCCAGTCCGCCAACGCCCTGCTTCTTCAGCCCGGCGAAAGCGTGGCGGAAGTCGTCCGCTACGCTTGCGCCGACGGCGTCATCATCTATTACGCCCGGCTGGAATTTCCGACGAAGTTCGTCAAGCTTGAATTGGACATGCTGGCGCGCTAAGACCAAGGGGTCGGGGTCAAGGGGTCAGACCCCGTACGGGGTCTGACCCCAACTACTCTATGCCATACGGGGTCTGACCCCAGCCACTCTACGCCACCACCTGCCCGGACTCCACGCCGAACTGCCTGACGGCGTGGCGCGCAGCGGAAGTGAGCACACGGCCAACCGAGGGGTCGCATCCGCTGCGGTGCCAAAGCAGCATGTTGCCATCATGGCGCGCAATGTTGGCCAGCACGGCGGCGCTGATATCCACCTTCTGATTGATCTGCCCGGACTCCTTGCCGGCAGTAAAGACCTCGGTCAGCAAGGACTCCATGTGCCGGTAATAATCACGAACGGCCTCGCGCACCGGCGTATCCTCATTGTGGAATTCCAGGCTGGTCAGCACCAGGATCACCAGATCGTTGGGGTAGGTGGCGGCCCACTGGGCTTGCAGTTGCACAAAGGCCTCCAGCTTCTGCACCGCACCATCCGGCATTGCGCGGACGCGGGCGGCCGTCGCCACGATGGAACGTTCCTGGATCCGCGCCAGCAAGTGCAGCAACAGGGTTTCTTTCGTTTTGAAGTAGTAGTAAACGGCCCCTTTGGTAAAGCCCGCCACCGCTGCCACCTGCTCCAGGCTGGTGTTCGAATAGCCCTTTTTTGCAAAAAGCTGCAAAGCCGCGCTTTCGATTTTTTCTATGCTTACTTCACTGTCGCCTCTTTTGCTCGCCATGACAATGCCATTCCTCTTATTGATGCCTTTCCTCAGGCGGTCAGGTCACGCAGCGCCACCTCGGCGCGCTTTCTATCCCAGACATCGGGCTGGGCCATAACATCCTTCAGCATGGCCCTTTGCAGCTTGCCGGTCGCCGTCCGGGGAAGCACGGCCATGCGGCACAAGTAGCGCGGCACCATGAAATGAGGCAGCTCGCCGACCAGGAACCGCAAGAAGCCCACATGATCCAGCTCGGACCCCGGCTGCATGACCAAGCATAGCAAGATGTCGTCATCGCCTTCGAACCCGGAGGGCACCCCAAGCGCCGCCGCTTCCTTGACCAGCGGATGCGCGAGCGCCGCGGCTTCGATGTCGCCCGCGGAGATGTTCTCGGCGCGGCGCCGGATCCGCTCTTTTGCGCGATCGACGAAATACACATAGCCGTCGGCATCGACATAACCGCAATCGCCCGTATGGAACCAGAAATTCCTCCAGGCTTCCAGTGTTTTCTCCGGCATGCCCAGATAGCCCTGCATCATGGTCCAGGGCACTTTGGGCCGAAGCAGGAATTCGCCGACCGTTCCGGCGGGAAGTTTCATGTCCGTGGCGGGATCGACCACCGCGAAGTCGAACCAGCTTTCGTCCACCCGGCCGCAACAGCCCACCCGCAAGGGTTCATTGGGATCCACCCAGCATGCCACTCCGGTTTCCGTCATGCCCCAGACTTCCTGCCCCCGAACGCCGAACCGGGCCTCGAAGGCCGCGGCAATGCGCTTGGGAAAAGGCGCCGTGCGGATGAGACGCAGCCGGTGGTCCTTGTCGGAATCGGAAGGCGGTTGGGCATACACCATCTCGAGCATGGGGCCGTGCGCCGCGGTAATCGTGGCGCCGTAGGCCCGGATTCGATTCAGCCATTCGCCGGGCGTGAAGCCCGTATCGAGGACGATCCGGCCACCGACCGACAAGGTGGCCAGCACCGACATGAACTTGCCCGCCATGTGGTACATGGGATAGAAGGAAAAAAAGATATCGTCGGCCTGCAAGCTCGTCTTGGCGGCCGAGAGCCTGGAAAGCAGAGCGATCTGGCCATGGGGCATCATGACGCCCTTGGCGGGCCCGCTGGTGCCGGAGGTATAGATCACGGACCCGATATCCCATGGCATGGCGGCCTGGGCGACAAGGCAGTCCGGCGGCGCCGCTTCCAGATCGCGAAAGCGCAGGATGCTGAAGGACGCGTCGGCGGGCCAATCGGCCTGGTCGGCGTCGTCCATCAGGACGATGGTGCGCAGATGCGCAAGCCGCGATTGCGAACGCAGGATCACCGGCAGGTGATCCGAAGTGGTCATCAGGATCTGCGCCGCGCTGAGATTGGCCGCATGCTCCAGGCTCTGGCCCTTGTATCCCGTGTTGATGCTGACGTCCACCGCATTGATCAGGTTGACCGCCAGCCAGCCGTGCACGGCCAGATGCGTGTTGGCCAGCATGATCAGCACTCGCTGCTGCGGGCGCACGCCCTGCTGAAACAGGCATCTGGCCAGATACGAAACGTTTTCCCAGGTCTGGTCATAGGTCTCGGACACCCCGCCCACGACCTCGAGCGAAGGACGGGAGCCATACCGCCGCACTGAGTCCTTGAGTATGCCCGGCACCGTCCAGGCCGAGTCGAGCTTGTCGGGCACTGCCAGGGCCGCTGTACCGGCTGTCGAGCCGCCCTGCTCCTTCATTGCAATCATGTCCTGCACCTTGGTCGATCCCTGCCCGTTCAATTAAGTATTATCTATTGAGTACCTCGTCTCGATGAGCGCCGAGCGCGGGCGGCCCACGCCGGATCGTTGCCGGCGTCCTGGAAAGCTTCAGGGGATTGGCCACCAGGTGCATGTCTTCCTGCCCGTCGACCGGAACCGCCGTGACCAGGCCGTTTTCGTGGGTCTGTGCGTGCGCCAGCGCTTCGTCCAATCCGAGGATGGGCGCCGCGAGCACCCCCTCGCCTTGTAGCCGGTTGACGCTTTCCTCGACTGTCATGCCGCCAAAGAGCGGTCTGAGCACGGCTGCGATTTCTTCCTTGTGACGCGCCTGCGCATGCTTGTCCTGCCATTCCGGCCTGAGGGAAAGATCTTCAATGCCCAGGGCTCGGCAGATCAGCTGCAAGGGATTGTCGCGGAAGAATCCGATGACGCTCAGCCAGCCGTCGCTTGCCGCAGCCGTGAAATTCAAGGCCCGCTCGTACCATCGAGTTTCGTAATCATAGTTCAGGAGAGTCGACGCCTCAAGGCTCTGCATGGCGATCAGCGCGCTGAACAATGAAACATTCACTTGCTGGCCGCGCCCCGACCGGCCGCGTTCCAGGAGCGCCAGCAATATGCCCTGCGCCAGCAGCACGCCCGATGTGTAGTCCGCGATCGGCACGTTGATGAAGGTAGGATGGTCGCCACCGGCCGTGGTCTTCTTTCCAATGCCGCTGATCGACTGGATCAGGAAGTCCTGGCCGGCCATGCCGGACAGGGGGCCGGTCTCGCCGAAGCCGCTGGCTGCGGCATAGATCAGGCCCGGATTCAAGGCCTCCAGCCTGTCGTAGCCGAATCCCAGCTTATCCAGCACGCCCGGCCGGTAATTGTGCATGAGGACGTCGGCATCCTTCACCAGCTCGATGAATGCCGCGCGGTCGTTCTCGTCCTTCAGGTTCAGGCAGATGGAGCGCTTGTTGCGGTTCACGGCCGCAAAGTACCCGCCCATCTTTCCCCGGGCGGTGGCGACCGTGTCGCTATGGCGCAGGGAATCCCCCTTGCCCGGCTTTTCTATCTTGAGGACATCGGCGCCGAAGTCGCCCAATATCTGCCCGGCCAGCGGCCCCTGGAACACTTCGCAAAGCTCCAGTACCTTGATGCCTTCCAATACCGATGACATGTCGTGCTCCGCTCAACCCGTGTAGACGTCTTTGGCAATCATCAGGCGCTGGATCTGATTCGTGCCTTCCCAGATCTGGGTGACCTTGGCGTCGCGCAGCATGCGTTCCACCGGATAATCCTTAAGATACCCATAGCCGCCATGCAGCTGGACGGCATCCGTCGCCACCGACATGGCTGCGTCGGTGCACATGACCTTGGCCATGGACGCATATTTCTTGGCGCCCGGATCATCGTTCATCACGAGCGTGGCGGCATGCATCAACAATGCGCGTCCCGCCTCCACCCTCATGGCCATGTCCGCCACCATGCCCTTCACCATCTGGAAGTCGGACACCGGCCGGCCAAACTGCTCCCGGCCCTTGGTATAGGCGACGGCCTCGTCGAGCGCGCCTTGCGCGATGCCCAGCCCGTGAGCCGCGTACTTCAGCCTGGAGGCCAGGAGCCCGGCCCGGATGTATTCCCCGCCCCGCACGGGATCGCCCACCACGCGATCCAGGGGGATCAGGCAATCGTCCAGGATGACGTCCGACGTAGGGCTGCCGCGCAAGCCCATCTTGCGCTCCGGCGCGCCGAACGACACGCCCGGGTCCTGTTTGTTGACCAGGAAGATTCCGAACTTGTCGCCCTCGGTCCGCGCGAAAATCAGGTACCAGTCCGCCCAGCCTCCATTCGTGATGAACCGTTTCGTGCCATTGAGCAACCAGCCGTCGGCCGTTTTCTTCGCGGAGGTCACCACCCCCATGAGGTCCGACCCTCCCTTGGGTTCGGTCAGGCCCCATGCCGAGCGCTGTTCGCCTCGGACCACCGGAGGGATGATGCAGCGCTTCTGCTCGTCTGAACCGAAACGCTGCACCAGCATCATGATCCAGCATGTGGACACGGTGGTCGCCGAAGATGCGCAGACACGCGCAAGCTCCTCCACGGTAATGATCTGCGAGAGCACATCCCCTTCCTGGCCGCCGAACTCTTCGGAAAACGGCAGGCCCGGCAAGCCGAGCGCGAGGCTGGCCTCGTAGGCCTCCATGGGCGGCCGTTCTTCTTCATCGACCTTGGCCGCGAAGGGGGCGACCTTCTCTTTCGCGAACCGGCGCACCTGCTCCCGGAACGAGTCGTACATCTCATCGTAGTGGGTAATCTTCACGCATTTCTCCTGAGAATCCGATAGGCAATATTCATGGTTTAGAAGGAAGTCATCTTGGGCGGCCAGGTTCGGGAAGGAATTCGATTGCGTTCCGACTCCGGGCTTGCCAGCGCGATCTGTTCAGGCGTCAATCCGGCACCGGCGAGTATTTCGTCGGAGCGATCGGTCGTATCGGTTCCCGCCGGCCGGAAAGACGATCCGCCGAAGCGTGGGACGACAGGCACGTTGGCCGGCGAGCTGTCGGCATGGCGCTGGGCGATGTGCGGATGCGCCCAGACCTCGTCCGGCGCCAGTACAGGCATGACGCAAGCATCCTTGCCCTCGAACAGCTTCGTCCACTCGTCCCGCGGCTTCTGGCTGAAGGCATGTTCAAACGCCTTGCGGATTTCAGGCCAGACACGCATGTCCATGTGGTCGGGCACCTGCGTGCCCATCATGGTGTTCCAGAGGTTGGTGAAGAACTGGGTCTCCAGCGCGCCCACCGAAATATACTTGCCGTCCGCGCAGCGATAGCAACGGTAGTAGGGCGCCCCGCCCGCCAGCAGTCCTTCGCCGCGCTCGGGCAGGATTGGCGTCTTCCAGACCGGCCAGTGCATCGCCATCAATGACAGGCAGCCGTCGATCATGGCGGTATCGATGTACTGGCCCGATCCCGTGCGCGTGCGGTCGAACAAAGCCGTCACGATGCCCAGCGCCGCGATGAAACTGCCGGAAGCGAAGTCCGCCAGCAAGTTCAGGGGCGCCGACGGGGGACCGTCCTGCGGACCGATGGCGCCCATCACGCCGGTCAAGGCCAGATAGCTCAGATCGTGGCCGGCTTCCTGCGCCAGCGGCCCTTCCTGACCATACCCGGTCAGCGAGCAGTAGATGAGGCGCGGGTTGATTTCCTTCAGCGTTTCGTATCCGGCGCCCAGCCGCGCGGACACGCCCGGCCGGAAGCTTTCGAGGAAGACGTCCGCCGTTCGGCATAGGCGCTGCAGCGCCTCACGGCCTTCCGGCGCCTTCAGATCGAGCTTGATGAAGTGCTTCCCGCGCGAGAACGTGGCAATGGGATTGCCGGCTCGGCCGCCCCCCACCACGATCACTTCCGCCCCCAGGTCGGCCAGCAGCATGCTGCAGTATGGGCCCGGCGCGAGCCGCGACATATCGATGACACGGATCCCTTCGAGGGGACGGCGAATGCCTTCAGATTTCGAGGCGTTCATGTTCAAGCCTCCAGCTCGGTCAAGTAAGGCCGGAGCACATGGGCCGCCAGCAGGAAGAAGCCCTGGCCGAACAACGTCCAGTCGAACGGCACCCCAGGGCCGCCGGGCACCATGGCCACGCCTGGTACTTTGCCGGAGTCCTCCACGCCTCCCGCCACCACCGTGAATGCGCGCAGCGCCTTTTCACGCAGCTCGGCGTGCGAATAGCCCGGCACTTCTATGCCCAGCTGTATCGCCTCCTCGGCGCTGTAGGCATACATGAGCGTGGACGAGGCCTCCAGATTGGAAAGCGGGTCGTCCAGGACATGGAAGAAATACCCGGAGGCATCCTGCATGGCCGACATGGCACCCAGGGTGTCGGCGTAGGTCTTCCTGACGAAGGCCGAGCCGGCATGATCCGGCGCGATGCGCAGCAGCTCGGCGCAACAAGCCAGCAGCCAGCCGTTTCCGCGCGCCCAGAATGTCGACTGGGGGAAATGGTTGGGCTTTTCGCACCAGGCATGCCGCGCCAGCTTGAACTCGGCGTCCACCAGCCTGCGCACATGCACCTCGAACTGCTTGAACGCTTCGTCCGTGGCGCCCTGGTCGCCGGCCAGCTTGCCGTACTTGGCCATGAACGGACACATCAGGTATGTGAAGTCGATCCAAAGTTCGGGGCCTTCGCCCCGGGACCATATACCCCCTTCGGTGGTCCTGGGCGCGTCCAGCAACGCCTGATATTGCCGGGCGGCGCTGTCCAGGTACCCGTGGCCGCCAATGCGCTCATACAAGTCCAGCATGGGTGCCCCGACCGCCGAGGTTTCGCTTGCCAGCGGGGTGAAAGACCGGATATGCCCGCCACTGGAGGTGTGCCAGTCGCCATAGCTGAGGTTGCCGTCGGACTTCTGCGTGGCCACCGCCCGATCGATCCACTTGCGGACCATCGGCCTGAATTCCTCCATGTCCCACACCAGCAAGCCCGTAAGCGCCGGGCCTTTCTGCCAGCAATCGCGTTCGTTCGGATTGGCCCTGATGTACCCACTGACCCGGTTGACCAACTCTTCCAAATACATCTTGACTTCCCCTTTTGTGGTGAATACTATGTGGATAGTATGTTATTTGCGCTAGATGTGCACTGTCAAGCAAATGCTGGCAAATAGCATCACGGCATGACCATCAATAAAGGAACATAGGAATGAACGGTTCGGAATCCATGGTGCATACCTTGCTCAATAATGATGTCTCGGTATGTTTCGCCAACCCTGGAACGTCAGAAATGCACTTTGTCTCGGCGTTGGACCGGGCCCCGCAAATGCGCTGCGTACTGGGGCTGTTCGAAGGCGTCGTAACCGGCGCGGCAGACGGATATTTCCGGATGGCGCAAAAACCGGCCGCCACGCTGCTGCACCTCGGGCCGGGCCTGGGCAATGGGCTTGCCAACCTGCACAATGCCAAGCGCGCCCAATCGGGCATCGTGAACATCATCGGGCAGCATGCGCATGATCACATCGCCAATGACGCTCCCTTGACCTCCGACATCGAAGGCATTGCCCGTCCTGTGTCGCACTGGGTGCGTACCTGCGCATCGTCCATGACCGCGCCGGACGACACCGCGGCGGCCGTCCAGGCCGCCAGCGGCCCGCCGGCGCGCATCGCCTCGCTCATCCTGCCGGCCGACGCAGCTTGGGGCCCGAGCACACCCGGCGGCGTCGGGAAGCTGCCGCAAAGGCCCGCGCCGACACCGGCGGATTCGGTGATCGAAGCCATCGCCAAATTGCTGCAGTCGAAAGGCCATGCTCCCGGATCGGTTGCCCTGCTTCTCGGGGGGCGCGCGATGCGCGGCCTGTCGCCTCGCCTGGCGGGCCAGATCGCGGCCCGAACCGGATGCAAGCTCCTGGCCGAAACCAAGAATGCGCGCTCTGAACGAGGGCTCGGCCGGGTGAACATTCCACAAATTCCCTATCCCATCAACGGCGCGCTCGACGCCTTGAAAGACATTCGTCTGCTCATCCTGGTGGACGCCATCAAGCCGGTTGCGTTCTTTGCCTATCCCGACAAGCCGCGTTTTCTCGTTCATCCTGATTGCCAGGTGGAAACGCTGGCAACCAAGGACGAGGACGTGGAAGCGGCCCTGGCCAAGCTGAATGACGCGGTCGGTGGCATGCCGGACCAAGTGGCTTATGTCAGCGAAGGCGCATCGCCGGCCTGGAACGACGGCGTGCCCAATTCCCAGGACATGGGTCGTGCGCTGGCGGCGCTGCTTCCCGAAAATGCCATCGTCGTCGACGAAGCCATTACGACCGGCAGGCAGTTGCAGTCGTCCGCCGCGGCGGCGCAACCGCATGACTGGCTCGAAATCACCGGGGGCTCCATTGGATATGGGCTGCCTTGCGCCACCGGCGCTGCAGTCGCATGCCCCGACAGAAAGGTCGTCGCCATCATTGGCGACGGCAGCGCAATGTATACCGTGCAGTCTCTTTGGACCATGGCGCGCGAAGGCCTGGATGTCACCGTCGTCATTTGCGCAAACAGCAAGTACCAGATCCTGCGCGGCGAGCTTGACGCCATGGGCGGGCCGCCCCCCGCTGCCAACGCCCAAAGAATGCTATCCATCGGTACGCCCGCGCTCGATTGGGTACGGCTGGCCGAAGGACATGGCCTGCCCGCAACACGCGTCGATACCATGGCGGGTTTTGCCAAGGCGCTCGGCAACAGCATGCGCAATTCCGGACCGAACCTAATCGAAGTACTGCTGTAGAACCTCACATAACCGCTACCCGAAGGAGACATGTATGCAACAAAAAAGGAGTTTCAACTTTCTCAAGAAAATGCTGGGCGTCGGATTGTCCAGCGGCTTGGCTGCCCTGGCGGCAAGCCCGGCTCAGGCCGCGTATCCGGACAAGCCCATATCCATCGTAGTCCCTTTCGCGCCAGGCGGTTCGACCGATCAGATCGGTCGCATGATCGCGCAGCATTTTTCCAAGGATTTTGGCGTCCCCGTTGTGGTCGAAAACAAGCCTGGGGCTGCCGGTACGGTCGGCAACGGCTACGTTGCGCGAGCCAAGTCCGACGGATACACCCTGTTGATCGGCGGGTCGGACATCGTCGCCAGCCAGTATTTGTACAAAGACCTGCCCTATGACCCCGAAAAAGCCTTCGCACCGATCGGCGTCGTGTCGGAATTCCCGTTCCTGATGCTCGTCGAGAAAAGCCGGGGCATCACGACGGTGCAGGAATTCGTCGCCTACGCAAAGAAGAACCCCGACAAGATCAGCTTCTCGTCCGCCGGTATGGGCAATTCCACTCACTTGGCCGGAGAAGCATTCAAGCATGCGGCGCGCTTGGACAGCATGGTCCATGTGCCCTACAACGGCAGCGCACCCGCATTGGCCGCGGTCATCAGCGGCCAGGTCGATACGGTATTCGATACGGCCATCACGGCGGCCCCATTGGTAACGGGCGGCAAGGCAAACGCCTTGGGCGTCGTGGCACAGAAGCGCCTGCCGCTCTTCCCCGACGTGCCGACGATGTCCGAGCTGGGCTACAAAGAGTTCGATCAACTGGCCCCGTGGTCTTGGAAGGGCCTGTTTGCGCCAAGCGGCACTCCCGAAGACGTCCTGGATAAGCTCCAACGGTCTCTCGCGGGCCTGCTCGAAGACACCGAGTTTCAGAAACGCATAGAAGCGACGGCATCGCTCGTGGTTCCACCGCAATCGACAGCGAAAGCGCAACAGTTTCTTGTCGACCAGCGCAAAGGCTGGAAGAAAATGATCAGCGACGCAAATATCCAAGCCATGTAAAGATCCCGGCACACAGCGCAGGCACGGCGCCGAAATCGCCATGCCCGCGCTGTGTGCCTCGAGAAAAAATCCAATAGCATCCAAAGGACGCAGCACATGAGACAAACCACCTTCATTGGCAAGACGCTATCGGCGCTTGCCTTCGCCACTTGCATGATCGCGCCTGGCATTGCCCAAGCGGCAGACTACCCGACACGTCCCGTCCGGCTGGTCGTCGCCTACCCGCCGGGCGGCACCACCGATACCCAGGCACGCATACTGGCCCAGAAGCTCAGCGAACGCTGGAAGCAGCAAGTCGTCGTGGAGAACAAACCGGGCGGGAATACCGTCATCGCCACGTTGCAGGTCGCAAACTCGGCCCCCGATGGATACACGCTGTTGATGACGGCGATGCCTTTCGCGCTGAACCCGCTGGTCATGGATTCTCTTCCGTACGATACGAAGAAAGACCTTGCGCCCGTCACGCTGCTCACCTCGGTGCCCAGCGTATTCATCACACATCCCGGTATGAACGTGAAGACCGTGGGTGAGTTCATCAAGAAATACAAAGGCAGCGCCGATGAGCCCATTCCCTTCGGTTCCGCAGGCACGCTGACCTTTACTCACCTGGGTGGCGAACTGTTCGCAAGCCAGTCAGGCATCAAGTTCCAGCATATTCCGTACAAAGGAAGCTCGCCCGCGCACCAGGACCTGGTAGCCGGCCGCATCAAGGCCATGTTCGACAACGGGGCGCTGGAGCTCATCAAGAGCGGACGCGTCGTTGCCCTGGGTGTCACGTCGGATAAGCGCCTTCCCTGGCTGCCGGACGTACCCACCATTGCGGAACAGGGTTTCCCGGGCTTCCAGGCGGCGGCATGGTTCGGCATCTTTACAAAAGGCGGCACACCCAAGGAAGTGATCGCAAAGATCTCCGAAGACATTACATGGGCGATCCGGTCACCCGAGGTCGTCGAGAAGCTCACCTCCGCGGGCGTTTTTCCGGGCGGCGGCACACCGGAAGAGTTTCAGGCGTTTCTTGATTCGGAAGTCAAACGCTGGGGCCCCATCATCAAAGAACAGAATATAAAAATTCAGTAGAAGCGATTTGCATGGCATGGGCGGCGAAGCCTCTCATGCCGTGCAAAGGAACCGGCGCACGGTGGGCATCCAGAGTTCCGGCTCGAGCATCGGAGAGCTATGGCCGAAACGGCCTTGTACCGTGGCGCGCTGAATCCGGGCGCGCGAAGAAGCCGCAAGGTCGTTGGTCGGAAACAGCTTGTCGCCGCGATTCACCATCCACAGGATGGGAACGCCATCCACCTTCCCGCGCAATGGGTCACGCACATCGAAATGCACGGCGGCCCGTCTCAGGCAGGCCAGCGACCACGGCGAGAACTCGGCAGTCCACAGGTCGGCAGCGGTTTCCAGCGCGGGCTCCACCGGGCCTCCTCTAGCCGCCAGCCAGTCGGCATGGCCATATCGCCTCAACGTATCCAGCCGCTGCGATCGCCATGCCTGCCAGGCATCCGCATCATTCCTGTCCAGCTTGGCGGCAAGGCCGCTCAGCGCAAGCACGTCCGCATCGGAGCCATTGCCCTTGGGCGCTGACGCCAGGACGACCGCCTTTTCCGTTGGCACGGGAGGCGCCAGGGCCCACTGGAAGGCCTGATAGCCTCCGTATGAATAGCCAATGACGCCATCCAGCGCCGGCACCCCCAGCCAGCGCAGCCACTGCGCGTAGAAAGCCACGGTGTCCACGATGGTAAAAACCGGAAATTCCGCCGTACCGGCCCCCTGTGGCGCACTGGAGCCGAAACAGGACCCTAGCGCGTTCGGCGCCAGGATGCAGTCACGGTCCAGATCAAAGACGCCATCCGCCCATGCCTGGAACCACCCAGCGTCGAGCGCGGGCTCCGGGTCGCCCAGGAAGGCCTGAGGGCTGCTGGTGATGCCGTGCAGCAGCAGGTGGATTTTGCGGGCGCGCGCTGGAGGCGCTCCATATTGCGCCCAGGCCACCCGGACCGGAGCGATCTCCCGACCGGACCCAAGCTGCAGTCGCGGAAAATCCTTGTAGAGCAATCGCTTCCCCTTAGAAGGGTTTGTCACCCATGATGGTCGTGCGGAATATCGTGCGAGGCTCCTTGACGGCAACGACACCGGTCGTGGCCTTATGCATCACGCAGCGGTTGTCCCACAGGACGACATCGCCCGGGCGCCACTGGTAGGCATACTGGTATTTTTCCTGAGTGCAATGGTCGAATATCCGGCCCAGCAAGGCACCGCCGGATTCGTCATCCATGCCGAGTATCTTGACCGTGATGCCGGGATGCGCAAACAAGGCCTTGCGCCCTGTTTCAGGATGCGTGCGGACGATGGGATGATCCACGTCCGGCGTTGCGGCCAGTTGCTCGGCGGTCATGACCACCCGCGTCGTCTCGCTGCCGGGATCAGCCTTCTTCCTGTAACGATGAACCGCCCGCCGGTCCTGGACCGCCTCCTTTACCTCTTGGCCCAGTTCGTCGTAGGTCTGGTACATGCTCACGAACAAGGTGGCGCCTCCGCTGCTCGGTATCTTTTGCGCATTCAGCATGGTGACTTTGGCAGGCCTTTCCCGGAAGGCGAAATCGGAATGCCAGTACGAACCGCCGTCCGCGATGCCGACCGGCTTGCCGTCCTTGACTTCGTTGGACAGAACGAAGATCTCCGGATATTGGGGATGGTTGTATTGCGCCAAGGGATGGATGTCCAACGGCCCGAAGCGCCGGCTCAGGCGCAACTGCCCTTCGGGAGACAACGATTGATTCCGAAACACGACCAGTTGGTGATCCAGCACCAGGCGATTCACCTGGTCGAACGAGTCGTCGTTTATGCCTTCCAGATCGATGCCGGCGATTTCTGCGCCGAGGTTGGAGGAAAGCGGCGTTACTTGCATTGCGGTCTCCTGACAAGGGCGCGTGCAGCTCTCGGTCACGCCCTGGGTTCATTTTCTCTTTGCGAACATTTGTTCGCTATAAGGAAATTTAATGCTCTCACATGTTGAAGTCAAGACAACCGCAACCGACCGCCGCCTTGCGATATAGTGGCGAAAGCCGCGCAGCGTTACCCTCAACCGCCGTCCATGGCACATGAGTCCATGGCGCATGACTGCAGATGCCGCATGACCGAGAACCACAGCATCACCCCTTCCAAAGAGTATCTGGAAAGTCTCGCCAAAGGACTTCAGGCACTAAGCTTGTACTCGCGGGACACCCCTGTCCTGACCATTCAGGACGCGGCCACCCGGCTCGGCATTACCCGCGCCTCCGCGCGGCGCATCCTGCTCACCCTGACCGAGCTCGGGTATCTGAAACAGGATCACCGTGATTTCCTCCCGACCCCCAAAACTCTCGACCTGGGCTTCTCGTACTTCGCATCGCTTGATTTGCCCGATCTCGTGCGACCGGTACTGTCCCAGGTGGCTGCGGAAGTTGGAGAAACCTGCTCCATCGGCGTGCTGGACGGATCGGACATCGTGTTTCTTTGCCGGGAAGAAGCGGACAAGCCGCTCAGGCTGGACTTGAAGATCGGAAGCCGCCTGCCCGCCTATGCCCACTCGATGGGACAGGCGCTGCTCAGCCAACTCGACAGCCAGGCGCTGGACCAGTATCTTGCGCGCACATCGCTGAAGCCGCTTACGCCCCGCACCATTACCACCGCTGGGGCATTGAAACGCCAGCTCAAGGCCGTCCGTACGCAAGGCTTCAGCGTCTCGATCGACGAATTGGTCGAGGGGTTTGCCGGTGTGGCCGTCCCTCTTTCCATTCCCCGCTCCGCGTCCCCCACCGCAATCAGCGTCAGCCTGGTCCATGGCCGCCGTTCTCGTGAGGATATGGTCGCGCAGATCCTGCCCGTGCTGCGCGACGCCGAACAACAGATTCGCAGCCGACTCATGAATTCCGGAGGCAGATGAGGGGTCAGACCCCGTACGGGGTCTGACCCCTGACTAGGTGCCGGTTGAGGGGGTGGGGTCGGACCCCGAACGGGGTCCGACCCCTCGCTAGGTGCCGCGCAGGCGTATGCTCAAAACGTCAGGACACAATCATGGCTGCGGGTCGTACGAAGAAAATCCCGATTCAGTTCCAACCCTAAACCCGGCAGGGACGGCACGGCAAGGTAGCCATTGGTCGGTTCAGGAAAGTCCACAAACAACTGACGGTCGGCGCTGGCGATGCCCAAATGCATTTCCGTCATCGTGCCGTTGCGCATGCCCGCGACATGGTGCAAGGACAACAAGCCGCCGCCGCCCGCATCGGACAAAGGCAGGCCGCAAGCCTGTGACAGCGACGCAACCCGGCGAGTCTCTGTAAAGCCGCCGTTATACATGCTGTTGGGCACGAATACATCCACGGCGCCGGCCGCGATCCATTCACTGAATCGCGCGAGTGTTCCATCGAACTGGCCCAGGGCGATAGGGATGCCGCCGAGCCGCTTCAGATCGCCCAGCGCAGACGGCGTGCCCCCCTTGATGGGCTCTTCAAACCAGGAGATGTCCTCGTCGCGCAGCAGGCAGCATAGCCGCAGCGCCTCATCGTATGACAAGCTTTCATTGGCGTCGATGCCCAAATCAATGTCCGGACCAATGGCGCGCCGCACCGCCTTCACCCTCCTTGCATCTTCCGTGATCCCGCCCTTCGACACTCCCACCAGCACCTTCAAGGAGCGATAGCCTTCAGCAACCAGCGCGTGGGCCATTTCAACCAATTGGTCCTCGCTGTAGCCGCCAAAACCGTAAGTGACATAGACATCGGCGCCGTCGCGTGCACCTCCCAGCATTTGTGCCACGCTCTGGCCGTTGCGCTTTCCCAATGCATCCCATATAGCGATGTCCAGGCAGGATAATGCGGCAGCACCGGCTCCGAGGGGCGATCCACGCGCGGCGATCAAAGGACGGATCCGCTCGTGGATGCGCTCCAGATTAACGATATCCATGTCCTGGATGGCCGGCAAGATGTGATGCTGCAGGATAGCGGCGACGCCGGACGCCATGAAGCGGCCGGTTAGGCCAAATCCGCTGACCCCTTCGTCGGTCTCGATCTCCAGAAGCACGCGGTCGCTGCTGCCCTTGGATTGATGAAGCAGAGGAAGTGAAAACGATAGGGTGTGCGTGCTTATGGTTGCTCTGGTGATTTTCAAGATACCGATTCCTGTACAGGCTGCTTCTTTACGAACTTGCGCAGTGAGAAAAACAAGCTAAGCGCGGCAATTGCTAGGAACACGACGGCGATCGGCCTCTGCGCCAGCAACGCGAAGTCCCCCTCGAACATGAGGCTGGTTTGCATGAGGGAATCCTCGAACAGCTTGCCCAGAACAAGTCCCATGACGATCGGCGCAAGAGAGTAATTGCGCTGCCTCAGCACATAGCCGATCAGGCTGAAAGCCACCATGACCCATACGTCGACCCAACTAGAACCCACCGAGTAGGAACCGATGATGCATAGCAGGAAAATCATCGGCCACAGGTAATGGGCAGGGATCAGGGAAATGCGCGCGAAGAACGACGAACAATAGAAGCCCATCGGGATGAACGATAGATTGACCAGCATAAGTCCGGCGAACAATGTCCACAGAAAGTCCGATTGCTCTGTGAAGAGTTGAGGCCCAGGCTGCAGGCCTACCATGATCATGGCTCCCAGAATCAATGCGCCCACGCCGCTGCCCGGTATCGAAAGTGTCAAGGTGGGGATCAGCGAAGCGGCAGCAGCAGCGTTGTTCGCCGCCTCGGGCGCAGCAACCCCTTCAACGACGCCCGTGCCAAAGCGCTCTGGGTGCCGTGACATGCGCTTGGCTTCGTTGTAGGCGATAAAAGAAGCAACGGTTGCGCCTGCAGCGGGAAGAATGCCTATGAACGCCCCGATCCCGCTCGACACCCCGATGGTCGGCATCACCTTTCGAAGCTGCCTCATGGTGGGCCGCGCCAGATTAGACCGCAGTATGGTCACGTTCTCCGAACGAAGCTCTCCTGCCTGCATCAGCAGCTCGCTGCCGGCAAAAAGCCCGATCATCAATGGCGCAAACTTGATGCCTTCGCTCAACTCGGGCACGCCGAATGTGAATCGTTCGATGCCCGTACTGAAATCGATGCCGACCGTGGCGAGGAAAACTCCTATCATGCCTCCAATGATGCCTTTCAAAGGAGACTTGCCTCCGAGCGACACGATCATGGTGAGCCCGAATATTGTCAATGCAAGATACTCGGGGGGACCAAAAAAGTAAGCGACTTTGCCAAGCGCGGGGGCGGCTATCATGAGTAGAACCGTGCTGCACAAGCCCCCGATCGCACTGGCGACGGCGGCGACACCCAGCGCATATCCGGCCTCGCCTCGCTTTGCCATGGGGTATCCATCAAAGGTGGTTACCGCAGACGAAGGGCCGCCCGGTGCATTGATGAGGATCGATGTTATCGCGCCTCCGTATGCATCGGAGCAATAGATGCAGGCGCACAGGACGATCGCCAGGGTGGGGTCCATACCTATCAGGAATGGCAGCAGCAGCGCGATCGCCACGCTTGCGCCGATACCGGGCAGCACCCCCGTCACCATGCCAATGCCTATGCCCACGAATACAACGACGAACGTCATCCAGGAGAAGTTCGATAAGGCCGAAAAAAGTTCACTCATTTGTCTAGCCGATAAGGTATGTGCATGTTCGGATCAATTGCCCAGCATGCCCAGGGGCAAGTCCGACTCGAACAAGATGACGAACATGATCCAGTTTGCCACCGTGCATCCAATGCCGTAGATCACCAGCCTCAGAAGCGGCCGACCGCCCCACAAGGCCGCAAGGGCTACGCAGAAGAACGGCATGGGGACAAAGAACCCGAGCCAATATGCGGCAGCGATATAAGCCCCACACACGGCTATCGTGGCAAGAATGGGCCGCGCATCCAATGCTTCTGCTTTCTTCGAGCCATCCGTTGTCCGAGGCGCTCGCAACCACTGAACGCCGGCTTGCAGCAGTGCGGCCACGATGACGGCGCCCAACGCGATGCGCGGCACCGTCGACGGCTGCACTCCTTCGCTTGCATAGGACAATGCGCCTTCGAACTGCGTCGTCATGGCCAAAAAGACGGCGCTCAACGCCAGCAATATGATTGTTTCTATTAGGACGACGTTTCTCATCGCTATACCTTGGTCTGCGGCTCAAGAAAGCCCATGTGCGCGGACGAAATATGGGTCGGCACCCCTGCTATTTCTTGGGTAGCTCATTCACCAAGGTCTGAATCTGCTTGTACATTTCTGCGATGTTTGCGGTCCATGCCGCTCGGTCGCCAATGCTGTCAGTAGAAAGATCGTAGCGGCTCAGGTATTCCTTATACGTGTCCGTAGCCATGCCGGCCATGAACGCCTGCTCGAGCGCTGCGATGTTTGCTTCGGGCGTTCCTTTCAACACTGCCAAGCCCCTTGTCTGCGCCAGAACCACGTCGAAGCCCAGTTCGCGGGCAGTTGGAACATCAGGAAATGCATCTTGCCGCTTGGCGCTCAGGACGACAAGGGGACGCAATTCACCGCTATCGATCTGCGGCTTGACGACGGCAGGCTTTATCAGGCCCACGTCGACATTGCCGCCGATCAGATTGGTGACCACTTCGCCGCCGCCCCGAAAGGGAACATATATCGGGTTCTTGAAATCGGCTTTGCGGGTGAAGGCCATGGCTCCCATCCAGTCTAGCGTACCGACCTGTGTCCCCCCTACACGCAAAGAACCGTCACGGCCCTTCTTGATGACGGCCTGAATGTCTGGAAAGCCGTCCGCCCGGCCCACCAGGTAAATGGGTTCCTCTGTGCCCATGACGACCGGCACCAAGTCTTCGATCTTTACCGGCCCTTTTCCCTGAGCGATGGCAATTAGATGAGCCGGTACAAGGCCGAGAATGGTATGGCCGTCACGCGGACGCGTGTTCATGTAAATGAGGGACGCGACCCCGCCTCCGCCCTGCTTGGATACCACTGCGACGTCCTGGCCGAGCTTCTCACGGCTGGCATTGCCCAGCATCCTGAGGAATATGTCCGTGCCGCCGCCGGCGCCCGCCAGGTTCACCAGTTCGACATTGCGTTCAGGGAAACTACCCGCTGCGGCTAATGACGCGCCTGTAACGGACGCTACGGACAATGCTGCGACGGCCAGCAAGCGTACAACCCATTTTCGCCTAAAGAAAAATTGATACATATCCCTCGTCTCCTGAATGTATTAATGATCCGCTCGGCATTATGGATGCCTGAAATCGGCTACGGTCTTGGAGCCGTAGTATTGCGAAATGCCTGGAGCCACCTCGCGATGCCGTACCATTCTAGGTAGGCCTGAAAGAAACATCCAATATCATTTATTGAAGTCAGCCATCAATTAATATGATTTTGTGAGGCCTGCTCAATCATGACTACGATCAACTGACCTTAGTCCGACGCAGCGAAATGCACGATGCGGGATTGAGGGGTCAGACCCCGTACGGGGTCTGACCCCCGACCTGCGGCATCAGATAAATCCTACATAAGCTCAAGCAGGCTTCTGACAGAGAAGCAAAGGCCGTCTCTCTACACTGGCGCCATGTTCACTCAAGGCTTGATGGTGTAGACGCATGAAAGACGGTCTGTATTCCGCTCCACAAAAGGATATTAAGTTCGTGCTGAACGAAGTGCTCGAGGTCGAGCAGACGCTCGCCCGCCATGCGCCCGCGATAGCGATCGATAACGAGACACTGGATCAGATCATCGAAGGGGCCGATCGGTTCTGCCACGGTGAGCTTGCACCCTTGAACGCGCGCGGCGACCAACAAGGCTGCGTGCTGGAGCAAGGCAAGGTGCGTACGCCCGACGGATTCCGGAACGCATACGAAATCTATACAGAAAGCGGGTGGCCGGGTCTTTGCGCCAAAGAGGAAGACGGCGGCCAGGCCTTGCCCATGATGACCTCCGCGATTCTCGGTGAAATGCTGGCCGGCAGCAACATTTCGTGGGCGCTGTATCCGCGACTTTCGGAAGGCGCCTATCGATGCATCGTGGCCAACGCACCGCCTGAGTTGCGCAAGCTCTACGCGCCCAAACTGGCGACCGGAGCGTGGACAGGCACGATGTGTCTCACCGAGCCCGGCGCCGGCACCGACTTGGGTCTGCTGCGCACACAGGCATCGCCCGCCGACGACGGCGGTTACATGATCAGCGGAACAAAGATCTTCATTTCGTCGGGCGAGCACGACCTGACGGAGAATATCGTGCATCTGGTCCTGGCCCGCCTGCCGGGCGCACCGGCCGGCACCAAGGGCGTTTCGCTTTTCCTTGTCCCGAAGCTGCTGCCCGACGCGGAAGGACGCCCGGATCAGTTCAACAATGTGTTTTGCGATGCCATCGAAGACAAACTGGGCCTGCACGGCAATGCCACGTGTGTCCTGCGCTTCGAAGGAGCGCGCGGTTATTTGCTCGGCGAGGCCAACAAAGGCCTGGCCGCGATGTTCGTGATGATGAATTCCGCACGCCTGGGCACCGGTGCCCAAGCGCTTGGCCTGAACGAATGGGGGTATCAGAAATCGCTCGCCTATGCACAGGAACGCCTCCAATCGCGCTCACCCGTCAAGCCCAGAAGCGCAGGCTTCGGACCAGATCCGATCCTGTGCCAGCCCGACGTGCGCCGTATGCTGCTTACCCAGAAAGTCTGGGCGGAAAGCGCGCGCATGTTCCTTTACTGGATTGCGCTCCAGATCGACCTCGACCAACATGGCGCTGATCCCGGCGTCCGGAAGCAGGCGCAGGATCTCCTGGCGCTGTTGACGCCCGTGGCCAAGGCCTTTGTCTCCGACAATTCCGTGGAATCCGTCAGCCTGGCGATGCAGGTTCACGGCGGCAGTGGATACGTGACCGACACGGGCATAGAGCAGACCTTCCGCGATGTCCGGATCCTGCCCATCTACGAGGGGACCAACGGAGTGCAGGCGCACGACTTGCTCGCCCGCAAGGTCCTGCCTGACGCCGGAGCGCGCCTGCAGCTCCTGCTCGCGCTGATCGGACAGCAAGCCGCCGCCTGCACGGGCGTTCCCGGAATGTCCGCGTTCCTGACACCATTGTCATCGCTGGCAAACCGGACGGAAGAGCTCCTGCCCGGGCTTCTGGACTCCGCATCTCACGATCCCCTGCAATTTTCATCATCCGCAACCGACTTCCTGCGTATCGTGGGTCACCTGGTCTACGGTTACTTCTGGTGCCGGGCCGCACATGCCGCCTTGACCAAGCTGCCCGAGCACGATGCGCTCCGCAGCGAGAAACTTGCGGCCGCTCGATTCTATTTCGAGCATCTTTTCGTCGAAGTGGAAATGCGAATCGCGCGCCTCTCGGCGTCCGCCGACTCGATAATGGAACCCTCCGCACTCGAATGCCGTTGAGCACGGCCAAAATCAAAGTGAAATCCGCCATCCCACCCAGCTACTGGCTCGATGCCGACCTGTCGAGCGCCAATCGACAGGAACTGTTCGAGCAGCAGGCCCTGGACGCATGGGCTCTGCCCAAATCGACCTATGGCCTGCTGCATGCCAGTTGCCGGCACGAGCCCGAGGCCATCGCCATTGATTTCTTCAGCGATCCGGCCCGATGCGAGCAAACGAGGCGCTCGATCAGCTATCGCATGCTGTTGGACCGAATCCACCAAACAGGCAACCTTTTGCGTTCACTGGGCATCGGTTCTCAAGACGTGGTTTCCCTGTTGCTGGCAAACACCCCCGAAGCGCAATTCGCCCTTTGGGGGACACAGGCGGTATGCGTCGCCAATCCGGTGAATTGGATGATGGAGCCGGAAGCAATCGCCGAAATAATGAAGGCGTCCGGTTCAACGGTACTTTTCGTCTACGGTGGGGACGCGCTCGTGGACTGCTGGAAGAAAGTCGAGGGCATCGTCGCATCATGCCCCCAGCTTCGCACCGTCATACGGATAGGCGGCGACTCCAGCGGCGCGCCTCCACACGGTGTACGGTTCATCGAATATGGCGAGGTCATCGATACATTTTCATCGCAGCTGGACCCCGCCGGACTGCCCCAAGGCGACGCCATTGCCGCGCTGTTCCCCACAGGAGGAACGACGGGCCTGCCAAAGCTGGCACGCCATACACATGCCGGCGTGGTCACGAGCGCCTGGCTGAGCGCGGCGGTGGCGGGCATCCAGGCGGGAGAAGCCCGTCTCTCGGCCACGCCGCTGTTTCATGTGGTGGGCGCCTATGCCGGCAGTCTCGCCACACTCGCGCGCGGCGGGCGCCTCGTGCTCGCAACATCGGCCGGCTGGCGCCATCCGGAGCTCGTCAACCACATCTGGTCCGTCGTACGGCGGTTTTCCATTGCCTATCTGACGATCGTGCCCACGATCATGAATCAGCTCGTCCAGCGCCCCATGGACCGCAACGATCTCGTGTCCCTGAAGGGTGTGCTGTCGGGCTCCGCCCCCTTGTCCGAGCATGTTGCTCAGACCTTTCTGCAGATGTCGGGGTTTGACGTCAGGGAAGGCTACGGCATGACGGAAACCACGTCCGTCATCATGATGAATCCACGCAACGGCCAGGTGAAGACCGGATCCGTCGGCCTGCCCTTTCCCTATCATCGAGTGCGGATCGTACGCCGGGACGCCGATGGCACGCTTGCAGACTGTCCCGTTGGCGAGGCCGGCATCCTCTTGGTCAACGGTCCTACGATGTTCGCCGGCTACTCCGACTCCGTCCTGGACGATGACATCTGGCTGGAACATGGCTCGTGGCTCAATACAGGCGATATCGCACGCGTCGATCAAGACGGCTATGTATGGATCGTCGGCCGTGCCAAGGACGTGATCATACGCGGCGGCCACAACATCGATCCGAAGGCGGTCGAGGAAATACTGTATCGGCATCCCGACGTCGTGGAAGCCGTGGTGGTGGGCCGGCCCGATGCCCATGCCGGCGAAGTCCCCGTCGCCTATGTGCAGCTCAAGAGCGGCGCGAGCGCAAGCACGCAAGACATACTGGAGTTCGTCGCCGCGCATGTGCACGAGCGCGCCGCCATTCCGAAGTCCTGTTGCATAGCGCAAGAGATCCCAAAATCACCGATGGGAAAGATTTTGCGGCAGCCGCTGCGGCGCTCGGCGCTGGAAGACGGCATACGCCTCATTTTGAACAAGGCGGGCATCGCGGGCGGTTTCCGCGCCGAGGCCATGGATGGGCCTGCCGGGAGCCTCAAGGCTCGCGTGTATCTGGAATCCAGCGACATCGACGAAGCGCTCGCGCGCCGGGCCCTGAGCGGCCTGTCGCTGGAAATCGACATTTTACGGACGTGATCTGACCAGCATCACATCGATTATTGGAGAATCAACATGGACTATCAGAATATAGTTAGCGAACGGATCGGCGCCGTTGCCCGCATCCGGCTGAACCGCCCCGCCGTGCGAAACGCACAGGACCGTTCATTACTGCGCGAACTCGATCACGCACTGCGCGCGGCGGAAGCGGACGACGAAGTGCGCGTCGTCATCATCGGTGCCACGGGAGACCATTTCTCCGCGGGCCATGATCTGAAGTCCGCCAAGATCGAGCGCCCCAATCCCACCGTTGAACAACGCTGGGAATACGAAGAAGAGCATTTTCTTGAATACTGCCTGCGCCTCCATGATCTAAAAAAGCCCACCATCGCACAAGTTCAAGGCGCGTGCATTGCCGGCGGCTTCATGGTCGCCAACATGTGCGATCTCATCGTTTGCGCCGATAACGCCTTCTTCTCCGATCCCGTCGCCCACTCGATGGGAACAGCGAGTCTGGAGGTGTTGATACATCCCTGGGTAATGAGCATGCGCAAGGCGAAGGAAATGATATTCACCGGCTCCCGCATTCCCGCTCAGGAAGCCTTGCAGATCGGCATGATCAACAGGGTCGTGCCCGTAGAGCAACTCGAAGAGGCAACACTGGCTTTGGCCAATACCGTGGCGGAAGCGCCCCCCTACGGTATCCGCTTCACCAAGCGCTCCCTGAACCGGACGTGGGATGCGCAGGGCTTCCGCTCGGCGATCACGGCTCACTTCGACGTGCATCAACTTTCTCACGTCACCGAAGAGTTCCAGTCGCATCTCAAGAAAGGGCTTGATTCCACGATAGCGCGCGCAAAGAAAGTGGTGTGACACCCGGTCATCATCGAATGCAAATCAATAGGCAACAAGGCAAGGAGCGACTATGCAAGCGGAAAAAACAGGTGAAGTAACGATGGAAGTGGACGGCCATGTCTGCATCATCACCGTTGACAACATAAAAAAGAAGAACGCCTACTCCCCGGAAATGATGGAGCAGCTCGCACAGCACCTCACCGCGTTCGAGGAAAACGATGATTTATGGGTCGGAATACTCTGCTCGGCGGGCGAGCACACCACCGCCGGCCTCGACATGCCCAAGTTCTTCGGGCCCGCCGCAACCGCCAAGCCACGGCCGGACGAGTGGGTGGACCCCTTCGGCCTGAAGCGCCGCTGCACCAAGCCCTTGATCGCCGTCGTCCAGGGTATTACCTACACTGTCGGCATCGAGATCATGCTCGCTTGCGACATCGTTGTGGCGGCGGATACGGCCCGCTTCGGACAACTCGAAGCCAAGCGCGGAATCGCCCCGTTGGGCGGCGCGCACTTTCGCTATCTGACGCGTACCGGCTGGGGCAACGCGATGTACCATTTATTCCTGTGCGAAGAGTTCGACGCCCAGCGCGCACGCGAACTGGGTTTCGTCCAAGAGGTCGTTCCCTTCGGCGAGCAGCTCAACCGTGCAAAGGACCTGGCAGCCAGAATCTGCACGAGCGCGCCATTGGGCCTGCGCGCAACCAAGCAAGCCGCCATGAAGTTCATCGACGCCGCCGAGCAGGCAGCCATCGAATGCATCCCCGACATTCGCTCCAAGGTGTTCGCATCGGATGATTTCAAGGAGGGCATACAGTCCTTCGTAGAACGGCGCGCGGCCGTCTTCACCGGCCGCTAGCAGCCCCCGGCGGTGCCCCTGGGTCCTGGCCAAGGAGGGGAATCCCGACCGTCAGCCGGACGCCGCCTTGCGGGCCCGATGCAATATCCAGCGTGCCGCCGTACCGGCGCACGCGCTCACGCATGCTGGACAAGCCGTATTTTCCCGGCTGCGGCTCATGGCCCGCCATTCCGACCCCATCGTCCTCCAGACCGAGAACGAAGCGCTGATCGGCTTGAGTAATGGATACGGTCACCTTCGTCGCCTGGGCGTGCTTGGCCACATTGTTGAGCCCTTCCTGGAAGATACGGTAAAGATCGCGAACCGTTTCATCGGGGAATCCGAGCGGCACTTCGGTGGAATGGAATTCGCTCTTGATACCGTAGCGGGATTCGAACTTCTTGAGATCGTTTTTGATGGCTTCGGCTATGCCAAGATGCGGCAACGCGCTCGGATGCAGATCTTCGGAAATCTGCCGCACCACCTTGATGGTGTCCTGAACCAACTGCATGGCCTGTTCAGCGGTATCCTCGAGCTCGCCCAGCTGTACTCGCGCGTCGCGGTTCTCCTGCAAGGGCGTGAGCTTGCCGATTTTCTTGCTGATGCGTATGAGGTCGAAGCGCAATGCCGACAGCATTCCGCCCACCGCATCATGCAGCTCCATTGAGATATCGAGCCGTTCCTCGTCGCGAATCTGCTGTATGTAGGTCAGCAACTCGCTGAGCCTGGCCTTGGAGTCCTCCAGCTCTTGGTGCCGCAGCAAGCGCGAGGTCGCGTCTATTCCCACACCAATCACCGCCGGCTCGCCGCGATACGAAATGAGCCGCCCATGGATCTCGATCGCCCGCACCGTTTCCTCGTCCGGACGTTTGATCCGGACGATAAAGGTGTTTTCGGGCGACTCGCCGCGCAGGCGACGCGCATATTGACGCAGGAGCTCTTCACGCTGGTCCGGGGGAGCAACCGCCGCAAGTGATTTTCCCGAGAGGTTCTCGCGAGAAGTGCCGCACATCTTGGCAAATGCGTCGTTCACGTAGATGAGCTTGTCGTTCTGCAGCAGGTAAATACCCGCGACCGACTGCTCGATCAAGCCCTCGAACAGAAAACGATAATTCGCCAGTTCGGCAGGACTGGAGGGATCAACCGGACTCATGGGAACTTCTGGAAGCATGGAAAGTGTGAACACCGAATGTCGAAAAGAGCGCATCAGTGTAGGAATAAACTGACTTCGTATTCAGCGCCTTCTGACTGCGTTCGGCGCGGGACCTTGTCTACACTGCCATAGAGTAATCCATAAACCCTTGGCAATAAAAGAACCGGCGATCCGCCTTTCATCTCTAAGCAGGAGACTACCTTGAACCGACGCGATTTTCTTAGCAAGAGCAGCCTGAGCCTGGGCGCGGCTCTCGCCACTTCCTCGATACCCGGCATGTTGAGCAACGCCTTGGCCGCCGAGGCCTTTCCGCAACAGCCCATCCGTATCCTGGTCGGATTCACCGCGGGCGGCGTTACTGATGTGGTGGTCCGTTCACTGGCAGAGGAAGCATCCAAGATTTTCGGTCAACCCGTCATCGTCGAGAACAAGCCGGGAGCCGGCGGCGTCCTTCCCGGGCATCAATTGCAAAATGCACGGCCCGATGGATACACGATCGGAATCATTCCAATGAGTGTGTACCGGTTGCCCTACACGACCAAGATCAACTGGGATCCGGTGAAGGATCTGGAGTATGTCATCCGGATTACCGGGTTCACCTGGGGCTTGGTCGTACCGGCATCGTCCCCGATTCAAACCTTCGAACAGTATGTCGAATATGCGAAGAAGCATCCTGGAGAACTCACCTACGGCACAGTAGGCAGCCTGACGACTCAACACCTGACCATGGAGCAGATTTCCCGCCAATTGGGCATTCAATTGACGCATGTGCCTTACAAGGGTGTGGCGGACGCCATTCCAGCACTGCTGGGAGGTCATATAATGTCGGTCGCGGATGCCTCATCCTGGGTACCGTATGTCGAGTCGGGCAAGATGCGCTTGCTGGTGATCTGGTCGGACAAGCGGGTCGAGCGTTTTCCCAGCGTACCGACATTGCGCGAAGTCGGTATCGATATGGTACAAACGTCGCCGTGGGGCCTCGCCGCCCCCAAAGGAACACCGCAGCAAGTGGTTCAAGCGTTGCACGACGGCTTCCAAAAGGCCATGCAGCAAGCCGCTTTCCTCGAAAATCTGAAGAAGTTCGACATGACTCCGCAGTATATGAACGGCGAACAATTCCGCCAGTTCGCAACAGAATCCGTCGATAGTGAAGCCCGTATTCTCAAAGCGCTCGACGTGCCGCGCGCGGGTTAGCCTCTGGGATACCATGGTAAGCATACTCCTCGTTGACGATCACACTATTTTCCGCGATGGCTTGAAGCGCCTGCTTCACGAGGAAAACGACCTGCGCGTCGCCGCGGAAACGGCTGACGCGGGCGAGGCCCTGCTGTGCCTGCGCACCACGCCTATCGACGTGGTGCTGCTGGACATCAATATGAAAGGCAGGAGCGGGCTGGATATCCTTCCTTCCATCAAGGCTGAAAAGCCCGCCCTTCCCGTCATCATCCTGAGCATGTATCCGGCCGAAACCTATGCTTTACGCGCCCTCGACGCGGGCGCCAGCGGCTACATCGCCAAGGACATGGACTTCCACGAATTGATCACGTGCATACGCAGGGTGGCAGCGGGCAGCAAGTATTTTCCCGCCGAGATACTCGATCGGGTCCTTCGGCACAGCCGATCCGACGATGCCGAAGAGGCGCCCCAGGCCAAGCTTTCTTCCCGCGAGTTCGAGATCATGATGCTCATCGTAAAAGGCCAACGGCTTACCGACATCGGCACGCAGCTGTTCCTGAGCGTCAAGACTGTAAGCACCTACCGCAGCCGCATCATGCAAAAGCTCAACCTCGGCAATAACGCGGAGCTTGTGCAGTATGCGCTCAGGCACAAGCTGATCGATTGAGGTTCATCCGCGATGGGGTCAGACCCCATGCGGGGTCTGACCCCTGCTTCAGCGCCTTGAGATGGGGTCAGACCCCGTACGGGGTTTGACCCCGAAACATCAGACCCTGGGGTTCGACCCCCTGCTACAGCATCTTGATCAGTCGCGCAGCGGTATGTTCACAATGGATTTTGCTGAGATAGCCAAGGCGTTCCGAATCGCCATCCACCAAGGCATCGAATATCTGGCGATGCTCCACTTCCGCTTCGGCGACATCCATGGTCAGGCTTATCTCGATGCGGATGTAGGGCTCGACCATATCGCGCAGCATGAAGGCAACACGCGACACATGCCGCAAGCCCGCGCAAGAAAAAATTCTTTCGTGGAATGCGGAATTCAGCTCCAGCCACTGATTGGCCTTTTCCGGAGTTGAAATGCTTACCTTCTCCATCTTGAGCAACAAGGCTTTCACCGCCTTGATGTCTTTGTCCGTGCGCGCGAGCGCGGCAGCCGCCCCCGCGTGTCCCTCGACAATCGCGCGAAGGGCAAAGATTTCCTGTATCTCCTCCGGCTCAAGGGAAATGACCGCATAGCCTCGCCGCGGCCTCAACTCAAGCAAGCCTTCCGTTTCCAGCCTGGTCATGGCTTCCCGTAAAGGGACCCTGCTGGAGCCGAAACGTTGTGCAAGCTCTTCCTGGCGCAGGATCTGGCCGGGCGGGAACTCGCCCTTCAGGACACCGCTACGCAACCGTTGATACACCATCTCCGGGAGGGATTGAATGTGATTTTCTGTGCTTTGTAGTTCTGCCATAGCGATCGTAAGTTTACGGTTTGTGCTGCACCAGCCGCCATCCGGCCAGGCGAACGCCAGGCAAATCGTTGAAGCGGCAGATAGCACTTTAGGCTTAAAGAAGACAAAAATCAAATGATCTATTTTCTATAAAAATAAAAAAGACAACGTCATTTTATTCTTTATTATCAATTAATTAAGTTAAAACCCAATATATTTTTGTGTAGATTGTATCCAAAATAATTGCATATTTTATTCAAAACACATATAGTCTAGCCAACAAAGATAAAAGACCGTACGGACTCCCCTACGGCCAACCACAAGGAGGCAGCATGGAAATCTCACGCCGAAAAATGTTGGGCATCATGGCGGGCACAGCCGCGCTGGCGGCCACGCAACGCACAAGCCTGGTCTTTGCGCAAAGCAACTCAATCACCGTGACAACGCTTGGTGGACGCTGGGAACAATCGATCCGTACCCACTTCGCACCGTTCTTCAAGAAAAAAACAGGCGCCGACGTCAAGATCGTCCTGGGGGGTCCCGCGCAATGGACCGCCCAGATCGAAGCCCAGCCCACCCGTCCCCCCCTGGATGCGGTCGACAACAGTGAAATCCTTGCCTTGAACTTGATCAAGAAGGATCTCGTACTGAAGCTCACTCCCGAGAAGGTCCCCAACCTTCGCGACATCCCCAAGCAGTTCTACGAACCGTGGGATTCGTACGGCGTGTCATACCAGTATGGCGCTTCGGGAATCTGGTTCGATAAAAGAAAGGTCGGCCAAGCCCCCAACAGCTGGCCCGAATTCCTCGAACGAGCCGGAAAGGGCGAGTTCGGCAAGAACGTCGCCTTCCCCGACATTTCCTATGCCTGGACGCCCGAACTCATCTGGCACCTGGCCGTATCGCTCGGTGGCAGCATGAGCAATCTGGACCCCGCTTTCGCCGCCCTGCGCAAAATGAAACCCTACGTCACCAAGTTCTGGGGTACCGCGATCGAGGCCGAGCGCCTCATCGTGTCGCGCGAAGCCGAAATCGGCTGGCTTTGGGACGGCCGCATCTACGCCATGATGGATTCCGGCGACGCCAATCTGGACTTCAAGCGACTGGAACCCTCTTCCTTGTTCTCGCTGGTTCCGGCACAGGTCGTGAAAGGCCCGAACTCCGATCTTGCCTACGAATGGGTCAATACCCTGCTGGATCCCGAGCCTCTGCTCGAATACTACAAACTTATCCAGTACACGCCCACCAACAGCAGGGTCGTCATTCCTGAAGCCACCCGCCACCGGATCATGCCCGTGGAACAAGGCACGGTGCCGGGCATGGACGAGCTGACGAAGGCGACGCCCGGCATCATCGAACGCTGGAATGCCGAGATCCGATAATGGGTGCCACCACTGTCGCAAAAGCTGCAGGGCCGGGCCAGGCGCCCGGTCGGCTCCGCCTTCCTTTCAATAAGGGGGCGATGTCCAACGCGCTCATGGCCGGCCCCATGGTGTTGCTTATGCTGGCGGGCTATGTCCTCCCGGGGCTGCTGATGCTTTCGGTCAGCCTCGGAGGCTCGCTCGGAAGCTGGCCCTTCCAAAGCCCCATAGAGTTCGGCCAATATCAAAAGATATTCGCCTCTTCCTATTACTGGGGCGTCATGGGTTTCACCCTTCTCGTCAGCATAGGCGTGGCCGTACTGAATGCATTTCTGGCCTACCCGGTCGCCCTGTTCCTGGCGCGCTCCCGTTCACGATGGAACGGCTTGTGCTTCTTGATTACCTTCACGCCATTGGCCGTGGGCATGAACATGCTGACCATGGGCTGGCTGGTGATGCTGGGAAAAAACGGTGTCATCAACGCGGTGATACAAGGCCTGGGCATATCGCAGGAGCCTTTGCCGCTCATCTACGGGCTCGGCGCCGTCGTGGCCGGTCTCGCGCACATCAGCTTCACCTTCATGGTCTTGCCGCTGGAAAGCGTGTTGCGCGGCGTTAATCCCACACTGGAATTGGCCTCGCGCAGCCTGGGCGCTTCACGATGGAAAACCTTCCTCACGGTAACCCTGCCCCTGAGCTGGGAAGGCCTGGCCGCCGGCATGTTGATCGTCTTCATGCAAAGCTGCGGCGCCTTTGTCATTCCACTGCTGCTTGGCGGCTCAAGCACCATCATGCTGCCTGTCTCCATCTGGGAACAAATGACCGTCGCCAATGACCGCGCATCCGGCGCCGCGCTGGCAATGATGCTGACGTTTGTCGCCATGGTGGCGCTGGTGCTTCAACTCCGTTACTTCAACGTATTGAAGGAGCCCAGCAAAACATGAATGCCTCCAAACTGGGCAGGGCCGGCGCCCTGCTGTTCAATTCCTATGTCTTTTTCATTTCGCTGATACTGATATTTCCTCTGGCGGTGGTGCTGCTCATTTCGTTCGACACCGCGTCCTACATCAAGTTTCCCCCCAGCGGCTTCCAGTGGAAATGGTATCTGACATTGACCGATAACCCGACATTTGTCTTGTCGTTCATCAACAGCCTGATCGTCGCTTCCGCTTCCACCGCATTCTCGCTGCTGCTCGGAGTGCCCGCAGCCGTCGTCATTGCCCGCCGGGACTTCCCGGGCCGAAACTTCATTTATGGGCTTTGCCTCTCTTCACTGACGATTCCATGGATCGTGTATGGCGTGGCGCTTCTGTTTCTTTGGAGCGCAATGGGACTCCAGTTGTCCATATGGACTTTGATATTCGGACACACGGTCATTGGCGCGCCCTATGTGCTGCGCACCGGGGTCGCTGTCCTGGCGGACATGCCCACGGCATACGAGCGCGGCGCACGCAGCCTGGGGGCAAGCGCGATACGGACATTCTTCACGATTACATTGCCGTTGATGTCCGCCGGCATCCGCGCAGGCGCCGCCTTCGCATTCATCATCTCGTTCGTGAATATTCCGGTTTCCCTGTTCGTCACGACCTTCGACAACATCACCATGCCGGTCGCCGTATTCAACTATATGCAATACAACTTCGATCCCGGCGTGGCGGCATTTTCCATCATCCAGCTGATAGTCATCACGTTGTTTATCGGCCTCGCGGCGCGCGCGGCAAGGACTTGAGAAGGCTTATGAAGAACCAATACGATTTGGAATTATCGGACGTAATCAAAGACTTCGGCGGCACCCGGGTCGTCGATCAACTGAATATCAGCATTGAAAAAGGAGAATTCATTTCTCTGCTTGGACCGTCCGGCTGCGGCAAAAGCACGACTTTGATGATGATTGCCGGGTTCGAGGATCTTAGCGACGGGCAGGTAAAAGTACGGGGCAGCCGCATCGACGACTTGCTGCCCGAGCGCCGAAACATCGGTATCGTTTTCCAGGCCTATGCGCTCTTTCCTCACATGACCGTCCGGCAGAACGTCGAATATGGCCTCAAGATGCGCAAGGTGCCGCCCGCAGAACGGAAACCGCGCGCAGACAAGTTGCTTGAACTGGTCCATATGACGGCCTTCGCAGACCGCTATCCCAGGCAACTGAGCGGAGGGCAGCAGCAGCGCGTCGCGCTGGCCCGGGCGCTGGTTACCGAGCCCAATATCCTTCTGCTCGACGAGCCCTTCAGCGCCCTGGATCGCCAGCTTCGAGAAGATCTGCAGCGCGAAGTGCGCGCTCTGCAGCGCTCGCTTGGCATCACGACCATCTTCGTCACGCACGATCAGGAAGAAGCCTTGTTGATGTCCGACCGCATCGCCGTCATGAACCGCGGCAAAGTCGAGCAGTGCGCAGATCCTCAAAGCTTGTACAAGTCACCCGCTACTGAGTTCGTCGCCCGCTTCATTGGCCGTGGCACCTTTCTGGACGGCGCCGTGACCGCAACCGATGCATCGGGTCTTACCATCGATACGCCACTTGGCCAGGTCAAAGGTCTGAAGGCGCCCGATGCAGGCTCGCGCAATGTAAGGCTGTTTTTCAGGCCGGAAGACGTGACTTCAGACGTGGACGGCGACCAGGATACGGGACTCGCCATCCATGGTTCAGTCAAAGCCGTCTATTTCCAGGGCGCGTCGACAACCGCGGAGATACTTGTGGAGGGGCTGGCCGAGCCGCTGCTGTTTGACGCCTCCGAAATGCTGCGGCGCAGGTCGTTGGCCGAAGGCGACACGCTATCCCTGCATGTCCCTCGCGAAAAAGTTCATGTCTTTGCACGGCAATAGCCATGCCGATCGACACCCGGCTCCGCACTTCGATTCCTATCGACGCATATCCGGGCTTTTTTTTAACTTAATTGGAGAACAACGTGTCCGCTGAAATCAATATCTATAATCCGTCCAAGCTCGGGGCGCCGCTGGGCCAATACACCCACGTCACTCGTGTGAAGGCGAACGAATTCCTCTTCATTGCCGGCATGCTTTCCGGCGATCCGGAAGGAAATATCGTCGGCGAAGGTGACTTTGACGCTCAAGCCAAGCAAGTCTTCAGCAACATCAGCGCGGCATTGGAGTCTGCCGGCGCCACATGGGGCAACGTGGTTCAGTTCACCACTTACCTGGTCCACTCCCAGGATATTCCCAAACTGATGGAGTTCCGCAAGCGCGAGTTTCCCAAGATGTTCCCCAACGGCATTTATCCGCCCAACACCATGCTGATGGTGGACCGTCTCGTCAAGGAGCCCTTCCTCATCGAGGTGCAGACCATCGCCGCCATTTAAGCCTGGCTGAACCGACCCGACCCCGCCGCATGGCGGCCCGTCCGGTAAGAAACATGCCCGCCGACACTCTGTCAGCGGGCTTTTTTTTGATCGTGGCGTTGGGGTCAGACCCCGAACGGGGTCTGACCCCAGACTCAACCATCTCAGGGACACCGCAAGGCGTCTCTTCTCCGAGCCGATCTCTTCCTTCGTGAACGTGATAGAAAATAATAGCTATACAAACGAGAACTATTTGCATTAATATCTCTAGTTTCGGATAAATGCGATAGGCGGGGATTCTCGACGTGACGGCTGCGGCTTCACTTAAAACCTGGTACTGGTGGCATAAATGGTCCAGCCTGGTTTGCACCGTATTCATGCTCGTGATTTGCGTCACCGGCCTGCCGCTCGTCTTCCATGAGGAGATCGAACACTGGCTGGAAGAAGGAAAGCCGTACGCCATCGTCGCTGAAGGCACGCCACGCGTTTCCGTCGATGAGCTCATGGCTTCCGCACGCGGACGGTACCCAAGCGAGGTCGTGGAGTTCGTTTTCTTCGACGAAGACCACCCTACGGTCTATATCGGCATGACGCCCTCGCATATTGGCGATCCGAAGCTGACGCACTACATGCGCTTCGACGCCCACACCGGCGAACTGCTCCACGACGCACCCACGGTGCGCGAAGAACAGTTCAGCTTCATGGGCATGATGCTCGCACTGCACGTGGATCTTTTCACGGGACTGCCCGGCCAACTGTTTCTAGGCTTCATGGGGCTGCTTTTCGTCGTTGCCATCGTCTCCGGCGTCGTGCTGTATGGCCCGTTCATGAAGAAGCTCGATTTCGGCACAGTGCGCAAGGGAAGATCGCGCCGGCTCAAGTGGCTGGATCTGCATAATCTGCTGGGTATCGTACTGTTGGCATGGACGATGGTGGTGGGAGTCACGGGCGTCATCAACGAGCTCTCGCGCCCTTTGTTCGCACTATGGCAGGCCACGGACGTGGCGGAGCTGACAGCCGCCTATCATGACACGGCGCCCCCGCATCGGATCGCACCAGCCGACACCGCTCTCAAGGCGGCAGCCTCGGCACTGCCCGAGCATCGCATCCTCAGCTTCAGCCATCCTGGCAGCCTGTTTGCCACGCCGCATCACTACATGGTCTGGACCCGCGGCGATACCGCCTTTACTTCGCATCTTATCGTGCCGGTGCTGGTGGACGCTCTGACAGCCGAGGTAACCGCCGTAGCACGCCCCCCCTGGTACCTGATCATGCTCGCCCTGTCGCAACCTTTGCACTTCGGAGACTATGGCGGCCTGCCCCTGAAGCTGCTGTGGGCTCTGCTCGACCTGCTGACCATCGTGGTGCTGGCCAGCGGCCTGTACCTATGGATTGCCAGGCGCAAGGCGAATGACGCGCGAGGAAGCAACCCATGACCTTGCGCCAGGCTTCTTTCATCAGGATCTGGGGCATCCCCATCGTGCTTGCCGCGCTGACCTGCTTCGGGCTGCTGTCGGCGCTGCTGGGCACGGGGGCCTGGCATTGGGCTTCATGGCTCTGTCTGGCGATCCCGCTGATCACCGGCCTGGCTTGCTGGCTGCGGCCCCGCAAGAGGACACGGTAACCGGCCGGCGGGAACGCTCTTCTTACCCAAAAGCACAACGGAGCAACGACATGCCTCATCCTTCATCCGGCCGGCCTCCCTTCCGGTCAGCCGCCGCTTTGGCTTCGGCCGGAATTCTCAGCGCATCCCTGGGGTGCCCGCCGGCTTTGGCGCAGACGCAGTCCGCACGGACCGCCGCCAGCCAGACCTTGTCGCCCATCACCGTCACGGGCGACACCGCCGGCGGCGCCCTGGCGCCTACGGAGGGCTATACGGCAACCTCTTCGCTTAGCGCATCCAAGACCGACACGCCCCTGATCGAAACGCCCCAATCGGTCACGGTCATCACGGCGGACCAGATACGTGACCAGGGTGCTCAAGGCCTGCAGGACGCGCTCAACTATGCCGCCGGCGTCAGGTCGGATGCCTATGGGCTGGACTCGCGCTCGGACAACTTCAATGTGCGCGGCTCATCGCCCGCGACCTATCTCGACGGCCTGAGGTCTCACTATCAGTACTACACCAGCACGACACGCAGCGAGCCTTATACGCTCGAGCGCATTGAAGTATTGCGCGGCCCCGCATCGATGCTGTACGGGCAGGGCAGCACAGCCGGCGTCGTCAACATGGTTTCCAAGCGCCCGCAGGCCGACGCCTCGCGCGAAATCGGCATTCAATATGGCACGTACAACCGGCGCCAGATGCAGCTGGACCTGACCGGTCCGATCGACGAGGACGGCCGCTGGCTTTATCGCGTGGTGGCACTGGGGCGCAAGTCCGGCACCATGGTCGATCACGTTCCCGATGATCGCCTGGTGCTTGCGCCATCGCTGACCTGGAGGCCATCGCATCGCAGCTCGCTGACCCTGATGGCGCTGTGGCAGGACGACCGATCCGGTTCGACCGCGCAATTCTTCCCGTATGAAGGCACGGTGCTGGACAACCCCAATGGCCGGCTCGACACCAGCACATTCATCGGCGATCCGGACTGGGATCGCTATGACTCGCGCCGCCGCTCCATCGGCTGGGCCTTCGAACATCAATTCAATGATCAATGGACGCTTCGGCAAAATACACGCTGGTCATACAACCATGTCGACTATCGCAGCTTGTATGGCGACTCGTTCAGCGCGCCTGGAACCTGGGCTGCGGATCCCATCAACAAGCGTCTCATAGGCCGATACGCCTGGGGTTCGGACACGACCGTGCGCATGGCGCAGGCCGACCAGCATCTGCAAGGCAAGTTCAACACCGGTCCAGTGCAGCATGACATGCTTGTAGGGCTGGAGTACACCTATGCCAAGCATGAAGAATCCACTGCCTACGAGAGCCCCGCGACCGTTCCGCTGCTCGATGCCTACAACCCCGTGTACCCGCGCTATGCCCCGCCGCCTTTCTTCGGCAGCCCGGCCATGCGCCAACGCGACATGGGCATATACCTTCAGAACCAGATGCGCTGGAACAACTGGATCCTGGTCGCCGGACTTCGGCGCGACCGGTCTGAAAACACGGTGACCGGCTCCGCCGGCCAAGTCAGCACGGCCAACAGCAAACGCTTCGGCCTGCTGTATGCGTTTCCCAATGGTTTTTCTCCTTATGCAAGCTACAGCGAATCATTCACTCCCGAACTCGGACGCGACGCCAACGGTACGCCTTTCGTTCCGCTGAAAGGCAAGCAATGGGAGGCCGGCCTGAAATTCGAATCGCCCGATCGCAACACCCTGGCCAACATCTCGTTCTATACGCTGCGCGAGGAGAACCGCCTGGTGAACGACCCGGCCAATCCCCTGCAAAGCATCCAGGCCGGCGAGTCGCGCAACCGGGGCATCGAGATCGAGCTGAAGACGACTGTGGCCGGCAAGCTGGACCTGATCGCCAATTACACCTATCTCGACCAGGACGAACAGCTTGAAGGGCAGCCGGCGCATCAGGCATCGTTGTGGGGCAAGTACCGCTTTGCCATAAACAGCATGCCCGGATTTTCAGCCGGCGCAGGCCTGCGCTGGGCGGACGGCTTCCGTGAGCGCAGCGGCCCGAAAGTGCCGAGCGTGACGCTGGTTGACGCAATGCTGGCCTATGAAACACCACGCTGGCGCTTGGCCCTCAATGCCAATAACGTGTTCGACAAGACTTATGTTGCAACTTGCCTTGAGCGAGGCGATTGCTGGTATGGCGCACGCCGGTCGGTCGTGGCGAGCGTGGCATATAAGTATTGATGATCAGCCAGTAGATTAGCCAGTACTGATAGCCGGTGGTCCTATTATTCCTTAAACAGGAATAGATCATAATGTTTTTGAGCATTTATTCCTATTCCGTAAAGTTTTAAAGTCATGGCATGGCATGCGAAAGCTTCGCTGACACAAGCCCACCAGCATCGAAGGCGACCTGACCATCAAGGGCGTCACCAAGCCGGTGACGCTGACTGTGACGTCCTTCTTCAAGGGTCCGCATCCCATGCTGAAGAAACAAGCCATCGGCGCCAATGCCACGACGGTCATTTCACGTACTGAATTCAATGCCGGCAAGTTCGCGCCAGGCGTCGGCGACGAAGTCACCCTCGACATCGCGCTGGAAGCCGTGGTCGAATAAGTCAATACGAATCTGCCGGACCGGGCGCATCGAGAATGAACCGTTAATGCCCAGCCGGCCTCATCAGCAAGGAAACGACATGGGACTTCTGATAGACGGAAAATGGCATGATCAGTGGTACGACACCAGCGGCACCGGCGGTCGCTTCGTTCGCAGCGACGCCCGGTTCCGGAACTGGATCACGCCCGACGGTCGCCCCGGGCCAAGCGGCACCGGCGGATTCCGCGCCGAACCCGGGCGCTATCACCTGTATGTATCCCTTGCCTGTCCGTGGGCGCACCGCACATTGATCATGCGCACCTTGAAAGGCCTGGAGCAGATGATCAGCGTGTCCGTCGTCCATCCCTATATGGGCGAGCATGGCTGGACGTTCGATCCCGGCCCGGGCGTGATCCCCGATCCCGTCGGGCAAGCGCAATACCTGTATCAGGTGTATTTGCGCGCGCAGCCCGGCTTCAGCGGTCGAGTAACCGTTCCGGTGCTTTGGGACCTGCAACGCAATACCATAGTCAGCAACGAGTCTTCGGAGATCATCCGCATGCTCAATTCGGCTTTCGATGGCATATGCGCCAGAGAGGGCGACTACACGCCATCGGAACTATTGCCGCAAATCGATGCCATCAATGGCGAAGTCTACGATGCCATCAACAACGGCGTCTATAAAGCGGGATTCGCCACGTCTCAAGCCGTCTATGAGCAGGAAGCGACCAAGCTGTTCGCCTATCTGGACAAGCTGGAATCCAGGCTGGAACGGAAGCGATACCTGCTGGGCGACCGCATCACGGAAGCCGACTGGCGCCTGTTCACCACGCTGATCCGCTTCGACGCCGTTTATTACGGACATTTCAAGTGCAACTTGAAGCGTCTGGCCGACTACAGGAATCTTTGGAGCTACACGCGCGAACTTTATCAATGGCCGGGCGTCGCGGGCACCGTGAACTTCGACCATATCAAGCAGCACTATTACGGCAGCCACGGCAGCATCAATCCCAATGGCATCGTGCCGCTGGGTCCGATCCTGGATCTGGATCGCGCGCCCGATCGCACATTGCCGGCTGGAACCCTGCGGGAAACACAAGGAGAATCATCATGAACACCACCGCGAATCAATCCGTCTCCATCGACCCCGTCGAACCTGCCAACCACGCGCGACGCGACATGTTCCGGATGGCGGGTGCGGGCCTCGCCACGGCCGCGCTGTCGGCCTCCGGGCTGGTGCGCGCGCAGGTCGCCGAAGAGGCGACCAATGGACGCTGCGCGAGAACCGGCGCGCTTTCGGCGACTACGTCTTTATCCCGCACCGCATGCAAGGCATCGTGCGCGGCAAGATCGACACCTTCGTCACCCTGCTTGGCGAGAAACTTCCCCATCCGGTCATCGTTACGCCTTTCGGCAGCCATGGCCTGCACCACCCGGCCGGCGAGGTCGCCACCGCGGAAGGCGCCGCGCGCTCCGGTGCGTTGCTGACCGTATCCAGTGCTTCCACGCGCAGCATGGAAGACATCGCCAAAGCCTCCTCGGGGCCGAAGTGGTTCCAGATGTATTTGACCGTGGATGCGGGTCAATCCAAAGAGGTGCTTCTCAGGGCGCGCGATGCCGGCTTCAAGGCCATCGTGTTTACCGTGGACGCCATAGGCCAGGGTTCGTCGGACGAGTACATGCGCTTTGGCAACCCGCGGCCGTGGCTGCCTTATGGCAACTTCCCCACCGGGAATCCCAATGCCTTCAAGACCGACCTGACCTGGGACGACCTGGAGTTCATCGGCGTCGCCATCGGCCGCCCCCTCATGTACGGCCTTACCGTCGGCGGAGCGGGCGGCGTCATGGAGTTCATGAACCGCGAACTGGTCAATACCGTATTGCACAGCGGCGTGGACAGCATCGGCAAATTGAACGAAAGCCACGTAAAGCGCACGGCGGCTTGAAAGGGTCAGACCCCGTGCGGGGTCTGACCCTCCAGGTAAACAGCATGCCCAGGCTTGCATCACCTGTCTTTGATCGTCCGCGTTCATGCGGTCTGACGGGCATCCTCCAGAATCATGTCTGAGGCCTTCTCCGCCACCATGATGATGGGCACGTTGGTGTTGCCCGATACCAGGGTCGGCATGATGGAGCAATCCACCACGCGCAGGCCTGATACGCCCCTCACCCGCAGCCTGCTGTCGACGACCGCCATCGTGTCGTTGTCCGGCCCCATTTTTGCCGTACCGCTGGGGTGGAAGATGGTGGCGCCGTACTCGCGACAGAAGTGAAGGATCTCATCGTCCGACTGTGCGTCGGCGCCTGGGCGAACCTCGCGCTTCATCAAAGGCGCCAGGGGATCGGTGGACGCCAGCCGGCGCGCGTAGCGCACCGCCGCGACTGCCGTGCGACGGTCCAGGTCGGCAGACAAGTAGTAAGGCTGCATGGATGGCGCCTCGAAGGGGTCGGTGGAGCGGATGCGGACATGGCCGCGCGACGCCGGACGCAACTGGCAGACCGAGTAGGTGCAGCCGGGGAACGGGTGCACCGTACCGCCGGCCATGTCGGCGGAGAGCGTGGCGAAGTGGAACTGTATGTCCGGGCGCACGACTTCGGGCATGACCTTGCAGAACAGCGCGCCCTGGTTGATGCCGATGGCCAGCGGGCCGCTGCGGCTGAAGAGCCATTGCAGGCCGAGGCGGGCCTTGCCGGCCAGTGTGCGCAGGTCATCGTTGGTCGTGATCGGCTTCGTGACCTCGTACATGAGACGGATCTGCAGGTGGTCCTGAAGGTTTTCCCCGACCCCCGGGGAGGCATGGACGATCTTGATGCCGTGTTCCTTCAGCAGCGCCTCGGGACCGATACCCGACAGCTGCAGCAGCTGCGGCGACTGCAGCGCCCCGGCGGCCAACAGTACCTCGCGGCGTGCCCGCAGGGTTCGCAATGCGCCGGGCCGGCCGGCCTGCACACCGCAGGCGCGCTTGCCGTCGAACAGGACGCGGGAGGCCTGTGTGCCGGTCATCACCGTGAGGTTGGAGCGCCGGCGCGCCGGCTTCAGGTAGGCCACCGCCGAGGAGCAGCGCAGGCCATGCCGGGTGGTGAGCTGGTAGTAGCCCACCCCCTCCTGCTCGCCCGTGTTGAAGTCCTGCACACGCGGCAGCCCGTGCGTGCGGGCCGCCTCGATGAAGGCTTCCACCAGTTCGTGGCGCGCCTTGATGGAACTGGCCCACAAAGGGCCGTCCGTGCCCCGTGTGGGGCCCGGACCCAGGTCATTGTGCTCCAGCTTGCGAAAGTACGGCAGGCAGTCGTCCCAGCCCCATCCCGGATTGCCCTGGGCTGCCCAGTGGTCGTAGTCCTGGCGTTGGCCGCGGACATAGATCAGCCCGTTGATGGAGCTGGAGCCGCCCAGCACCCGGCCGCGCGGCCAGTAGATGCGGCGGTCCAGCATGCCCGGATCCGGGTCGGTGTAGTAACCCCAGTTCAGCGTCTTGTGGAACATGGTCTTGCCGTAGCCGATCGGCAGATGGATCCACGGATTGTGGTCGGCCGGCCCGGCCTCCAGCAGGCAGACGGAATGCCGCCCGTCCTCGGAGAGGCGATTGGCCAGTACGCAGCCGGCAGAACCCGCGCCGACGATGATGTAGTCGAACACTGCTTCCATAGTAGGCTAGTCCTTCAGTACCGACGGCAACCACAGCGCGATCTCGGGGAACCACAGCACCAGCAGCAGGCCGATGACCTGCAGGCACATGAACTGCATCATGCCCATGTAGATGTCTTTCAGGCTCCAGGAGGGCACCACCCCCTTGAGGAAGTATGCCGATAGCGCGACCGGGGGCGACATCCATGCGGTCTGCAGGCACACGCAGACCAGCGTGCAGAACCACACCAGGTTGATGCCCAGCTGTGCCACCACCGGCAAGAAAATTGGCACCACGATCAGCACGATCGGCACCCATTCCAGGGGCCAGCCCAGGATGAAGATCAGTCCGAGCATGAGCAGCAGCATCGTGGTCGGCCCCAGCTCCAGGCTCAGCATGAGGGTGGCCAGGTAGTCGGCACTGCCCAGGCGGGAGAACACCGCACCGAAGTAGTTGGATGCCGCGACCAGCAGCAGGATCATGCAGGAGATCTCCAGTGTGGCAATGATCGATCTCTTGAAGCCCTCCCAGCTCATCTTTCGATAGGCCAGTGTCAGCAGAAGCGTGACGAAAGCCCCGCACGCGCCGGCATCGGTGGGCGTGGCGATGCCGGCCAGGATCACACCCAGGGTCGCGGTGATCATCACGATGACCGGCACCGAGCCGATCAGCAGTTCCTTCAGCACGTACGGAAGCGGCCTGCGTTCATCCATCGGCAGTGCCGGACCCAGTGCGGGATTCATCCAGCTGCGCGCCAGTGTGTAGATGATGTAGATGGCCGCCAGCAGCAGGCCAGGCATGATCGCCGCCGCAAACAGTTCGGTGGCCGGCACGCCGACCACGGGGCCCATCACGATCAGCATCACGGATGGCGGCAGCAGGATGCCGAGCGTGCCGCCTGCGGTGATCGTGCCAGCGCTCATGCGAACGTCATAGCCGCTTTTCATCATTGCGGGCGCGGCCATCACGCCCAGCAGGGTGACGGACGAGCCCACGATGCCGGTGGCCGCCGCGAAGATGGTGGCCGTCAGCAGCACGGCGAGGTACAGCGAACCGCGCACGCCGGCCAGCAGCAGCTGCACGCCTCGGAACAGCCGCTGCACCAGCCCTGACTGTTCGAGCAGGAAACCCATGAACAGGAAGAACGGCACGGCGGCAAGCGTCGGATCGCGCATCACCGAGAAGAACTGCAGCGTCATCAGGTGCAGCGCGATCTCGCCCAGGGCGAACCAGCCCACGCCAAGACCCACGGCAATGAGGGTGAATACGATGGGAAAGCCCACGAACATCGCCACGACGAGAATGCCGAGGGACAGCAGGCCCAGGATTTCCGGACCGATACTCATAGCCATTTCCCCCTGCGTGCGGCGTAGATGCTTTTCAGCAGCTCGGATACCCCCTGGATCAACAGCAGGGCGGTTGCCAGCGGCATGGTGAACTTGAATGGCCAGACGATCGGCATCCATGGGCTCGTCACGATGCGTTCGTTGCGTGCGAACGAGGCCAGGAAGAAGTCCCAACTGACCGCCAGGAACAGGACCAGGGCCGGAAAATAAAGCAGCAGGTAGCAGACGATGTCGACCTTGCCCTGGGTGCGCACGGACCATTGATCGTAGAACAGGTCTGTACGAATATGCGATTTCTTCATCAGGGTATAGGCCGATCCCAGCATGAAGAAACTGCCGTACAGCATGAACGTCATGTCGTATGCCCAGACCGTGGGTTTGTTGAAGAAATACCTGCCGATCACCTCGACCACCAAGCAGCCCACCATGGGAAGGATGGCCCAGGCAATCGCCCAGCCCGTCATCTTGGTGAAACTGTCGATGGCACCGACCACCCGCCTGATCCACGTGTCGCACGCGCGCTCAGGCAGTTCGGGATACCCCGCCGCCACATCCGTCATCTTGAAGACTCCCAAAGAAACCGCGAAGGAGCAGCCGGGCGCGCCTGCGGCGTCGCCCTGCCCTTCCTTGTTTCGTCCTGCAGCTTTAGCCGGCCAGGCCATGCCGCGTGGCGTAGCCCGGCCTTGCTTACGGCCTTATATTGCAGCGTTCTAATTGTTTTTTAGTGCGGCATTGCCGAGGTTGGAGTACAGGTCCAGAATCTTGGTCCAGTACGGCACCACCGTCTTGCCGAAGTTACGCTGCGAATCGAGGACTTCCTTGAAGAAGGCGTCCTTGGCCGCATAGCGGTCGAGCACCTTGTTGGTCGCCTCGACGAAAGCCGGGTAGAAGTCGGCCGGGGTGTCGTGCACGACCACCTTTTCCGCCTTCATTTTTTGAAGTGCGGCGGCATTGCGCGCCACGTTGAAGGTGTAGGTTTCCCCCACGCTGGCCAGCGATGCCGTGCGGACGATTTCCTGCAGGTCCGGATCCAGCGACGCCCAGAACTTGCCGTTGATGATGACTTCGCCAACGTCCGTCGACTGGTGCAGGCCTTGCAGATAGTAGTTCTTCCAGACGGTATACAGGCCCAGGTTGACGTCATCGGCCGGCCCGATCCATTCCGCCGCATCGATCACGCCCCGTTGCGCGGCGGGAACGATTTCGCCGCCCGGCAGCGCCACGGCCGAGATGCCCATTTCGCCAAAGATTTCCCCCGTAATGCCCGGCGGGGAGCGATACTTCAGCTTCTTGAAGTCCTCGACGCTGGCGATCGGCGCCTTGAACCAGCCCAGCGGGTCCGGGCCCATGGGCTGCAGCATGAACACTTCGACGTTGATCTTCAGGATATCTTTGTAGAATTTGTCGAGCAGCTTGTTGCCGCCGCCCTCGTACAGCCAGGCCATGTGCGAGAGCTGGTCCATGCCGGCACCGGCGCCGGCCATGGGGTTGCTGAACAGACCCGCCGCCGGGTGCTTGCCGGACCAGTAGTGCGTCCATGCATAGCCGCCTTCCACGATGCCCTTGTCGACCGCATCGAGGATCTCGAAGGCGGGCACCACAGCGCCATCGGGAAGAATCTCGACCTTGATCCGGCCTTTCGACATTTTATCGATTCGATCTCCCCACCGCTTCATCAGCTCGAAATACATGCTGCTGGTAGGCACGGCAGTCTGTACCCGCAGCTTCTTGACAGCCTGTGCCTGCACGGCTGTGACCGAGAACATGGTTGTCGCCACGAACAGCGCACCAGCCAAGGTTTTGCTCCACCGACTTCTCATAATCTCCTCCGCCATTTTGGTTTGTTTTGCACAGCGCGTCCGGCGTCTGTGCGGCAGAAAGCCAACGTCCGTTCCGGCTTGGCGGCATAATTCCTTGAAGGAACCTGCCGGGGCAAACCACGACTCGCGTTCCGGGCGATTCTAGGGAGCGCGGTAAGCACGAGTCAATCCGCAGCGCATCAAGATCGCCGTTTTGGTCCAAAACCCTTAAAAACAGACCATAATCCGTCTTACCCCGCCCCTTTCGGAGAACCGCTGTGCCCCATCCAGAGCCCATGAGCGACCAGGCCGACTCTGCCCGCAGCCTGCGAACGCTACACATCCTGGAAATGCTGTGCCGCGCGGCTGTGCCGCCCACGGTGGCACAGTTGGCCGCCCGGCTGAAGGTTCCCAAGACCACGATGATCCGGATGCTCCGCATCATGCTGGACGAAGGCTGGGTGGTCCGCATGCCCGCCACCGGCGGCTTCGTGACCGGCCCACGCGCTCACGCGCTGGGGCTCTACACCCTGAAGAGCACACCGCTGGTTCAGGATTGCCTTGCCGTGCTGCGCGACCTCGCACGCCAGATGGATGAAACCTGCAACCTGACGGCCCTGGACGGCAATGACGTGCTGTATGTCGCGCGTGTCGAGTCGCCACACCCCCTAGGCGTGCATTTCGACCATGGCGCGCGCGTGCCGGTGTATTGCACGGCCAGCGGCAAGCTGTTCCTGTCGCGCATGCCCCGGCCCGAGCGCCACCGCGTCCTGGCGAATCTGCATCTGCGCCGTCACACGCCGAACACGCTGGTCGATCCGGCGCGACTCGCCGAATACCTGGACCAGTCGCGCAGCCGCCAGGTCGGCATCGACAACGAGGAGTTCATCCGGGGCATGGTCGCCATCGCCGTACCGGTGGTGGACGACCAGGATGCCATGGTGGCCGCGGTGGCATGCCATGGCCCCACCGCCCGCATCACGCTGGATAGCCTGATGGCGAACCTGCATCGACTACAGGCTGCGGCGGAAACCGTCCGCGCGATCTTGCTGAGGCGTTAGGGGAAGGTGGGCCCCCGGCCCCTATACGCATGACCAGATTGGCCGATGTCAGTAATCCAAACGTGCTTTGGACTTCCTGAGTGGAAATTTCCCGTCCGACTCTGGATGAGTAGTCCTTCAGTGCATCTGCCGTGAACACGCCTTTTGTATTGTTGCAAATACGCGTAAAAATGGCCTCCGCCAAAGGCCCAAAAGTCTCTATTTTTTGTATTTCGACAAAAACCTTTGTAGGATCCGATTTCAACTTAGATCCACAACTTTCAAAATCAATGCACTAGAAACGTAAAATCGGATGACTTTGGTCATTTTGTCCCAATTTCTTAGATTTTCCTACTTAGCTTTCCTACTTGGTATAAATGCTGACTTACTGGACACATTGTCAACGCGATCAACGAGACTAGCGCGTCCGGCTGATTGCGTGTGCCGATTACATCACTGAAAAAGATGCCGAAGTAAAACGCCCCGACAATCGGGGCGTTTGAATGGCGGGGGAAGTCTGCTTTTACCCGACCACAGATCAGTCAATGAACCAGCTCCCCTCAGTGGTCTGTCGTCTTTACCCCCCCCTCTGTCACAATAGATGTCCGCTCGGTTGATTTGGAAATTTGAGGGAGCGGACGGAGTGAAGAAGTGGCCAGCTACAGCGCAGAATTCAGAGAACAGACAGTCAGGAAATTGATGCCGCCGCACAATCGGACGGTGGCCAGCCTGAGTCGGGAGATTGGGGTCTCAGAGGCGACTCTGTACAACTGGAAGAAGCAGTTTCGTGCCAAAGGATATGTCGTGCCCAACAAGTCCACGATAGCCGA
>JACCEN010000016.1 GCA_013416435.1 Alcaligenaceae bacterium | reverse complement strand
ACGCTCCAGTGCGTTTGCTTGGCCGGACGGGTTTGCAAGGCGCGATTCAATAAATCGGCCACGCGCTGATCATCCAGCGTGCGGGGTCGTCCCGGCCGCGCTTCAGTACGCAGGCCCGCCAGGCCGYACTCCTGGTAGCGGGCGCGCCATTTGCGAATAGTCGGCTGGGACACGCCCAATTGCTCCCCAATGACGCTAGGACTCAGACCTTCAGCCGTGAGCAACACAATCCGCGCTCGCTGGGCTACCGCTTGCGCGGTGYGTCGTGATCGGGCGGCCTTCTCCAACTCGGCACGTTGCTCTGGACTTAACTCGATCTTCGCATCTTCACGCAAGGCCATCGTCGTACTCCAGTCCGTTGATCCGGAGTATATTTTATATTATGAAATGTATTTATGCGACAGGACACTAGCGAGCTCGTGGGCGTTAAGGCAAAAGCTCCGCCTAGTAAGGCTTAAAGTGAAGAAGTAAAAGCCCGGATTGAAAGCATGCCGCAATCCGTGCAGATTGTAACTAATATTGAATTCCGATTCACTGCTTGCCGGATCCGCAAAGGCTGCAAGCAGGTTGTATAGGTCCTGTGGTTCGCCGCCCATCAGGAGGATGTCGGCCCATTGCTCTGCATCGAAGCCGAACGCTGAACCACCATTTCTGAGGCACCGCGACGCCGGCGGCAAGGCCGTTTTGACTGATATCCATGATTGGCTCCTAATTTAGGAAAGGGACGAGAACGCCAGAGGTCCGCCCGATCTGTGCTTGCCGCATCGCTTCCGAACGCGACCGGCGGGCACACAGACGGCTTGGCGTGGCGCCCTCGGCCATGGCCACGTAATGGGCATGGCGGAAAGCGCTGGAGAACTGATGAGCTAAACTTGATCCGTACAAATCACCGTGACGACACACATGCAGAAACTCTGGATCTTTGCCTCGCTGGCTATTCTTGGCGGATGCGCGTCAGCAAGAAATGATCAACAGCCCAAGCAGGTCGGAATGGCTAATCCAGCCTCGGTGTACTGCCAAAAGGCCAGCGGTAAGTTGAGTATCGAGAACACTCCAACGGGGCAGGTGGGTATGTGCTTGCTGCCTGATGGAAATAAGGTTGAAGAATGGGAGCTGTTCGAGGCGGCAAGGCAATGCGGTGCCGATTCCCGCCAGGACCTTGTTGGTACGCTGGCGACGAGTCTTGATCAGTCCACGCTGCCAAAGCTCTCGCGAGTCATTCACTCCAAGTCGGCGGTCACGATGGATTACCGTCACGATCGGCTAAATGTGTATGTGGACGACAGCGAAAAGATCCAGCGCGTGAGCTGCGGGTGAGTGTTGCTGGCCGACGGGCGGGGTGACGCCGTAGAAACCATCAAGGGTGACGACTGGCCCGGCTTACTCCCTTTCGGGCTGTCGGACGGACGCTTTCGCGCTGCCTTTCAGTCGTCACGCTTCATGGCCCCAGCCGCGCGTGGGCAGGGATCTTGCTGTCGTTGTTAATTGTCATGTACGCGCTTTTTTGGAGAATGACATGCCTACACATGTAAAAGCACCACGTCTATTAGCCTCGGCCGTGGTTGCGGTGACCTTTGCCATGCCGGTTTATGCGCAATACTCTGGTCCGTCTGGGATTGGCCAGACAACTGTTGCGGAGATCCTGAAGAGTCCAGTGGATGATCAGGATGTTCAGATACAGGGCCACCTGCTGCGCCAGACAGGCCACGATAAATTCATTTTTTCTGACGGTACCGGCGAGATTGTTGCGGAGATAGAAGCGAAACATTTCTCCGGACAGCCTGTCGATGAGAAAACAAAAGTCGAGCTAATCGGTGAGGTGGATACCGGCAGGAATAGGCCGCCCGAGATAGAGGTAGATTCGGTCCGGGTGGTTCAGTAGCAGGGCTGACAGGCCTGGCCGGGTTACTTGGCTAATCTGCGGATGGCTGACGCAATGCCCACGCGGCGGGCGCTACTGCATCACGTCGGGAGGAAATAAACGGTACCGTTAATGGGTATGACGAAGCCGGCTGAATGCGCGCTACACCATAAAAATAAAAGGCAACGCGAAGCAGCGACGGCCGGTCCGGCTTGCAACGTCAAATTTTGCTTTCGGTCGCCTCTGTAAAGAAACAATGAAACATGACCGAGCGATCAATCTGAATGTTTCAGCGCCCAACACCCAAGATACTGTGCTCATAAGGGGGAGCCGTTTGCCCCATGTGTATAAAACGAACCAACGCCGACGCCCGATTCGGGCTACAGTGCCTGCTGGCCTCCCTCTACTCGAAACCAAGGAAAACCATGACACACTCCATGTACACCCAGTCCGTGCCCGTTTTCAAGCAAATGCTGACGGCGCTGAAAGCCATCCTGGCGCAGGCGGATGCACATGCCGCCGAGAAAAACATCGAACCGGATGCGCTGCTTCAGGCACGCTTGTTTCCAGACATGTTCCCCCTGTTAAAGCAAGTGCAGGTGGCTTCGGATTTTGCGCGCGGGATTTCGGCCCGCCTTGCCGGCGTCGAAGTTCCCGTCTACGAAGGTGCGGAAAGAAGCTTTGCCGATCTGGACGCGCTGTTGACCCGCACATTGGACTTCCTGGATGTCGTCCGCCCGGAGCAGTTTGAAGACAGTGCAACCAGGGAGATCTTGCTTCGTCCCGGAACGCCCAAGGAAAAAAGCTGAGCGGCCAATCCTACCTGGCAAACTACGGCCTGCCTCAGTTTTTCTTCCATGTCACGACCGCCTATGCCATCTTGCGCCACAACGGCCTGCCCATTGGCAAGCGGGACTACATGGGCACGTACTGAAGATCCATTGATCAAGCAAGTCCAGGCTCTCCCGAGCCTGGAGAACGATGACGACACTCAGCGGCACTGCCGTGCCATCCGGACCTTTCATGAAGAAAACCGATCTCGAAAAGAACAAAGCCTTGAAACTGATGGGCAAGCTCAAAGCAGCGACGCCGCCGGACCGTTATGCAGGAGCGGCGCCCGCCATCGACCGGCGGGAACAGCGGAAGCTGGATCAAGCCGCTGGCCTGGTGTCGTTTCCGGTCAAGCTGCAACAGCCAGTGATAGATGCCTTGCATGCCAAGGCGGCCGCCGACGGCGTCGGTATGAATGAACTGGTCAATGCATTGCTGCTCGACGCCCTGAAAATTCAATAGCATGCATATCTGGGTCGATGCCGACGCCTGCCCCGCCGTCATCCGGGACATCCTGTACCGGGCGGCGCAGCGGTGGCGGCGCAATCTTACGCTGGTGGCGAATCAAATGCTGCGCACGCCTCCTTCGCCATGGGTGCGCGCCGTTCAGGTACCCGGCGGTTTCGACGTGGCGGACGACTACATCGTCCAGCACCTGAAACCCGGCGACCTGGTCATAACGAACGATATCCCGCTGGCGGCCCAGGTGCTCGATAAAGGGGGCGTTGCCCTTAGCCCCCGTGGCGAGCACTATACCGACGACACCATACGCGAGCGCCTTTCAATGCGGGACATGATGGAAGAACTCCGGAATGCCGGCATCGATACAGGCGGTCCCGCAGCCCTTAGCCAATCAGATCGCCGCACATTCGCCAATGCGCTCGATCGCCTCATGCTGGCCCGCGCTCGCACACACCCGCCACCGCCGGCCTGAGTTCATCTACAGGGATAAGCCACCCGCAGTCTGGTGCGAGGCGGTCCCAGCTGGACCTTCATCGCATACAGTCACGGCAAGTCCAGCGGCGTCATGGAGGGCAGCCGGGTCGAGGGCCACCCCAGCCGGCTGGGCCCTTCCTACCATGACCAGTTTGCAGGGGCCTAGCGGTCATCGGCATACTGTCTTCGCTGCTGCAACAACTTGCCTCAGGCAGGCGACGAAAAGCTGGCCATCCTGCAGGCGTCCGGCATGCCCATCGAGCAATGCCGGACGATGATCGAATCGGGCGCCATCGCCGATGCGCAGCCCGGCCGGTTCGCATGGGCCCCGTTGCGCGAAAAAGAAGGCCCCGCGATCAAGGCACCATGACGATGGCGCCCGTCGTGGCGCGGGCCTCGGCCGACTCGTGGGCCCGTGCCACTTCGGAAAACGGGAAGCGGGCCCCGATATTGGCGCGGATGATTCCGTTGGAATACGCATCGAACACCATCTTTGCGTTTTCACGGAACACGTTCACATCGGCGTTATGAGGAAATACCGAAGGTCGGGTCAGGTAAAGCCCGCCCTTCTTGTTCAACAGCTCGACGTCGAACGGCGGGATCGGTCCCGATGCCGCGCCGAAGACGACCACGTGGCCGAACTGCCGCGCGCAGTCCAGCGAGCCCATGAAGGTGTGCTTGCCAACGGAATCATAGACCACGCTGGCCTTTCTGCCGCCCGCGGCTTCCACGACGCGCGCCACCCAGTCCGGCTTTGAATAATCGATGGCGGCATCGCATCCGGCACGTTCCGCCTCCATGCATTTTTCAGGCGAGCCCGCCGTGCCGATGACCGTGGCGCCCAGCGCCTTGGCCCAACGACTCAGGATCTGCCCGACCCCGCCCGCCGCGGCATGCACCAGCACGATGTCGTCCGGTCCCACCCGGTATGTCTTGTGGATCAGATACTGGACCGTCATCGCCTTGAAGAACATGGCGGCTGCCGAAACCTCGTCGATGCCGTCGGGGAGGCGCACGGCACGCTCCGCCGGGACATTCCGGTGCGAAGCATAAGCGCCGATGCCGGCGTTCATGTAGACGATGCGGTCTCCCGGCCGGAAATCGGTCACGTTTTCCCCCACCGCCTCAACAATGCCCGCCGCTTCGTGCCCCAGGCCAGTCGGCGTGGGCAGGGAATATTTGCCCGTACGCTGATACACATCGATGTAATTGAAGCCTATGGCTGTCTGGCGCAGCTGGATTTCGCCGCTACGGGGCGCTGGTAGGTCGAACTCCCGTAGGGTCAGCACCTCGGGGGGGCCGAATTCCGTCAACTGAACCGCCAGTGTCTTGTTCATCTTTGTCTCCTCGAATCAATATCGTTATGCGTCCTTGCAGACTTTACCATCGGCTGCGCCTACGTATCCGCCCGGCGGACTACGCCATAGCGCGGAAGAGGCAGCCCGCATCCGCCACTGCGTAAGCCGTCTGCCTCATTCTGGCCGAGTCGCTTCCTCTCTATGATTCCATAGCATCAAGGCTGTAATAAGAAATCGGCAATCAACACGTCGCTCGGCAGCTAGGCCTTCGGGCCCCTATGCGAAAAGGCCGCGACGCCGTCGTCGAATCCAGGGAAGAGGAGCCTCGCGCATCATGCCGTCAATCTTGACACACCGCCCCGCCCGCCTACACCCGGGGACACGGGCATGAAGAAAGCCCTGAGCATATTATGCATGGCAGCCGCTCACTCATGGATCGCCACTGCCCACGCCGGCGTCTCCCGTCAGGAATACGACGCGCTCATCATGCAGGCGCGCGCCGGCGATCGCGAGCCTGCGCTGATCATGCTGCGCCAGCATGCGCTGGAACACCCGCAGGACTTGCGGGCAGCCTATGACCGGATCCTGATCTCTTCCTGGGCCGGCCGCAATGCGGAAACCATCGCCGCCTACGAGGCGCTGCAGCCCGCCCCGAATCGCCCGCCGGCCGACGTCCTGGAGGCGGTGGCCCGGGCTTATCGGGATGCCCGGCAATGGGAGAACTCCCGCAGGCTGTTCAATGACGGCCGGCGCCTCTTCCCGGAGCGGCCCGTATTCGCCGTCGGCGAAATCATGACGCTGACCGACGCCGGCCGGCCGGCGGAAGCCGTGGCGCTCGCCGAGGAAATGACTGAGAAATGGCCGGACGATGCCGACCTGCAGCTTGCGCTCGCCTACGCGCACCGCAGCCGCCGCGCAAGCGGTGAAGTCCTTCAGCGCGCATCCCGCGCGCACGACCTGGCCCCCGCCAAAGGCTATGTGAACCGCGAGTACATACTTGCCATGCAGCACGCCGGCCTGACCGAACCCGCCCTGCGCCTAGCCGAGCAGTACCCCGATCTACTGAGCGTCGCGGAGTTCCGCGACCTGCAGGCCGACCATGCCGCCGAACTGACTCGAATCGCCTCCATGCCGGCACGGAACGAGAAAGAGCGCTTCGATGTCGCTGATCGCGCCCTGGGCATCTACGATCGCCTCATCCCCCAATGGTCCGCCTCGGGCGAGGAGGCGCGCCGGGACGTTCTGCGGCTGCGCTTCGACCGGCTGCACGCCCTGCATGCGCGTTCGAGAATGAACGATGTCGTGCGCGAGTACGAACAGCTGCTCGCGGAGGGCGTGGAGGTTCCACGCTACGCGCTCAGCGTGGTGGCCGCAGCCTATCTTCACTTGCGCCGGCCTGAGCGCGCGCGCGACCTTTATCTGAAGCTGCTCGCCGAGTCCAACGGCAGCGAGGACGGCGGCAGCAAGCTCGCCGACCAGACAGGCCTGTTCTATGCATTGCAGGAAAGCCAGCAGTACGAAGAAGCCGACGAGATTCTCGAGCAGGCGGTCAACAGCCAGACGGAATGGGTAAAGGTCAAGGGTCAGCCCGAGCCGCTGCCCAACGAGTTCAACCTCTACGCCCGGCACTCCGCCGCGCTGGGCAAGCTGTATGCGAACGACACCGTCAATGCGGAGCTTGCTCTTGCGAACATGGTGGAGCGGGCCCCGAACAACTCCAGCCTGCGCACATCGCTGGCCAGCGTATATCGGGCGCGGCAGCAGCCCAGGCGCTCCGAGGTCGAGCTGAAGATGGCGGAAGCCCTCACGCCCAGGAACGTCGAACTGGAGACCGGCCAATTCGAGACCGCAATGGCTTTGCAGGAATGGAACCAGGCCGAGCTGCTCCTTCATGACGTCACCCTGCGTTTCCCGGAAAACCTGAGAGTGCAACGGCTGGCACGGGACTGGGAGGTCCACAACAAGTCGGAACTGCGTGTTTCCGGCTACCGCGATCTCAGTTCCGGAGGGCCGTCCACCGGCGATGGCGGATTCGGCATGGAAACGGTCTTGTATTCGGCACCCATCGACCAGAACTGGCGCATCTTCGGAGGCGGCGGCTATGCCAGCGGCGACTACGAAGAAGGCAGCGCCCGCTATCGCTGGATACGCACGGGGGTGGAATGGCGCGGCCGGGACCTGACTGCGGAGGCGGAAGTCTCCGCCCAGAACTACGGGCAAGGAACCAAGACTGGGTTCCGTGCATCGGCGGCGCTGGACTTGAACGACCAATGGCAGATTGGCGCAAGCGGTGAACTCCGATCCAGGCAGACGCCTCTGCGCGCGCTGCTGAACGACATATCTTCCGATAGCGCGGCCTTGTGGGTCCGCTGGCGCGCCAATGAGCGCCGCGAATGGCGGCTTACCCTGACCCCGACCCGCTTCAGCGATGGCAATCGCCGCATCTCGATGCTGCTGTCAGGCCAGGAACGGCTCTATACCGCGCCGCGCGCCCACCTCGACCTCGGGTTCGAAGCCTACGCTTCGCACAACACCGAAGAGAACGTGCCCTATTTCAACCCTCGGTCCGACTTCATGCTGCTGCCCACGCTGAATCTGACCCATACGCTGTACCGCCATTACGAAAACGAGCTGGAGCAGCGATTCACGCTGGGTGCCGGCATGTATTCGCAGAAGGGATACGGATCGGGCGCAGTGGGCACCGTGGGATACGGAATCCGCTATCGCAGCAACAACACCCTGGACGTCGGCGTGAACATCGTGGGAGTCAGCCGCCCGTACGACGGACAACGCGAGCGCGAGCTGCGCATCATGCTCGACCTGAACCTGCGTTTCTAAAGGATGATTTCATGGCCCATTCGATTTCGCGCGCCGTGCTGGCAGCCCTCGTGTGCATCTTTACGTCACTGACGGGCTGCGCCAAGGACATTCCGGTCTTCCTGCCGCCCGACCAGCGCGCGGTGCAGAACAACGAGATGCCCTGGCCCAAGAATCAATACCTGGCCCTTGCCTATCACGATGTAGAGGACGGGGAAGCCGACCAGTCCTATGTCGGCGTCCGCACGGAACACCTGAAGGAACAGCTGGCCTGGCTGCATGCGAACGGCTTCCAGGCGGTATCGGTCGATCAGATCCTGGCCGCCCACCAGGGCGGAGCGCCATTGCCCGAGAAAGCCGTCCTGCTCAGCTTCGACGACGGTTATCAAAGCTTCTACACGCACGTCTTTCCCATACTCAAGGCTTACGGCTGGCCTTCGATCCTGGCGCCCGTGGGCATATGGCTCGATACCCCTAGGTCGCAAAAAGTCGATTTCGGAGGCTTGCCTACCGATCGGGATCGCTTCCTGTACTGGAAACAGGTCGCCGAACTATCGCGTAGCGGTTTGGTTGAAGTCGGTGCCCACACCGACAACCTGCATTTCGGAGCGATCGCCAACCCGCAAGGCAATCAGCAGCCCGCCGCCGCTTCCCGGCTATATGATCCCAAGACCGGGCAGTACGAAACCGAAGCGTCCTACAAGGCGCGCTTGAGCAAGGACGTCCAGGAGATCACCCGGAAAATCCGCCAGGCCACAGGCAAGGCGCCTCGCGTATGGGTATGGCCTTACGGCGCCGCCAGCGGCACCGCGCTGAAGATAGTGGCCGATAACGGCTATGAAATGGCGATGACCCTGGTGGACGGCGGCGCCACCGTGGACGACCTGATGGACACGCCGCGGCTGCTGCTGGCCAATGATCCATCTTTGCGAAATTTTTCCAACGCCATTTCCGGCATGCAGCGCGATCCCACCATGCGTGTCGCGCATGTGGACCTGGACTATGTATACGACCCCGACCCCGAGCAGATGGAAAGAAATCTCGGCAAGGTCATCCAGCGCATTGCGGACATGCAGATCACCACGGTCTTTCTGCAGGCTTTCGCGGACCCGGAAGGCGACGGCCTGGCCCGATCCGTATATTTTCCGAACCGGCATCTGCCGATGCGCGCGGATCTCTTCAATCGAGCAGCCTGGCAGCTCATCAATCGCACCCATGTGGACGTATATGCCTGGATGCCGGTGCTCAGCTTCGACCTGGATCCAGCCCTGCCGCGCATAGAGCGCTGGGATCCCGAAACCGGCCGCATTGCGCCCGCTCAAGGTCAGTATCTACGCCTTTCCCCCTTCGATCCGAAGGTTCGCCAGCAGATCACGGAGATCTATGAAGACCTTTCCAGGCATGCCATTTTCAATGGCGTGCTCTACCACGATGACGCGCTGATGTCCGATTTCGAAGATGCCAGCCCGCCGGCGCTGGCGGCCTATCAGGCCCAGGGTCTGCCCGGAAGCATCCAGCAATTGCGCGCCGATCCGGAAACCATGAAGAAATGGACCCGATACAAGAGCCGGTATCTGGTGGAATTCACTCAGGCGCTGACACAGCGCGTTCAGGAAATCCGCGGCCCGCAGATCAAGACGGCACGCAACATATACGCCACGCCGATACTCGAGCCGGATAGCGAGGCCTGGTTTGCGCAGAACATGGACGACTTCCTGGCGGCCTATGACTGGACCGCACCGATGGCCATGCCTTACATGGAGAACGTGCCGCACGACCAGGCCGACGCATGGCTGGACAGGCTCGTCGACGCGGTGGCCAAGCGCCCCGGCGCGCTGAAGAAAACGGTCTTTGAAGTCCAGGCACGGGACTGGAGGACGGACACCGCAAAAAGCGACCCCGATCATATTGACTCTCACACCATCGCGCATTGGATGAAACGCCTGCAACTGCGCGGCGCACGCAACTTCGGTTACTACCCTGACGACTTCATTCAGGACGAACCCCGTCTGGAGATCATCCGGCCGGCCCTTTCACATGCCTGGTATCCCTACTGATGATAGACCGCCTGATCGCCTTCCTCGTTCTGTGCATCGTGCTGGGCGCGCCCTTCGGCGTCGTCCTGGTCCTGACCAGCGATGCCTTGCTCAGTTTCGTATTTTTCTATCCCTTGTTCATGTCGGGCATATGGATGGCTGGAGGACTCAGCTTCTGGCTGCGTTGGGAGCGCCACTGGAACTGGCGGCCCTATCGCCCTCCTGTTCTGGCCGGAGAGCCGCTGGTCAGCATCATCATTCCGTGCCACAACGAGGAACGTCATGGCGAGGAGACCCTGCTCGCCGCCTTGAACCAGGACTATCCGAACGTCGAGGTGATTGCGGTCAACGACGGATCCAGCGATGGCACGGCAGCCCTGTTCGACCGGCTGACCTCCGAACACCCCGGGCTGCGCGTCATCCATCTGGCCCAGAACCAGGGCAAGGCCATGGCGCTGCGCATGGGTGCCATGGCGGCCCGCAGCGAATACCTGGTGTGCATAGACGGCGATGCAATACTGGCCGGCGACGCCGTGAGCTACTTGGTGGCGCCGCTCGTCCGCCATCCGCACGTAGCCGCCGTGACGGGCAATCCGCGCATACGCACACGCTCGACCCTGATCGGCCGCATACAGGTAGGGGAATTCTCTTCCATCATAGGCTTGATCAAACGCAGCCAGCGGGTCTTTGGCCAGCTGTTCACGGTTTCCGGCGTGTGCACCGCTTTCCGGCGCAAGGCGCTCGACCAGGTCGGATACTGGAGCCTGGACATGGTGACCGAGGACATCGACATCACCTGGAAGCTGCAGCGCGCCCGCTGGACGGTGTTCTATGAACCTCGAGCCCTGTGCTGGATATTGATGCCCGAAACACTGCAAGGGCTCTGGAAGCAGCGCCTGCGCTGGGCCCAGGGAGGCGCCGAGGTGTTTCTGAAGAACATGTTCAGCATCTGGAAATGGGAATACCGGAGGATGTGGCCGCTCATGATCGAGTTCTTCCTGTCCACCGGCTGGGCCTTTGCCGTAGCCTTGTCCATCGGACTTTGGTTGATGAGCCAGTTCATGGTTCTGCCTCCCGGCATGAATGTCTCGGTGCTGCTGCCGCCTTCTTTCACCGGCATGGTGCTGGCCATGGTCTGCCTGCTGCAATTCCTGCTCGCCGTCCTGATAGACCGCCGCTACGAACCCATGATCACGCGTTCGCTGTACTGGATCATCTGGTACCCCTTCGTCTACTGGATCATCAACCTGCTGACCAGCCTCGTCAGCTTTCCCAAAGTCATGCTGCGAATACGGCGCCAGCGCGCACGCTGGACCAGTCCGGATCGCGGAATCAAGGAGCTAACATGAACATCATCACCACCAAGCGTTCGTCTCTGGGCTGGGCCATCGATGCGGGCCTCACCGCCCTGGGATGGGCGGCGTTCTTCTACCTTTTCACGCGCGGTGTGGTATCCATCGTCCATGCCGACGGCCTGCAGCCCATGCCGGCCCTGCTGAGCTCCACGCCACTCATTCCCACCTTGCAGACACTGGCCGTATACGTGCTGGTCGCCTGCGTCAACGCGCTCCTGGTGGTGATATGGGGCCGCTATCATAAAAGGCTGTTCCGTACCCTGAAGCTGTTGCGCGCGCCCGACGCGATGGACGAGGACGAGCTGGCCTCGCATTTCCATCTCTCCCGCAACCAACTGCATGAGATCCAGGGCAGCAGGGTCACGGTGATCTACCACTCGAACGACGGCGCCATCTCGGAGTTGGAGACGGATCAGCTGCGCATACAGCCCGCCGGCAACAGCCCGGTTTTCCACACCGCCAAGGTCGCCTGACCAGCGCATCAAATCCCACCGGCCACTCGGCCTACGCTTCGAGGCGACCCGCCGCCCGCATTGCGTACACCAAATGGCCGGGTGCGGCCTACGGCATATATCGCATGTATTCCTCCCTCCCCATCTCTACCATGTAGTCATCGGTGCCGTTTCGAGAAGTTAGAAAAAGCAGCCAAAGCTTCTCGAAACTCCGGAAGCGTAGTCAGTGAGGAGAACTCCCATGCGCACGTATGTAGCCTTGCCGATGTTGCTGACCCTGGTGGCGTCCTGCGCCATGGCGGCTCCCACGCCGTCACTGGAGCAGGATCCGCTGCCACGGACCAGTCTGGACAAGGCAAACGGAAGCAATGGCGTAAAGCGCGTTTTTGAAGATCCGCTGCGAGGCGTAATCATCAACCGCACCGTAACGGTGCAGGGCCGGGAGTTCTACATGTATTTCGCGAATCGATGGGCTGAAAAGGATCCGAACGGCCAGTTCACGCTGACCGTATACGAACGGCCGTCAGCCCGTTTCGGCAGCGAGATATGGGTGCAGTTCCGCCAAAAGCAGATGTTTCGCACCTTCCTTCCGCCCGCCCGTTCTGCCACGAAAAAGATCAGCGCCGTCGCCGTCGAGCTGGTTTTCCAGAACATCACCGATAGTGAAGTCGAACGCATGATGACCAGAACCCCCGATCTGGGCCCCGAGGAGATGTAAATGAAAAAACCGCTCACACACACCAAAAAGAAGACCGGCGCGCACTGCGCGCTGGCGCTCGCATCGATAACGCTGGCCGTCGGCCAGGCCTATGCGACACCGCTGGTCTACTATCCGCTCAATCCGTCATTCGGAGGCAATCCCCTGAATGGTTCCGTGCTGCTGAATTCGGCGCTCGCCACCAACAAGCACACCAACCCCGATCTGGACGACGCGCAGAACGCCCTCGAAAACAAATCGTCGCTGGAGGTCTTCAACGAAACGCTGGAGCGCGCCATCATCAGCCGCCTGGCTACGGCCGCCAGCTCCAAGATAATCGGGCCGGACGGGCAGTTCATACCTGGAACACTGGAAACCGACAACTTCACCATTTCCATCTCGGATCTGGGCAACGGCTTCCTTTCCATCACCACCACCGACAAGCAAAGCGGCGGGCTGACAACCTTCCAGGTGGGCAAATGAGCCGCGCGCCCGCCCGTCCCGCCCTCAGGCTGGGAGCCTTGGCCGTGCTGTCCGCCCTGCTCGCCGCCTGCGCTGCGCCCCACAAGCCCGTGGAAGTCGCCACGCCGGCGCACATCACCCCGGCCACGCCCTCGACGCGGGATTTGCTCAAGCTGCCCGACCCCAAGGGCAAGGTGATCGTCGCCGTCTATGGTTTCCGGGACCAGACCGGGCAGTACAAGCCCTCGCCCGACAGCTCGTTCTCCACATCGGTCACGCAAGGCGCGGCATCGATGCTGGTGAAAGCGCTAAAGGACTCGGGCTGGTTCACCCCGGTCGAGCGCGAAAGCCTGCAGGAGCTGTTGACAGAGCGGCGGATCGTGCGCGCGCTCGATGGCTCCCAGGGCGAAAACGCGCCGTCCATACAGATTCCCGCCCTGATGCCCGCCTCGGTACTGATAGACGGCGGGATCGTCGCCTACGACAGCAATGTCAGGACCGGAGGCCTTGGCGCCCGCTTCCTGGGCGTAGGCCTGTCCACGCAATACCGGATGGATCAGATCACGGTCAACCTGCGCAGCGTGGACATACGGACAGGCCGTGTGCTGCAGACGGTATCGACCACCAAGACCATTTTCTCCTACGAGCTCCGTCCCAGCGTCTACAAGTTCGTGAACTTCAAGGATCTGCTTGAAATCGAGGCGGGCGTCACCGATAACGAGCCGACCCAGCTTTGCGTGAAGGAAGCCATCGAGGCGGCGGTCGTCCATCTGACGGTCCAGGGCTTGAAGGACGGAAGCTGGAAGCTGAAGGACGAGAACGATTGGAGCAACAAGGTCGTACAGGACTATCTGCGTGAAAGCAATACCTACGCCGTGACCTCGGTCGACCCCTCGGCACTCGACAGGCAGGAAACGCAGACGACCCAATAAGCCAATGAGAATTGTCTGGTCATGGAGACCGCCGGGCAAATCAGCAGTTCCAGGTCTCTATCTAGAGGAGAATCACCATGAGCATCAAGCTATCTGCAATTGCACTGGGCATCACTCTGGCATACGGTGCGACGGCCGCCCTGGCGGCCGACACGGCCACCGTCTACCAGCAAGGCAACGACAACTCGGCGACGATCGAGCAGTTCGACAACAACACCGCCACGGCGACGATCACGTCATTGGGAAATGGCAACGACAGCACCATTGAACAGGAAGACAGCTCCTCCGTGTGGGGCACCATCCTGGCCACCGGCAACAACAACGACGGCGTAATCACTCAGGATCATGTGCGTGATTCGATGGCGACCATCAATCAGTTTGCCAGCGGCGGCGACGCCACGATCACCCAGGGCGGCACCTATAGCGGTGGCTGGGGCTGGTTTGGCCACGGCAGTTGGACCAATGGCGAAAACCTTTACGCCACCATCAATCAGTACAGCGGGTGGGGTAATGTGGCCACGATCGACCAGACCGGGAAAAAGGCCACCGCCACGGTCAATCAGTCGGGTTACAACAATCTGGCCGATATCAACCAGCATGGCAACGGCGCGGCATACATCACCGCTACGCTGTCGCAAAGCGGGCACGGCAACGATGGCTACATCGATCAGAAGGGTTCCAGTCTGCTGGCCACTGTCAGCCAGACGGGGAACTACAACGACGCCATCGTGATGCAAAGCGGCACCAACAAGATCGCGACGGTAACGCAATTCGGCAACAACAACTATAGCTACGTCGATCAGCGCTGATCGTTTTCCGAAGCAATTCCGTTCACGGAGTCCGTCCATGGCGGCCCGTGAACGGGTTTTCCACCCCCGCCATACGTACGAGGAGACATCCATGATCACAGCTGACAGCGACATACAAGCCTGGCTGGAAGCGGCTTCCAGGAGCCAGCCCAGCCTGATCGTTCCCTATGTAAAGACGGGGCACCAAGCCACGCTGCAGTATGAGATCGAGGCGAGAAAAGAAGGCAAAAGCGGAAAATCCGTGCTTCGGCAAGGGGGAAGTGTAACAATTTACCCTGGCCAGACAGTCAATTTAGGTTCGATGACGCTGAGCCGAAATATGCATGACACATGTTTTGTGGTTTTAACGCTCTATGAACGGGAAAAAAAGGTCGCTAATTATCGCTTTGATTGCCCGCAAATGGCCGATCTGAAATGATTCGTCAATAATCTCAATAACATAAGTAAATTAACCAAGGTACACAATTTCTTACTTAAGAAAGCTCATAGCTGATTCCATACTAGTCAAGGAAACTTTTCCATTCACAATTTGTTTCGCATCGCGATGCACTGACAGTAGGCTGAATATCCTGCGACCACGCTGATATTTGTTTTGCCCTGTTGTAACGGTGAAGGGCAAGCATTTGCCACACAGATCCAGACATTCGGCCCGCGCTCGGCATCGCCCACAAAGCGAACGTCGAACAGGGAAGAATAAAGAATGACCACAATAATTGTCATCGAGCCGCATCCATTGCTGCGCTTGGGCATACTGCAACTGCTTTCCGATGGGTCTTGCTCCTGCACTCTGGAAGGCGCGGACTACTCGCTTCTGACACGGGAAACCAGCACACAGCGCAACTGCGAACTCATCCTTCTGTCCATCTCGTCATTCGAGAGCCTTCATGAACTCGCCCACGCCGCCGAACGGATATGTTCGCCCAAAAGCATCTTGCTGCTCTCCGACAGCAGCAGCATGCCTCATAGCGTACAGGGCCTGCCCGCTTCGGTCGCCGGCTATGTGCCCAAGAACGCCCCGCCCGAGGTCCTGCAAGCGTCCGTGAAGTTGGTGCTGGCCGGCGGCAGCTGCTTTCCCATGCGTGCTCCGGACGCCGGCCAGCAGATGAGCCTTCCATTGGTGAAGAACTTCGAACCAGTGAAATGGCCGCCCGAAAACGAAAGAAAAAACAAAGTGGTCAACGGCAGCAACCCGGAGTGCGAGATGCTCGGCCTCACACCGCGCCAATACGAGGTTCTCGTGCTGCTGGCCCGCGGGTATCCCATGAAAACCGTGGGGCGCTACCTGAATATTTCAGTGGCCACCGCCAAAGCACATACCGAAACGCTTTATCAGCGCCTGGACGTCCACAACCGGAACGCCGCGGTCTATGCCGCCGTCTCGCGAGGCGCAACACTGGGCTGGCCTTCGATACAAGGCGCGTCCCACGACGCATGATCGGGATCCGGCCAGGGGCTGCCCCCGCCGGATCTACAACAAGCCCAATTGCAGGCGTGCAGGCTCGCTGATCATTTCACGGCTCCAGGGCGGATCCCACACCAGATCGACTTTGACTTCATCCACACCATGGATGGACTGCAGCTTTCCACGCGCCTCGTCGGCGATCAGTGTGCCCATGCCGCAGCCCGGCGCCGTGAGCGTCATCTGGACCTCGATGCGAAACCGGTCGTCTGCGGCGGGCAATACCTTGCAGCTGTAGACCAGGCCCAGGTTGACGATGTCGATGGGGATTTCAGGATCGTAGCAGGTGGCAAGCAGGCTCCACGCGCAGTCTTCGACGTACTGGGCCGTAACCGGGCCTTCCGGTGCGTGATTGACCTCTTCGGTCGGTTCGAATCCCAGCGCATCGCCATCCACGCCCTCGACCCGATACAGGTTTCCCTCGACCATGACGGTGTAGCTGCCGCCCAGTTGCTGCGTGATGGTGGCTTCGCAGCCTTTTTCGATCGTCACCGGCGATCCGTATGGAACCGACACCGCCGGGCAATCCCGGCTGACGATGACGTCTTGTCGCGTATAACTCATGATGAACCTCTTACTCGGTGCGCGCGGTATCGCGGGCCCGGGTGATTGCATTGTGCAGCGTATGCCAGGCAAGCGTCGCGCACTTCACCCGGGCGGGGAATTCGCGCACGCCGGACAGCACCTCCAGCTTGCCGAAATCCCTCGCTTCGGGGTGGGCTTCCGTGAGCATCGCATGCATGTCGCGAAACAGGGATTCGACCTCGTCCACGGGCTTGCCCTTGACGGCTTCGGTCATGAGCGACGCCGACGCGGTGGAGATGGCGCATCCATGCCCCACGAAGCTTGCCTGCTCCACCACGCCATCCTTGACGATGGCATAGACGGTAAGCTGGTCGCCGCACAAGGGGTTATGCCCGTCGGCCGTATGGCTGGCATCCGGCATGGCATGGAAGTTGCGCGGATTGCGGTTGTGGTCGAAGATGACCTCTTGGTAAAGCTCGCGCAGGTCGCTGTGCTGATCGCTCATCCTACCTTCCTGTTCCAAACAATTTCTGCGCCTTGCCCAGGGCGTCGATCAAGGCCGCCACGTCGTCCAGCGTGTTATACGCGGCGAACGAGGCCCGCGCGGTGCCGGGTATGCCAAAGCGCGTCATGAGCGGCATGGCGCAATGGTGCCCGGCGCGTATGGCGACGCCTTCGGTGTCGAGTATGGTGCCCAGGTCGTGCGGATGAATACCGGCGACCACGAAAGACGCGATCCCGGCCTTTTGTCCGGCGGTGCCGATCAACCTCACACCGGGCAAGGCCTGCAGCCCTTCCGTGGCGTGCTCGAGCAGGATGCGTTCGTGGTCGGCGATGGCCTCCAGGCCGACGCCCTGCACGTAGCGGATGGCGGCATCCATGCCGACCACGCCCGCGATGTTGGGTGTGCCCGCCTCGAAGCGCTGCGGCACATCGGCATAGGTGCTGCGTTCGAAGCTGACCGTATGGATCATGTCGCCGCCGCCCTGCCAGGGCGGCATGTCCTTGAGGATGTCGTAGCGGGCGTACAAGGCGCCTATGCCGGTGGGGCCATACAGCTTATGGCCGGAGAACACGTAGAAGTCGCAATCGAGCGCCTGTACGTCGACCACCTTGTGCGCCACCGCCTGCGCGCCGTCCACGAGCACCTTGGCTCCGGCTTCGTGGGCCAGGCGCGTCATCTCCTGAACGGGATTGATCGTGCCCAGGGCATTGGAGACATGGGCGATCGCCACCAGTCGCGTGCGCGGTCCCAGCAAGGCGCGGTAGTCTTCAAGACGAATCTCGCCGCTGTCGGTGACCGGTACCACCTTGATGGAGGCCCCCACCTGCTCGCACAGCATTTGCCACGGAACGATATTGGAGTGATGCTCCATGCCGGTCAGCACGATTTCATCGCCTTCCCCGATGGCGCCGCGCGCCCAGCTGTGGGCGACCAGGTTGATGCCTTCGGTCGTCCCGCGCGTGAAGACGATCTCTTCGGGACGGGCGGCGTTCAATAGCTGGCGCACGCTTTGGCGGCCCTGCTCGTACAGGTCGGTCGAATGCTGCGAGAGCCAATGGACCCCACGATGGATGTTGGCGTTCGACCGCTCGTAATAGCGGGTTTCCGCCTCGATGACCGCGGCGGGCTTCTGCGTGGTCGCGCCGTTGTCCAGGTACACCAGCCTGCGGCCCTTGACGGGGTGCTGCAGGATGGGGAAATCGTCGCGCACGTCCAGCAGGACGGGTACGGAAGCGGCGGCGGGCGCGTTCATGAAAAGTCTCCCAGGGCGGCGCCACCGGGAACCAGCGACTGGATCGCGGCAACCACGCGCTGGCGCAGGAACTCGGGCTCGATGCGATGCACGGCCTCGGCGGCGAAAGCATAGGTCAGGACGTGCCGCGCATGCGCCTCATCCAGGCCGCGGGAACGCAGGTAGAACAAGCTGTCCGCATTGATCTGGCCGACAGTCGCGCCATGCGCGCACTTCACGTCGTCGGCATAGATTTCGAGTTCGGGACGGGCATCCGCCTTGGCCATGCGCGACAGCAGCAGGCTGTCGGAGCGCTGGACGGCGTCGGTCTTGTCGGCCCCCGGCGCAACCAGTATGCGTCCGCCGAACACGCCGCGCGCGTTGTCATCCAGCACGCCGCGGAAGAATTCGCGGCTGACCCCGAAGGGACGCGCATGGTCGATGACCGTGTGGTGGTCGACATGGCGGCGCCCGTCGACATAGTACAGGCCGTTGAGCAGCGTTTCGCAATGGTCGCCATTGAAGCGCGTCGCGATGTCGTGGCGCGCAAGGCGCGCACCGAACGACATGGAATGCGAGTTATAGACCGAACCCTTGTCCTGTTCCGCATCGATGACCCCAAGGTGGAATGCCTGGGGGTCTTCCTGCTGGAGCTTCAAATGCGTGACATTGGCATCCGACGCCAGCTTCAGCCGGGTAACGGCATTGGTCAGGCTCGCGCCGCTGCCCTGCCCCACATAGTGCTCGACGATGATTGCGTGGGATCCCGCCTCGGCCTGTATCAGATTGCGCGGAAAGCTGGCCGCGCCGGCGCTGGCGGAAATGAACAGCAGATGCACCGGCTGTTCGATCGACACGCCGCGGCCCAGCCGGATGAAGGCGCCATCGGACACGAAAGCGGTATTCAGCGCCTCGGTGGCGCTGCCGCGCTGCTCGTTGCCGAACAGGGCTTCGACCTGATCGGGCGCGTCCGCCAGCGCCTGGGAAAGGCTGAGCAGTTCGGCCCCGGCGGGCAGCGCCTTGATGTCGGAAAGCTCCGGCACATAGCGTCCGTCGACGAAAACCATGCAATGGCTGTCTTCCGTCTGGCGCGATCGCGCCACGGTCTCTTTGACGGACGCCGGCTGCGCCGCCGCAAAGGATTGCTGCTCCAGCAAGGCCAGCGAAGTATGGTGCCAGTCTTCCAGCCGGGTCGTAGGCCAGCCTTCCTCGGCGAAACGATCGAGGGCGCGCTTGCGCATGGCGGCAAGCCAGGGCACGCCGGCACCCGTCAGGCTTTGCTCGCGCGCGGCAAAATCGGATACCCAGGTATCTATGGAACTCATGCTGCCGCCCCTTTCCCGGCTGCGCCTTCGCCAACCCATCCGTAGCCGCGCTCTTCGAGTTCGAGCGCCAATTCACGCCCACCCGAACGGACGATGCGGCCGCCGGCCAGCACGTGCACGAAGTCGGGGACGATGTAGTCGAGCAGGCGCTGGTAGTGGGTGATGACGATCAAGGCGCGGTCCGGGGAACGCAAGCGGTTCACGCCGTCGGCTACGACCTTCAGTGCGTCGATGTCCAGTCCGGAGTCGGTTTCGTCGAGAATTGCCAGTTTGGGCTCGAGCAAGGTCATTTGAAGCACTTCATTGCGCTTTTTCTCGCCGCCGGAGAAACCCTCATTGACGGATCGGTACAGGAATTCTTCCTTCATTCCGACCGCTTTCATTTCCTCTTTGACGCGCTTGATGAAATCCATGGCGTCCAGTTCGGGGAGGCCCTGGTGGCGCCGCGCCGCATTGACCGCGGTGCGCAGGAAATAGGCGTTGGACACACCCGGAATCTCGATGGGATATTGAAAGGCCAGGAAAAGCCCCGCACGCGCGCGCTCCTCGATGGGCATGGACAGCAGGTCCTGCCCCATCCATTCCACCGAACCGCTTTCGACGACATAATCTTCGCGTCCGGCCAGCACCTGCGACAAGGTGCTCTTGCCCGAACCGTTCGGACCCATGATGGCGTGCACCTCGCCGGCCTTCACTTCCAGATTGAGGCCGCGCAAAATGGGCTTCTGTTCGACTCGGGCGTGCAAATCCTTGATACTCAGCATGACTACTTCTCCTTAACCTACGCTGCCTTCCAGACTTACGCCGAGCAGATTCTGTGCTTCGACCGCAAATTCCATGGGCAATTCCTTGAAAACTTCCTTGCAGAACCCGTTCACGATCATCGAGACCGCGTCTTCGGCCGACAGGCCGCGCTGCATCGCATAGAAGAGCTGGTCTTCGCCGATGCGGGACGCAGTGGCTTCGTGCTCGACGCTGGCCGTCGGGTTCTGGACTTCCATCGTCGGGAAGGTATGGGCGGCGCACTTGCTGCCGATCAGCAGCGAGTCGCACTGCGTGTAGTTGCGCGCGTTCTCGGCCTTGGGCGTGATGCGCACGAGCCCGCGGTAGGCGTTGCTGCCCCGTCCGGCCGAGATGCCCTTGGAAATGATCGTGCTGCGGGTGTTGCGGCCGATGTGTATCATTTTCGTGCCGGTATCGGCCTGCTGCATGTGATTGCTCAGCGCCACCGAGTAGAACTCGCCGATGGAATCGTCGCCGCGCAGGATGACGCTGGGGTATTTCCAGGTGATGGCCGAGCCGGTCTCGACCTGAGTCCAGGAAATACGCGAACGCGCGCCACGGCAGTCGCCCCGCTTGGTCACGAAGTTATAGATGCCGCCCTTGCCGTCCTTGTCGCCCGGATACCAGTTCTGTACCGTCGAGTACTTGATCTTGGCATCATCCAGCGCGACCAGCTCGACCACGGCGGCGTGGAGCTGATTTTCATCGCGCATGGGCGCCGTACAGCCTTCCAGATAGCTGACGGACGCGCCTTCTTCGGCAATGATGAGCGTGCGTTCGAACTGCCCGGTATTTTGCGCATTGATGCGGAAGTACGTGGACAGTTCCATGGGACATCGCACGCCCTTCGGAATGAAGACGAAGGACCCGTCGGAAAACACCGCGGAATTCAATGCGGCATAGAAATTGTCGCCCGGGGGCACCACCGTGCCAAGATACTTGCGCACAAGATCCGGATGCTCTTTGACCGCTTCCGAGAACGAACAGAAAATGACGCCGACCTCGGCAAGCTGCTTGCGGAAAGTCGTGGCGACCGATACCGAATCAAAAACGGCGTCGACCGCGACGCCGGCAAGACGCGCGCGCTCGTGCAAGGGAACGCCCAGCTTTTCGTAGGTGCGCAAGAGTTCCGGATCGACCTCGTCCAGGCTCTTGGGGCCATCGGCCTTGCTTTTGGGCGCTGAATAATAGCTGATGTCCTGGAAGTCGACAGGAGGGAAATGGACTTGCGCCCATTCCGGCGTCTTCATGGTCAGCCAGTGGCGGTACGCCGCCAGCCGCCACTCGAGCATGAACTCGGGCTCGCCTTTCTTGGCCGACAAAAGACGAATCGTGTCTTCAGACAGACCCTTGGGTATGGTGACCGATTCAATATCGGTGACGAACCCAGCGGAATACTCGCGATCGAGGAAAGACTCGATCGGGTCTGCGCCTGCTGGTTCGGTCAAAGAATTCATTTACGATGACTCCATGTCGTGGGGGAAGCCGCGACGGCTCTGGCGTTCGTTCCGGACGCCGGTCGCGTATTCAGAGAAAATTCGATGGGGGTGGCTGCGGGCACTATCATGTCGGCAATGCTGACGTCCTCGAGCGTTCGCCTGACGATGGCATTGATGCGCTGCCAATTCGTGCGGATATGACAGCCCGATTCGACACTACAGGCGCCCGGCAAAGCGGTGCATTCGGTCAAGCCGAAAGGCTGTTCTTCAAGAGCGTCTATAATGTCGGCGATACTGATCGATTCGGCCGGACGGCCGAGCATGTATCCGCCCCGCGCACCCCGACTGCTTTTCACCAGTTCGCGCTGACCCAGCAGCTTGAGAATCTTACTGACGGTAGGCTGGCCCAGGCCAAGGGTCGCCGCCAGATCGGCCGCGCTGAACACGCGGTCTGGGCACCCCGCCATGTGGGTCAGCACCAACGTGCCGTAATCGATGATTTTGCTGATGCGCAGCACCCGGCCGCCTCCATTCGAACAATAAGCATATAGTACTACTTTGGTACTATATCGGTCAAGCCGGGGTCAGGCCCCGAACCACATAAATCAAGCTTGGGGTCAGACCCGATAGATCAAGCTTGGGGTCAGACCCCATACGAGGTCTGACCCCTCAAGACACGCGCCAAAATTACGGCATGGGGTCAGACCCCGACGGGGTCTGACCCCTCATCCCTCAATGCCGGCCTGCTGCAAGGCCCACATCTGCGCATAGCGTCCGCCCCGCTGCAACAACTCGCGATGCGAGCCGGCCTCCAGCACCCGGCCCTGGTCGAGCACGATGATCTGGTCCGCGTCCACGACAGTCGAAAGCCGATGCGCGATGATCAGCGTCGTACGGTCCTTGGCGATCTGGCCGAGCTCTTCCTGAATGGCGCGTTCCGTTCGCGTATCAAGCGCGCTGGTGGCTTCATCGAAGACGAGTATGGGCGGATTCTTCAGCAGTGTACGGGCGATGGCCACGCGTTGCTTCTCGCCGCCCGACAGCTTCAGGCCGCGTTCGCCGACCTGGGTCTGGTACTGGTCGGGAAGACCCATGATGAATTCGTGGATGCGTGCGGCCTTGGCCGCCTGCACGATCTCTTCCTGCGTCGCGGCGGGATTTCCGTAGGCGATGTTGTATAGAATCGTGTCGTTGAACAGCACGGTGTCCTGCGGAACGATGCCGATGTGCTGGCGCAAGCTGGCCTGGGTCCAGTCGCGTACGTCCGTGCCATTGATCTTGATCACGCCGCCGTCGACGTCGTAGAAGCGGAACATCAAGCGCGACAGGGTCGACTTGCCGGCGCCCGAAGCACCCACCACCGCCAGCGTCCCGCCGGGGGGAATGCGGAAGCTGACGTCGAAAAGGATTTGCCGCCGCGGTTCATAGCCGAAGTCGACATGCTCGAACTCGACGCTGGCCTGGCTGGTTTTCAAGCGACGGGCATCCGGCCTGTCGGCCACCTCCTGCCCCTCGTCCATGAGGGTGAACATGCGCTCCATGTCGGCCAGCGCATGCTTGATTTCGCGATACACAAAACCCAGGAAATTGAGAGGCGCGTAGAGCTGGGTCAAGTAGGCCGACACCAGCACCACGTCGCCCACCGACATGGTCTGCTTTACGACGCCGCTTGCCGACAGCCACAGCAGCAAGGTGATGCCCACCGTGATGATGACCCCCTGCCCCATGTTCAGAAAGCTCAGCGAGACCTGGTTCTTGACGGCCGAGTCGACCCACTTGCCCAGGTTGCGGTCGTAGCGGTCGACCTCCCACCCCTCGTTTCCAAAGTACTTGACGGTCTCGTAGTTGATGAGCGCGTCGATCGCCTTGCTGTTGGCCTTGCTGTCCAGGTCATTCATGCTGCGCCGATACACCATGCGCCGTTCGGTGACCAGCAAGGTGAATGCAACGTAGCACGCAATGGTGCCAAGGGTGACGATGGCGAAGGGCAGGTCGTAGCGCCACAGCAAAATAGCCGCCACCATGCCGATTTCGAGCAAGGTCGGCAAAATGTTGAAGACCATGAAATTGAGCAGAAACCCGATTCCTTTGGTGCCGCGCTCGATATCGCGGCTCAGGCCGCCAGTCTGTCGCTGCATATGAAAGCGCAGCGACAATGCGAACAGATGCTGGAACAATTGCGCCGCGATTCTACGGATCGAGCCCTGCGTGACCCGCGCAAACAGCGCATCGCGCAATTCTCCGAACACACTCGTCGCCAGACGGGCGAAGCCGTAGCCCAATAGCGCGGCAATAGGCAAGACGAGCAAAGTGCCGGGCAGGCTCAGCGCGTCGACGATACGCTTCAGATACAGCGGCAATATGACACTGGCCACTTTGGCGGCGACCAGACAGGTCAGCGCCGCGATCACCCTCCATTTGAACTGCCATACGAAAGGCAGCAAAGACTTGATGGTCTTCAGGTCGTTGCGATTGGAAGGCGCGGTGCCGCGATAGCTTGGTCTCATGCCGCATTGTACGTTGCGGCAGGAAAACCGACCTTGTCACAAAGACAGCTGCGCGCAAGGAAACAGCTAATACAATATGCCTTTCACCGGGTGTAGTCTGGAGCAGGCATGGCAGTATCCGACTTCGATTACGCGGCAGCGCTTCAGGCCTGCGCGCGCAACGATCAAAGTGCTTTTCGCAATTTGTACCAACACGAGGCGCCGCGCATTCTCGCGCTCGCCCTCAAGATGCTGGGCGAACGCAGCAGCGCCGAAGACCTTCTTCGCGACGCCTTCGTACTGATCTGGAAAAACGCCGCCAGCTACGATCCCGCCACCGGGCCGGCGCGCGCCTGGATATACAGCATCGTCCGCTACCGCGCCCTGGGCAGGCTGCGCCAGCCCGGCCCGGTTCGCAATTCTTCGCCGGGCTGGATGGATCAACTGCCCGGCGACGACCAGCTTCGCGAATCAGACGACGACTTCTCACGCGCGCTGGCCGCATTGGATGCCACGCAGCGGCGCGCCATGATGCTCGCCTATTTTCATGGGTGCACCTACGAGCAGATGCAAGCCCGCCTGAACACGCCGGCAAGCAGCATCAGGCAATCGCTGCAGGCGGGCCTGACTTCGTTGCGGGAGCGCCAGTACGCATGAGCAACACCACGCCTCAGAACGACATCCTGCTCGCCGAATACACGCTGGGCTTGCTGAATGCGCGTGAAACGCAGCAGGCGCATGCGCTGCTCGGACGAAGCGACGACGCCGTCGCGACCGCGCTCGACTGGGAAGAAAGCCTTTTGACGCTTACCGACCTTCTGGCGCCGGTGGATCCATCTCCCCTCGTCTTGCAACGCATACAAACAAGCCTTGGACACGACACCACACCGCCGCCGTCCGCCCTGTATCGCAAAGTAGCCGGCGCGCCAACCCGCCACGCGGCGCCCTCAGGCCCCGTTTCGCAAGCGCAGGCGCCCGCCACCGCTTCCGTCCAGGCGCCGCCCGAAACACCCACGATGCCCGCACCAGCCGTCACGGCAACCGTGCCCGTTGCCACCGCGGCGGCATCAGCCTCAAAGGGCAGCGCCCGGACGGCGCCCGATCCTGCCGCCGCGACGGCCGCTACCATGGCCGCAAAGCCGGCATCCTCTTCGGCGCCGGCCCAGAGCCCGCCCCGGGACATCCCGGAACGCACCGGCAATGCCGGACGCACGAAGAAAGACGGCAACATCTGGTTCTGGCGCCTGAGCACCGTGGTCTTTGCAGGCATTGCGCTGGCGCTCGGCCTGGCGCCGGCCAAGCCCTCCGCGCCGCCGGTGACCATACTCGAAGTTGCGCCGACCCAGGCGGCCGTACTGCAGGCGCCAGGGCATAGCTCGACCCCCGCCTGGGTCGTTACGATCGATCACCAGCAAAACGTCCACATGGTTCCTCAGGCCAATACCGACGTGCCGCCCGACGCCTCCGTGCAGCTCTGGACCCACACGGCAAGCATGCCTCAACCTCGGTCCCTTGGCCTCATCGATCCGAACCGGCCGGTCACGGTGCCCGCCGAATTGATGGGCTCCGTGAGCGCGGGGCAAATTTTCGAAATGACGCTGGAACCACAAGGCGGGTCACGGGCAGCCGACCCGTCCGGACCTGTTCTTTATATAGGCCGCGTCGTGGCGCTGGGCGCCGCGCCGGCGGCCGTCAACACACCACCACGTTAACGGCCAGCCCGCCCCGCGAAGTTTCCTTGTATTTGCTGCGCATGTCCGCGCCGGTCTGACGCATGGTTTCAATGACGGCATCCAGGGAAACGTGGTGCGTGCCGTCGCCTTGCAGCGCCAGGCGGGCGGCGTTGATGGCCTTTACCGCGCCCATGGCGTTGCGTTCGATACAGGGAATCTGCACCAATCCGCCGATGGGATCGCAGGTCAGTCCCAGATTATGCTCCATGCCGATCTCAGCGGCATTCTCGACCTGCCGGGGCGTGCCGCCCAGAACGGCGGCGAGCCCTGCCGCCGCCATCGAACAGGCCACGCCGACTTCGCCCTGGCACCCGACTTCCGCGCCGGATATCGAAGCATTCTCTTTGTACAGAAAACCGACGGCTGCCGCCGTAAGCAGATAATCGACCACGCCGTCGTCGCTCCAGGCCGGAATGAAGGTCTGGTAGTAGCGCAGGACGGCAGGCACGAGGCCGGCGGCGCCATTGGTGGGCGCCGTCACGACGCGGCCGCCCGCCGCATTTTCCTCGTTGATCGCCATGGCGTACAGGTTGACCCATTCCATGGCGCGCAGGCCGTCGTTGTCGTCATTCCTGCGTTGCAGCTCTCGAAACAGCGCCGGCGCTCGCCGCCGAACCTTCAGCCCGCCGGGCAAAGGCGCATCGGCCTGATCGTTGTCCAGTCCGCAGCCGCGGTCTATGCAGGCATTCATGACGCCCGCAATCATGAGCAGGCGTTCCCGGACCTGCCCGATAGGCGCAAGCACGGCCTCGTTCGCCCGCATGATGTCCGCGATCGACAGGCCGCTGCTTGCGCAAAGCTCCAGCAGCCCCTCGCCCGTGGAGAAAGGGTAAGGCATGGGATCGTGCTGCGGCGTGCTTTCGTCGGTTTCAATGGTGTCCAGCGCCCGGATGAAGCCCCCTCCGATCGACACGTAGCGTTCGGCGCTCAGTTCGCCGCCGTCGCCGGCGAATGCGCGAAACCGCATGCCGTTCGGATGCTCGGACAGCGGGCGTATGCGGTACGAGAAGGCGCGCTCTGGATTGAACGCGATGGGATGCACACCCGCGACGGACAGGCTGCCGGTTTCGCGGACACCGGCAATGAGCGGGCCGATCCCGGAGGGCTCGACGGTATCGGGCGCGTGGCCCATCAGCCCCAGCATGATGCCGACATCCGTGGCGTGGCCTCTGCCCGTTTCGGCGAGCGAGCCGTATAGATCGATCGACAGGGACGCGGTCCGGTCAAGCAGCTTCCTGTGGCGCAGATTGCGAACGAAATTGCGTGCGGCCCGCATCGGCCCGACCGTATGAGAACTGGACGGCCCGATGCCGACCTTGAAGATGTCAAATACCGAGAGTGTCATGTTGAAGCACCTGTAGTTCGTCCTCCGTGAATCCCGCGGCGCGCCGCGCCTCGAGATTGAACGGCCCGCGCAGGCGCGGCGCCCGATATGCGGCAGCCAGATGCTGGAATTCAGCCAGGGGATCCAGGCCGCGCTGCTCGCATAGATAACGATACCAGCGATTGCCGATGGATACATGGCCGATTTCGTCCCTGAGGATGATATCGATGATCCGCGCCCCGGCATGATCACCGGCGCCGGCCAGCTTGTTCCTCACCAGGGGAGACGCATCCAGGCCGCGCGCCTCCAGCGTGCGAGGCACAAGCGCCAATCGCGCAAGAAGGTCGTTGCTCGTGCGCTCCGCCATTTCCCACAGGCCGTCATGCGCGGGCATGTCGCCGTAGGTATGGCCCAGGTCGGTCAGATGCGAGCTCAATAGGCTGTAGTGATGGGCCTCCTCGCGGGCGACCCGGGCCCAATCGAGGTAGAACTGCGCGGGCATGCCCGGAAAACGCCAGAGGATGTCCAGGGCCAGGTTGATCGCGTTGAACTCGATATGAGCGAGTGAATGAATCAGCGCCGCCCTGCCCTCGGGGCTGCCCATGGAACGTGTCTTGACCTTCTGCGGTTCCACCAGTTGCGGCCGGGCCGGGCGTCCCGGAATGCCGTTCCGGCACTCCAGGACCTCGTCTTCGCCAATCGGCCCGTTATCGGACAGCCGGGCGACGGCCCGGACTTTGCATTGCGGATCGGCCGCCAGCAGGGCCTGCAGGGCAAGATTGCGTAAGGTATGGTTTTGCATGGGGAGATTCTACCCCCCGGCCGTGGTTCAGGACCTGGATGAAGTCCAGCGCACCGCCCCTTGCATGGACGTCAGGGCCTCCATCGGCGCGCTTTCCCGGAATTCGCTGGGCCAGACGCCCACGTACTCCCGGAAGGCGTTCGAGAAGTTGGCCGCACAGGAAAAGCCCACCTCGCGTGCAATGGACTCCAGGCCCAGCGAGGTCTGGACCAGCAGACGCTGAGCCTTCCTCATGCGTTCTTCGCGCAGGAATCCGGCCACCGTCAGGCCGAGTGAACTCTTGAAGACTTCCGTCAGGCGATACTTGGTTACGCCGAACACGGCGGCGACCTCTTCCAGCTTGGGAGGATTGGACAATCTGGATGCCAGGAGCTGTTTGGCGTACGACAGCAACAATTGATCGCTCAAATCGCCGGACGCTTGAGTACGGTATACAGGACACATATACCTTCAACTCTAGGTACCATGCTCCCGTTTGTCCAAGCGTTTCCGCCGGCCTTGACGATTGTTGACTTTATCGCCGGCGGATGGGGGACTTGTGTCTCAGGAAAGCTGCAGTCCGCCCTGCCCCGCGTCTTTGGAGGGTTGCGGTTCGAGAGCCTCGCCGAGCATGTCGCGCAGTTGCGCAAGATCGCCGCGCAAGCCTTGCAGTTCGGACGCGCTCAAGCGGACGGCGGCATCCTGATCGCGTGGCACGTCATTCAGGTCGCCCAGCCGATTCCGGGCTCCGCTGATGGTGAAGCCCTGTTCGTAAAGCAGATCGCGGATACGGCGGATGAGCAGCACTTCATGATGCTGGTAATAGCGGCGGTTGCCTCGACGCTTGACCGGCTTGAGCTGAGTGAACTCCTGCTCCCAGTAGCGTAAGACATGGGGCTTGACGCCGCATAGTTCGCTGACTTCACCGATGGTGAAATAGCGCTTGGCAGGAATGGGAGGCAATGTAACGGAAGTTTCGCTTGTACTCATGTGCAGATTGTATGCCGTTCAAAAGACTACGAATAAAACGGAGACCGGCTTGCCGGCGCGCCGCCCGGACCTTTGCTCATTCAGTGTCTGTGGGTGCCCTTCCGGCCGTTTCCACCACGCTCTTGAGCTTCTGGCTGGCATGGAAAGTCACGACGCGGCGCGCTGCGATGGGTATGACTTCGCCTGTCTTGGGATTGCGTCCCGGACGGGGAGGCTTGTCGCGGACCTGGAAATTTCCGAAGCCGGACAGCTTGACTTCGATGCCGCGGGCAAGCGATTCGCGAATTTCCTCGAAGAAGGTATCGACGATGTCCTTGGCTTCGCGCTTGTTCAGGCCTACGCGGTCGAACAGAAGCTCAGCCAGCTCTGCTTTGGTCAGGGTACGATCCGGATTCATAATCAATCGAGCTCCTCAAGTGCGCAGGCGCACGCCGTGGGCGCCCACCAGCGCTTCAAGCAGCAATGAAATGCACTGTTCGACGGTGGCGTCGTCGAGCGTGGCTTCGCGATCCTGGAGCCAGAAGCGGAAAGCCATGCTTTTCTCTGGGTTTTGGGCGGACTTGTCACGCCAGACGTCGAACAGTCTGATGTCTTTGACGATACCAAGATTAGCATTAGTTTGAATCGTACGGGTAAGTGTACCGAACAAATCCTGATAAGAGACGCTATCGGGCGCCCATACGGCCAGGTCGCGAATGACCACCGGCTGCCGCGAGACCTCGGTTGGAACGGGCAGGGGCACGGTCGAAATGGCCTCGACATCGACCTCGAATACCACCGGGGAGTGCGGCAGGTCGTTCTGCTGAGCCCAGCGAGGATGCAGCTCGCCCAGCCAGCCCATGGGCCGCCCGTCGAGTTCCAGGCGTGCCGACCGCCCCGGATGAAGCGCCGGATGAGAAGCGGGAACGCAGCGCAAGCGGGGCACTAGCACGCCAAGCAGGCTTTCCAGGTCGCGCTTGACATCAAAGAAGTCCACGGGCCGGGCAGCGATGCCCCACTGCTCGTCGAACGCCGGGCCCCAGGCGGCGGCGGCCAGATACTGCGGCTGGCTCACACCTGCCACCGCCAGGTCGCCATCGACAACGCCGGCGTCGCGCGTGAACACGCGGCCGAGTTCGAAGACCCGCACACGGCTTTGCTTGCGGTTCGCGTTATGGACAATGTTGGCCACCAGCCCACCGATCAGGCTGGAGCGCATGACCGCCAACTGGCTGGCGATGGGGTTCACCAGCCGGATGGGGTCGGTGTTGCCGGCGTAGTCGCGTTCCCAGGCTTCCTCGACAAAGGAAAAGTTGATGACTTCCTGATAGTCGAGGCCGGCCAGGCGGGCGCGCAACGCATGCGGCCCCTGCAAGGTTTCGGGCTGCATCCGCATCTTGGCGCGTGCCCGAGGGGGAATGTCGGGGATGCGCTCGAAGCCGTAAACGCGGGCGACCTCTTCGATCAGATCTTCTTCGATGAAGAGATCGAAACGGTACGAAGGCGGGGTCACGACGAACACATCGCCGTCTTCGATCCGGCATGGCAGGCCCAGGCTGGTGAAGATACGCTCGACCTCGTCCCTGGAAACGGGGACGCCCAAGACGCGATGGCAGCGGTCCAGGCGCATCCGGACCGGCTCGCGCGCCGGAAGATTGACGACCTGATCGTCCAGCGGGCCGGCCTGGCCGCCGCAGATATCGATCAGCAGGCGGGTCGTGAGTTCGAGGTGCTCGGTGATCGACGCGAAATCGACGCCGCGCTCGAAGCGGTGGCTGGCTTCGGAGCTGAACTTGTACCGGCGCGCCCTTCCCATGATGGCTTCGGGCCACCAGAAGGCGCCTTCCAGATATACGTCTGTGGTGTCCAGTGTGACGGCGGTGGCCTCGCCGCCCATGATGCCCGCCATGCTCTCGACGACATCGCCCGCGCAGATGACGCCGACGTCCGGCGCGAGGTCGACGAACTGGCCGCTCAGGAGCTCCAGGCGCTCGCCCTCGCGCGCCCAGCGGACCGTCAGGCCGCCCTGTATGCGCTGCAGGTCGAATACGTGCGTGGGACGCCCCAGTTCCAGCATGACGTAGTTGGAGATATCCACCAGCGCGGAAACCGAGCGTTGGCCGGCGCGCTCAAGGCGCGATTTCATCCATGCCGGCGTCTGGGCCCTGGCGTTCACGCCGCGGATGATTCTGCCGCAAAAGCGCCCGCACAAGTCCGGCGCCTGGATATCGACGGGCAGCCGATCCTGCAAGGTGACGGGAACGGGATCGAAGCGCGGCAAAGACAGCGGCGCCCCGGTCAATGCGGAGACTTCGCGCGCCACGCCCAGGATGGACAGGCAGTCCGCGCGATTCGGCGTCAGCTTGAGCTCGAACACCGTGTCGTCCAGGTCGAGCGCATCGCGAAGCGACGTGCCAACGGGAGCATCATCGCCAAGCACCAGCAGGCCGGCATGATCCTGCGACAGCCCCAATTCGCGCGCCGAACACAGCATGCCGGCAGATTCGACGCCGCGCATCTTGGCCGTGCCGATTTTCATTCCACCGGGCAGTTCCGCGCCCACGCGCGCCAGCGGCACCTTGATGCCGGCCGCCGCATTGGGTGCGCCGCATACGACCTGCAGCAAGGCGCCCGAGCCGTCGTCCACTTGGCAGACCCTGAGCTTGTCCGCATTGGGATGCGGGGCGATTTCTTTGATGTGGGCCACCACGACGCCGCTGAATGGAGGCGCCGCGGGCGTCGTGCCCTCGACCTCCAGGCCCGCCATGGTGAGACGGTGCGCGAGGGCATCGGTATCGAGGTCCGGATTGGCAAAAGCGCGCAGCCACGATTCTGGAAATAGCATAATTTACTCGTCGGATTCGGTGTCGGAGGACTAGGCCTGTTAACGCTAAAAAGTAGGCGGCACTGGCCCTATCGGTTGAACTGGCGCAGGAAGCGCAGATCGCCTTCGAAAAACTGGCGCAGGTCGTTCACGCCGTAGCGCAGCATGGTCAGCCGCTCAAGGCCGGAGCCGAAAGCAAAGCCGATATAGCGTTCGGGATCCAGCCCGAAATTGCGCACGACTTGCGGATGCACCTGGCCCGAACCGGAAATTTCCAGCCAGCGCCCCTGGTTGGGGCCCGAGGTGAACATCATGTCGATCTCGGCCGAGGGCTCGGTGAAGGGGAAGAAGGACGGCCGGAAACGCACCGACAGATCGTCCGTTTCGAAGAACTCGCGCAGGAAATCCGTATAGACCCCCTTGAGATCAGCGAAGGAAATGTCTTCCGCGATCCACAGCCCTTCGACTTGGTGGAACATGGGCGAATGCGTGGCATCGCTGTCGACGCGATAGGTGCGCCCCGGAGCAATGACCTTGATCGGCGGCTGGTTCATGCGCGCATAGCGCACCTGCATCGGGCTGGTGTGGGTGCGCAGCAGCAGGGGCAGGCCCTGGGCGTCTTGCATGTCCACGTAGAAAGTGTCCTGCATGGAACGCGCCGGATGGTTCTCCGGGTTGTTCAAGGCAGTGAAATTGGTCCAGTCGTTCTCGATCTCGGGGCCGTCGGCCACGTCGAAACCGATGGACCGGAAGATGGCCTCGACACGCTGCCAAGTCTGGATGACCGGGTGTATCCCGCCGATTCCGCGACCGCGTCCGGGCAAGGTGACGTCGATGGTTTCGGACGCCAGGCGCCGATCGAGCTGGGCCTGCGCCAACTCGGCGCGGCGCTCGTTGAGCAGGTTTTCGACTTGCTGCTTCAGTTGGTTGATCCGGGCGCCTTCCGCCTTTTTTTGTTCGGGCGCCAACTGCGCCAGCCCTTTCATCATCGCCGTCAGGGCGCCCTGCTTTCCAAGAAAGCGGGCCTTGGCGTTTTCGAGGGCGGCCGCATCGCCCGCCTGGGCGAACTGTTCTTTTGCCTGAACGATCAGGTCATCCACTGAAGAAGTCATATATCGCTTTTCCAAATGCAAACGGAGCCCGACAGAGCCCCGTTCACAATAATACAGAATCGAAATCGATCAGGCTGCCAAAGCGGACTTGGCTTGCGCAACTACGGCTGCAAAGCCGGCCTTATCGTTGACGGCCATGTCGGCCAACACTTTGCGATCCAGTTCGATCGAGGCTTTCTTCGTGCCTGCGATGAACACACTGTATGTGATACCCAGTTCGCGGCATGCCGCGTTGATACGGGTGATCCACAAGGCGCGGAAGGTGCGCTTCTTGTTGCGGCGGTCGCGGTAGGCATATTGCCCTGCGCGCATGACCGCCTGTTTGGCGATGCGAAAGACATTACCGCGGCGGCCGCGATAGCCTTTGGCAGCTTTGATGACTTTTTTGTGGCGGGCGCGAGCGGTAACGCCGCGTTTTACGCGTGGCATAGTAGATCTCCGTTAATCAAGCGAAAGGCAACATTGCCTTGACCGATGCGACGTCTGAATCGTGCACAGCGGCAGAACCGCGCAGTTGGCGCTTGTTCTTGGTTGTTTTCTTGGTGAGGATGTGGCGCTTGAACGCCTGGCCCCGCTTGATGGAACCACTACCACGAACCTTAAAGCGCTTTGCGGCGCCTTTTTTGGTTTTCATCTTAGGCATGATGTAACTCTGTGATTGGTGAACCCGGGTGGCCGCCAAACCTGCTGGCAACGCTTGCACGACCCAAAATCCACTTATTGATTGAACCAGCAAAATCCCGACGCTTGCCGCAGCAAGACCCTACTGGCCATGAGCTTTCCAGTAACGATGAACGTTTCTAGGAAAAGCCCTTGATTATACGACGGAATTTAAAGCTTTGTCTAATGCGGCGAGGGGGGCAGACCCCATGCGGGGTCTGACCCCCTCGCCCGTTAGAACGCCTTGGACAGGTTCAACACCACGGCGGACCGGCCCATGTATTTTCCCCTGCTGTTTGTGTAGAGGTCGCGGTTGGCGTTGGTGTCCACGTAGGCGATGCTGGTTGAAAAGCCGGCTCCCCAATCCTTGGTAACGCCCAGGGACCAGTCCGTATAAGACCCGTCTTCCAGGTTCCGGACTTTCTGATAGCCCACGTGCGCATCCAGCGTCAGCCCCCAGAGCCCGGTCTCGAAGCTTCCGCTCAGATCGTAGTACTGGCTGTTGCGAGAATCCGCGACACCGAACAGATTGGTGACGGCATGGGAATATTTGAAGGTCACCGGCCCATATCCCAAGCCCAGATACAGCTCGGTCGTATGGGGCTTGGTATAGCCGTCCGGATAGCTTCCGGGGTAGCGATAATGGATGGCACCCAGATCCACCGAGAACTGCTCGCTGAGCGGGAACTTGTAGCCTCCGTAGAAATCCATTTCGACCGCCGACGACACATCCGGATCAGAATCGGAGAGCCAACTGATGCTGGAGTTCCAGTTGCCCAGATAAAATCCGCTTTCGTGCTCAATATCGAACCCGCCCTGTATCGCCGGCTGGTTGTTGGTCTGCATGATTCCGCGGTAGCGGTATTGGCTCGCGATGGACAGATTGGCGCTCACGCTGAAGGCGGAAGGCGATGAAGGGGCGGCGGTTTGCTGCGCATGGGCCTGCGCCAAACCGGAACCCAGCAAAATCATGGAAACGGCACTGAATCGAAGCATGGAGACTCTCCTTGAGGAGCGTGAATGGAAACGACGGATATGTTTCCAAACGCAAAGCCCATGCCAGTTTCAAGCCGCCCTGCCATGCCTTCGGCGATCCATGATGGTGCGCCGAGCATGCATTCGCCCCGGATGGGGCGCGTCGCGGTGCATTTGACCGAATGGGGTCAGACCCCGTACGGGGTCCATCTTCCGGGGGTCAGACCCCATTCGGGGTCTGACCCCAACACAGGGTGATCTGCCGAGCGGGGTCAGACCCCGTACGGGGTCTGACCCCAACAATCCAAGGAGGCGTTCATCAGAGAGCCCAGGGTTGCCGATACTGGATGGCCTCGCCCACATGGACGGCCAGAATCTGATCCTGCTCCGCAAGGTCGGCCAAGGTCCGTGCCACCCGAAGGACCCGGTGCACGACCCTGGCCGACCAGTCCCAACGCTGCATCCCTTCGCGCAGCAAGCGTTCCGCGCCCTGATCCAGGCGGCAATGCATCTGTAATTGACCCACGCCCAGCTTGGCATTGACGCAAGCCTGCCGGGCATGCTGGCGCTGACGGCATCGCTGGACGCGCGTGCGCACGCAACTCGAGGCTTCGCCCGGCGGCGAATCCATCCAGTCGCCGGTGGCGGCAGGCAGGTTGATCTGCAAGTCCACGCGGTCCAGTAGAGGCCCCGACAAGCGGCTGCGATAGGCCGCGACCTGGTCCGGTGTGCAACGACATGGCTTGCGAAGATGACCAAGCCAACCGCAAGGACAAGGATTCATCGCGGCCACCAGTTGGAAGTCTGCCGGGAACACCAGCGTACGTGCCGCCCGCGCGATGGCCACTCGCCCCGTTTCGAGCGGCTCACGCAAGGTTTCAAGAACTCCACGCTGGAATTCGGGCAGCTCATCCAGGAATAAAACACCATGATGGGCCAGGCTGATCTCGCCCGGCCTGGGATGGCTGCCACCGCCGACCAGCGCAGGCCCCGAAGCGGAGTGATGCGGAGCTCGGAATGGCGGATGGTCGCTCAATGGCGCCTTGTTGCCAGTCAGGCTGGCAAGTGCGCACACTTCGAGCGCATGTTCCATGGTCAGCCGGGGAAGCACACCGGGCAGCCGATGCGCAAGCATGCTCTTGCCCGTGCCCGGCGGCCCGCAAAGCAGCAGGCTGTGGCCGCCCGCCGCCGCGACTTCCAGTGCCCGGCGGGCCTGCAGTTGCCCGCGCAGCTCGGACAGGCATAATTCCGCTTCGGACGCGTCCGACCACGGCATCGGCTGAACGGGATCGAGTTCGCCGTCCCCGCTGAAGTAGGCGGCAAGCTCGGCCAGCGTCGACACCGCCAGCACCTGCAATCCGGGTACCCGCGCCGCCATTTGCGCGCAGCCTTGCGGCAGGACCAGCACGGTGTCCGGCGAACCACGCGCGACCTCCAGGGCGATGGCGATCGGGGCGTTCACCGGAACGATGGCGCCTGTCAGGGACAGCTCGCCGGCGAATACATGGATGCGCAAGTCCGGGGAGCCGGCACGCATCGGGATTTGACCCGATGCCAGCAGCACACCCAGCGCGATTGGAAGATCGAACCGCCCGGATTCCTTGGGCAGATCAGCCGGCGCAAGATTCGCGGTAATACGGCCATGGGGGAATTCGTAACCACTGTTTATGATGGCGGAACGAACGCGCTCGCGGCTTTCACGTACTCCCGCGTTGGGCAACCCAACCAGATGGAAGGCGGGCAGGCCCGGACCGACGTGCACCTCGACCCGCACGGGCGGCGCCTGCATGCCGTACAGCGCCCGGCTGGCCAATATGGCAATGGACATGGATGACCTCATGCGATGCGCCATTGAATATGGCGCCACGCATGATTATGGAACCGTCATACAGCCCGCGATACGCGTTCGCGATGCTCCGGTCCATGCGTAAAGCTACGGCGATCGGCCCTATTCGGTGCCGGTGGCGGCCGGCCCCGCCTGCAAAGGCGTGTCGGGCCTGCCTTCGAGCGCCTGGACACGGGATTCCAGCGCGGTAATGCGGGCCAGGGCGCGCTCGAGCAATTGCGCCTGCACGTCGAACTCTTCCCGCGTGACCAGCTCCAGCCGCGAGAATGTTTGCGCCATCATGGCTTTCACATTGCGCTCGATGTCGGCTGCCGGGCTCTTGGCGATGAGTTCAGAAATATTCTTCTGAAAGTCTTCTATCCAGTCGGTGCGATGGATCATGGCTATCTCCCTCATTCAATAAGCGCACAAGACTGTAGTGTAATGAAAAACCGGTACGGACTGCTGCGCGCCCCATACGCATGCGCCGCGGCGAACATGGGGACAGCCGCCCGATGCATATCGGGCGGAAGGCCGGATTTACGGTTTGGGCTGTTCGTTCGCCCGCGTCACGTTGCCGGAAGCGTAGGTGTTGCCGTTGCTGATTGATTCCTGGATGGCCTGATCAGCCTTGGCTGCCCCTTCCTTGATCGCATCGCCGACCTCTCCCGCTTTCTGGGCCGCGCTGTCCTTGAGCTCCCCGGCCTTCGCGGCCACCGTGCTGGCGGCCTGTTTGGCGGATTCTCTCATGCGCTCGCCCGTGGTCGGGCCGTCCGAAGGCGCCATGCCCGAAGAAGGCGGCGGCATGTCAGACGGCGCCGGCGTCGTGCCGGAGTCAGGTGCTGGGGCTGGCGCCGGAGCTGCCGGTGGCGGCGCGGGTGCCGGCGCAGGAGTTTCGACCGGGGGCGTCGTGTTCATGGGAGCCTCGGCGTCTTCACCCTTGGAGCAAGCCGCCAGCAAGCTCATGGATGCAGCCATCGCGATCAAAGTTAAGTGTGTATGAGTCCTTTTCATGCTTTCCTCACTTTCAACGTCGCGTGCCATTGCGTTCTGTCCCGTTGCGACAAGCGGTTCAGCGAGCTGCGCAGCAAGGTGCGCGTTACAAATGGCTTAGTAACAATTCTAGCGAGGCAGTGCGCGGCCACCCATGAAGCCATGTAAATCCTGATTTCAGGCCGGCGCTTCCGTTTTCCTCATTCATGCCGCAAACCTTTGACTGGTGCGCCTTTGGGCTACGCGCCGCTTTGATAGCGCAATCACAGCAAGATACAAAACCCTCTCCACCCTCTTGTCTGGTTACACTTCTGTGCACTTTTGCCCCGCCCTGATTTAGTGCGTGCCCCGCAGCTTGCACCAGATTGGCGCTGTGGGCGGGGGTCAGACCCCGCATGGGGTCTGACCCCTTCACCACGACACCAGCGCCAGACCCCCATACGGGTCTGCCCCCCTTCGCAAAGACACCGGGGTCAGACCCCGTACGGGGTCTGACCCCTCGGAAAATTGGCATACATATTGCGTAAGTCCTCATGTCAACCCCAATGAGGAACCGCAATGAAGCTCATCACCGCCATCATAAAACCGTTCAAGCTGGATGAAGTCCGGGAGGCGCTGTCCGAAATCGGCATCCAGGGCATGACGGTCACGGAAGTCAAAGGTTTCGGCCGCCAAAAGGGACACACCGAGCTGTATCGGGGCGCGGAATACACCGTCGATTTTCTGCCCAAGCTGCGTCTTGAAATGGCCGTGGCCGACGGCAATGTTGAACAGGCCATCGAAAGCCTGTGCGCGGCCGCGCACACCGGAAAGATCGGCGACGGCAAGGTGTTCGTGACGCCCATCGATCAAGTCATCCGGATCCGGACGGGCGAGTCCGGCGAAAGCGCGCTCTGACCCCACCCACAACCCATCAACGCGCCGGCTCGAGAATCTGACACGTAGGCCGGCTCACAGGAGTGAAATAATGGATAAAGCCGATTTGGCATGGGTCAGCGTCTCGACCCTGTTGGTATTGCTGATGGTCATGCCTGGCCTGGCCCTTTTCTATGGCGGGCTGGTCCGCGCAAAAAACGTGCTCTCCGTGCTGGTCCAGGTGACCACCGTGTTTGCGCTGGCCGTCGTCTTGTGGTTCGTATACGGCTATTCTCTCGCCTTCACCGAAGGCAATGCCGTCATAGGAGGCCTTTCACGCTTGCTCTTCAACGGCATGCAACGCCTGTCCGCGGGCGAATACGCCTTGTCGGGCACCATTCCGGAGCTCAGCTTCGCGGCCTTCCAGGCAACCTTCGCCGGCATTACCTGCGCGCTGATCGTGGGCGGCTTTGCCGAACGCACCCGCTACGCCGCGGTATTGGTGTTCACCGCAATCTGGATGACTTTATGCTATGTGCCCATCGCCCATATGGTCTGGGGGCCAGGGGGCTGGCTGCTCGAACGCGGCGCCCTGGACTTCGCGGGCGGCACCGTGGTTCATATCAATTCCGGGGTGGCCGCCTTGGTGGGCGCCTATTTCATCGGCAAGCGCATCGGCTATGGCCGCGAAGGCATGCAGCCTCACAATCTGCCCATGGCCATGATCGGCGCGGCCCTGCTTTGGGTGGGCTGGTTCGGGTTCAACGCGGGCTCCGCGCTGAGCGCCAACGAAACGGCGGCCCTGGCCTTCTTCAATACCCTGATCGCCACCGCCGGCGGGATATTGTCCTGGGTTGTCGTCGAATGGCTCTACAAGGGTAACCCGTCCTTGCTGGGCGGCATCTCCGGTGCGGTGGCCGGCCTGGTCGGCATCACGCCCGCCGCCGGGCTGGTTGGGCCGGCAGGCGCGTTGGCCATCGGCGTGATCACCGCGGCGGCGTGCGTGTGGGGAGTGAACGGCTTGAAGCGCATGCTGAATGCCGACGATTCGCTCGATGTATTCGGCATCCACGGCGTGGGCGGAATCGTGGGCGCGCTGTTGACCGGGGTGTTCAACGCTCAAGCCATGGGCGGCCCCGGCCTGGCCAGCATGGCGGCGGTGCCCGGCCAGGTATGGCTGCAATTCGAAGGCGTGCTGGTCACCATCGTGTGGTCCGCAGCCGTCGCCTGGCTGGCCTACTTCATTGCGGACAAGACTGTGGGCCTGCGAGTCAGCGCCGACGCCGAGCGCGAAGGGCTGGACATCCACTCGCACGGCGAGACCGCCTACCATCGTTGATCATTACGACAAGGCCGCTAAATCGATGCGTTCCGCCCGGTTTAGCGCCGATGCCACTTTTACCCGCAAGGCGTTTGTATGGGCCTGCCGGACTTCCTTCTTGACATCGAGCAATTGCTGCGGATGCATGGAGAACTCGGTCAGGCCCAGCCCAAGCAGCATTTTCGTGACGCGGGCGTCCCCCGCCATCTCCCCGCATACCGCCACCGGTTTGCCGGCCCGTTCCCCCGCGTTGATCGTATGGGCAAGCAGGCGCAGCACCGCAGGATGCATGGGATCATACAAGTCGGCGACATCGGTGTCGCCGCGGTCTATGGCCAGGGTGTACTGGATCAGATCATTGGTGCCGATGGAAAGGAAGTCCAGCGACTCGACAAAGGGTTCGATGGCGATGGCAATGGCCGGTATCTCGACCATGGCTCCCAGGGAATAGTCGCGTCCGTAGGGAACGCCCCGTTCGTCGAGGTCGCGGCATGCGGATTCAATGGCCTGGCGGGTGGCGTGCACTTCGTGCATGTGCGAAATCATCGGAATGAGGATGCGCACATGGCCATGCAGCGATGCGCGCAGCAAGGCGCGCAGCTGCGTCGCGAAGATCTCGGGGTTGGCCAGGCAATAGCGGATCGCCCTCAAGCCCAGGGCCGGATTGGTCGCCACCGTGACGTCGCCGTCGAGCGTCTTGTCGGAGCCAAGATCCAAGGTGCGTATGGTGACCGGCCGCCCCCCCATGGTCTTGACCACGGACGCATAGGCTTGATATTGCTCTTCTTCCGTGGGCAGATCGGCACGGCCCATGAAAAGGAATTCGCTGCGGAACAGCCCAATGCCATCAGCGCCCGCCTCGACGGCGGCGATCGCCTCTTCGGGCAGTTCGATATTGGCTTCGAGCTTGATGGCGATGCCGTCCAGGGTCATTGCCGGCGCATCGCGCAGCAGGGCCAGCTCGGCCCTTTCAGCGGCATAGTCGGCTTGCCGTTGCCGGTATTCCGCAAGAACCTGCTCGGAGGGATTGACCAGGACCGCACCGGAAAACCCATCCACGATCAAGGTATCGCCGTCTCGTATCAGGGCGCGGAAATGGCCCAGGCCCACGACTGCCGGCACATTCATGCTGCGCGCGACGATGGCAGTATGGGAGGTCGGCCCGCCCAGATCGGTCAGGAAGCCGCCGAAGCGTCCGCCGCGCAGACGCAGCATGTCGGCCGGGGAAATGTCGCGCGCCACGACGATGAAAGGATCGTTGAATGCGTCGACGTCCAGATTGCTCAGCAGCGCCGTCGATCCCGACAGCACCCGCAGCACCCGCTCTATGACCTGCCGGATGTCCGCCGCACGCTCGCGCAGATACTCGTCCTCCATCAGGGAAAACTGTTCCGCCAGGAATTGGCCCTGACTCGTCAAGGCCCATTCCGCGTTGTACAAGCGCTCGTTGATGAGCTCGCAAGTCTGCTGGAACAGCATGGGATCGTCCAGCAGCAGGCTGTGCACGGTAAGCAAAGGGCCCAGCTCGCGGGGAGCATCGTCAGGCAGTGTCGCCGCCATGTGCTGCAGTTCGTCGCGCGCAATAATGATCGCGTTCTTCAGACGGTCGCATTCCGCCCCGGCGTCGTCGGGCGCGATGCGATAGTGCGCGACTTCGAGCGCGGCCGCGCTCATGACCGCGGCCTTGCCGATGGCGTAGCCCTTGACGACACCCTGCCCATGCATGCACAGCATGGCGCAGAAGTCAGGCTGCCTGTGTGGGATGTTGACGGTCATGGCGGGACGTTGTGCTGCGTGGCGGCTATTCCTGCTCGCCGAACTTGTTGGCGAACAAGGCCTGGATGTCCTGCAAGGCTTGTTCCGCGTCGTCTCCGGTGGCATCGACCTTGACGGTCACGCCTAAGCCGGCCGCCAGCATCATGACCCCCATGATGCTCTTCGCATTGACCCGTTGCGCGCCGCGGGCGATGTAGATCTCGCTGCTGAACCGGCTGGCCAGCTGCGTGAGCTTGGCGGCCGCGCGGGCATGAAGACCCAATTTGTTGCTGATGACGATGTCGACGGTTGCCATAGGACTCTTGTTGTTTTGAATTCAGTTGAACTGGTCTGCGTTGACGATGCCGCGCAGCGCGCCAAGGCGCACGGTCTCGCTGAGCTGATCGGGATTTTCCTGCTGCTCGGTCAGGGCCTTGAGCACCATGCACAGGTTGGTTCCCGTAATGAGGTGCGCGACCATGCCGCGTTCCGTTGCCAGTTTAAGCGCACGCTTGGCGATGTTGAAAGGCGTCGCACCAAATATATCGCACAAAATGAGCGTAGGTTCGGCCGCGTGATCAAGCAGGATGCGTGCCAGTCGCACGGAAAGCTCGTCCGGATCGGCATCGGGCGAAACGTCGAATACGGTCAATTCCGGCTTCTGGCCAAGCACGTGCTGGGCGCAGGCCTTGAATGCGGCACCCAGCGGCTCATGCATGACGAGCGCGATGCGGGCCATCTCAGGTGCCTACCGCTTGCTCGAGCGCCGCCGCGAAATGGTCCGCCACATCGTAACCCGTCTGCTCGGTAATCTCGACGAAGCAAGTGGGGCTGGTGACGTTGATCTCGGTGACATAATCGCCAATGACGTCCAGCCCGACCAGCAACAGCCCGCGCTCGACCAGCTGCGGGCCGATGGTTTCCGCGATTTCGCGATCACGGGCCGTCAGTTCGCGGGCGACGCCCCGGCCGCCCGCCGCCAGATTGCCCCGGGTCTCGCCGGCCAACGGAATACGGGCCAGCACATACGGCACCGGTTGCCCCGCAATCAACAATATGCGCTTGTCGCCATTGACGATTTCCGGAATATAGCGCTGCGCCATGATCGTGCGCGTACCGAAGTCCGTCAGCATTTCCAGGATGGAACTTAGATTGTGCTCGTCGGGCTGCAGGCGGAAAATGCCCGTGCCGCCCATGCCGTCCAGCGGCTTCACGACGACATCGCGATGCTTGGCATGAAAAGCGCGCAAGCGGACGACGTTGCGCGTCACCAGCGTGGGCGCCGTGAACGACGAAAACTCGGTGATTGCCAGCTTCTCGGGATGATTGCGCAGCGCCGCGCCCGAATTGAATACGCGCGCGCCCTGCGCCTGCGCATATTCAAGCAGGTGACTGGCGTACACGTATTCCATATCGAAGGGGGGGTCCTTGCGCATCAAGACCGCATCGAACTCGGAAAGCCGGGCTTCCTGCACGCTGCCGCGGGCCTGCCACCATGAATGCTCGTGCAGATCCGCGCCCGGCACGAGGTCGATGCCCATGGCCTCGGCCATGACCACGCCCTCGTCGATATACAGCCCGCCCTGATAGGCCACGCTGATGGCGTGGCCGCGCGCCGCCAGCGCACGCATCATGGCGACCGACGTGTCCTTGTAGGCCTTGAGTGACGGAAGAGGATCAATAACGAACAATACATGCATGAGCGACACCTGCGTGCATTCCCGCGCCGTACACGAGCCGGCGCGGGACATATTGGAGATTCAGGATCAGGAAGCGGCTTCGCCGGCTTTGCCAGGCGTGGCCTTCTTGCGCGGAGCCAGCACCATGACCATCTGCCGGCCTTCCAGCTTGGGCATGGCTTCCACCTGGCAGAGTTCGGCCAGATCATCGCGAACGCGCTCAAGCACTCGCATGCCTAATTCCTGGTGGGCCATTTCGCGGCCGCGGAAACGCAGGGTGACCTTTGCCTTGTCGCCTTCCTCGATGAAGCGGCGCAGATTGCGCAGCTTGACCTGATAGTCGCCTTCGTCGGTTCCCGGACGGAACTTGACTTCCTTGACCTGGATGATTTTCTGCTTGGCGCGGGCTTCCTGCTGGCGCTTTTGTTCTTGGTATTTGAATTTGCCGTAATCCATCAGCCGGCAGACTGGCGGCGACGCATTGGGCGCAATTTCGACCAGATCGACTTCGTGCTGTTCCGACAGGTGAAGTGCCTCGGAGGTCTTCAATACCCCCAATTGCTCTCCATCCACTCCTATGAGACGCACCTCGGGAACACGAATTTCACCATTGATGCGATGTGCTTTATCGGTTGCGATGTCTAAGACTCCTAAAAGTTATAAAAAATCAGGCTTGCGTGCCGTCTTGGCGAGTGGCGATTTCCGTCTTGAGGCGCTGTGCGAAGTCTTCCTGGGACATGACCCCAAGATCTACGCCGCCTCGGCCACGCACCGCCACCTTGCCGCCTTCGCGTTCTTTTTCGCCGACGACCAGAATATACGGCACCTTCTGCATGCTGTGTTCACGAATTTTACGGGTGATTTTTTCACCGCGCAAATCCGAACTTACTCTAAACCCTTGTTTTTTCAGGCTAAGGGCAACTTCCGACGCATAATCGGCGGACGCTTCGGAAATGCAGCATACCACTGCATGCTCTGGGGACAGCCACGCGGGCATCGCGCCGGCGTGATTCTCGATCAACATGCCGATGAAGCGCTCCAGCGAACCCAGTATGGCGCGATGCAGCATCACCGGCGTCTTGCGCTGATCCGATGCGTCGACGTACTCGGCACCCAGGCGCTGCGGCATGGAGAAATCCACTTGTATGGTGCCGCATTGCCAGTGGCGGCCGATGGCGTCCTTGAGCGTGTATTCGATCTTGGGTCCGTAGAAGGCGCCCTCGCCCGGCGATACCTCGTACTCGCAATGCGTACGATCCAGGCTGTCCATCAGCGCCTTTTCGGCTTTGTCCCAGACCTCGTCCGAACCGATGCGCTTCTCGGGACGCGTCGCCACCTTGTACAGGATCTCGGTGAAGCCGAAGTCGGCATAGACCTTCTTGAGCAACGCCGTGAAGTCCGCGCATTCGTCCTGCAACTGGTCTTCCGTGCAAAAGATATGGCCGTCGTCCTGCGTGAAGCCCCGCACCCGCATCATGCCGTGCAGCGAACCGGATGGTTCGTTGCGGTGGCACTGGCCGAACTCGCCATAGCGTATGGGCAGTTCGCGATATGAATGCAGGCCGGCGTTGAAGATCTGCACGTGCCCAGGACAGTTCATGGGCTTGAGTCCATATACCCGGTTTTCGGACTCGGTCGTGAACATGTTCTCGGCGTAGTTGTCCCAGTGCCCCGTTTTCTTCCACAAGGAAAGGTCCAGGATCTGTGGCGCCTTCACTTCTTGATAGCCATTGTCCCGATAGACGGTGCGCATGTATTGCTCGACTTCCTGCCACAGGATCCAGCCCTTGGGATGCCAGAAAATGAGGCCCGGCGCTTCTTCCTGAAAGTGGAAGAGATCGAGTTCGCGACCCAGCTTGCGATGATCGCGGCGTTCGGCCTCTTCGAGCATCGTGAGATAGTTCGCTTGCTCTTCCTTGGTGGCCCACGCAGTGCCGTATATGCGCTGCAGCATTTCGTTGTTGCTGTCGCCTCGCCAGTAGGCGCCCGCCACCTTCATGAGCTTGAACACCTTCAGCTTGCCCGTCGAGGGTACGTGCGGACCCCGGCACAAGTCGATGAACTCGCCTTCGCGGTACAGACTGATGGGCTCATTGCTTGGAATCGACGCGATGATCTCGGCCTTGTAGTGTTCGCCTATGCTCTTGAAGAACGCCACGGCGTCATCGCGCAGCCACTCTTCGCGCGTCACCACTTCGTCTTTCTTGGCCAGCTCAGCCATTTTCTTTTCAATGGCTTCCAGGTCTTCCGGCGTAAAGGGACGCTTGTAGGAAAAATCGTAGTAGAAACCATTGTCGATGACCGGTCCAATGGTGACCTGCGCATCCGGGAACAACAACTTGACGGCATAAGCCAGCAAGTGGGCGGTCGAATGGCGAATCAGGTCGAGCCCTTCGGGATCCTTGGCGGTGATGATGGCGAGCTGCGCGTCTTTTTCGAGCACAAAGCTGGTGTCGACCAGCCGCGGCTCCTGTCCATCGGCGGTCACGCGGCCCGCGAGCGCGGAGCGGCCCAGGCCGGCGCCAATGGAGTGCGCAACATCGCTGACCGAGACGGGACCCGGAAACTCGCGCTGCGAGCCGTCGGGCAAGGTGATTTGAACCATAAGTCGTCCTGAAAATGCAAAAACGCGGCACTCGCCGCGTTTTGGGTGTATCGTTTATTGCTAGCAAGCGGGTAAACAGAACGCGGCGACAGCTAAAAATGCCAGGTCGTAGTTCGCGTTGTTTTCATGCTGTATGGGCAAGCGTGCAAATATCAAAACACCAGTGTAACACCAGCCCCCTTCCGCTGAGCCCGCCGGCCTTCGAATACCGCCGCATGGGCCGGTTTTTGTGCCAATTCGTTGCAAAAATGCTCTTTTGCGCGCCATGCCACCAATGCCGGCTTGAGGCATCACCCTGGATCCTTCCTTCAATTTGACAGGAATAAAAAATCTGGTTTAGAATGCTGTTCTTCTTAGGCGGTTAGCTCAGTTGGTTAGAGCGCTACGTTGACATCGTAGAGGTCGCTGGTTCGAATCCAGTACTGCCTACCAGATACCTGAAACCCGCATGCCTATTGGGCATGCGGGTTTTTTTTATTTGCCGGCGACACTTTCACCGCATGCTACGCACTACCCCTCGCACCATGATTTGACGAGAGCGGGAATGAATATTGCTGAGGGACCACGAACCGTGACCCATGGCAAGACCTCATGAATTCATTACAACACGATGCCCTAACCACTCACTCCTTGACGCGGGTCCACGCCCATGAAGCCTACCACGGCGTGCGTTCGCACTCGCTCGCGCTGGCCGCTCCGCTTTCCGCGGAAGACCAGTGCCTGCAATCCATGACCGAGGCGAGCCCCTGCAAATGGCATCTGGCGCATACGAGCTGGTTTTTCGAAGCGCTGCTGCTGATCCCTTTCCTTCCGCACTACCGACCCTTCGACGAGCAGTACCTTTTCCTGTTCAATTCATACTATGAAGCCCTCGGCCCGCGCCTTGCCCGGCCGTCGCGAGGACTGATCTCGCGGCCCAGCCTGGAAGACGTCCATCTTTACCGCCGCCACATCGACGCATCGATGCATCGGCTGATGGATGAATGCACCGAAGAGCAGTGGGAGGAAATCCAGCGCCTGATGCAACTGGGCATCAACCATGAACAGCAGCACCAGGAGCTGATTCTTACCGACATCCTCCATGCCTTCTGGTGCAATCCGCTGAAGCCCGCTTATGACGCTCAGTATCCCTACCCCGGCCCGGAAGGACGCGCCCCTCCTAGGCCCGCGGTCATCAACGAGCGTTCCGGATGGGCGGACTTCACCGGCGGGCGCGTTTCGGTCGGATGCCCTGCCTCTGATCAAGCCGGCGCCCCTTTTTGCTATGACAATGAAACGCCCCGGCACGACGTCCTTTTGCCCTCCTACCAGCTCGGCACCCGGCTGGTGAGTTGCGCCGAATTCGCGGCGTTCATCGATGATGGCGGCTACCGGAAGCCCGAGCTATGGCTTTCTGAAGGCTGGGCTGCCGTTCAAGCCCATGAGTGGCAGCATCCCGCCTACTGGATCCCGGACGGCCTTTCGGGCTGGAAAGTATTCGGCCTGCGTGGCGTTGAATCTTTGGATGGCACAGAGCCGGTCATGCAGCTGTCTTTCTACGAAGCGGCCGCCTATGCCGAATGGGCCGGTGCCAGGCTGCCCACGGAGTTCGAATGGGAAGCGGCCGCCCATGACGTTCGCCTGACGCAGGTGGCTGGACACGCCTGGCAATGGACGCGATCGTCCTACGACCCGTATCCGGGCTTCCGGCCGATGGCGGGCGCGCCCAGCGAATACAACGGCAAATTCATGGTGGGGCAGCTCGTCCTGCGCGGCGGCAGCCACGCAACGCCGTCGGGCCATACCCGCCCGACATACAGAAACTTTTTTCCGCCCGGAGCGCGTTGGCAGTTCTCCGGATTGCGGCTCGCCAGGGACCTCACATGCTGAAACAAGAATTTGGATGCAGCACACTCGCCGATATTCCGTTTGTCGCGGAAACCATCATGCCCGAGCCTTTTCTGAGCGACATGATTCACGCGCTTGCCGATATGCCGCACGCCTTGTCTCCGAAATATTTTTATGACGAGGAAGGGTCCAGGCTGTTCGATCGCATATGCGAGCAGCCAGAGTATTATCCAACGCGCTGTGAAATGTGGGTGTTGCGGGCCTGCGCTTCCGACATCGCCCGGCACATCGGCAGCCATGCCGAAATCGTCGAATACGGAGCCGGATCACTGCACAAGATCAGGCCCATCCTGGATGCGCTGGACGGCCCCGCGCACTATCTGCCCATCGATATTTCAGGAGAACATCTGGCCGCCAGCGCTAGGATGCTTCAGGAGGCCTACCCGGAGATCTCGATCGCTCCACTTATCGGCGACTATACCGGCCACTTGGCGCTGCCCGAGAAGCCGACGAATGTGAAGAAACGCATTGGTTTCTTTCCCGGGTCCACGCTGGGCAACATGCATCCCAAGGAAGCCTTGCGGTTTCTGCGCATGCTGCGAACGCAGTTGCATGGCGGCGCTCTTTTGCTGGGTGTGGACTTGATCAAGGAACCGGCGATCCTGCATGCCGCCTACAACGACAGCCAAGGCGTGACGGCCGCGTTCAATCTGAACGTGCTCGCCCGCGCCAATCGTGAACTCGGCGCCGATTTCGATCTGGACGCTTTCGCTCACTGCGCGTTCTACAACGCGCCGGAACACCGTATCGAAATGCACCTGATGTGCCGCAAGCCCCAGGAAATCCACCTGGACGGCCGCTGCTTCAGGATGTCGCAGGGCGAGACCCTGCATACGGAAAACTCGTACAAGTTCACCATTGGCGGCCTGCGCACGCTGGCCTCCGAGGCGGGTTTCGTACCCGCCACCGTCTGGACGGACCCCGACCGCATGTTCAGCCTGCATTGGCTTGATGCGCCGGAATAAGACCGTGGGGTCAGACCCCGTACGGGGTCTGACCCCGACCCTGTTTTGCCGGGGTCGGAGCCCAATCCTTTCTAGTGCCTTTTTGCCCGGGTGGGACCCTGCAGGGTCCCACCCCGTGCGAGTCCGCCACATTCCTTCGCAATCATGCTGGAAAAGATATCGACTGCCGCCGGCGTGGCGCGACCGGCTTTGGTCACGCAATAAAAATCTAGATTGGGTGACGCCGTAGCCAAGGGAAGCATCTGTATGTTGGAAAAGCGACGGCACTCCAGCAGACCGATGGTGGGGATGGCCGCCCATCCCATGCCGGCATCCACCAATGCGATTAGCGTCGCAAGATGCCTGACTTCACGGCGCTCAACCACAGAGTATTGAGCTGAGGCAAGAAAATCGTCAATGAACCGCTCCATCAGGCTCCCGCGTCGCAATGTCAGCAACGGCATTGCACATACTTGCTCTTGAGGCCCAAGCGATGAAACCGACTCACCACGCACAGCGTCTGATTCAGCCTTGGGTGATATTAAAGCCAACCCGCCCCTAAAGACTCTGCTGCGCACCAGACCGAATTTGGAATCGAAGAACAAGCCGTAGGCCGCATCCAGATCTCCGCTTTCCACCATCGGCTGCAATACTTCACGATCGGCATCGACGATTTCCAAAGTGATTTGGGGCTGAGCCTGCATGAAACGTCGACAGAGCGCGGGCAAGACGGTGGACGCGACTAGCGGCGTGAGGCCTATACGGAGCCGGCGCTGCCCTTGATCAATCAGAAAGCCTAGGTGTCGTTCGGCCTCATCAAGATTATGCAAAGCAGTTGTGGCATAGGGCAGCAAGCTGACGCCTGCCTCGGTGATGTCGACCCTGCGCGTGGTGCGAACGAATAACTGCGCGCCTACTTGCGATTCCAATTCGCGAATCATGGCGCTGAGCCCCGCCTGGGTGACGTGAAGCTTTTGAGCGGCGCGGGTGAAATTCCCCTGCTCGGCCACTGCCAGAAACGCACGCAGTTGACGCATGGTCAGGTTCATAGCTGGCGGACCATTAACAACACTCTATTGTTGGTTAACAAGATATTGTCGTTTCACTGGCGAACTCTGGTCTTTTACGATACTAAAAACCATATGGAACAGGAGACCAGGAGCCAACATGAACCAGTCTAGACGCACAACCTTGATTTTTTTTGCAGCGACTGCATTTTCCGGTGTGGTTAAGGCGGCGGTTTCGGTGCCCTCAAGCATCCGAATCATCATACCATGGCCTCCCGGGTCGGGAGGCGATATCGCCGGTCGCCTGGTCGCACAAAAACTTGGTGAAGAACTGCATGCAAACGTATATGTAGAGAACCGTGCCGGAGCAAGCGGGAGCATAGGTTCAGCCTTGGGCAGCCGGGAAAAACCAGACGGCACTACCCTCATTCTTGGCAACTCGGCCAGTCATGGTTCAAGCAAATTCACCATTCCCAATCTTGCTTATGATCCCGTAAGCAGCTTCACACCGATTTCCATGCTTTATCGCAACACATTAGTGCTCGCGGTAAACAAGGACTTTCCGGCCGATTCACTGCCGGCCTTGATCGACTACGCCAAGAAAAATCCAGGCAGTCTCGCTTTTGGCACCCCAGGCGTGGGAACTCCCCACCAGTTGGTGGGCGAGCTGATCAAGGAGAAAGCCGGCATCGATATGGTACATGTTCCCTATAAGGGCAGCGGCCAGATCATGACGGATCTGGTAGGCGGCCATATCAATCTGGCGGTCTCCGCACAGGCTGCCGCTCTCGAAATGCATCGTGCGGGCAAAGTCAAAATCATCGCGACAGCCGATAAAGAACGCTCTAGGCAGTTGCCCGAAGTCCCTGCCATATCCGAGACTTTTCCGGATTTCGATGTGGCAGGCTGGGGCGGCTTGTTCGGACCCGAAGGCCTCGCGCCCGATCTGGCGGCACGCTATGAACGCGCCGTCAAAAAAATAATGGCGAGCCCTGACTTCATGCAGTCGATGGAGACCAATGGTTTCGTACCAGTGTCATCGACCGGCGACGAACTGCAAGCAGTGGTCCAGGAGGAAACCAAGAGATGGCAGGCCATCGTCGACCGTGGCACCAAGCTATGAGCTCATGAATACCAAGTTCAATCCAACTAAACGATAGACAGGAACCAAATGAGAGAGTCGGAACAAAAGCAATGGGCGAGAGAGCATTACAAAGGTATCGATAACCTGCTGTTGCCATCATACAAACCGAACATGCGCGAACTCGACGAAGATGGCATACGGCACGACGTGCGGCAGTCGATCCGGCATGGCTTTTTTTCCACCAGCGCAGTTGCTCCCTTATGCGAACCCGAGGAGTATCAGCGCGTGCTGGAGCTCGCATGCGACGAGGGCAAAGGCAAGATACTGGTCGGCGCATATGTGGGCGAAGCGACCCAGGAAGCCAATCGAGAACTACTGGCTCAGGCCGAGAAGGCCGGCTGCAGCCATGCCGTCCTGGTGCCGCGCTACCTGACCCCTGAATCGGAAGAGCAGGTATTCGCCTGGTATAAAGAGCTCATCGACTCCACGCGTCTACCGATCGTCCTATATGCCCAAAACAACCCAAGGCTGCGGCATCTTCACCCCAGTGGCATCGCACTGGAAGCCTTCGAGCAATTGGCGCGGCTTCCCTCTGTCGTAGCCGTCAAGCTCACTCAAGCGATCAATCTGGTACGCGCAATGGAATGTGCCGAACGCCTGGGTGACAAGATACTGGTAGGACCGGTGCACCTCGATATGATGCCATTGCTGTCGAAAGCATGCACCGTGCAATGGAGCGGCCAATGGAACGCCGAGTGCGCACAGTCTCCGGAGAAACCATATGTCGCCGATTATCTGCGAGCTATCGCTAGGAATGACTTACAGGAAGCGTATTCTCTCTATTGGCGGCTGGAACCGGCCTACAGCGCGTTCTTCAAATTGCAAGCCCCTTTGCTGTTGAAAGGTGGTCATCCATGGGCCCATCTGAAGTACAACCAATGGTGCGTAGGCGGCAATGGCGGCCTGGTGCGCGACATCGGAAAGCCACGCGACCAAGTCCCGGTTCTGACCGCCGAGGCCCGCGAGCGGATCCGTCAAAACTACAGGAGCATCGGCATCGAGCCGAATCGCAACGATGAAGAGGAGTTCGTGGTCGGTGCCGCAAATTTCGCCAAAGGTTTCGGGAAGGCCAACATGGCAAACCTGCCTCTGTTCGAGTAAGGCCGTGGGGTCAGACCCCATACGGGGTCTGACCCCGATCCCGTTTTTTGGGGTCGGACCCTGCGGGTCCGACCCCTCGATCAGGTCACAGCGTCCCGCGCCCGCTCCAGGTCGTAATCACGCTGGTCCAGGATGCGCGCCAGGATCTCCACGGCGTCGTAGACATCGACAAAACGGATATAGAGAGGCGTGAATCCGAAACGCATGATTTGCGGCTCTCGGTAGTCGCCGATCACGCCTTTGTCGATCAGCGCTTGCACCACGGCATAGCCGTGGGGATGCGTGAAGCTGACCTGGCTGCCGCGCACTGCATGTTCGCGTGGCGTCACGAGTTCCAGCGGATGGGCGGCGCAACGCTGTTCGACCAGTTCGATGAACAAATCGGTGAGCGCCAGTGACTTCCTGCGCAAGGCCGCCATGTCCGTCTTGGCGAAGACGTCCAGCCCGCACTCAACGAGCGACAGCGATACCGTAGGCTGCGTGCCGCACAAGCCCGAGCGTATCGTCGTGCAGGGGATGAATTCGGGCTGCATGGCGAAAGGGTTCGCATGCCCCCACCAGCCGGTCAATGGATGCTGGAAACGATCGAGATGGCGTGGCGCCACCCACAGGAAGGCGGGCGCCCCGGGGCCGCCATTCAGGTATTTATACGTGCAACCGACTGCGAAGTCGGCCGAACTCGCATTGAGGTCCACCGGCAAAGCGCCGGCGGAATGCGCCAGGTCCCAGACTGTCAACGCGCCTTGCGCATGCGCGTGCCGCGTCAGCGCCGACATATCGAGCAGGCGGCCCGTACGGTAGTTCACATGGGTCAGCATCACGACCGCCACGTCCGCATCGATGGCGGCTTCCAGGTCCTCGGGCCGATCCACCAGGCGCAGCGCGTATCCCTGACCCAGCCATTGCGCCAGGCCCTGAGCGATGTAGACGTCGGTGGGAAAGTTGGCACGTTCGGTGACGATGACCCTGCGGCCGGCGCGCTCGGGGTTCGACGCCTGCAGATGGATGGCCGCCGCCAACACCTTGAACAGATTGATCGAGGTCGTGTCGGTGACCGCCACTTCGCCGGGGCCCGCGCCGATCAGCGGAGCAAGCTTGTCGCCCAATACCAGGGGCAATTCAAACCAGCCGGCCTTGTTCCAGCTCCGGATGAGGTCGGTGCCCCACTCCTGCTCCACCACTTCGCGCGCCCGTTGCAAGGCGGCCCGCGGGCGGGCGCCCAGTGAATTGCCATCGAGATAGATCACGCCCGGAGGCAGCGAGAAGTCGTCGCGCAAACCTGCCAGCGCATCGTTTCTGTCCAGTTCCAGGCATTCTTCACGGGTCGTCATACGGCTCTCCCAGCACGGCGCACGGTGCCGCGATTATTATAAGCTTCAAGCATTTTGCCATACCGGGAATTGGATGGCCAACCGCCATGCTTCAGGCCGGCATTCAGGCGTTTTGCACAGCCTTGATGAAGGCCTGGATCTTTTCAGCGGACTTGATGCCCGGCTCGATTTCCACCCCGCTGCTCACGTCGACAGCGTAGGGGCGGAAGCGGCGTATGCGCTCGGCAACGGTTTCGGCGCTCAAGCCGCCCGCGAGCACCAGCGGACGCCGCTCTTCCGCCCCGACGACAGCGTCGAGCAAGCCGGTGTCGAAGCCTTTGCCGCTGCCGCCATAGCCGGCGCTATAGCTGTCGAACAGCCAGGCGCGCGCGTTCATATAGCCGCGGCATGCATCCCCCACGCATTTCGCGCTGTCCATGCCAGGACCGCCGACACGGAAAGCGCGCAGGTAGGGATAGTGGAACTGATCGCAGAACTCGACGGTTTCGTCGCCGTGAAACTGCAGGAGATCCGGATGCACCTGATCGATGATCTCGTTCACCATCTGCGGCGCCGCATTGACGAATAAAGTCACGACACTGACAAAAGGCGGCACGGCGGCGCGCAGCCGGCGCGCCTGGGCTATGGTTACTGCCCGCCGGCTGCCGGGATAGAACACCATGCCAATGGCATCGGCGCCGGCCTGGACCGCGCTGTCGATGTCCTCGGCCCGGGTCAGCCCGCAGATCTTGACGCGCGTGCGGGCGGGGATGCTGTCGTTGCTCATGCCGGCCTACCTGAAGCCCGAACCCGCATCGTCGGCGCCGCCATAGCTGTCGGAACCATATACGTTTTCGGTGCCGAACTCGACAGTCGAAGGATCCACCATCTGGATGTCGTCCTTATAGTGCGTGACCATCGAGGGAAACACCATGACCGCGGCAACCATGATGAGCTGTATGCAGATGAACGGCACCGACCCCCAATAGATGTCCCCCGTGCTGACGCGCGGAATGAGCTTGCCGGTGACCCTGTCGTGGTAGTCGTCTTTGGGCGCGACGGAGCGCAGATAGAACAAGGCGAACCCGAAAGGAGGATGCATGAAGGATGTCTGCATGTTCACCGCCAGCAGAACGCCGAACCAGATCAGGTCTATGCCCATCTTGTCGGCCACCGGACCGATCAGGGGCACGATGATGAAAGCGAGCTCGAAAAAGTCCAGGAAGAAGGCCAGGAAGAACGTCAGGAGACTGACCACGATCAGGAAGCCCCACTCCCCGCCCGGCAGGCCGCGCAGCAGGTGTTCCACCCAGATGTCGCCGTTGATGCCGCGGAAGCTGAGGCTGAACACGGTGGATCCGACCAGGATGAACACCACGAAGCAGGAAAGCTTGGTGGTCGTGTCCATGGCCTGGCGCAGCAGCGACCACGAAAAGCGTCCGCGCGACACGGCCATCACCAGGGCTCCGACCGCGCCCATCGCCCCGCCCTCGGTAGGCGTCGCGACGCCGATGAAGATGGTGCCAAGCACCAGGAAGATGAGGAACAGTGGAGGCATCATCACGAAAGTGACGCGTTCGGCGATTTCCGACAGCAGGCCCAGGCCCAGCAGCTTGTTCACCAGCGCTATCGCCAGTGCTGTCAGGCCCCAGGCCATGAGACTGATCACCACTTTCTCATCCACGGGAATCTGCGTGTGCTCGCTGAAATAATACTGTGTGGCGAAATACGAGACGACGGACGCGATCAGGGTGAGGACCAGCAGCGAACGCAGGCCCCGGCTGCCGTCTTCCTTGACGTAGATGCGGGCCTCTTCGGGCAGCGCCGGCGCGCTGGAGGGCTTGATCAATGTCATGATCAAGACATAGGCGATGTAGGCGCCCGCCAGCAACAGGCCGGGGACCATTGCGCCGCGGTACATGTCGCCAATCGATCTTCCCAATTGGTCGGCCAGGATGATCAGCACCAGCGACGGCGGAATGATTTGCGAGAGCGTCCCGGACGCAGCAATCACGCCGGTTGCCAGCCGCCGATCATAGCCGTAGCGCAGCATGATGGGCAGCGAAATCAGTCCCATCGAAATCACCGAGGCGGATACAACTCCGGTGGTGGCCGCAAGCATCGCACCGACGATGACCACGGCGATGGCCAGCCCGCCTCTTATGGGCCCGAACAGCTGCCCCACGGTTTCCAGCAGGTCTTCGGCCATGCCCGAGCGTTCGAGAATCAATCCCATGAGCGTGAAGAACGGCACCGCAAGCAGCGTATCGTTGGAAACGATGCCGAAGACGCGCTGCGGCAGGGCCTGGAAAAGGGCCGGCTGCATCATGCCGAGTTCGACGGCCACCAGGCCGTACAGAATGCCGTTCGCGGCCAGGGAGAACGCCACGGGAAAGCCCAGCAGTAAAAACACGATCAGGTTGATGAACATGATCGGCGCCAGGTTGTCTACAAAAAACTCCATGTTCAGTTGCCTTTGGCGTTTGTTGTTTTGGGAAGTGTGGAGTCGGTCTGATCGGCCAGGGCTTGCCTGCGGATTTCGTCCGCGAGCTCTTCTTCAGCGGTCTTACCCACGGGCCTCGCGGTGGGATCCGGGCATGCGCCCATGAGAAAGCCCACGCACTTGATGAGGTGAGACAAGCCGGCAAGAATCAACAGCAAAAAACCCACCGGTATCAACAGCTTGGCCGGCCATCGGATGAGGCCCCCGGTGTTGGACGATTGCTCGTTCAATACGAAGGACTCGTAGAAGAACGGTATGGACAGCCAGAAAATCAGCAGGCAGGCCGGAAGCAAAAAGAAGAGAACGCCGAAGATCTCGATCTTGATTTGAGTGCGGCGCGAGAACTTCTGGGCCAGCACGTCGACCCGCACGTGCTCGTTGCGTAGAAAGGTATAGCCCGCGGCCAGAAGGAAAATGGCCCCGAAAAGATACCACTGCAGTTCGAGCCAGGCATTCGAACTGACGTTGAAGGCTTTGCGGACCACTGCGTTCGTCGCGCTGACGAGCACGACAATGAGGGTGAGCCAGATCACGGCCTGCCCCACCCGCGTATTGATCGCGTCTATGGCCCTGGATAGTGACAAAAAGAATTTCATGAGTCTAAAGATTTCCGCTGCACGGTAGCGCATTCTAGTCGATCCGCAGCCCACTTACCCTCGGTATATGCCCGACTTACCTCGCGGGAACCTGCAGCCCCAGATGGGATTGCACCAGATCCTCCAGGCGGCTTTCCGGCAGAAGGAACGCCGAAGGATAATCCGCACGCACGAAGTACAGGCCGTCCGGGGCAAAGGTCGGCGCGGCACGGCGCCTATCACGCTGAGACAGCAGCTCGTCCGTCCAACAGGCCGGCTGACGCCCCTGCCCCACATATAGCAGCGCTCCCATCAGGTTCCGGACCATATGGTGCAGAAAAGCGTTGGCGCGGAAAGTGAACAGGAAATAGTCCCCATACTGTTCGACATCCAGCGCATGCAGGGTCCTCACCGGACTGGCGGCCTGGCACTGCGACGAGCGGAAGCTGCTGAAATCGTGCTCCCCCAGCAGGCGCCGGGCGGCGTCCTTCATGGGGTCGAGTTCCAGTGGATGATAGACCCAGCCGACCCGACCATGCTGCAGCGGAGAACGGACCCGGCTGTTGCGCACGACATAGACATAGCTGCGTGCCCGTGCTGAAAACCTGGCGTGGAAATCATCCGGCACAGGCTGCGCCCATTGCACCGCAATGCCGGATGGCAACAAGGCATTGAGGCCGCGCACCCATGATTCGGGACGGCGCCGGGCGCAACTGTCCAGGTGAACGACCTGCTCCAGGGCATGGACGCCCGTATCGGTGCGCCCGGCGCAAATCGTGTTCACGCGAGGCTGGGCAAGGAACTGCGCAAGCGCGGCTTCGAGTGTGTCTTGCACCGTACGCCCGCCCGGCTGGGTCTGCCAACCCAGCCAGTGCGATCCGTCATAGGCGATTCCCAATGCCACACGAGGCATTCAGGCCTCAGCGCGATCCGGGCAGGTTGCGGTCGGGCGAGTTCTGGTCCAGATCGAGATTGATCTGGGCGAGCTTCTCCCTGACCATCGCCTCGGTGATGAGGCCGCTGCTGTCGTCGCGCCCCTCGTCACGCGCTGCGTTTGCACGGCGCAACAGCCATGCAATGATCAATACAACCAATGCCAGCAAGCCGGTGATGACACCCAGCATATGCTCTTGAAACCAGGACACAGTATTTTCCGTCTTTGTTGAAATCGAATCGGCCGTACCGGAGCCGCCGTCAGTGCCCGCGGCGGTGCCGCCCTTGCCCGCGCCCGCCGTGGATTCGCCACCCGGAGCATTCCGGCCGGCGCTTCCATTTGCCGCAGCGGATCCCTGCCCGCCACCTGCCGATGGGCCGGCCGACGATGGCGCGCCGTTGGACGCTGCGGATCCCGCGGAAGGGGATGTTCCGTTGGATGCGCCTTCGCCGCTCGAGGCGGCTGCCTGACTGCCCGCTGCCGCGCCCGCCGAAGAAACCGCGGTATCAGCCACAGCAGCAGCCGACGGCGCTGCGCCATTGGAGGGCTTCGCCGCATCAGACGATGGCGTGCCATTACCCGATGGCGCCACTGCCGACGTGGAACCTCGGGCGGAAGGTGCCGTCGCAGGCGAAGAAGCGCCGTTGGCGGAAGGCGCTGCCGCGGACGAAGAAGCGCCGTTGGCGGAAGGAGCCGTCGCGGACGCCCGATTATCGCCGGCGGCTCCTGCCGAGGGCGCCATGCCCGGGGCACCGCCGGCAGCATCCGCCGGCGACAGCGCACCGCCAGCCGTGGTTGCGTCCGCCGAAGACGGCGCTCCACCGGCCGTGGCGGCATCCGCCGAAGACGGCGCACCATCGCCCGAGGGGCTGGTGGCTTGCGCAATGGACTCGCTGAGCCCCTTAGCGCCTTCCACGACCAGCTCGCCGAGAACGCTGCCTTGCGCGCGCAGGGCCTCGTTCAGGTTCTTTACATTGCTTTCCAGCTGGGATACGCGCTGCTCCGCATCCGCAACACCTTTGCGCAGGGCTGCCTCATCGTCGGCGCGGCCATCCGCATTGCCGCCCGCCTGTGCGGACGGCCCGGCAACGGACTTGCCGGCGTCCGATTGCGCCGTTTGGGCACCGGCCGCAGACGTTACTGCGGAGTCGCCTGCCGCGCCCGAGCCTGCTTGCCCATTGGTCGCCCCGGCAGCAGACGCGGACGGCTGATCGGAAAGCCGCAGCAGATCCTGCTTGCGCGTGTCTGCGGGCGCTTGAGCCGATTCGGACGGCATGGCCTGGACCACGTCGCCGGCTGCGGCTGCCGCGCCTTGCTGCCCCACCACCGGCACCACACCGGCTGAAGCCCGGCGGTACCGCGCAAAAGCCTGGGCATGCTGCATGAAGAGACGCCGGGCCTCGCGGTCGGAAATTGCAGTCAGTGCCGCCTTGTCGGGCATCACCAGCGTGGACCCCGCCCTGACAAGGTTGACGTTCTCATGAATGAAGGCCTTCGGATTGGCCCGGAAGAGCGCCATCATCATCTGGTAATCGGAGACGCCTCTGACGGCATGCCGCCGGGCGATGGCAAACATGGTGTCGCCGGTTTTCACGCGTATGGACGCGCCCGCCTTGTGATCGGATACCGGCATGCCGCCCTCGGGGCCGGCAACCGACGCCAAGTCGATGCTGGCATCCGTGCGGGTCAACAGGCTGACTTGATAACGCTGCCGCCCCGAAGCCGTATGGACATCGAGCAGGACGTCGGCCACCGGCCTGTTGAACGGCTGGCTGGAACGCAGCTGGATGACCTTGCTGCCCGGCGCGTAGCCGTCGACCAGCTGCGTGGTCAGGGTGGCCAAGTCGACCGGCGGGATCAGCCCCGCCTCGGACCATGCAGCCATGGGCGCGGGCGATACCGAGAAACTGCGCAAGTCGTCGGCGCTCAGCTGGCTGACCGGTACGTCGATGCGCAGGGCCTGGCCGGGCGCCGACACGACGCGCGAATGGCCGAAGGAGGCGGCATGGACGGCCGGGCATATCAGCAATGATGCCGCCAGCGCCCCGACCAAAGGTTTAGTTTTGAATACTAAAGCAAAAGACGATGACATCCAGCGGGACATTTGCATTTTTACAGTTCACCCAAAGCAATACGCAGCATGCGGCGCAATGGCTCTGCCGCGCCCCACAACAGTTGATCTCCCACCGTGAAGGCGCTGAGGTACTCAGGCCCCATGGAGAGCTTGCGCATGCGCCCGACCGGAATATCCAGTGTGCCGGTCACGGCAACGGGCGTGAGATCACGCATGGTCGCTTCGCGTTCGTTCGGGACGACTTTGGCCCAGTTGGAGCCTTCACGCACGATGTCCGTGATTTCATCGAGCGGTACGTCGCGATTGAGCTTGATGGTCAGGGCCTGGCTGTGGCAGCGCATGGCGCCGATCCGCACGCACAGGCCGTCGATTGGGGTGGCGGGTGTGCCGAAGGCTTCGCCGCGCCCGAGGATCTTGTTGGTTTCCGCGCCGGCTTTCCACTCTTCGCGCGACATGCCGTCGCCCAGGTCCTTGTCGATCCAGGGAATCAGGTTGCCGCCCAGCGGCACGCCGAATTGCTGTTGCGGCAGGGCCGGATCCTTCTGGGCCGTCAGGATGCCGCGATCGATCTCGAGAATGGCGGATGCGGGATCGTCGAGCAAAGGCTTGACCGCCGCATTCAACAGGCCGAATTGCGTCAGTAGTTCGCGCATGTGCTGCGCGCCGCCGCCGGATGCCGCCTGGTAGGTCATGCTGGTCATCCAGTCGATGAGATCCTGGTTGAACAGGCCGGCCAGGCCCATGAGCATGCAGCTCACGGTGCAGTTGCCGCCGATGTAGTTCTTGATGCCGCGATCCAGCGCCGCGTCGATGACCGGGCGATTGACCGGGTCGAGCACGATGATGGCGTCGTCGGACATGCGCAAGGTGCTGGCGGCATCGATCCAGACGCCGTTCCAGCCGGCAGCGCGCAGTTTGGAATGAACCGCAGTGGTGTAGTCGCCGCCCTGGGCGGTCAGAATGATGGGGAGTTTTTTCAGGGCCTCGATGTCGTATGCATCTTGAAGAGGCCCGGCGCCGTCCGCCCATGCGGGGGCCGCGCCGCCCGCATTGCTGGTGGAAAAGAACACCGGCTGGAACAGGGAAAAATCATTCTCGTCGCGCATGCGCTGCATCAGGACGGATCCCACCATGCCGCGCCAACCGACTAAACCTACTGCTTGGTTCATGTTAAGTCGCTTAAAAAAGTAAAAATTCAGATCTGAAACATTATTTTAATGCTTTCAGCACCGCGTCACCCATCGCGCTGGTAGAAACCAGTTTCGTGCCGGCTTCGTGGATGTCGGCCGTGCGCAAGCCTTGTTCGAGCACCGCCTGCACGGCGCGTTCGATACGATCCGCCTGCGCTGCCTCGTTCAAAGAGTAGCGCAAGAGCATGGCCGCGGACAGTATGGTCGCCAGCGGGTTGGCCAAGTTCTTACCGGCGATATCGGGAGCGGACCCGTGGCTGGGTTCGTAAAGCCCCTGGTTGGAGGCATTGAGCGACGCCGAAGGCAGCATGCCGATGGAACCCGTCAGCATGGCGGCCTCATCGGACAGGATATCGCCGAACAGGTTTCCTGTCACGATCACATCGAATTCCTTGGGTGCCCGCACGAGCTGCATCGCCGCGTTGTCGACATACATGTGGGTCAACTCGACATCCGGATACTCGCGCGCGGTGTCGATCATGATGTCACGCCAGAACTGCGATGTCTCCAGGACGTTCGCCTTGTCCACGCTGCACAGGCGCTTGCTGCGCTTCTGCGCCGCCTGGAAAGCGACGTGGCCGATGCGGCGCACTTCGGTTTCCGCGTAATGCATGGTGTCGAATCCCTGCCGTTCTCCCTTGAAACTGCCCTCGGCGACCTCGCGTACGCCGCGCGGCTGGCCGAAATAGATATCGCCCGTCAGCTCGCGAACGATAAGGATGTCCAGGCCGGACACCACCTCGGGCTTGAGCGACGACGCATTGGCCAGTTGAGGATACAGAATTGCCGGACGCAGGTTGGCAAACAGCCCCAGGGCTTTGCGCAGGCCCAGGATGGCCTGCTCGGGACGGAACTCGCGCGGAAGGCTATCGTACTTCCAGTCACCCACGGCGCCGAACAGGATGGCGGATGAATTCTTCGCCAGATCGAGCGTGGCCGGCGGCAAGGGATGGCCGTGCGCATCGTATGCCGCGCCGCCCACCGGGGCGGTTTCCATTTCAAGATCCAGGCCCAGCGCGCCGAGCACGCGTGCCGCCTGCTCCGTGATTTCCGGGCCTATGCCGTCACCCGGCAAAACAGCAATTTTATGAGTCATTTTTTTCCTACTATGTTGTCAATATACGACAAAAGGGGCGGCGTCTCCGCGGCCCCTGCTTTCAACGGTCGTCCCTGATCGATCAGAAGCGTGCCTCCATGTAAGCGCGCGACGGGTCGGGCAAGGACTTGTTCCGCGCTTCCCTAGACGAGAGGTCGCGATTCCAGCCAAGGGTGGCGGGCCAGGCGCTCCGCTTCGAAAGCACGGATCATGTCCGCCTTTTGCAAAGTCAGTGCGATGTCGTCCAGGCCATGAAACAGACAGTGCTTGCGGAAAGGTTCGATGTCGAAAGAGAGCTCGCGGCCGTCTTCCGTGATCACCACCTGGCGTTCGAGGTCGATGCGCAGCTTGTAGCCCACATGCGCCTTGACGTCGTCGAACAGCCGCGCCACCTGGAGTTCGGGCAGGATAATCGGCAACAAGCCATTCTTGAAGCTGTTGTTGAAGAAGATGTCGGCGTACGAAGGGGCGATGATCGCTCGAAAACCGTACTGCGACAGCGCCCAGGGGGCGTGCTCGCGGCTGGAACCGCAGCCGAAGTTCTTGCGCGCCAGCAGGATGGATGCGCCTTGATAGCGCGACTGGTTGAGCACGAAGTCCGGATTCAGCGGACGCTTGGAGTTGTCCATGCCGGGTTCGCCGTGATCCAGGTAACGGAGTTCGTCGAACAGGTTGGGACCGAACCCGGTGCGCTTGATGGACTTCAGGAATTGCTTGGGAATGATGAGGTCGGTGTCGACGTTCTCGCGGTCCAGCGGCGCCACCAGGCCATGATGAGTGGTAAATGCTTGCATGATGGTTTCCTATCGAAGGGTCCGTACATCGACGAAATGACCGGCGATGGCGGCCGCGGCGGCCATCGCCGGGCTGACCAGATGGGTACGGCCGCCCTGCCCCTGCCGCCCTTCGAAATTGCGGTTCGAGGTGGAGGCGCAGCGCTCGCCGGGTTCGAGGCGGTCGGCGTTCATGGCCAGGCACATCGAGCAGCCCGGTTCGCGCCACTCGAAGCCCGCTGCCAGGAAGATCTTGTCCAGGCCTTCTTTTTCGGCCTGCATCTTGACCAGTCCGGACCCGGGCACCACCATGGCCTGCTTGACCGACGAGGCGACCCGCTTGCCGCGTGCGACGGTCGCCGCGTCCCGAAGGTCTTCGATTCGGGCGTTGGTACAGGAACCGATGAAGATGCGATCCACCTTGATGTCGACCAGCGGCGTGTTGGGCTTCAGGCCCATGTATTCCAGCGCGCGCTCCATGCCGCTACGGCGGACATCGTCCTTTTCCTTGTCGGGATCCGGCACTCGGTCGTCGACGGCCAGGACCATTTCGGGCGATGTGCCCCAGGATACTTGCGGCTTGATCTGGCGGGCGTCGATTTCGACGATGCGGTCGAAGGACGCGCCTTCATCGGAGTGCAGCGTCTTCCAGTATTGGACGGCCTGGTCCCACAGCGCGCCGGTCGGTGCGTAAGGACGGCCGCGGAAGTAGTCGATGGTTTTCTGGTCTACCGCCACCATGCCCGACCGGGCGCCCGCTTCGATGGCCATGTTGCAGACCGTCATGCGGCCTTCGACGGACAGCCCGCGCATCGTGCTGCCGCCAAACTCGATAGCGTAGCCCGTACCGCCGGCCGTGCCGATCTTGCCGATGATATACAGGACGAGGTCCTTGGCGGTACAGCCGAAGGGCAATTCGCCTTCGACCTTGATCAGCATGCTTTTGTTCTTTTTCATGAGCAGCGTCTGTGTGGCCAGCACGTGCTCGACCTCGGACGTGCCGATGCCGAAGGCCAGCGCGCCGACCGCGCCGTGCGTACTGGTGTGCGAGTCGCCGCAGACCACTGTCATGCCGGGCAGCGTGGCGCCCTGCTCAGGCCCGATGATGTGGACGATGCCCTGGCGCCTGTCGTTCATGCGGAATTCCGTGATCCCGAATTTTTCGCAGTTCTCGTCCAGCGTCTCGACCTGCAGCCGGGAGATCGGATCCTCGATGCCCTTGCTGCGATCGGTGGTCGGCACGTTGTGGTCGGCCACCGCAAGATTGGCGGAAATCCGCCAGGGTTTGCGATCCGCCAATTTCAAGCCTTCGAATGCCTGCGGGCTGGTCACTTCGTGTACCAGGTGGCGGTCGATGTACAGCAGACAGGTGCCGTCGGACTCTCGATGCACGACATGCGCATCCCAGAGTTTGTCATACAGTGTTTGTGCCATGACCTTGCTCTATGATGTAGGGTTGGAGTAGTAAATTATGCCACTCTCTTAACATAGTACAAGACAAGTTTTTATACTGGTATGGATAGTGCCAGCCTTTGAGAAGCCCGAGGGGTCAGACCCCATGCGGGGTCTGACCCCAAAGCCCAAAACAGCCGCGCTCCGTGAATGGGGTCCGACCCCGTACGGGGTCGGACCCCAAGCCTAAAACAACCGTGTTCCGAGAACGGGGTCAGACCCCGCATGGGGTCTGACCCCCGCCAAAAAACATGCTCAATACCGCCCTTAGATACTTCCTGGAAGTCGTGAACGCCGGCTCGTTGACCGAGGCGGCGCACAAGCTGCATGTCGCGCCTTCGGCGATAAGCCGCATGATACGCAAGCTGGAAGACGAGCACCGCACCCACCTTTTCGAACGTCATGCTCGTGGCATGCTGCTGACGGAAGCCGGTGAACTGCTTGCATCGTATGCCCGGCGTACGCATCTGGAAGCCGAGCGCACACGGACGGAAATCAGCGAACTCGCCCACCTTGGCCAGAAGCTGATCAAGGTGTCGGCGAACCAGGCGTTCAGCACAGAGCTGCTGCCTTCGGTCATGGGCGAATTCGTCAAGGAAGAACCCCTGGTCCGCTTCCAGTTGAACGTGCTGCAATCGGCCGAGATCAATTCGCGCATCCGGAAAGGCGAGGACGACCTGGGCCTCAGCTACAACTTGTCGCCCCCGCAGGGCGTGCAAGTCCGGTATGCCCGCCGCATGCCTCTGTTTGCCATCATGACCGTGGACCACCCGCTGGCCGCACGCAAGACATTGCATATGCGCGATATCGGGAGCTTTCCTGTGGTGCTGATGGGGCCGGGCAGCACGCTGCGATTCATCGTCGACCTATGCTGCATGCATGAAAAAGTGACGCTGAACGTCGCATTGGTCAGCAACCACCAGGCGGCCATCCACAATTTTTGCCGCGAAACAGGCGCCGTCGGCTTTTCCGGCGACCGGACACTGATGGGCTCCGTCCGGCGACGCGAACTCGTGGCCGTTCCCATCATAGACGAGCTTTCTCAGCAACGCACGCTACACATCCAGACCTTCGAAGGCCGCGTCCTGCCGACCAGCGTGGACCGTTTCATGCAGGCCGTCATCCGGCGCATCGAAAGCCTTTATGGGAGCGACGGACAAGGGGTCAGACCCCATGCGGGGTCTGACCCCGCACAAACCGACCTGGGGTCAGACCCCATCAGGGTCTGACCCCTCCCAAACGACGATCGGAATTGGGGTCAGACCCCGCATGGGGTCTGACCCCTCACATCAACTCCAGTCGGGTTCGATCCAGACCGCATCCTTATCGAGCGGCCAGACCGGCCTGGGCAGCCGCTTGAAATGGATCTGCGACAGGTTTGGCGTCGTCAGGCCCGGACTGTCGACGTCGTGGATGCGTTCGTTCGGGAAGAACTCGTCGAAGCCCGCGCGATAATGTCCGCGGCTTTTCACGATCAGGATGCGCAGGCGCGATATATCCAGTCCGTGCATTTCCAGCATCGCAGGCTCCGCAAGCTGGCGGCGCAAGCTGCCCACCACCACCTGCATGCCTGAATCGCATAACTCGATCAGCGCGCTGGCGCCCAAAGAGAACTTGCGCCCGCGCAGGATGCCGCGGCGTCCCACGCCATTGCCGTCGGTCAGGCACAAGACTTTGGCCCGTGCCTCGTAGCGCTGCGCATAGCTTCCCGGCTGGGCATTGAACACCGCCTGGAACTCCCCGCCGACCCCGGCTTCGTGCGCCTTCGCCGCGACCTCTGGCGAGACGAACACGCCCAGCGTGACCCCCGGGACGCGCGCACGGTCGAATGCTTCGAGCAGCCAGGCCGTATTGCCGCCGCCTCCGCCGCCCGGGTTATCGGCCACGTCGGCAAAAAGCAAAGGCTGTTCCGCCTTGGACGCCAGCTCTACAGCCTTGGCCACGTCTATCGTATTGGCAATATAACGCCTACGATCTTTCCAGACATCGCGGGCAAGCTCGAGCGCGGTTCGCCGAGCCGCCGCCTGGTCGCCGCGCGCGGTGACGGTAACGGTCATGCCGCATTTGGGCAGGTCGGAAAACACGAAGCCCGACGCCGCCGACACCACGGCAATGGGCCCCTGGCCCTTGGGTTGCATCATCGCCTCGGCTCGCCGCACGATGTCGGCATACGGACCCTCGTGGGTGGAGAGCGTGACCGAAGGCGGCGTAATGGGCAGCCGTATGTAGGCCGTCACCAGGCGTTCGCCCTCGAAGACTTCATGCAGCAGATCGGCAGCCTCGGCCGCGCGCTCGCGTTGATCGACGTGAGGGTTGGTGCGATAGCTGACCAGGGCGTCGAGACTTGCAACGGTTTCCTCGGAAACATTGCAATGCAGGTCATGCGTGGCAATGACGGGAACATCCGGCCCGACCAGAGAACGGATCAGGCGGGCAAGCTGGGCCTCGGTGTCGTCCACTCCGACCGCGGAAGAGGCGCCATGATTGGCGATATACACGCCATCCACCGGGCCTTGGGCGCGCAGCCGGGACTCCACCTGCGAGATGAAGTCGCGCCAGACATCGACCGCCGCCGGCCCCCCTGGGGGGGCACCCACCACGATCAGCGGTACCGGCGTCCAGGGACCGAGCGCATCCATGCGCTGGTAAAAGCCGGGGATCTCGGCAGGCAGGTGACTGACGCTACGCGCCAGCGCCGAGATGCCGTCCCCTTCCTCCCAGCACTGCGCAATGAAGTCACCCTTCTCGGAAGGCGGCGCAAACGCGTTGGCCTCGAGATGGAACCCCAGAATGGCCACTCTCGGCCCCGATCCGTTCATACCGCTTCCTTGCATGCTTACGCCTTCTTCTTGACGGTATAGAACAGCGAGATCTGTGGCTGGAAGTCTTCCCATTCCTTGCGCAGCGCAGTGACCGGGTAGCTGGCGCCCAGCGGAACGTAGGGAACGTCTTCAAACACTTGCAGCTGGATCTCGCGGCAGATCTTCTTCTGGGTTTCGAGATCGGGCGCGTTGAACCAGTCCATGCGCAGCTTTTCGATCTTCTCGCTGGTGGGCCATCCGAACCAGGCCTTTTCACCATTGCCGCGCAAGGCGAGATGGCCCGCGGGATCCAGATTGTTGGGACCGGTGTTGCCGGTGAACGCCACGCTCCAGCCGCCATTCGAGACGGGCTCTTTGCTGTTGCGGCGTTGCACGGCGGTACCCCAGTCCACGGTCTGCACGTCCAGGTTGAAGCCCAGGCGCTTGAACAGGTCGGCGGTCACCAGCGCGGCCGCGTGCCAGCTCGGAAAATCGACGGGATCGAGCAGCACGACTTTTTCGCCGTTATAGCCCGCGGCCTTGATGGCGGCCTTTGCCTTCTCGATATCCCGCTTGCCGGTCAGTTTCTCCATGCCCGCGTCGCTGTCCATGGGCGAACCCGGCACGAACACGCCGCACTTGTCGCTCCAGAACTCGGGAAAGTCGGCGCCATTGATGGCCGTCATGTATTCGGTCTGGTTCACCGCGCTCAGCACGGCCCGGCGAATCTCGACGTTGTTGAACGGCGCATGCAGATGGTTGAAGCGCATCACGCCGATGGTCGGCAGGCTGCGCTTGACCAGCTTGATGTTGGCATCGTCGCGCAAGATGGGCAGGAAGTCGGTATCGACCATTTCCACGCCGTCGACCTCATTCGCCTGCAGGGCGGCAATCGCCGTTGCACGGTCGGGGATGATGTTCCACAGGACGCCGTCGACGTGCGCCACCTTGGGGCCCGCCGAAAAATCAGGCGCCATGCTGTCCTTGCGGGGCTGGTAGTCGGCGAACTTTTCATAGACCACGCGCGAACCGGAGACCCATTTATCCGCCATGAACTTGAAGGGACCGCTGCCCACCATCTCCTGCACGCCTTCCGTTTCGGGGAGATTGGCAAGGCGTTCGGGCATGATGACGGCCATCATCCCGGACTGGCGGCCCAGCGCATTGAGGATCAGAGGGAAAGGCTTGGACAGCTTGAACTGTATGGTTTTCTCGTCCAGCGCCGAAAACTCTTCCGTCGATTGCATCAGCGAGCGGCCCATCAGGTCGCGCTTGGCCCAGCGGTTGATGCTGGCCACGACGTCGGCCGCACGCACCGGCGAACCATCATGGAAACGCAGGCCATCGCGCAGCGTGATCTTCCAGAGCAGACCATCGTTCTCGGTGGTGTGGCCGGCGGCCATCTGCGGATGCGGAATGTACTGGGAGTCCAGGCCATACAAGGTATCGAACACCAGTTGGCCGTGGCCTTGCGTGACCGCCGCCGTGGTGAAGGTCGGGTCGAGCAAGGTCAGATCGGCTTGCGGCACCCAGCGAAAAACGGTTTTCTGCTGCGCCCAGGACATGCCGGGCAGGCTCATGGCGGCAAGCGATGCCGACGAGGTCAAAAGAAATTGTCTACGATCCATAACGAGCTCCTTGGAGTTGGCGGCGTTCAATATGCGCCGCCTATTGAATGTTGGGCCACATAGTGGCCTTCACCTACTTGCACCAGCGCCCGCACGTCCGGCTCATCGCCGAGATCGCGGACGGGGCTGGGAATATCGCTGACTTCAAGCGCTTTGGCCCGACGCACGGAGGGATCCGCCACCGGCACGGCCTGCATGAGCTTCCGCGTATAGGGGTGCTGCGGATTCTCGAAAATCATCTGGCGCGGACCGAGTTCGACGATCTGCCCCAGATACATGACGGCTACGCGGTGGCTCACGCGTTCCACGACGGCCATGTCATGCGAGATGAACAGATAGGCGATACCCAGTTCGCGCTGCAGATCGATAAGCAGATTCACGATCTGCGCCTGGATGGACACGTCCAGCGCGGACACGGACTCATCGGCGATCAAGACCTTGGGATTGACCGAGAGCGCGCGTGCTATGCAGATACGCTGCCTTTGCCCGCCCGAGAATTCGTGCGGCCAGCGCTTCGCCATCTTGGCGTCCAGTCCGACGCGCTCGAGGAGTTCGGCCACACGACGATCCGCCGCCGCGCCGCTGTGCAGGCCGTGTATCAGCATCGGCTCCTTGATGCTGTCGCCGATGCGCATGCGCGGGTTGAGGGACGCAAAGGGATCCTGGAACACGAACTGCATGTTGCGGCGCAAGTGGCGCATGGCTTCGGGATCGGCCCGGTCCAGCGTCTTGCCGTCGAACACGATCCGCCCGCCGACGGTGGGCGTCAGATGCATGAGAGACCGGCCGGTCGTCGTCTTGCCGCAGCCCGATTCGCCCACCAGGGAAAGCGTTTCGCCCGCATGCAGGTCGAAGCTTACTTTCTCGACGGCGTGCACCTTGCGCTTGACCCGCGAGAAAAAACCGCCACGCACATCGAAGCGCGTGACCAAGTCCTGCACGCGCAGGATCACTTCACCAGACGGACCGGCATAGCCGCCGGCCTCGGAAGCCGCTGTCGGCAACGGTGCGCCTTGCATGGAAGCGCCGCCGTCGAGCAGATCGAAATGGGCGGGCTGGGAGGTGCCGCGCATGGCGCCCAGTCTTGGGACGGCCGCCATCAGCGCCTTGGTGTAGGGATGCTGCGGCGCGTTGAACAGACCGTGTACATCGTTGTTCTCCACGACGTCGCCCTTGCGCATCACCATCACCCGGTCGGCGACTTCGGCGACCACGCCCATGTCGTGCGTGATGAAGATCACGCCCATGTCCATCTCGCGCTGGAGCTCCTTGATCAGGCCCAGGATCTGCGCCTGTATGGTGACGTCCAGAGCCGTCGTCGGCTCATCGGCAATGAGCAGCGCGGGACGGCAGGACAGCGCCATCGCGATCATCACCCTTTGCCGCATGCCGCCCGAGAGCTCGTGCGGGTAGCGCTTCAGGATGGCGCGCGAATCCGGGATGCGGACCTGGTCCAGCACACGGCGCGCAGCCGCTTCCGCCGTCTTGGCATCGCAATGCTGATGCAGCCGTATCGCCTCCACGATCTGGAACCCTACGGTCAGGACCGGGTTCAGGGAAGTCATGGGCTCCTGGAATATCATGCTGATATCCGCGCCGCGCATGGCGCGCATGGTTTCCTCCGAGGCGGCGAGCAGGTCGAACTGGCGCCCATCACGCGCATGGAACGCCATGCTTCCGGAAGCGATGCGTCCGCCGCCGAACTCGACCAGCCGCATGATGGCCAAGGATGTCACGGATTTTCCGGAACCGGATTCGCCCACGATGGCGAGTGTTTCACCGCGGTCCACATGCAGGTTCAGCGATTTGACGGCCGTGAAAGCGTTCTCGCCCTGCCCGAAAATCACCGAGACGTCGGACACGTCCAGGACGCGGCGGCCGGGATTCATGGAAGTTGCTGTCATGGTTCAAATCCTCTTGGCCATGCGGGGATCGATGGCGTCGCGCAGCCCGTCGCCGAGCATGTTGATGCCCAGAATGGCGATCGACAGGAACAAGGCGGGGAAAGCGATCAGATGCGGCTTGATCTGCCAGAGCGCCCTGCCCTCGGCCATGATGTTGCCCCAGGATGGCGTGGCGGGCGGCACGCCCGCACCGATGAATGAAAGGCTGGCTTCCGCCAGAATGGCAACGCCGCAGATGTAGGTGGCCTGCACGGTCAGCGCGGCAACGGTATTGGGAAAAATGTGGCGCAGCACGATGCGCCCCCGGCTCGCGCCGGCGGCGATCGCGGCCTCGATGTAGGGTTGCTCGCGCAGGGAAAGCACCAGCCCCCGCACAAGGCGAACGACCCGCGGGATCTCTGCGATCGTGATGGCGATGATCACGTTCTGCATGGAACCCCCGGTGAGGGCAATGAGCGCGATCGCCAGCAATATGGTCGGGATCGACATGAAGCCGTCCATGATCCGCATGACGATGGCATCCACCCAGCGCACGAATCCTGAAACCAGGCCGATGGCCACGCCGATGACGGTCGCCAGGAAGGCGACCGAGAAACCCACGATGAGGGAGACGCGCGCGCCGTAGATGACCCGGGAATAGACGTCGCGGCCAAGCAGGTCGGTGCCGAACCAGAATTGCGCATTGGGTGAGCGCGTACGGTGTATGGGCGAGAGCGCGGTTGGATCGGTGGTGCCCAGCCAGGGAGCCAGGACCGCCATCAGGACGAGGCCCAGGACCAACAGCCCCCCGACCGCGACGGTCGGATACTGGCGGAGAAAACGCATGGTACGGTTCATCAGTAATGGATCCTCGGGTCGAAAACACGATACAGCAGGTCGGCCGCAAGATTGATCAACACATAGGAAAAGCTGAACAACAGGATGACCCCTTGGATAATGGGATAGTCGCGGCGCAGGATGGCGTCCACCGTCAGGCGTCCCAGTCCCGGGATGGCGAAGACCGTCTCGGTGACCACGGTTCCGCTGATCAGCAGCGCCACGCCGCTGGCGATGATGGTCACGATCGGCACGGCGGCGTTCTTGAGGGCATGCAGAAAGAGGATGCTGCGATTGCTGACGCCCTTTGCCCTGGCTGTACGAACATAGTCCTGCGAAAGCGTCTCGAGCAAGGTCGCGCGGGTAATGCGGGTGATCAAGGCAATGTAGACACTGCCCAGCGCCAGAGCCGGCAGCACCAGGCTATGCAGCGATGCCCCGAAACCCTGGGAGAACGGCACATAGCCCTGCACGGGGAACCAGCGCAATTGCAAGCCCAGTGTCCAGGCAAGGATATAGCCGACAACGAAGGAAGGGATGGAAAAGCTCAGTACCGCCAGGACCATGATGCTGCGGTCATGCCAGCGGTTGTGCATCCAGGCGGCCAGCGCACCGAAAGGAATGGCGACGATCACGGAAACGATCAAGGTCATGATCATGAGCGTGACCGTGGGCGCCAGGCGCTGGGCGATCATGGTGCTGACCGGCAGCCCGGTGAACAAGGAGGTACCCAGGTCGCCGTGCGCGATGGCCCAGATCCATTCGCCGAAGCGAAGCAGGAATGGCTTGTCGAGGCCCAGGGTGTCGCGTATGCGCGCGATATCCTGCTGTGTGGCGTCTTCCCCCGCCAGCAGCGCGGCCGGGTCTCCCGGCGCCAGGTCCAGCAGACCGAAAACAAATAAGGCGACGAACAGCATGACGGGCAAGGTCATGAGCAAGCGCCGTAGCGTATACGAAAGCATTTGACTCCTTACTGCTGGATTCGCGGTGCGCGGACGGCCCAGCTTTGATCTGCAGGATTCTAGAGACCGCAGTGGTTTCTAACAATTTCAAAATTTACTTAATATGATTGCCTAAATTAGAACGATCGGCCAAAAAGCGCATGAATATTGGCCGCCCGCATACTCCTCCATCACAGAACTAGGGAAAACCCTTAGAATTTCAATATGTTAGCGGCAAGGTTATGTCAGTATTTACCCTAGATCACCTAGTACAATCCCTAGCTTTTCCATATCGGTGCAAGGCACCAGAACCATCATGAATCGCTACGCAATACAGTTGGCGTTCGCCTATATGGGCGTCATTATCGGAGGCGGTTTCGCCTCGGGGCAGGAAATCCTTCAGTTTTTCACCGGCTACGGACTGGCCGGCATTGCGGGCACCATCCTCGCCGGCGTCCTGTTCGCCTTCCTGGGCCGGCAGATCGCCCGCATGAGCACTCAGTTGCAGGCCAGCTCGCACAAGGAAGTGCTGCGCATTCTGTTCGGGCACAAAGCCGGCACCGTCATGGACGTCCTGCTTACGTTCTTCCTATATGGGGTGGGCGTCGCCATGCTGGCTGGAACCGGTTCCCTGTTCCAGCAACAATTCGGTTTTTCCCCGCTCATCGGCGGCGCGTTCATGGCCGCCCTCGTCATCCTGACGCTATGCATGAACGTCAAGCGCATCATCGACCTGGTCAGTGCGGCCACGCCCATCCTGATGTGCATGGTCATCGTCATCACCGTGTACTCGCTCTTCACCATCAATGCGAGCACGGACGAACTGCTGCTTCTGAGCCACCAGCAGGAAACCGTGGCGCCTCATTGGTCCATCGCCGCGATGCTGTATGCATCGTTCAATATCGCCGTAGGCTTTCCCATGCTGGCCGTCATTTCCGGCCGCACGGGCGACATCAAGACCACGTCCTTGGGCGGTGTGCTGGGCGGAATCGGGCTTGGCATTTTGATCCTGCTGATCAATATCGCGCTGCTCTTCAACCTGAACCAGCTCCAGGGCGCCGAGCTTCCTACGCTCGCACTGGCCACTCGCCTGTCTCCGGTAGTGGGCATCCTGATGACCATCGCGATTACCTGCATGATCTACAGCACGGCGGTGGGGATGTTCTTCGCGTTCAGCGCGCGCTTCACCCGACCGGAAACCAATGCCTTCCGGGGTTTCAGCATAGTCAGTTGCGGAATCGCGCTCGTCCTGGGACAGTTCGGATTCACCAAGCTGGTGGGCACCGTATACCCTCTGCTGGGATATCTTGGCTTGCTGCTGATCGCGGCCGTAGGGGTCAACTGGTACCGCATCCGCAAGGAGCCAAGGGGTCAGACCCCATACGGGGTCTGACCCCAGGCCTGCCGAAACGTTTGGGGTCAGACCCCGTATGGGGTCTGACCCCCGCCCGAACGGCGGCAAGGGCTTTATTTCCCGCCCGCCGCCTGATACAACGGCAGGACCCGCTCGGCCGCCTGGGTGAGGTCCGCGCTGCGGCTGGCGGCGGAAGGATGGGTGGATAGGAATTCCGGCGGTGCGGAGCTTCCGCCGAGCGCGCCCATTTTTTGCCACAGCGTCACCGCGGCCCGCGGGTCATAGCCGGCGCGTGCCGCCAGCTCCACCCCGATGCGATCCGCCTCGGTTTCATGCGTACGGCTGTTCGGCAAGGTGAACATGACATTCGTCAGGGCGCTGCCCAGGTCGGCCGTCGCCCCCACGCCCGTCACGGCGGAAAGCACGGAAAGCCCGACGTTGGTCACCATTTGCTGGGACACCTGTTCGCGGGCGTGCTCGCGCAGGGCGTGGGCCATTTCATGACCGATGACCGCCGCGAGCTCGGCATCGGTGGGCTTGATCTGGTTGATGAGACCGGCATAGACGGCCATTTTCCCGCCGGGCATGCACCAGGCATTGACCTCGTTGGAATTGAGCACGTGCACTTCCCAATTCCAATTGCGGGCGTCAGGCCTGAAAGCGCCCACCTGCTGGATGAGCTTGTTGGCGATGGTCCTGACCCTGGCCGTCTGCGCGGCATTGACGTCCAGTGCTCCCTGCGCCCTGGCCTGGCCGATGAGGCTGGAATACTGTTGGGCCGCCTCTTGCTGCAAAGCGGCTTCCGACACCATGCCCGACATGTACTGCTTGCGCTCCACGCCCACAGAACCTGATTCCGTCGTCTGGACGGCGGCGCAACCGCCCAGCGCGGCGGCGACGGCCAGTGTGCAGACCGCGACGCGGCGTGTCATCGATGTTTTCATTTTCATGGCGGTGAAGCTCCTTTCAAGACGGTATTATTTTCCGCACTGGGCGCGGTTGCGCAGCGCATGGTCCATCAGGACAATGGCAAGCAGCGCCTCGGCGATGGGCGTGGCGCGTATGCCAACGCAAGGATCGTGCCGCCCCAGTGTCTGGACCTGAACAGGGTTGCCCGCGCGGTCCACGGACCGGCGCTCTATGCGTATGCTGGAAGTGGGCTTGATTGCCAGTGCGACGGTAATGGGCTGGCCGGAAGAAATACCGCCAAGCACCCCGCCGGCGTGATTGCTCAGGAAACCGTCGGGGGTAAGTTCATCGCCGTGCTCGGAGCCGCGCTGCGCGACGCAGTCGAAACCTGCTCCGATGGATACGCCTTTCACGGCATTCAGCCCCATCATGGCGTGCGCGATATCCGCATCCAGACGGTCGTACAAGGGTTCGCCCCAGCCCGCTGGCGCATGGTCGGCCACCACCTCGATGCGCGCACCGATGGAATCGCCATCCCGGCGCAATTGATCCATATAAGCCTCGAGTTCGGGCACGATCTCCGAGTTGGGGGCATAGAACGGATTGTTGCCGACTTCATCCCAGGAAACGAAGGGAATTTTCACAGGGCCCAGCTGGCTCATGTAGCCGCGGATCTTGACGCCGTATGCTTGCTCCAGCCACTTCTTGGCGATGGCGCCCGCCGCGACCGTGGGTGCCGTCAGCCGCGCCGACGACCGCCCTCCGCCGCGCGGATCGCGTTCCGTATATTTGCGCCAGTAGGTATAGTCGGCATGCCCGGGACGAAAAGTGTCGGCGATATTGCTGTAGTCCTTGCTGCGCGCGTCCGTATTCCGGATGAGCAGGCCTATGGGGGTGCCGGTGGTCTTGCCTTCGTACACGCCCGAAAGGATCTCGACCTGATCGGCTTCCTGCCGCTGCGTCACATGCCTTGACGTGCCGGGGCGGCGGCGATCCAGCTCATGCTGGATATCTTCGACGCTGAGCGGCAGCCCCGGCGGACAGCCGTCCACGACCGCGCCGATGGCGGGGCCGTGCGACTCCCCGAAATTCGTGACACAAAAAAGTTTGCCTAATGTATTGCCGGACATAATTCTCGTTTTTTACCTTATCTGAATCCGTGATTCTATAAAAAGATTGTCAAGAGCCTGGCCAAGGAAGTCGACCGGGGCCGCCACGCATTCGGCCATAACGGCCCCGGGTCAGGAAGAACAGCTTACCTGCAGTTGTTCCGCCCATTGCGGAGGCTCTGCGGCATAGGCTTCAAACCCTGGCTTCTCGGTATAAGGATCCCGCAACACCTGCAACAACCTGGCTATTTCGCTGGGATCGTCCTGCGCCGCGGCGCGTATGGCGCCTTCGGCCAGGTGGTTGCGCAGCACATACAGCGGATTGCTGGCCAGCATCTGCGCCGCGCGTTGATCGGGGTCCCGTTCGTCATGATTCAATCGCCGGGTGTAACGCTCGAGCCAGGCCCCGGCGGCATCTCGGTCCGCAAAGCGTTCGAGAAAGGAGTCGGGCTGCGCGGGCGCGGCGGCCAGGGACCTGAAGCTGAGCGTGAAATCAGCCTTTTGCGTGTGCAGCAGCCTCCACCACTGATCGGCCAGGTCATCGTCACCGTCTTCCCAGGCAAGCAGTCCGAACTTGCGCATGAGGTTGCCCCGATAGGCCTGGAGAAAGTCGGCTTCGTAATGCTGCAGTTGCTCTTTCAGCGTATCCTGCGGCGTGCCCAGGCCCAGCAAGGCGCCGGCCAGCCGGTACAGGTTCCAGTGGGCCACGGCCGGTTGCGCATTCCATGCATACCGGCCCTGCGTGTCGCTGTGATTGCAAACATGATTGGCCTGGAAGGCGTCCATGAAGCCATAAGGCCCATAGTCGAGCGTAAGCCCCAGTATGGACATATTGTCGGTGTTCATTACGCCATGGCAGAAACCGGCCGTCTGCCAGTCTGCGATCATACGTGCCGTGCGGGCCACGACTTCGCGCAGAAAGCGGGCGACGGTATGGTCCAATGAATCCGGGCCCTGCACACCAGCCCTGCACTCAGGAAAGTGGCGATCGACCACGTAATCGAGCAAGGCCCGCAGCTCTGCCGGCGACGAGGACCAGTGCTCGAAGGAACCGAAACGGACGAAGCTGGGCGAAACGCGTGTCACGATCGCGGCAGTCTCGACCGTTTCGCGGTAGACGGGGTCATCGGAAACGACCAATGCCAGCGCCCGGGTCGTTGGTATGCCCAGGCCCGCCATGGCTTCGCCCGCCAGGTATTCACGCACGGAAGAGCGCAGCACGGCACGGCCGTCGCCCATGCGGGAATATGGCGTACGCCCGGACCCTTTCAGCTGCAGCTCCCAGTTGCCGGATGGCGCGGCGAGTTCGCCGAGGAGGTGGGCGCGGCCATCGCCCAGCTGCCCCGCCCAGATGCCGAACTGATGTCCGCTGTACACCGCAGCCAAGGTCTTGCCGCCCGGCAAAGGCTGCTTACCGGAAAAGACATCCAGAAACACAGGATCTTGGAATATGCGCGCGGACATGCCCAGCAGCTCGGCGACATCGGGGTTGGCATGCAACAGCCTGGGCTGGTTCAGGGGCTGCGGTTCAAGACGGGTATAGAACTGCGGCGGAAGTCCGGAAAAGGAATTGGCGGCACTCAGCCCGGCAATGGTTTCGATCATGGCACGGCCTTAGGCGTTTTGGCGGCGGCTGCGGCCCGGCGCGCCTGCCGCTTGGCCGGCCGGACGTAGAAAATGGCGCATAAGTAGAACACCAAAGACAGCGCAATCTCGAATCCCGCCATGACGGCCGACGCCGGAGAGGGATCGGACCATGCGCGCACCACCCCTTCCATGAAATAGAGGAGAACCAGCATTGCCGCCCACTGCAGCGTATAGAGACTGCCCTTCAGCACCCCGCGCAAGGGAAACAGCAAGGGCAGCGCCTTGAGCGCCAGCAGGGATCCGCCGGGCTTGAGCGGCGCAATCCAGAGCTCCCAAGCCAGGCACAGGGCGATGAGTGCGATCAGCGATACCGAAGCGCCGTGGCGCAGGACAGGATTCGTTTGTGTAGTCATGCTGGTATTATCCCTCGAAAGACGCTTGCGCTGCATCGGCCCCGTCAACGTTCAAACGGAACGGCGCCCGGTCAGCGCTCTGCCCGAAAAGGTTTCGTATCGTGACAACGTCCGCCAGCAAAAATCGCACCGAAGCAAGCCCGCCACGCGATCCCCTGCCCGCCGAATCAGACGGTCCCGCCGAAGAGCCGCGGCTGGACCCGGCCAATACGCCGGCATCGGGCGTGTCCAATGCGCTGAAGATCGCGCGCTTCGCCCTGCGGCGTACCAGCGAAAAAAATCTGACGCAGGTCGCTTCCAGCCTCACCTTCACGACGGTGCTGGGCATCGTGCCCTTGCTGGCGGTCGTCCTGTCCTTGTTCACCGCGTTCCCGCTGTTCGCCGACTTCAGGGTGGCGCTCGAAAGCTTTCTTAGCTCCAGCCTGCTTCCGCCCTCCGTTTCAGAAAACGTCATGTTCTACCTGAACCAGTTTGCCGCCAAGGCATCCGGGTTGACGGCGGTGGGCAGCTTGTTCCTTATCGTCACTTCCGTCATGCTGTTCATGACCATCGACGAAGCGTTCAACAGTATCTGGCAGGTCGAGCGCCAACGCCCGATCGGGCAACGGATTCTGGTCTACTGGGCCATCATTTCGCTGGGGCCCATACTTATCGGCGCCAGCCTGTGGGCCATGACCGTGCTGGCGCGCGAATCGCTCGGCCATATCGGAGATCTGCCCGCGGTGCTGGGCTACGCCTTGTCCCTCGTGCCTCTCATCGCCACCGGCCTGGGCTTCACCGCCCTGTTCGTCGGCGTGCCCAATCGGCGCGTGCTGTGGCGCGACGCCGCCGTGGGCGGCTTCGGCACCGCCATCGTGCTGGAGATCATGCGCTGGGCCTTCGCGTATTACCTTGCGCGATTTCCCTCCTACACGGTCATATACGGCGCGTTCGCCACCCTCCCCATCTTCCTGCTGTGGCTGTATCTGTCATGGCTGGCCATACTGGTGGGGGCCACCGTGGCGGCCACCCTGCCCGCCTTGCGCCAGCGGCGCTGGGCGCTCGAACACCACACCGGCGGCATTTTCATCGACGCGCTGCGGGTGCTAGAAGCGCTCTGGACCGCCCAGCAAGGGCAGCCGCCAGGTCGCAGCATGCGTTTTCTTTGCGCCCATTTGCGCTTGCACGAACTGGAAATGAGCCAGGTGCTGGACGCCCTGAAGGACTTGGGCTATGTCGTGAACGCCGAAGGCGACGGCGCGGACCAATGGGTGCTGTCCTGCGACCAGCGCGAGGCCGACCTTGCCCCGCTCATCGACGCGCTGCTACTGGACCGCAGCCAGCCGGGTTTGTCCGACCACCCCGAAATTCTCAGGGCGGCCGCCATGGTGTTCGACAACCAGACAGTGCGGCTGGAAACACTGTTCGAAACACCGGAGCTACTACCCGAACCCCGTCGCATAGGGCAAAATACGCCTCATGTGCCCAGGACGGGCACCCAGGAGGACAACGATGTTAAAAGTTAGCGAAATTCTACGCGTGAAAGGGCACACGCTGTACACGGGCACCCCCGACATGCCTATACTTCGGGCGCTTGAAACCATGAGCGAACAAGACATCGGGTCTTTGGTCATCATGGAGCACGGCCAATTGGTCGGCATGCTGACCTTCCGCGAAATCATCCGCCATCTGCACGACAATCAGGGCAACACCGGCACCAACACGGTACGCAGCATCATGGACGACGCCCCGGTCAGCGTGTCGCCGAACACCGGCTTCGAAGAAGTCCAGCGGCTGATGCTCGAAAAGCATGCGCGCTACATACCTGTCATGGACGGGCCCACGCTCATGGGCGTCGTCTCGTTCTACGACATGGCTCAAGCCATCGTCGCGGCCCAGCAGTTCGAAAACAACATGCTGAAGGCTTATATCCGCGACTGGCCGACCGACACCGAGGAAGGCGCCTGAACAAGGGGTCTGACCCCGCACGGGGTCTGACCCCAAAAGGCCTGCGCTAAGGGGTCAGACCCCTGCAGGGTCTGACCCCATCCCCCGCAACATCAGTTCCGCCCAGGCCTTTTCCAGCAGCCCGGCGTCGTTCTGGTTGAGAAGCTTCGGATCGGACAAGGTACGACGCCATTGCCGCGCGCCGCTGCGGCCGCTCATCCAGCCCAGCATCGCCCGTGCGATCATTCGCAAGGGCACTCCCCTGGCGACTTCCTTCGCCGCATAGCGGGTCATTGCCTGCACGATCTGGGCCGGCTCGGGCAAGGACAAGCCGGGCTCCATGGCCAGCGAGAGCTCCGACAAGACGCCCGGTGTATGCCAGGCCGCCCTGCCCAGCATGACGCCATCGAATTGCCCGGCAAGTTGCACTGCCTGATCGGTTTCGGATATGCCGCCGTTCAGGACGATGATCACGTCAGGGAAATCCTGCTTCAAGCGCAGGGCGACGTCATAGCGCAAGGGCGGGATCTCGCGGTTGTCCTTGGGGGACAGCCCTTTCAGCACCGCGTTCCGGGCATGGACGATGAACACCCGGCAGCCGGTGTCGTGGATTTTCCCCACGAAATCGCGCACGAAACCATAGGAATCGTCGTAATCGAGTCCGAGGCGATGCTTGACGGTGACCGGTATGCCGACCGCGTCCTGCATCGCCTTGACGCAATCGGCCACCAGCGCCGGCTCGGCCATCAGGCAGGCGCCGAACGCGCCCTTTTGCACGCGTTCCGACGGGCAACCACAGTTCAGGTTGATCTCGTTGTAACCCCATTGCTGGCCCAGCCTGGCCGAGGCTGCCAGCGCCTCGGGCTCGCTGCCGCCCAATTGCAGCGCCACCGGTTCCTCCGCCGGATCGAAATCCAGATGGCGTGCGACGTTGCCGTGCATCAGTGCGCCGGTGGTGATCATTTCCGTGTACAGGCGCGCCTTGGGCGCCAGCAAACGATGAAAGTACCTACAATGCCTATCGGTAACGTCTATCATGGGCGCCACGCAAAGGCGCCAGGCGGATGCGGGTGAGTCGGGAAAACGGTGAGTCATCGAGAAACTACGGTGATAAATGCGTAGCCCATATTGTCGGTCATTTTGGCCCGGCCAGCGCACAGCCCGCCAACCTGGACTAAAATCAACAGCCCCAAGAACATACGCAATTCAATTCAGTTTCAGTAAAACAAGGCAGAGCTTTCAACCCCATGGCCGTTTTCACCCCTGTCAGCGACGATGATGCGCGCGAGCTGTTAACACGATATTCCCTAGGCGAACTGGTTTCCCTGCGCGGCATCACGGCCGGTATCGAAAACACCAATTATTTTCTCACGACCACGCAGGGCGAGTACGTCCTCACCCTGTTCGAGGTCCTGACCTACGAGCAACTGCCTTTCTACATCGAACTCATGTACCACCTTGCCCACAAGGGCATCCCCGTCCCGCAGCCGCAGACGCTCTGCAGCGGTTCGCGGCTGACCACGATGCACGGCAAGCCTTGCGCCATTGTCAGCCGCCTGACGGGTGGGTACGAACCCGCGCCCAGCGCGGTCCATTGCGCGCTGGCCGGCCGCACGCTGGCCCAGGCTCATCTGGCCGGACAGGATTTTTCGCTGGCACAACCCAACCTGCGGGGCCTGGGCTGGTGGCAGCAAACCATACCCAAGGTCCTGCCTTTCCTGGACGTGGCACAGGCGAAGCTCATACAGGATGTGCTTCAGGAGCAAACCGAGTTCGCCGCGAGCGACACCTACAGGACCCTCCCCTTCGGTCCCGCCCACTGCGACCTCTTCCGCGACAACGTTTTATTCGACGGCACGTTCGAAATGCCCCGCATGGGCGGCATCATCGATTTCTACTTCGCGGGCTGCGATGCCTGGATCTTCGACGTGGCCGTGAGCGTGAACGATTGGTGCATAGACAGGAACACCGGCGTCCTCGAAGACGACAAACTGCGCGGCTGGCTGGACGCCTACGCACAGATCAGGCCTTTTACCGACGCCGAACGCGAAGCGTGGCCGATGATGCTGCAGGCCGCCGCATTGCGCTTCTGGGTTTCCCGCCTATACGACTTCTTTCTGCCCCGTCCGGCCCAGACCCTCAAGCCTCATGACCCCCGCCATTTCGAACGCATACTGATCGAGCGGCGCAAGAGCGCCACGGCCCATCGCCTTTAGGAAGCACTTACGCATGCAAGCCGCCATTCTTCCCATCACCGCCGGCTGGGCCTGGATACAGGACGGGTTCAGACTTTTCCGCCGACAGCCGATGGCAATGTTTTTCTGGAGCATGGCAACGGGGCTGCTGATCACCATCAGCTATCTGATTCCGCTATTCGGACAAATCGCCCTGATCGCCTGTACACCCATGCTGACATTCGTCACCCTTAGCGCATGCCGCAATATCGCGCAGGGCCGGCCGATGCTATTGAACATGTGGCTCCAGCCGCTGAAAAAGCTGGAGACCCGCAAGCGTCTGCTGGCGCTCGGGCTGGCCTACCTGTTGTTCTGCCTCGCCGGCGGCTTCCTTGCAACCTTGCCCTTCCTCGGCAGCCTGATGAGCGCCATCGACGACAACGGCATCATCAACGAACACGCCTTGCTGACGGCCATGCAAGGGCCCTTCATCACTTTCGGCTTGCTCTATTTGGTGATTTCCGCGATGTTCTGGCATGCTCCCGCGCTCATCGGCTGGCACGGCATCAAGATGTCTCAGGCCTTGTTTTTTTCCATGGTGGCATGCTGGCGCAACAAATGGCCTTTCCTCGCCTATGGCGCAAGCTGGGCCGCCATTTTCTTTGCCGCGCAAATGGCTGGCGCTTTCCTGGCATCGGCGGGCGTATCCGCCGGCATGGTGCAGGTGTTATTCACGCCGCTCAATATTGTGATCGCCGCCATCCTTTACTGCAGCTTCTATCCCGCCTACATCAGCGTGTTCGGCGTCAACTACCCGACCGACCAGCCCGCGCCCTGAGTCTTCGCCAATGCGCTGCGTATCTCCCGGGCATAGCCCGGGTTTGCGGCGCAATGGCCGGCTGGCAGCTCCACAGCGAAAGCCGCGGCACGGCAATAACTCAGCTTGAAGGGGTTCAAGCCATGGACGGTTTTCAGAACTTGTTGTCGAGCGTCGAAGAAGACGACATCGATGGCGTAGCTCAGGAAGAACGTGTGCACGCCCGCGCATGGCGCGATACATAAGCCCGTGTCCTGCGACAGGCGCGGATAGGCATGCAGCCCCAACAGCCGTGCGCTGAACGTTCTTGCATAATAGAGCCGTAGCGTTCCCATGGTGATCAGAACCTCGCCTCGGCCAGCTTGAGCGCGACAGGAAAGGCGAGTATCAGAAAGGTGCATGGAAAAATGCAGAACACCATGGGGAAAAGCATTTTGACGGGTGCTTCGAGCGCCAGTTTCTCGGCTCGTAGAAAACGTTCGCTGCGGCGCTGATCGGACTGCGACCGCAATAGTGGTCCCAGACTCATTCCCATCTGATCGGCCTGATTCAGCGCCGTTACCAGGCCGCGCACGGCCGACAACCCGGTTCTTTCGGCCAGGGCCGCCAGGGCCTCCATGCGCGGCATTCCCGCGCGAATGTCGGACAGGGCGTGCCTCAGCTCGGCGCGCAATGGCCCGTCGGGCCCATGCCGAGCCGCTTGCTGAAGCGCCCCATGCAGATTCAAGCCCGCCTCCACGCATAAAGTGGTGACGTCGAGCAGGAATGGCAGCTCCCTCAGCATTTGCTCTTGGCGATGCGCGCCCTGCGTTGCCAGCCAGCGCCATGGCCAGAAGGCGCCCAGCAAGCCGGCAAGCCCGCCGGCGGGCACACCGTACCGCCACGGTCCGTCCAGGATAATAAACGGTGTCGCCAACGCCGCCGCAAAGCATAGGGCCGCGCAAAAACATTGCAAGCCCACGATGTCCTCCGCCCTCCAGTTGGCATCGAGTCCGGCAAGCACGATACGGCGTTCGAGCAGTTGGCGAACCCGCCATGAAATGAAGGGATTGCAGGCTATCGCCAGCACGGAGACCCAAGGCCAGGCCCACGCGAGCAGATTCGTCCTGCCAAACGCATGGCGGCTTCCGCGGTAGACGGCAACAGGCCGCATGAACGTCCACACCAACAGGCATAAACACAATCCTGCCGCCAGGCAACTGAGCCAGAAGTACATGAGCCATCCTCAAATCTTGATGGAAACAATGCGACGAATGAACAGAATGCCGATGAGTTCCAGGACGGCAACAGCCGCGATCACGGTCCAGCCTATCGGCTGTTCCCATAAGATCCGCATGGAAGCGGGGTCCAGATGGTTCAGCACCACGCCGAGAGCGACGGGCAAAGAGGCCATGATCCAAGCCTGTAACCTTCCCTGGGAAGTCAGGGCGGCCACCCTGGCGAGCAAGTGAAGCCGCGCGCGCAGCGTGGTGGATATGCGCTCCAGGGTTTCCGCCAGGCTGCCGCCGCTTTGGGCTGCCACGGTCAGCGAAGACACGGTCAGGCCGGCGCCTTCCGTGGGCATGCGCCGGTAAAGATTCGAGAGCGCCTCCTCGAAGGAAATTCCCATGCGTTGTTCTCTGAGAAGCAAGCCGAACTCCTGCGCAAGCGGGGCCGGGGAATGCGCCACGATCTGGTGCAGCGCCGACTGCATGCCCGAACCAGCGCGCAGCGCTCCGGCCAGCGCCATCAGCAGATCCGGCAACTGCGCCTCGAATAGCATGGCGCGGCGCCGCTTCAGGTGGCGGATATACCATTGCGGAAGCGCCAATGCGATACTGCCACATAGTCCGGACAACCATAACTGCCCGGACAGCATGAAGCCGATCATGGCGACCGCTGCACACAACAACAGGTTGGCGGACCACAATTGCGCGGGATCGAAGAACAGGAAGAATTCGCTCAAACGGTCGACGGCCTCCTTCTGGAATGCCTGCCGATAGCGGCCATAGCCGACAGTAAAAGACTTGAGCGCATACCAGCTCACGATACATACAGCGGACAGCGACGCCACGATGACGATGTAGATCATGTCCTTGCCTCCTCGGCAAACAGACCCGCCGGCAGCATCGGCCGGCCGCTGTCGTCCGTGAAGGATTCGGGCAGGACTCCACAGCCCATGAATCCATCGCGAGGCTCGCGCACGTACCGGAATAGCTCTTGTGTCTGGATGCGCCCGCTTTCCAGGCCCGTGACCTCGACGATGGACGTTATTTTCCGCCGCCCATCGCTCAGCCTTGCCTGCTGAACGATGAAATCGATGCTTCCCGCGATATGTTCGCGCACGGCGGCCAGTGGAAGCTCCATGCCCGCCATCAGGATCATGGTTTCGAGACGCGCCAGCGCGTCACGCGGGCTGTTGGCATGCAGCGTCGTCAAGGAGCCCTCATGCCCGGTGTTCATGGCGGCCAGCATATCGAAGGCCTCTCCGCCGCGGCATTCTCCGATGACGATCCTGTCCGGCCGCATGCGCAAGGCATTGCGCATCAAGTCGCGAACCTCTATTCGGCCCCTGCCCTCCAGATTGGCCGGACGCGATTCCATGGCGACCAGATGTGTATGATGCAACTGAAGCTCGGCAGCGTCTTCGATCGTAATGACGCGTTCCCCCTCGGGGATGCAGTTGGACAGGATGTTCAGCAAGGTCGTCTTTCCCGAGCCGGTGCCGCCCGACACGATGACGTTCTTGCGGGACCGCACGCAAGATGATAGAAAGCTGGCCATGGCCTCGTTCAACGCATCCATGCGCAGCAGGTCGTCCATATCGAGCCGGTTCGAAGGAAATTTCCGGATGGTCACGCAGGTTCCGCGCAAGGCGACAGGCGCAATGACGGCATTGACGCGCGAGCCGTCCGCCAAGCGTGCATCCACCATCGGAGAACTTTCATCTATGCGCCGGCCCAACGGCGAGACGATGCGCTCTACGACGCCGAGCACCGCCTGCTCGCTGCTGAAGCTTGCCCAGTGACGGGCCAGCCGCCCCCCCGATTCCACAAAGATTTCATCATGGCGGTTCACCATGATCTCGGTAATGGCCGGATCAGCCAGCAATGGCTCGAGCGGGCCGAGCGCGACCGCTTCATCCACCACGTCCATCAGCAAGCGCCGCCGGTCTATTCCCTTGGGCAGCGTATCGTCCTGCTCTATCAACGCGCCCAATGCCGCCATCGCCTCTTCACGCAACGCCGCATCGCTCATGCTGGATACGTCGCGCCGACGCAAATCCAGAGCTTCCAGCAAAGCGGCATGCAGACGCTTGCGATGCTGCATCAGGGCAGCGGCCTGATGCGCATCCGCCGCAACGCCCGCCCGCTGCCCGATAGAAGTTTGGCACGCGTCCGCAGCGCCCTGGTCGCGTACGGCTACGGCCGTGGATGGAAGAGCCGCTGCACCGGGTCCGCCTTCGACATGCAGGTCCAGTACCCGCAGCAAGCAAGGCCCGATGACGATTTCGTCCCCGATCGTCAGAGGGCCGTACTTAGCGACCCGCTGGCCATTGACCAGCGTGCCCGCCAGCGAACCGAAATCTTCGAGAAAAACCGCTGCCGCACGGCGCTCGAAGCGCGCATGCCGGCGCGCCACTCGCCAGCCTTTCAAGCGAAGGTGGCAATCAGGGGCGCGGCCGACCTCGATAGGCAGCGCCAACAGGCGGCGTTCGACGGAACCGTCCTCGAAACACAATTCAATGTCCAGCATCGCCACGCTCCTGAAAATCGAAAATGTTCGCGCTATTGCGGAGGCCGGGCTCCATGGTCGCGTGGTGCGATGCATGGCCGGCCCATTGCGACCCTTGGTCCTGCCAGGCAGTCCATGGCTCGCCGGCGCCATCGGCGACCGCTGGGGGAAGCCCTGCGACCGGCAGTACAGGCGTGTTGAGTGCCGGCGCTTCGGGAAAGCGGCCGGTGAGAATCGAGCGACTGTTCGCTACGCGCCGAATCACGCCCGGGTGATCAGCATCCACCAGAACCGGTGTGACGAAGATGGCCAGCTCGGTCTCATTGCGCTGAAAACGGCGGGACTTGAACAGTTGCCCCAGGACGGGAATATCGCCTAGCCCGGGAATCTTGTCGAAATTGCGGGAGTCGTCGCGCGACAGGAAACCCGCCAGGACCAGGGTCTGGCCGGACCTGACATTGAACTCGGTGGCCGCGCGGCGCGTCTTGAGCGAAGGGCCTGCGGCCAGCGACAAGGAGTTGTCGACCGAACTGACCTCCACGTCTATTTGCGAGCGCACTGCCCCGTTGCGCTCGACCCGGGGCGTGATGCGCAATGAAACCCCGTATGGCTTGAACGCCGTATTGGTGTTGCCATTTGCGTCCACCGTTGAGTAGGGAACTTCTCCGCCGGCTAGAAATTCGGCCGTGGCGCCGCTGCGCGCAAGCAGCTGCGGCTGGGCCAGCACGACTGCGGAGCCGTTCTGCTCCAGCGCGTTGATCCGTGCCGAGAGCAAGGCGTTGATACCGAAATAGCCCGCGGCAACCGTCGCCGGAAATGCGATGGGCACCGAGGTGGCTCCAGGGCGGTCCGCCAGCCGCTTGCTGCCGCCGTCCCAGGCCAGCCCCGCATTCAATCCCCCCTCGCTGGCCGTATCCCAGCGCAGGCCGAGTTCCAGCAATTGCGAACGAGGCACTTCGACGACCTGGACGTCGAGCAGCACCATCCGGTCCCAGCCGACTCGACCGGTGAAATCCAGCAATTGGGGATAGCGCTTGGCCAGATCGGAAACCCGTTCGCGGTCTTCATCGGACAAATCATCCCCCTCGACGACGAGCTTGTCGCCGAGCGTGGTAATGGCGGCGCCGGGAATACGCTCCAGCAAACCGCGCAACTCCCGTTGTATCTGTTTCGCGCCCTCCGGGGCGACCTCGACTTGGTACCGGCGGCGTTTTCCGTCGACACCCCAGATCTGCAAGGCGGTGGCGCCTTCGCTTCTCGCGAACACAATGACCTCTTTTTCGTCCGTCGTCACCGCGTTGATCACTTGCCCGTCTCCGACGGCCACGCGCGCGACATCCGGAACGGCCAGCACTTTCACTTCGCCGACCTGCATTTCAAGCAAGCCGGTTTCACGAGCATCCGCCCCACAGGCGAATGCAAATGCGAAGAAGCAAGCGGCGAGAGGACGCATCAGCTTGATCATGCTCATCGCCTATTGCTCCAGGGGGTCGGTTTGGACCGGAGAAGCGAGCGGGCCCGCTACCGCAGAGCGCTCCTCGTGTTCCGGTGCCGTGGCCCACAGCCAGGCGCTGACCAGTTCCGGAACGCCTGGCAGTTCGAACAGGCCACTGGGCTGGGCATTTCCGTTCGACGCAGGCCGCAGCCTGGGAATGCCGCCGGATGCGCGATTGCCATAGATGACGGGTGCCTTCTCGCTTGCTGGAGGCGCAGGCCTGTTCACGCCCAAAAGACTCGCGAGATCTCCGCGGACCGCCTTCTGATTGGAGGCATCGTCTTGCGGATGCCTGAGCACCGCGGTAATGGTCCCGCCCTGGCGGGCCGCCACCAGCTTCACCGCGTCCTCGGGTGCCGCATCGAGCGTAACCGTTGCATAAGCGCGCGTCTCTTCGTTGCCCGGCATGCGGCCGTGCTGTGTCGTGGTGCCGGTGGCAAGCACTAGGACGCCCTGGAGCAATGGCGCCGTAATGCGGCGGCGCTGGTATTCGAACGACACATACAGATCGATGAGATCGCCCGGCTGCAACAAGCCGGAGACGGAGTTGATGGCGTCCACCGGCATGGTGATCGCACGCCGGCCCGAGACGAGGTGGCTGGAAAATGAATCCTGGGTCTGCAGAGCGGTATGGACCGGCAGGACGGCATCGCCCGCACGCAGTGGCGCCCTGAGGATGGTGCCCGCCAGCTCGCCATGCCGCTCCGGCGGCAGGCTGTCGCTCGCGGCCAGCGCAAGGGGGAAGGACCGGACGGCCAGGTGCTCGGGTCCGATTCGGGTGCCCGGCGGCAGGTCATGGGCGGCGACCACGCGTTCGACCGTCCGGACCCTGGCTTGGGCTTCGAGCTCAAGCACCCGCCCGTGCAGATGCTGGCGCGCCGCCCATGCAGCGCACAAGCCGGCAACCAAGGCAAGACCCAGCATGAGCGTCGGACGATTGAGGGCTGGCAGGCGCATGGGGACCCCACGTGGCTATTTGACATGATGCACATACAAGGAAGACTTGCCGCCTGGCTCCTGCGAGGAGAACAGCGCAAGCCGCGAGGCCTTTCGGCGCCATGAAGAGTGGCCCGCCATGTCGGCATAGACGGGTTCTTCCAACCAGCCGTCCGAACGCAATTGGCGGCGCACGTATGCGGTGACGTCCGGGCCGGGCATCGCGACACGGAAGACATGCTGGCCCACGACACCGTCTTTGCCGGAGGATGCATCGGAAAGATCCTGCCGGCTGAACAGAGCACGCGCTTGCGCGGGCAACCATCGAAAGAAAAGAGGTGGGTCTCGATGGGAAGCGTCCTGGTCTCGTGCTACGCGCATCACGGAAAGCTTTCCACCCGTACCGGTCGCGGTGGGATGCATGTCGGCCAGCCAATGTTCGCCATTGCGCAGGCCCGACAGCACGATCCTGCCGGTAGAAACGAGAATGCGTTGAAAATAAGCAGGCTTGCCTGAGTACAGTTGCGCCAATTGAGCGGGCTCCCCGGGGAAACTGAAGGCCCGCACGCGCAGGGGCACATCGGACAGCAGCATGGATTGGCTCGCCGTCCATTGCAAGCCCGGCACGTCGAGCTCGGAAAACGAAGCAGAGGCTGAAAGCGCATCGGCATAAACAGGCCAGCCGCAGCCCAAGGACATCAGGCAAGTACCCAGCGTGCGCCGACCCAAGGACTTTCCCGTCCGGATCGGGCGTGGCAGGCGCAATGACAGGATTTTCATTTTTACTCCTTGGCTGCGTGTATATGCGCGTGTATATGCGGAGCCGGCACAAGCCCGGCCCAGGCGGAAACCCATTCCGAATCAGGAAGTGCCCGGCTCCAGCCCGAATCCACCGGCCCCATGACGGCACGTATGCGCCCGGAAAGTCCGTAGGACACTGCCGTTTCTTGCCTCCACGCCTGCCTGGACTGGACGAGAATCTGCTGGACATGCCCGTCGTCACCGGCGTGCCCGGCTCCCGTGAGTATCGCGGTGTGGCGCTTCAAGGCCACTGGCATGGCGGACGGGCCTGACGCGTGCGCGAGCGTGTCCCAGGGAGTGTCGCCGGGCATGACGGTCAATCGGGCGTGCAGCACACCACGGTCTTCCAGTTCCCAGTCCTGGCGCAAGGCGGCAAGCGTGGCGGACGAACCCGGCTGCGCCGCTTGCGGCAATGGAAGCGAGCGGAACGCCTCCAGGCGGACCTGCGAGTCAAGGTCTGAAAGCATCGATCTTCCACCGAGGTCAATCCATTGATGATCGGGTCCGGTAAAGAAACGCCCATGCAAACCGCCCAGCTCCCCATCGCGCCGGCTGGCGGCAAATGCCAGATAAGACGTCGCATGCTGGGCGGAGAGAGCCATGTCCTGTACCCGATACAGCCACGAAATCGCCATCCACAATGCGGCCAGGCCCGAGAGCACGAGTAGCCCTTCCGCCATTGCTTGCCCTGCCTGGGGTTTGCATGCGCCACTCATGGGGTGTCCTTGTTTTGCGAAGGGTGAGACACCAATCTTGCCTGCCAGTATGGATGAAACAGATTGTCCATTTCGGCATGGCCGTCCGACCGCGGCAATGGCCGTTCGAAGAAGGTTTCCGCGGCACTGCGCGTGGTGACCGGCAGAGTGTCCGGGCCCGGATGGCGCAAGGTAACGGAGAACCCCAGCGCGACACCCGATCGGCCTGCCCGCGTATCGTAGAAGGACGGCAGCCCTCCGCCTTCCCAGCGCCGGCGCGCCGCATTGGCCCGGGAGTTCGACAATGGGTTATCACGGCCGGACGCGATATCCCAACTGGTGGCGTCCCTCACCCATCGCCAGAAGTCCTGCGACGAAAAATTGTCGGGCGGGTTCTCTACATGGGGTTGATCCATCGTGCTGGGCAACGGCCCGGGAAGCCAGCCCCAGCCCATGGCGTACTCTCTGTGGTAGCAGCCTATCCATCGATTCGACCGCAAGGCATGGAACGATTCGGTGTCGATCGACTGCCACAGGCCCGATGCGTCCAGCCTGGTCTCGCCCCGGCGACGCAGTTCATGGCGAAGGCCGGGACAGCGCGCATCGACGACCCAGGGATTGCGTGCCGTATGATCGCGCGGGTCGAGGAATCGATAGAGCGTAGCGGCCTGTTCGACGAGGTCGCGCAATTGTCCTTGGCCGGCATACCGTTGCACATAGCCGGGCCAATTGTCCTGGTCAAAGCGCAGATCGAAATCCTTGGGCTCTATTTGCATGGAGTAGTTGTCGGCCAGCGCCTGGCGCAGAGCGGCCTCGCGTGCTTGTGGCAAAGCGCGCACGATGTCTTCCTGCGCCCGGGACAGCACCTGCCGGACAACCGTGTCGTGGTTCTTGTAGGCGCGCGCCAGTTCCCCTTGTTCGCGCGCCAGGCCGTCCATGCCCGCTGCCCGGCTTGCGGCGGCGTAAGCGGCGCCGTGATCCGGCCCGAACATGAATGCGATCAGGTGCGCGGGCGGATTTCCCGACGACAACTGCCCGGCTTGCGTGCCGCCGAGCATGGCCCAGCTGCCCAGTGTGACCAGATGCGCCATGGCGACCTGATGCCCGACATGTGCACGGTTCACGTACGCCAGCATATTGAGGCTGCGCGCCTGAATCAGTGCAGCGCTGTACGCGGCTGCATCGAGGGAATGCAGCTGCTTGGCCTTTGCGGCAACCACCTGGCCCACAAAGAAGTATCTGACGAATACTGTGATCGCCATGCCGGCCAGAAGCATTCCCAGCACCATGGCTTGGCCTTGTTGGCCTGAGTGCGAAGAAGCGTGGCGGGAGCGGGAAGTCGGGCAGGCAATATGCGTCATTGCCCGGCTCCGGCGTTGCCCGTAAACGACTTGAGTGTTTTTGCGGCGGTCTGGGTTGCGGCGCCCTCGGCGGCAGTCTGCGCCATGCGGGATTGCTCGGACCCGTCTTCGCCGGCAAGCTCTTTTGCCATGGCGGCGGTCTGTGAACGCACCACTTGTCCAAATTGCTGGTATACGGCAATGGCGGCCACGGCAACCAGCGCCACCACGATGATGTATTCGGTCATCCCCTGCCCGCTTTGCGAACGCTGTGTCCCTGGCACGATGCTCTCCTGAAGAAGATCAGGAATGCAGTGTGCCCGCCTTCAAGCTACGGGCAAATTCGCAAATACCGAGTTGGGCAAAGCGGTCAGTGGATGGAAAGAACCGCCTGGCGGGAAAGGTCCGTCAGCGAAACACCGCAGCGTCAGAGCCGACCAGAACATTGGCGGGCAGCGGCCGCTTCTGCGCCATCAGCCAGGCGTCGAACTCGTGCCCGATGTGCGTGAGCACCGTCTTCTCGACCTGCAGGCGCTCGACAATTTCAAGTGCCCGGGTCAGGTCGTTGTGGCCGCGCGGTGCCTGCGGCCGGGGCGAGAACGAACAATCCAGCACCATGAGCTGCAAGGGGCGCTGCTTCAGGAACTCAAAGGTATCCTCGGGCAGCCCGACGGTATCGGTCAGGTAGGCCCAATGCCGTTTCCCATCCGAAAACACATAGCCGAACGTCGGCAGACTGTGCCGCAGCGGAACAGGAGTAATGTCCAGCCCCATCAGGCGCAAGGGCTCGAAAGGAGCCAAGGTGCGCGAAAAATCCAGTATGCCCGGATGCTTGTAGAGATCCGCGAAGCCTTGCGGATCGGGGGGACCCAGCACCGGCAAACGGTAGTTCTGGCCCCAACGCAGGTGCAGGAGCCCTTGCGCGTGGTCGGCATGATAATGCGTCTGCAGAAAGCCTTTGAAGCTGCCCGGCGGAAAACGCTCGGCCAGATCCATCAGGCCGGCATCAAGAAGCCAGCGCTCGCCCTGGTGTTCGATCGATGCGCACGTGGGTCCGCGGCGGTATGCCGGATCGCGTCGCGCGCGTTCGCAAGCGGGGCAGCGGCAGTTGTACACCGGCACCTGACCCGAATTTCCGGTGCCGAGCAGCGTCAGTTTCATTGTCGTATGCCAGGGGTCAGACCCCAGATGGGGTCTGACCCCAAAACAGAGGATGATCGGGGCTGACCCTAAACACAGGATGATCGGGGCTGACCCTAAACACAGGATGATGGGGTCAGACCCCGTACGGGGTCTGACCCCTCATTCCTTTAAAGCGCGGCGCCTACTTCCACCCGCAGTTCTCCCAGGCCGGCAACGGCACCCACCATGGTGTCGCCTGCTACGACGGGGCCGACGCCTTCGGGCGTGCCGGTGAATACGATGTCGCCCGCTTTCAGCTCGAACAGGCCGGACAGGTACGAAAGGGATTCCGCCACGTTCCAGATCATTTGCGACAGATCGCTGGATTGCTTTTCCGCGCCATTGACGCTGAGCGTGATGGCGCCCGAAGACAGCGTGCCGACGTCTGCACGGGGGTGGAGCGGACCGACGGGCGCGGACAAATCGAAGGCCTTGCCGACTTCCCAGGGCCTGCCTTGCTTCTTGGCTTCGCCCTGCAGGTCGCGGCGAGTCATGTCCAGCCCGATGGCGTATCCCCAGACGCATTCCGCTGCCTGCTCAGGCGTGAGGTTGCGTCCACCCTTGTCGAGCGCCACTACGAGCTCGATCTCGTAGTGCAGATTGGATGTCTTGGACGGGTACGGCATGACGCCGGTCCGGCCGTCGGCAACGTTCAGCAGCGCATCGGCCGGCTTGCAGAAGAAGAAAGGATCCTCGCGACCGGTGAAGCCCATTTCCTTGGCATGCTCGGCATAGTTGCGACCGACACAATAAACACGCCGGACCGGAAAGACGGCGTCGGAGCCGGCGACCGCAAGAGCCGCAACGGGTTGGGCGGGGATGACGGTCTTCATGTCACTTGTCCTCGCTGGTGTAACGCGCGGCGCTATCGCGGATTTCCTTCATGGCGGCTTCCGGGCCTTCCCAGCCCTTGACCTTCACCCACTTGCCCTTTTCCAGATCCTTGTAGTGTTCGAAGAAATGCTGGATCCGTGCGAGCTCTTCCGCGGGAAGATCCTCGGGTGTCTTGATGGAACGATAGGGAGGATAGAGCTTGTCGACCGGGACGGCCAGCAGCTTGGCGTCTCCGCCGGCCTCGTCTTCCATCTGCAGGACGCCGATCGCCCGTGAACGGATCACCGCGCCGACCTGTATGGGGAACGGCGCCAGCACGAGTACGTCAACGGGGTCGCCGTCGTCGGAAATGGTTTGAGGAATGTAGCCGTAATTGCATGGGTAGTGCATGGCGGTCAGCATGAACCGGTCCACGAAGACGGCGCCCGAGTCCTTGTCGACTTCATACTTGACCGGGTCCGCGTTCATGGGAATTTCAATGACGACATTAAATTCTTCCGGCAACTTGGTGCCGGCTGGTACGTTCTTTAGGCTCATGCTGTGTTCTACCCTTAACTAAGGATTCCAATAAAAGATCAATGGTTGCCGGAACCGCGCGGCGTATGGCGGTCCGACGTCTGCGTCAGATCGACGCCCACGAAAGGCGAGCTGTCGAAATATTCTTCGATCACCGAAGCGTCACCGCCGCTGGTCCGTTCGGGCGCGGCGGGTACCGCTGCTTTGGCATCGCCGGCGCCTGCGGCGCTCGTTTCCGTGGCGGACACGTAGTCGGAGAAATCGGCCGCGCTGGCCGCGAGCGGCGTCTCGAGGCTGGACAGCACTTTGGCCTGCGGCAAGTGCTCGACGTCGATCAGTGTGGGGTCTCCTCGTGTGTCGGCTGCCGGCAATGCCCGGCTAGCCGGGAGAACCGGCAATACCCCGGCCACGCTGGATGCGAGCCGCCAGTGCGCCGTGGCATCTGCCGGGCGGCCGAGGCGGTCGTAGAGATTTCCCAGCAAGGCATGGATGCGCATGTCGCTGCGCAACCGCATGCTGCGCTGCAGATACTGCTCGCCCGGCCCCCAGAGTTCGCCAGTCAGGCAAAGGTTGCCCAGCGCAGCAAGCAAGGCCGAATCGTCCGGATGGCTTTTCAGCCATTCTTCCGCTTTACTCAGGCGCCTGGCGACATGCTCGGGCGGGCATTGCGAATAAGCGTTCAGCAAGCGGGGTTCCATCCGGACATTGAGCGCTGCCTCGAGCACCTTCGCCGCTTCATCGTGGTTGCCCTGCGCGGTATGGATCGTGGACGCCGCAAGGGCGATGTCGGGCAGGACGCGTTCTTCTGATTTGAGGTCCGACCAGATGGACTTGAGGTTCTCCGGACCACCTTGTTGCAAGCGTGCGGCCGCGGAGGTCTCGATCAGTTGCTGCGCTTCGGCCTTGTCGATGACCCCACGGCGCGACAACAGCCGCGTCAGCTCGTACACACGGTCGTAATTTCGAAGTTGCCGGTGTGCGCGCAGCAACAAACGAGTGGCATGGAAATAGCGCGAGCTGGCATCCTGCAAAGGCTGAAGCAGCACCAGCGCATCCTGGGGGCGGTTCTGGTCCAGGTACATCTCGGCCGCGACAATGGCTGCGGCCTCACGCAACCGGACATTGTCGGAGGCATGCTCGCGCGCCAGCGCCAGGGCTTCGTCACGGCGCGCGAATTCGCCCATATGATGCGAGGCTCGGGCCGATGCCAGCGCGGCAAGCACCTTGCGCGAACCGGAGCGCGTACGCGCCAGCACTTTGGACAGGTCTTTCTCGGCTTCGGTGTAGCGGCCTTCCAGAATGTTGATCCAGCCGCTTTCGAGCGACTCGTGATCGCGTTTTTCGGCGCGCAGGCCGCGCCAGGAACGGAAGCGCTCGGGCCCTCCGGAAATCCAGGCAAGCACTCGCAGCACAATGTACAGAATCAGGAAGCTCGCCAGAAGCAACAGAACGGCGAGCGTCAAGGACAGTTCGATGCGATACGGCTGTGCCACGATCAGCACATTGCCGCTGTGCTCGCGCAGCACCAGCGCCAGCGCCACGGCCGCAACGAATACCAGCAAGGTCCAGAACCAGGTCTTCATGGCTTACCCCTGTGAACCCGGCGCCTGAGCGTCCGTACTGGCGCCCGCATCCGGCATGGACGGCGCTGGGGATTCGGTCGGGGGTTCGTCCGCCTGCGTTTCGCCCTCGGCCGACTTGGCGCTGGCTTCGCGCAGTGCCTCGATGGCGCCCAGGCTGTTGTCTACGGTGGGCAGCCGGACATCGATGTCGGTATCGGACATGTCGCGAGCGATCTTGAGAGCCCGGCGGGACTCGGCCGATTGCTGGTCGAAGCGGCTTTCTATCGACCTGACCAGATTCGCGGTTTCAGTGGCCCAGACATTGGGTTGACGCATCATCAAGGCCAGTTGCGCGGTCATGATGCGCAGGCGCAGGTTCTCGCGGAAACGAGTGGCCTGATCGGGCGACATGAGCAATGCATGGGGGTCGTCGACGCGGCGCACCGCGATGAACTCGCCCAGGTCGCGCCGTACCGAATCCCAGGCCTCCGAGGTCCATTGCCCGGCAGTCGTCAGGCTTTGTTTCCACCATGGCGCATCGGGATCCTGGGCCGGCGCCTGCCGGCCGCCCTGCGCCGGCGCCGAGCCGGGCACTTCAGGCTGGACGGGCTGGGGCGCGGCGTCGTCAGGCACCATGAGAGGCGCCTGGCTCACCAGATTGCTGAGTTCGTCCAGTTGCGAGGAAAGCGATGCGATGTCGATCGTTGAGGCGGCACGCAGCCGGTCCAGATCGCCATTGATGGTTTGCTGCAGCGATGCCAGGGCCGGCCGATTGGCGCGCGCCAGCTGCGCCTGCGCCGTTTCCAGGGAAATGATGGCGTTGGCCACGTTGCCTCCCAACTGCAGCTGCTGCTGGGCGATGGTGACAAGGTGGTCGACGTCGTTGATCAACACGAGATCCGAGCCGCTGTCCGTGAGGGTCTGGAATGCCTGCTGCAGGCTGTCGGCCTGCGCGCGCGATTCGCGCAGCGAGGCTTCCAGTGCAGCCAGCCGAGAGGATTGCTCTTCGGCGAGCGCCAGCGCCTGGCGTGCCTGTTCGGCCGCCCTGCCGGCTGTATCGCTGCCGCTGCGGATCTGATCCGAAAACAGCGCTGTGGTCTTGACGTGTTCCTGGTGTTGATACCAGACTGCGGCCGCCAATGCCACGGCAAACAGCAGCACAACGATGAAAGCGGGCAGCAAGGCGGACTTCGCCTTGCGCTTTTGTGTTTCAGGCGTACGCCCGGGATGGCCGGCTGCGGATTCGGATTTGGGTCCGCTGGAAGCAACGACGGCCGGCACGGAGGGCGAGATCTCGGGTTTTTTATCTGTCATGGCGAGATTGTAATCCTAGGAGCTTTCAGAAGGCGACGCCATCCGGAGCAAGGCCTCGTAGATGGCGTCATCACTGGGTTGGCATATTTTTACCATCCGCGGCCCTACCTTACCAGAAGCGCTGATCACCGATTGTAAGCGGCTGGCGATGCGCTCATGCACTACCAGGAACCGCAACGACAGCCAGGCATCTTCCAGGCCCAGGCGTGCGACGTTGGCATGCATCGCGTCGACGCCTTCACTGCTGGTCAACAGGCAGGCACAGCAGGAACGTTTTTCGAGCAAGGCCGCCAGCCCCTGCTCCTGTCCGGCCGACCAGTGCGCGGGCCTGCGTTCGTACACGGCATGACGATCCACCTGCATACCCGCCTCTTCCAGCCGCGCGCCCAGCCATTCTCGGCCGCGATTGCCACGCAGGATCAAGACGCGCCTCAATGAAGACAGTCGCGGCCGCAGCCTTTTCCAAAGGGCTTCGGAGTCCTGGCCGTCGAGAGGATCCGGCTGGATGATCATGCCGGGATCGACGCCCGCCCGCCGCAAGGCCTGGGCCGTCGAAACGCCTACCGCCGCAACCTGGACGTGGCCCGGCCAGCGAAAATCCGGCGAGAATCGACGCAACTGTCCGGCATAAAACCGGACAGCGCTTCCGCTTACGAAAACCAGCAGATCGTAATCATGGGGAACAGGGAAAGAAGCCTTGTCGGCCGGCTGCGGCTGAAGGCTGAGCGCCGGAAGAATCAAGGACTTCAGACCGGCATCCGACAGCCGGGCGGCAAGCTGCTCGTTCCTTCCCTCAGGCCGCGTCAGGATGACACTGGCGTCCATGGCCGGTCCGATGGAAAGAAGCGTCAGGCCGACGCGTCGGGCATGGACAGGCGGTCGAGAATCGGCCGCGCGCCTTTGGCCATCAGGTCGTGCGCCGCGCTTTCACCCAGGGCGTTGGCATCCGCCACCGGTCCTGTCGCTTGCGCGCGGATGATCACCGAGCCGTCGGGCTCCGCCACCAAGGCATCCACCACCAGACTATTGCCCTGGACTTGCGCATAGGCCGCCAGGGGCACTTGGCATGATCCTCCCAAAACCCGCGAGACGGCACGCTCTGCAAGCGCGCAAGCGGTTGTCGCCGGATCGGCCAGAGGAGACAGCCAGCCGTGCATGTCCGTTCGGGACTCCAGGACTTCGATGCCCAGGGCGCCCTGCCCTGCCGCCGGCAGGCTCTGCTCCACCGACAGATAGCCACGTATGCGTCCTTCGAGCCCCAGGCGCCGCAAGCCGGCTGCCGCCAGGATGATGGCGGCATAGTCACCACGGTCGAGCTTGCCCAGACGGGTATCGAGATTGCCACGCAGCGGCTGAACGACCAAGTCGGGATAGCGCTGCCGGATCTGCGCCTCGCGGCGCAGGCTGGACGTACCTACGACGGCCCCGGAGGGGAGCGCGTCCATCGAGCCGTAGTCGTTCGAGACAAAGGCGTCGCGGGGATCGTCGCGTTCGAGCACCACGGACAAGGCAAAAGGGCTTTGCATGTCGACCGGCACGTCCTTGAGCGAATGCACCGCGAGATCGGCGCGCCCGTCCAGCAGGGCCGTTTCCAGCTCTTTGACGAACAGACCCTTGCCGCCGACTTTGGACAGGCTGCGATCGAGGATCTGATCCCCGCGCGTGGTCATGGTCAGCAGAGTGACTTCGCACTGAGGATAGAGTTCCTGCAGGCGATCCCGCACGTGCTCGGCCTGCCACAGGGCAAGCCGGCTGGCGCGTGTTGCAATGACCAGTTTCTTCGGTGTTTCCTGCATGCCCTGTCTACGCTAAATAATTGAACAGCACCGCCAGCACGATGCCGATCACCGCCAGGATGAGCAGGCCTTGCAAAAGAGAAAGACCGGAATCCGCCGGCTTCTTGCCCGACGAAGACTTGAATAGACTCATGGCTTATTCCTGTGTCACAGTGGCTTTGCGGCTTGCAATCCACTTGCCGATCACTATCACGAGAATCGCACCGGCCACTTCAGCCGCAATCTTCATCGCCGGCTGAATCTCGCCAAACTGCTGCACGACGAATACGTCCGTCACGAGCATGCCGCCGGCAATCCATCCCAGCAAGCCGGCGCCGAAGGTGACGACCAGCGGAAAGCGGTCGATGAGCTTCAGCACCAGCGTGCTGCCCCAGATGATGATGGGCACGCTCACGATCAGGCCGAAAATCACATAATACAGCTGATGGTCCAGATGGGTGTTCTGCGCTGCGCCGGCAATGGCGATGACGTTGTCCAGGCTCATGACGAAGTCGGCAATGAGAATGGTCTTGACGGCGCTCCACACCGAGCTTCCGCCCTTGATGTTGCCGTGCTCATCCTCTTCGGGAACCAGCAGCTTGATGCCGATCCAGACCAGCAGTGCGCCTCCAACGAGCTTCAAGAAGGGAATATCGAGCAAAGTCAGCGCGAAGGCAATGAGCAGCACACGCAATATGATGGCGCCGGCCGTGCCCCACAAGATGCCCTTGAGGCGTTGCTTCGCCTGCAGATTGCGGCAAGCCAGGGCGATGACGACGGCGTTGTCTCCGCCCAGCAGAATGTCGATCAGGATGATCTGGAAAATGGCGCCCCAATGGAGCGTTTGAAAAAACTCTAGCATTTTTATATCCGTTCTATGCGAAGAGGCTTCATGAAAGACAAAGGCCCAGTACAAAAAGGCCCGCCACGCGAGCTTTTTTGTGCTTACAGTACCGACTTGAGCAGCTTGCCCATTTCGGAAGGATCGCGGGTCGTGCGGATGCCGCAGGACTCCATGATCTCCAGCTTGGCATCGGCGGTATCCGCGCCGCCCGAAATCAGGGCGCCGGCGTGGCCCATGCGCTTGCCGGCCGGTGCCGTCACCCCGGCGATGAAGCCGACGACCGGCTTCTTCATGTTGTCCTTCGCCCACAATGCGGCATTGACCTCGTCGGGTCCGCCGATTTCGCCGATCATGACGACGGCGTCGGTGTCCGGATCATCGTTGAACATCTGCAGGACGTCGATGTGCTTCAGACCGTTGATGGGGTCGCCACCGATACCGACGGCGGATGATTGGCCCAGGCCCAGCTCGGTCAGTTGCGCGACCGCTTCGTACGTCAGCGTGCCGGAGCGGCTGACCACGCCGATGCGCCCCTTGCGGGAGATATGCCCGGGCATGATACCGATCTTGAGCTCATCGGGCGTGATGAGGCCGGGGCAGTTGGGGCCCAGCAGCAGGGTTTTTTTGTTCTGGTCGCGCATGCGGTTGCGTACTTCCAGCATGTCGCGAACGGGAATGCCTTCCGTAATGCAGATGACCAGGTCCAGGTCGGCATCGACCGCTTCCCAGATGGCATCGGCAGCGCCCGCCGGCGGCACATAGATGACCGAGACGGTCGCACCGGTCTCGGCCTTGGCTTCCTTCACGGAGGCGTAGATGGGCACGCCCTCGAAGTTGTCGCCCGCTTTCTTGGGATGCACGCCGGCAACGAACGCGTTCTTGCCATTGGCATACTCGCGGCACATATGAGTATGGAACTGACCGGTCTTGCCGGTCATGCCCTGTGTGATGACTTTGGTGTCTTTGTTGATCAGAATCGACATGAAAAAAATCCTCGGCAGTATTCTTATTTCGCGGCGGCCACGACCTTGGTCGCAGCTTCGGCCATGGTGTCAGCGCTGATGATGGGCAGACCCGAATCGGCCAGCAACTTCTTGCCCAGCTCTTCGTTGGTGCCCTTCATGCGCACGACCAGCGGGACGCTGAGGTTGACGGCCTTGCAGGCGGCGATTACGCCTTCGGCAATGACGTCGCAGCGCATGATGCCGCCGAAAATGTTCACCAGAATGGCTTTTACGCCTTCGTTCTTGAGCATGATCTTGAAGGCTTCCGTGACCTTCTCGGCCGACGCGCCGCCGCCGACGTCCAGGAAGTTGGCGGGCTCGCCGCCGAACAGCTTGATGGTGTCCATGGTGGCCATGGCCAGGCCGGCGCCGTTCACCAGGCAGCCGATATTGCCGTCGAGCTGGATATAGGCCAGATCGAACTTGCTGGCTTCGACTTCGGCCGGATCTTCTTCGTCGAGATCGCGGTAAGCAACAATTTCAGGATGGCGGAACAAGGCATTCGAATCGAAATTGAACTTGGCGTCCAGGGCAACGATATCGCCGGAACCGGTGAGGATCAGGGGATTGATCTCGGCCAGCGAAGCGTCGGTGTCCCAGTACGCCTTGTACAGCTTCTGGAACTCGGCGGCAGCCTTGGCGACCGATGCGTCGGGCACGCCGATGCCGCGGGCCAGGTCGGCGGCTTCCTGATCGGTCAGGCCGGTCTTGGGATCCACGAACACCTTGAGGATTTTCTCGGGAGTTTTCTCGGCGACCTCTTCGACGTCCATGCCGCCTTCGCTGGAGGCCATGACACACACGCGCTGCGTGCCGCGGTCGGTCACGATGCCGACGTAGTATTCCTTCTTGATGTCGGCGCCGTCTTCGATCAGCAGGCGATTGACCTTCTGGCCTTGCGGGCCGGTCTGGTGCGTGATCAGCTGCATGCCCAGAATTTCGGACGACAGTTGACGAACTTCATCGAGGGAACGGGCAAGTTTCACGCCACCGCCCTTGCCGCGACCGCCGGCATGAATCTGTGCCTTGACAACCCAGACTGGTCCACCCAGCTTTTCGGCTGCAGTAACGGCTTCGTCTACGGAAAAAGCAGGAATTCCGCGCGGCACAGTCACGCCAAATTGCTTCAGCAGTTCCTTGCCTTGATACTCGTGAATTTTCATTTGTTACCTGTCAGAACGTAAAGATAAAAGAGAATGTGTTCGGGAGATTCACCAGGACCGTCACACACGGATAGTGCATCTATTTATTTGCATGAGGCCTTCTTGCGAGAGACCTTGTGCCAATGAGGATAAAACTCCTGGACGACAGGGCCGTCCAGCCGCAGCGCATGACAGCCCTCGAGCTGAAAAGGCCGCTTCGTGAGGTCGGCTTCCGCCTGGCGCCGGACATTGGCCATGGTCTGCACCGCCACGGTGGGCAGTACATACGACAGTTCGGTCATGTGCGTACAGCCGGCCGTCCTGCCGAAATGGTCTTTCACCTTCTGGCGGAAGTTGCGCAGCAGGTTCATGCCGATGAGGTCGCGGTAGTCGGGCGTGATGGCGGAGCAGACTTCGCCGTACGGCGCCGCGTCGTATGCCGCCACGGCGTCGGTGATGCTGAACTCCTTGTCTATCGTGATGCGCAGGTGCATATGATGCACAGGAGTCCCCGCAAGGTGCATGTCGCCGTTCCTTTTCGGGAAATCATAGGCCTTGACGTCGACGAGCTCGGCTTCGAGATCCCACAGCCCGTCTTTACGGGCATACGAACTCACTCGTATTGAACGAGTGTGCATAGGTTCGCGTGCGGCATCGGGCGGCGGTAGCGGCATGTATGAACGATGAATATTGCGTAAAACCCGCTAAGTATAGCGCAGTGTCTTGACGGCATTGAGGGGTCGGACCCCGTATGGGGTCTGACCCCATGGCAAGTTCCGGAAAGGGGTCAGGCCCCATGCGGGGTCTGACCCCAGCGTTTATCGGTCTGACTCCAGCCTTTATTGGTCAGCTCCATGAGGAACCCGCCCCAGAAGGCGGCGTATGAGTTCGGTGGAGAAACCACGCGACGCCATGAAGCGGAACTGCCTCGCGTAGTCTTTGGCGTGCTGGGGCGGACGTCCGAATTTCTTTTCCCATATGAGCGAAGCGCGTTGCTGTTCGGTGTCCTGCAAGCGGTGCTCCATGTCTTGGATGACGCTGTCGGACAGACCGTGCTGCCTGAGCTCCTGAACGATGCGCTGCGTACCCTGGCGAGGCGCCCGCCGATTGAGCAGGCTTTGCGCGAAGCGTTCGTTGGACAGCCAGTTTTCGCGTTCGAGCGTATCGAGCAAGGCGTCGAGTTCGTCAGGATCTTGCGCATGAGGCGCGAGTTTGCGCTGCAGTTCCCGGCGGGAGTATTCGCGCCTGGAAAGAAAACCGATGGCCCGGGCCTTCAGTGAAGGTCCCGGGCGTGGCGAGGGGCCGGAATCGGCGTCTGACAAGGTCTCGAACTCGTCGTCGCGATGCATGGCGCCCCCTTAGCGTTAACAGACCTGCGGCTTATTCGCCGTCTTCAGGGGTGTTGGCCACAGCCCGGGCGACTGGCGCGGCGTGGGCTACGACACCCAACTGTTCGCGAACCCTGTTTTCGATTTCGAAGGCCATTTCAGGATGCTCTTTCAGGTATTCGCGCACATTGTCCTTGCCCTGCCCGATACGTGTGCCGCTGTAGCTGAACCACGCCCCGGCCTTGTCGACGATGCCCGCCTGAACGCCGAGATCGATGATTTCGCCTTCGCGTGAAATGCCGGCGCCGTACATGATGTCGAATTCGGCTTGCTTGAACGGCGGCGCCACCTTGTTCTTGACGACCTTGACCCGCGTTTCGTTGCCGATGACTTCGTCGCCCTTCTTGATGGCGCCGATGCGGCGGATGTCGAGGCGCACGGACGAGTAGAACTTGAGCGCATTGCCGCCCGTTGTGGTTTCGGGGTTGCCGAACATGACGCCGATCTTCATGCGGATTTGATTGATGAAGATGACCATGCAGTTGGCGCGCTTGATGGTGGCGGTGAGCTTGCGCAGTGCCTGGCTCATGAGGCGTGCTTGCAGGCCCGGCAGGGAATCTCCCATGTCGCCCTCGATTTCGGCCTTGGGCACGAGCGCCGCCACCGAGTCGATGACGATGAGGTCGATGGACCCCGAACGCACCAGCGCATCGGTGATTTCGAGCGCCTGTTCGCCTGTGTCCGGCTGGGAAATGAGCAGGTCGGACAAGTTGACGCCCAGCTTGGAGGCGTACTGGACGTCCAGCGCGTGTTCGGCATCGATGAAGGCGCAGGTGCCGCCGATTTTCTGCATTTCGGCGATGACCTGGAGGGTCAGCGTTGTTTTACCCGAGGATTCGGGACCATAGATTTCGATGACGCGGCCGCGTGGCAGACCGCCTACGCCAAGGGCGATATCGAGCCCGAGCGAACCGGTGGAGACGACCTGGATGTCGTGTTCGACCGAGTTGTCGCCATAGCGCATTACCGAGCCTTTGCCAAACTGCTTTTCAATTTGGGATAAGGCGGCGGCCAGCGCTTTGCTGCGCTCGCCGGCGGCTTTGCTGTTTTTGTCGTCCATGTAGCGGTCCTTGACAGGTATATGGGAATTGATAGACATGCGCCCAGGGATCGCGAAACCGCCGGGGAGCGTTGAACTCTGAGATTATTGCATCAAATTATACTGTATATAAACACAGATAACAGCCCCTGGGAAGTTGCATCGTAATCCCTGACTGTTCAAGCCCTGCGCGAAGTGCCACAATGCCTTGAATACGTCTCAGAGTGGCGGAACACGATATTCACAACGTCAACGCAGGCCGACATGCATATTTTAATTGCCGAGGACGACAGTATTCTTGCCGATGGACTTTCCCGTTCACTGCGCTACGACGGGTACGCCGTCGACGTGGTCAGCGACGGTGCAGCGGCGGATTCGGCCCTGCAGCTGCAAAGCTTCGACCTGCTCATTCTCGATCTCGACCTTCCACGCATGCACGGCCTGGCCGTGCTGCGCATGCTCCGCCAGCGCTCCACCCCCATCCCGGTACTCATCCTCACGGCTTCCGACACCGTCGAGCAGCGGGTCACCGGCCTGGACCTCGGCGCCGACGACTACATGGCCAAGCCGTTCGCGTTGTCCGAGCTCGAAGCCCGGGTGCGTGCGCTTACCCGCCGCAGCGCGGGCGCCTCGTCCACCCTGCTCAAGTACAAACGCCTCACTTTCGACCTCAATGGCCGTATTGCGCGCATCGACGACCAGCCCCTCGAACTTTCCGCGCGCGAAACCAGCCTGCTTGAAATCTTCCTGTCGCGCTGCGGCCGCATGATCAGTAAAAATCAATTCGTGGATCTTTTGTGCGAATGGGGCGAGGAAGTCACTCCCAACGCCATCGAGGTCTACATTCACCGCCTGCGCAAGAAGATCGAGCCGGGCGGCGTCAAGATCGTCACTGTACGAGGCCTGGGCTATTGCCTCGAACCGGAATCCCGTAGCGACACGATCGCCGCATGATTTCTGGCAAGGCCTTGCCGGCATGCTGATCGACCCGAAGATTCTCAAGGATACAAGCACGCAGGCCGCTGAAAGCGGCCGGGTATCCGGGCTGTTCCGGCGCAGGCGCGGCAACCGCGCGCTCCTGAATAAAATCATGATATGGATGTTCGGGCCGCTGTTTCTGCTCTGGACCATAGGCCTGGTCATCACCTACTTCATTGCGCAAAACATTGCCAACGCGCCCTACGACCGGGCCCTGGCTGATCATCTGCGCATGATCAAGCATGAAATCGAACAGCAGAGCATTCTCGGCGGCATCACCCTGCCCGCTTCCGCCATCAACATTCTGCATGGCGATCCTGGCCATCTGGTGCATTGGGAAATTCGCGACGCCAACGGAAATTCGCTGGGCGGCAACAGCAGCATCCCCTTGCCCGACAACTGGACTTACGACGATGGCAAGATCCGCATGCGCAATGAGACCATAGATAAACACAGCGTGCGTGTCGCATACGTCTGGGGCGGCAAGGACGCGGCCGGCATGCCTTTCATGACGGCCGTCGCACAATCGAACGAAATGCGCGCCACCCTGCAGCAGGAAATCCTGACAGGCATGCTCACGCCGCAGCTCATCGTCCTTCCCCTCGCCGCCTTGCTTGCCGGACTGGGGCTGACACAAGGCCTGGAGCCGCTGAACATACTGCAGGAACGGATCCGTGCCCGCCGCGCCAACGACATGTCGCCCATCAGCGCCGAGCTTGCCCCTTCGGAAATCGTGCCGCTGATCGCCGCCATGAACAGCCTGCTCCACCGCTTGGCCCACACCCATGAAACGCAGCGCCGCTTCGTGGCGAATGCGGCGCATCAGCTCAAGACGCCTCTGGCGGGAATGCGGACGCAGGCCGAACTCGCGCTGCGCGAACGCAGCCCCGAGAAGCTGAATGCCAGCCTCGAGCAATTGGTGCGCGGATCCGAACGTGCGACACGGCTGGTCAATCAGCTTCTGACGCTGGCACGGGCCGAAAGCCCCGACAGCCCGCACCGCCGGCTCAGCGAGCAAGTCGACCTGAACCGGCTGGCTGAACAAATATCGCTGCATTGGGTGGACGCGGCGCTCAAGAAACGCATCGACCTCGGATTCGAACGCTCCAGCGCTGCCATGACCATCACAGGCGACGCGCTGATGCTGGCGGAATTGCTGAACAATCTGATCGAAAACGCCCTGGTATACAGCCCGCCCGGCGGCTGGATCACCGTCCGCGTCGGCGGCGATCCTCTGTCAGCCTACATCGAGGTCGAGGACTCCGGGCCGGGAGTTCCCCCGGAGGACAAGTCCAGAGTATTCGATCGCTTCTACCGCGTCCTCGGAACCGATACCGACGGAAGCGGCCTGGGCCTGTCCATCGTCAAGGAAATCGCCGAGCTTCATGAAGGCAGCGTCGAGTTCATGCCCACCGGCAGCCGTCTGGGGAAGAAAGGCGGGACCTGCCTGCGCGTCACCTTCAACCGGCTGATACCGCCGATGCCGGCCCCAAGCCACACTGCCGCGCACTGAGATCGATTTACTTACAAAAAAATCCTTCTCGCCCGCCGACCGTCAGCTTGATGTCAGCTGGCTCAAATAATTTACGCTGGCCGAGACGTGGATTCCACGCTGCGCAAACAATATCGGATCCCGAAAGACCACACACCAGGAGACATCATGAACAGCACCACCACCGTCGCACAGCCCGGTGCCGCATCCGTGGGGGCCCCGGCAGCGACCAACCGACCCATGACCCCCGAGGAGCGGCGAGTCATCTTTGCGTCCTCTCTGGGCACCGTTTTCGAGTGGTACGACTTCTATCTCTATGGTTCGCTTGCAGCCATTATCGCGGCCCACTTCTTTTCGGGCGTCAATCCCACGGCCGGCTTCATCTTTGCACTGCTCGCCTTCGCGGCGGGCTTTGCCGTTCGGCCGTTCGGCGCCCTGGTTTTCGGTCGGCTGGGCGACATGGTGGGCCGCAAGTACACGTTTTTGATCACCATCCTGATCATGGGTCTTTCAACCTTCCTGGTCGGCGTCCTGCCCTCTTATTCGTCGATAGGCATGGCGGCGCCCGTCATCCTGATCGTGCTTCGACTCCTGCAGGGTCTGGCGCTCGGCGGCGAATACGGCGGCGCCGCGACCTATGTGGCGGAGCATGCGCCCCAGAATCGCCGCGGCTTCTACACGAGCTGGATCCAGACCACCGCGACCATGGGACTGTTCCTGTCTCTGCTCGTCATCCTGGGCATCCGGACCTCGCTGGGAGAAGAGGCCTTCCTGGAATGGGGCTGGCGCATCCCCTTCCTTATCTCGGTCGTGCTGCTGGGCATTTCCGTGTGGATACGCATGCAGCTGAACGAATCGCCCGCCTTCCGCAAGATGAAGGAAGAAGGCACAGGCTCCAAGGCCCCGATCAAGGAATCGTTCGGCAAATGGAGCAATCTGAAGATCGTCCTGCTGGCCCTGTTCGGCCTGACCGCCGGCCAGGCCGTGGTGTGGTACACGGGTCAGTTCTACGCCCTGTTCTTCCTGACCAAGACACTGGCGATCGAAGCCAATACGGCCAACATCATGATCGCCATGGCTCTGTTGCTGGGCACGCCGTTCTTTGTGGTGTTCGGCGCGCTATCGGATCGAATCGGCCGCAAGCCCATCATCATGGCGGGCTGCCTGATCGCCGCCTTGGCTTACTTTCCTGTATTCAAGGCAATCACCCATTTCGCAAATCCCGCGCTCGAACATGCGCAAGCAACGGCACCGGTCACGGTCATCGCCGATCCGGCCACTTGCTCCTTCCAGTTCAATCCGGTCGGCGTGTCTTCCTTCACCAGTTCCTGCGACATCCTGAAGGCATTCATGGCGGGCAATTCCGTGAACTATGCCAATGAAAAGGCGCCGGCCGGCAGCATCGCCAAGGCACGCATAGGCAATGACGAATTCCTTTCTTTCGAGGGTAACGCACTGAGCAAAGCGGATTTCGCCGCCAAGTCCGCCGAACTGAAGAAGTCCTTGACCGATGCGATCCGCAGTCACGGATACCCCGCCAAGGCTGACCCCTCGCAAGTGAACTATGTCATGGTCGTGCTGCTTCTGACGTTCCTGGTCATACTCGTCACCATGGTCTACGGCCCCATTGCCGCCATGCTGGTGGAAATGTTCCCGACCCGCATACGCTACACCTCGATGAGCCTGCCCTACCACATCGGCAATGGCTGGTTCGGCGGTTTCCTGCCGCCCGTGGCATTTGCCATCGTGGCAGCCACCGGCAACATCTACCATGGACTCTGGTACCCCATCATCGTCGCCGTCATGACCCTGGTCATCGGCGTACTGTTCGTACGGGAAAGCAAAGACAACGACATCAACAACTGAAAACGGCTTTCAGGCAATATTCAGACTAAAGGCATAGAATTCAAGTCGTAGAAAGAGCTGCCCTTCCCGTCGCGCCTAACCTATCCCCCTGGTATGCACGTCGGAAAAGCTCTTTTTATCGCCTGTGTCATGCCTCCCCGCGAGCCTTATCATGGCGTGACACTGTGTGCTCCACTGGCCCGATGCTCCGGCAATTCGGGCCTTTTTTTGCCGGCAGGGAACTGGGAGGGGTCAGACCCCACATGGCGTCTGACCCCATAATTCTTTGCGCCGGGGTCAGACCCCGCATGGCGTCTGACCCCATAATTCTTTGCGCCGGGGTCAGACCCCGTACGGGGTCTGACCCCCAAAAAGACCTCAAGCAAATGCGCTTACAATCGTTCCTCATCTTTCGCGGGCCGCCGATCCGTTCGGCCGCGGCCTCTGTAGCAGCCTTAACTCAAGAAGATACGACAGCATATGTGGTTCAAGAATCTCAGGATATTCCGCCTGGCCCCCTCCTGGTCATTCACAGCAGACGCCCTGGAAACTGCACTGGCAAAGCAGGCTTTCCAGCCGGGCGGCAACCGGGACATGCAAAGCCTGGGGTGGGTCAGCACGCGCGAGGACTCCGGCCTGGTGCATACGCTGGACGGCCAGTACTTGCTGACTTTGCGTGCCGACAAGAAGCTGCTGCCCACCACCGTCATCAACCAGTTCGCCAAGGCCCGTGCGCAGGAAATCGAAGAACAGCAAGGCTTCAAGCCCGGCCGCCGGCAAATGAAGGAAATCAAGGAACAGGTCACTGACGAGCTTCTGCCCAAGGCTTTCAGTGTGTATCGCGATACCCGCATCTGGATCGATACGCGCAATCACTGGCTCGTCGTGGACGCAGCGGCAGCGGCCAAAAGCGACGAAGTGCTGGGCGTGCTGGCAAAGAGCCTGGATGCGCTCCCCGTGGCTCCTCTTTATGTGGAGCAATCGCCCGCCGCCGCAATGACAAACTGGCTGGTCGGCGACGAAGCGCCGGCCGGCTTCTCAATCGATCAGGACACGGAATTGCGCTCCACCAGCGACAGCGGCGCCGCCGTGCGCTACGTTCGCCAGAGCGTGGAAATCGACGACGTGCGCAAGCACGTGCAGGCCGGCAAGCAATGCACGCGTCTTGCGCTGACCTGGGCGGACCGGGTTTCTTTCGTCCTGACGGAAGGGCTGGACATCAAGCGCGTCAATCCTTTGGACGTTCTGAAAGAAGGCCAGGAAACAGCCGCCCTGAACGAATCGGAGCAGTACGATTCCGATTTCGCGCTCATGTCGGGCGAGCTGTCGCGTCTCATCGCGGATCTGGTGGAAGCCCTGGGCGGCGAGAAAAAGGCGTAGCCGCCGTCAATCCACGCCGTGGAAAATACTGTCGTCGGGCCCGATATGCGATGGCGGGCTCCAGGTGACATCGCGCAGCGAATGCTGGACCAGGTTTTCCACGCCCAGCAGCACGGCGAAGATCGCCATCCGGACCGGTATGCCGTTGTCGGTCTGACGAAAAATGGCCAGCCGGGAGTCGTGATTCAGGTCCACACTCAAGTCATTGGCCCCTTCCCTGCTGTCGCGCGGCAGGGGGTGCATGACGATCACGTCCGGCTTGCCGACCTTGTCGATGATGGCCTTGTTGACCTGGAAGTCCGACGTATAGCCTTCGAGCTCCTCGGCGGCAAAGCGCTCTTTCTGGACCCGCGTGGCATAGATCACGTCGGCGCCGGCCAAGCCTTCTTCCAGTGAATACGTTTGTTCGATCACGTGCCCGCGCGTGCCCGTCTGTTCAAGAATGTAGTCGGGCATTTCAAGCCCGCGCGGAGAAACCAGGGTGAACTTCAGGCCGCGGTACAGGGACAAAAGCTTGATCAGCGAGTGCACGGTGCGCCCGTACTTCAGGTCGCCCACCAGGGCGATGTGCGCACCGTCGAGCAGTTTTCCAAGACGGGAAAACTCCGTCAGGATGGTGTAGAGGTCAAGCAGCGCCTGGCTGGGGTGCTCGCCTGGGCCATCACCCCCATTGACGACCGGAATATTGGTTGCCTGCGCAAACTCGGCCACCGATCCTTTCTCGGGGTGGCGTATGACCATGGCGTCGACATACCCGCTCATGACCCGGCTGGTGTCATAGATGGACTCGCCCTTGGCCATCGATGAAAAAGTGAAGCCCGTGGTATCGCAGACGGATCCACCCAGACGGCAGAACGCGGCGCCGAAGCTCACGCGGGTACGCGTGCTGGCTTCGAAAAAAAGATTGCCCAGCACAGCCCCTTCCAGGACTCGGGAAACCTTTTGTCGCCGGGCGATCGGTTGCATCTGGTCGGCAATGCGGAAGAGCTCTTCGACCGATTCGCGCGAAAACTGATCGACGGAAAGCAGTTGGTGCTTGCCGTCAGCCGCGATGCGATTGCGTAGCGGCCCCGACTGTGCGCTTTGCGCATATTTCTGCAATAAGGCCTCGTTTTCGATGATCTCGGTCACGAAGCGGCCAACCACTTCAGGCATGGCCCGGAACTCCTGCGAGCCCTCCGGCAGCAGCCAGGTATCGAGCGCGCGCCGCTTGACGCCTATACGGCCCGCAAACACGTCGCGTGTCAGATTGAGGCGGCGCATGGCGTCGCGCAGGAATACCTGTTGGGAGACAGACATATCGAAATCCTAGGAATATACGCAAAGCGTATATTTTAATTTGGAAACAGACATGCTCTACATCTTTTCACGGCATCCGATGAAAATACAACATCAATAGAAGAATCCGCCAACGCTGAAGGTGAACCAGCATGCGGCGACAAAAGCCATCATGCTCAGCCCGTAGGCGAGCATGATGCAGAACATGGGAAGCCAATGGGTGCGCCGGACACGGCCCGACACCGCCTGGCCCAGCAAGCTGGCGAGCGCCGGATAAGTCCACAGCAGCCCGAGCGCCGCCAGCGTCAGGCCGGCCAGGTATGCGGCCAATGGCCAGCGCAGCCATTGCAGTTCGATGGCGCTTTCGAAGATGCCCAATGAACAGAAAACAAGCAGCAGCACGCCCAGCCCATTGATCCAGGCAAGGAATTTGAATCCCAGGGAGAACGTCGCGCTCAGCGAGTCCAGCGCGCGAAAACGCGTATATTGATTGTTATCCATTTAATTCTCGACCCCGCTCGATACGACACTACGACATCATACGCGCCTGGCCCATTGAAAACGGCACCGCAGCGGTGCCGTTTTCAATGGGCCAGGCGTCGATTCCTTATCGGGCCGCCGGCGCCGCCCCGCCGATGGCGCCGGTACCGGCACCGCTCGCACCAGCTTCCCCGGGCGGTACGCCGGCGATGGCCCGAGCAGCCGTCGTGGCGTTTTCTTCGGTGCCCACCGCGAAAATCAGCTGCCCGGACGTCACCGGCGTGGAATAGCCCGGCACCGCCAGCAAAGTACGGCCCACGACAAGCGCCAGACGCTTGTTCGGATTCTGCGTCGTGGCATCGGCGATCTTGGTCTTGCCTTGCTCGCTGAGCTCAAGGGCCAGCAGGCCGTCGCCCTGCTTGTTCGACCCGGCCTGAACACCGCTCAGGTCGGAGCGCGTAATGATGGGTTGCGGGTTGACGTACAAGGTGCCCGACTGCAGGTTGACGGGAGTCCAGCCAGTCTGTTCAGCCGTATCGGCGATATAAACCGCCACCGGGGCGCCTTGCTCTTGTGCGGGTGCGCCCGCCTGCGGCAGGGTCGTCGCGGGTTCGGGCTGCGCTGCCTGAGGCGCTGTTGCCGGCTGCGCGGCCGGCTCGGTTGCGGCGGTGCTCGGGCCTTGCGTGGTTTGGCATGCGGCGAGCAGCACCAGACTTAGCGGCGCGATGAATTTGCTCAATTGGCGTACGGTGTGCATTGTTATACCCCCTCTGCTGCTTTATCGAAGATGCGAAAAGTTTAACAGCTAGCAGGGTAAAGCTACGTCAATAACTGACAAAATGTACGAAGACGTAGGCCGATGTGGCATTTGCCTATTGAAAGCCTCCCTCCCGCACCTGTATGGCAACCTCGTCGCGCACGCGGCCTTGCTGGTCGATGATCTCTATACGATGCCTGCCTGGCAAAGGCAGCCATTCCAGCAAGTCTCCCCGGCCCACGAACCTGCCATTGACGCGCCAAGCCAGATCGCCTGCATGGCGTCCCGCCCCCCCCAGGCGGAAGATGCTGCGCTGGCGCGAAATGGGAATATCCGGATCCAGCGCCAGTATCGTTCCGTCGGCCGGCGCGGCGATGCGTACGGGCCCGGTCTCTGCATTGTCCTGCGCTCGAGCCAGCCTGACCTCCGTGACCGCCGTATCTCCAAGAAAGTAATCCTCGCGCGCCGGCTCGATCCCTTCCTGGAAACGGACATGTGCCTGATGGACGGAGGCGGGCATGGGCGGCTGAATGCTGGGTGTGCCGCGATGCAGATAAGTGATGAGCTCATGCCATATGGGGCCCGCCCCCGATACGCCGGACACTTCACGCATGCTCACACCCGTACTGTTGCCCACCCACACGCCCACGGTATAGCGCGACGACCAGCCTATGCACCAGTTGTCGCGCATGTCCTTGCTGGTGCCCGTCTTGACGGCGGTCCAGAACGGCGTGGACAAAGGACTATCGAACCCGAAGGTACGGGCCCGCGCCTGCCGGTCGGAAAGCATGTCGCCGACGATCCAGGCGGCGCCTTCGGACATCACCCGCCTCGGACTCGCCGCATCGTGGACGCCGCCGATATTTCGAGGCTCGGAATACATGCCGCCCCGGGCCAGCGAACGATAGGCATTGGCCAGGGAAAGCAGGCTGACGTCGGCGCTGCCCAGCGCCAGGCTGTAGCCGTAATAATCGCCGGACTGGTCCAGCGGCAGGCCCAGCGCGACAAGACGGCGTGCAAAGGCTTCGGGCGTCACCATCGTCAGCGTCCTGACCGCCGGAATATTGAGCGAGGAACCCAATGCGCTCCGTACGCTGACCCAGCCGGAAAACCGCTTGTCGTAATTCTGCGGAATGTACAAACCGTTTCCCGTGGGAAGATCCAGCGGGCCATCGTCCAGGAGCGACACGGCGGTCAGGCGCTCCTGCTCCAAGGCTTGAGCGTACAGAAAAGGCTTCAATGTCGAGCCGGCCTGCCGCAGCGCGCGCGCATGATCGACGCGCGCCGCGCTGGAAAAATCGCCCGATGAGCCCACATAGGCCAGTATGCCGCCGGTGTGGTTGTCGAGCACGACCACGGCCGCATCGCGGACATTGGCGTCGCCCAGGGCGAGCAGGTTCCTCTCTATGGCGGATACCGCCATGCGCTGCAGATCAGCATCCAGGGTCGTGCCGACCATCGCCCCGGGCTCGATGGCAACCGAGCCCCCAAGCACAAAGCGGGCGAAATGAGGCGCCAGCCCGGGTGCATCGGCCCATGCGGCCGACCTGCGCCCCAAGGCCAGGTCGACAAAGTCTGCCAGACTCACGCATTCTTCCGGCGACCCCATTTCGGTCAGCACCCCGCAAGCCCTGCGTACAAGGACGGCTCGCGACGCATTGGGGCCGCGCAACAGCACCGCGGCCAAGGCGGATTCACGCGCATCCAGCCCACTGGGCGCCTTTTGAAAGAGTACGCGCGCCAGCGCATCGACACCCACGAGTTCGCCACGGAAGGATGCGAGATTCAGGTAAGCCTCGAGAATCTGCGGCTTGCTCCATTCCGCCTCGAGCTCGAGCGCCGCGTAGGCTTGGCTGATTTTCTGCATGATGCTCCGGCCGCCTGGTCTGCGCCGATAATGATCGTCGATGAAGCCCAGCAATTGCATGCTCAGGGTCGACGCGCCTCGGCGGCCCTCTGAGACCAGGTTGCCCCATGCCGCCGACCATACCGCGGGCCAGTCCACTCCCGCGTGGTCATGGAAGCGGCGATCCTCGGACAAGATCACCGCCCGCTGCAATGCCGGCGAGATATCCTCCAAGCGCACCCAATCGCCGCGCCGCTCGTGGAAATCCGCCCTGACACGCTCCACAACGCGCCCTCGACCGTCCAGAATCAGCGCGTCGGAGGCGCGATAGCCCTCCCTTACGCTTTGATACGATATCTCGGCCCGGGGCGAGCTGCAAAGGCAGGCGCCCAGCATCAAGCCCCAGGCCAGGACACGCCTCATTGGCCCCCCCGCTCCGCCACGACGGCCATGCCGCCTATATTGGGCAGTTCTCCAAAGACATCCGGCTGGTACATGGCTTCAGCCCGAGTGGCGGGCAACTGGAACTGACCGACCGTATTCAGCCTGACCGTATATTCCATCGTGGTCATGCCGGCCGGCAGATAATCGAAGTACGCGCGGTAAGAATCGAAGCCGCGCTCAACGAACCTTGGCTGTATCGATCCCGGATCCGCCTGTTCCTGCACACTGATCACCGAATCGCGTCCGAGTCCATCGCCCAGAATGCTGGCGCCCGCGGGAACCGGATCCACCACCACCGCCCACACCGTCGGCATCCGCGACCTGATCCGGATACGCACGCGGTATACGTCTCCCTTGGTCCAGGCGCCCGGGACCGCCTGGCTGACCGGCTCCACCTGCCGTGTCAACTCATAGCCCGACGCGATTGGCTTGTTGACCGGCACGGCAGCCGTGGCGCGCAATATGGCCCATGGATTACCCGAGCCGCGCTGCGTCAACTGCAGCACATCCGTCGCCGAAGCCGTCCAGGGCTCGAAGAAATCGAAGGGTTGTGCGCCGTCCTCCGGGCGAGCCTGCGACCAGTCCAGCGTCTTCACTTCTTTGCCGGACGCCGTGCCGACCTGCAGGCGGCCGGTTACCGGCACGCTTTCGAAGCGGCGCGAGAATTTCTCGATGGCGAGTCCACCAAGCAGATTGGCCGTGGTCGTTCGCCACGCCCCCTTGCGCTGCAGTCCCAGCAATCCCTGCGCGACCAGTGGCATGTCGGACCGCCACTCGCTACGATCCGCGGCCACCAGTATGAGCTTGGCCAGATTCGTCTCGGGACTGACCATCAGCCACCATGGATCACCCTGCTCGGGTTCCCCGAAGACCAGTCCCGTGCCGGTTTCCAGCATCCTCGCGCGCAGGATCTTGCGCGCGGTCTGCAGCGCCTTTTTCTGATCCGGCATGCCCGGCACGCGTTGGACGAGCGCCATCCAGTCGAGCACCGCGGAAGTTGGCCAGCGGTCCGGCGCAACGTCGATGCTGCCCAGCATGCGGGGCCGCACGAGCTGATACCGGGACAATGCCTCCAGCGCGATCAGCTTCCGGATATCCAGATCACGCTGAGGGGACCAGCGGTTGCGGGTGATCTTGCCTTGGACGAAGTCCAGCAGGCCTTGGGTCATTCGCTTGCGCAAGCCGTCCGGAATCGCGAACTGCAGACCCAGGCCTTGTGCTTCGTGGCTGGCGGAAAGCAGATAGGCGGTCAGGACTTCATTGCCTTGGCGCGCCCCCGGGAAATAGGACACCAGACCATCCGGATCGATGTAGTCCGGCAGCCGCTGCATGAGCGCATCCCATGCCTTGCGATCCTTGAGGCCAATGGCGCGCGAACCGATTTGTTCAAGGCAGGTGTAGGGATAGGCCTCGAACCATTCCCGCACGCCCGGCAAGCCGCCGGCCAGGGAGCTCTGGACATGAATGCTCAAGCCGCCGCGAGCCAGGCCGTCAGCGCCGGCCAGCGCGCCTCGTGGCGGTGCAACCGGAATCGCGACCGCAGGCTTTCCGGCCTCAAGGGACAGCAAGCTGGCCTGCTGTGTGCGTACAGGCACCGCTGGCTGCAAGCGCTGGCTTACCGCGAGCCGGTCGCTTGCAAGCGGCGCGTCGCCGGCGGCCTCCGGCGCACTGCGCTGTTCCTGCGCCGCAAGCGTCCAATCAAGCTGCACGGCATCTTCCGGCGCATTGCTTTCCGGCGCCCGCACAGGCCATGAGACAGAGCGCGCCATGCCGGGTGCCAGATCGACCTGCTGCGCGGGCAGCGTTTCGGACGGTACGCCCTGGCCCGTATAGGAAGCCTGCACCTGGATCTTCATTGCGCGGCGCGTGGCATTGCGGATCGTCACACCGGCCTGGTATTGATCGCCCTCCCGGACCAGGGCCGGCAACCCTGAAATCACTTGCAGGTCCTGTGTGCTGATCAGACTCGACGTCCCCATGCCGAAACGCGAGGCGCCATGATCGGCGATCGCCACCAGACGGAAGCGCGTGATCGAATCATTGAGCGGCAGATCCAGGCTTGCCCGTCCGTTTTCGTCTGTTTCGACCGACGGCTGCCAGAGCAGCAGCGTATCGAGCAGTTCACGCGTGGGACTCTTGCCGCCGCCGCCCCCGGCCGGCAGCGCCTTGCGTCCAAAATGCCTGCGTCCGACCACTTGCATCTGAGCGGTAGCCGTTTCGACGCCGTAGCTTCGTTTTTGCCGCAAGGCATCCAACAGATCCCAGCTCGGGTTGGGCGCCAGTTCCAGCAGGGCTTCGTCGACAGCGGCGAAGGCGACGCTGGCATGCGCCGCGGGCCGCCCATCCGGCAAGGAGACGGCGATCGATATCCGTGCCTTGTCCCGGACCTGGTATTCGGGCTTGTCGGCGCTTACGCTGACCTTGAGCTGGTCGGCATCATCCGAAACATTGATGGACGCCAGACCGAAACGGAAGGCGGGCTTGGCCAGGTCCACGAAAGGCGTGGGCGGGGCATAGTTGCGGCCGGCCTCGATAAAGGACTCATACCAGGCCCTGGGTTGCCTCCATCCCCAGTCAAGAAAGCTGTGCCATGGCAACTCGCGCACACGCCCCCGCAAGGCCAGCACCGACACATAGACATTGGGGCCCCAATGGTCCTGTATGGGAATACGCAGAGTCGGGTCGCTGCCCTGCAGGCTCACGACTTCGGTATGCAGCACGCCTTCGCGCTCCACCGCTACCAGTGCGGTCGCGTGCCGGAACGGCATGCGCACCTGGAATTGGGCGACTTCGCCCGGCCGCCAGGTTTTCCGCAACGGAATGACATCGATCCGGTCATCATTTTCGCCGCCAAACCACAAGTCGGCGGAACCCGTCACCCAGACTGTCGTGGCGGCCTTGGAAACCCTGCCGTTTCCGTCCTCCACCCGTGCAATCAACTCGACGGAACCGGCCTCCTTCAACTCGATGACGCAATCGAATTCGCCCGTGGAGCGTGTCTTTCCGGTGCATACGTCACCCAACTCCCGGGTGACCGTATGGTTATCGTAGCTATAGAAGCCGCCCACCATCCGCTTACGGGTCGAAAAGGTCTTGCGCGAAACCGCGGAAATTACGATGGGCGCATCAACGGCCGGCTTGCCATCGATGGTGAGCGCCAAACCGCCGACACGGGCCGACGTTCCCGCCTGCAGCCAATCGCCCGCCCGTATGCCCGCCTGCAGAGCGGCAGGCCATACCGGCACGACCTGAGACAAAGTCTGCACCTGCCCATTGGGATCGGCATATCCCACTTCGAACACCAGCTCGGCCGGCTTCTCGATGGCGGGCAGGCTCTCTAGGCCCACGCGTCCACCGCCTTGCGCATCCAGTGTCATGGCTTGCTTGTCCAGGAAGAGCGCCTGCTTGATTTCGCCCGGCGCCTCATCGTCGTCGCCGTCGTTCTCGCGCGGCGGCGCAAAGGAATAGTCCTCGCGATCCGGAAAATGCACCCAGCGGTCGCGCATCATGCCTGAAACGGTGACCGGTAGCCGGCCCGCCGGGCCACCCGAGACATAGGACACCTGCACATCCGCATCCAGGCGCTTGGGTGCCACCAACGCCCCATCGGACTCCCCGCTGATTTTCAAACTGCCCGTAAGCAGTGGCAGCTTGAATTCCTCTACCCGGAACTCGCTGCTTCCGTACCATCCTCCTTCCTTGTCCGTCAGGCGCAAGGCGTAGACGCCCAGCCTGGCCGACTTGGGGAGCTCGAAGGAGCTCAGCGCCGACAAGCCGCCCGAGGGCGTGCGCCGCCACTCCACCTTCTGCTCGTACTTTTGATCCGAGCCCTGGTGTTCGATGACAAGACGGTCCGGCACGGCCTGGGATTCCGGCGGCAAGGCAAACCCATCACGGGTCTGGATGCGCATGTAATGCTTCATGGACACCGTTTCGCCCGCACGAAACAGGCTGCGGTCGTATACCGTATGCGTGGCGAGCGTAGGCGCGGGATTGGTGTCGGTCGGCACATTGAAGCGCCACGACTCTATGCCGGCATTCCAATCGGAGAAGGCAAAAGAAAAATCGGCCTTGCCGCGCGCCAGCGCATGGCCCTGAGAAATGCGTGCCGACACGTATATGCCGCTCAGGCCGGTGTCCTCGCAGTAATCGGTGGCTGGAACCGGCTCGGGATGGTGCCAGACGCCTCGTTCGTCCGTGCGGCCTTGCGCCACCGGGCGGCCCTGGCAATCGAGCACGTTGATGTCGGCCCCCGCCACGACCTTGCCCTCATCGAGCGTGGTCACCCAGGCAAGCATGTCGTCCCTGCCCGTTTTGATGTGAACGGCCAGGTTCGTGACCAATATCGACGTACGCACGTACATCGGCTGGGCATTTTCAAGCAGAGATTGTCCAAGCCTGGCCGATTCGACTTCCAGCACATGGAACCCCGGCTCAGGCACCGGCACCCCGATCACCTCAAAGGGCCGTGGATCCTCGGTGCGCAAGCCGGGCAGCTCCAGTACCCGGGCAGCGGCCTGCGTCCCCAGCGCCGAGAAACCGCGAACGTCGATTCCAGGCCGGTCATCCGTGGGCACTGCCTGATCGGACATGATCGCTTCGAGTTGCTTTGCCGACCAGCTGCCATACTGGAGCCGGCGGATACGGGAAAACCAGCCCACTACATCGCGGTCGTCCTTCACGGCGAGATCGCGCAGCGTGCCGGCCGAAACCGTGACATCGCGCGCCGACAGGCCCGCTTCCACATTACGTAGGGTCAACGGAACGGTTGGAGGAAACTCGTCTTCGGACCCGCCCTCCGGCACATAGGCGAAACGCTCCACCACCCCGAAAGAAGAAGACGAAAACTTCACCAGCGGCGGAAAAGCCGCTGTCTGCACGGCCAATGGAAATTGATCCGCATTGGCCAACTCACGGCCTGCGTCATCCTTCAAGCCTTGCGGCAAAGACAGGGTCAACGTGGAGAGCTCGGGGAAAGGTCCTTCGAAACGCAATTGGGAAATCCAGCCCTGATGCTCATCGGCTTCATCGATGGGAGCGGCCGTTTCGCCCGAGGGCGTGGACAGCATGACCTTGGCGGCGTCGGCCGTTGCAATGGGCGAGGAAAACGACAGCGTCAAAGGAGAAACCGGCGTGCACGGCGCCTTCGCGTTCTCGCGCAGACAACTGAAACCGGCTTTGAATGCTTCGCGCACCGTATAGTCCAAGACCCGGGCCTCGGTCCCTGCCACCGGCGTCCGGCCATTCGCCGCCGGCGTGGCAACGCCGGGACCGACGCGCAGCTGCATCTTCGCGCCCGCCGGCAACCGGCGCTTGCACTGCAAAAGCTGCCTGGACGGTGTGTCCGCCTCCTGGCCCCGCGTGTAATAGGCGGCTTTCAGGATGTCGCCGCGGTCCTGGCCGGTGATCAAGCGCACGGGTATGGATTCCCCCATGCCCTCCACCACGCACAGGCTGTGGTCGGCCACGCTTTGTGCATCGACGGCACCATTGAACTCGACCACGAAAACCTGGTCTTCATCGACGAGGTCGCCATATGGCCGGGACCCGGTCATCCGTGGGCCTCCGGTATGGAAAGAAAAGCGTGTCTTTCCACCGGGTGCCTCGTTATCCGCCGTGCGATACGAAGCGGGCACCATCGCGGTGCAGCTTATGCCGGGGCCAAGGATCTCGGCGAAGACGTATGTCCAGCGCCGTGCATCCAGCCATCTTCCTTCCCCCTTCACCGCCGGGTCGTTGCACACGACCTCCACGGGAGCCGCCTGCTGGCCGCTGCCGAACGCAGCCACCGGCTGATCGAAGGCAAGCGTGATGCTTTCCACTTTTGGTGCTTCGCCCTGAGGCGAAAACTGAGTGATATGAGCACCCCAGACAGGCGCAGCAAACAGCGCCCACACCAGCATTCCTGTTCCGATACGATGCACCCGGTTTCTCCACGCCTGATTTTCCGGCCACGATACCATCGTTCAAATGACAAGTCAGCAAACGAATACAAGGCTTTTTGCCCCGTACTTGCTAGGCAACAAGAACAACTTTGTGCAATAATTGCGGGCTATCGCTTTATTTGGTGCTTGATCAATAAGGCGACCCGCCCCTCTAGCTCATGCCTGGTTAGAGCAGCGGACTCATAATCCGTTGGTGCCGTGTTCGACTCACGGGGGGGGCACCAGAATTCAAGCGGGTTTGCGGGCTTTTGTAGTGCACGGTTCAGTTCCGCAATTACCCATCTTTTCCGCAAAACAAGGAAGCCCACTACCAAGCGGGCTTTTTTTGCGCTAAAAATAATCCCACCTTGCTGGGCAAACCGGTGCGCTATCCGTCTTCGAAACGTATGCGCGGGATCTATTGAGCGAGCCAGCCGTGCAGGCCCGTTGGCGGGAAAAGTAGCGGAGCGAGCGCTTGCGGCGGCGGCAGTGTTTCCAGCGGCAGCCGTGCGACCGCCAGCGCCAACCCCGCCCATCGCTTTTTCGGCGCGCGCGCCGGCACCCGTCAGCTCATCCAGCCATTCTTTTGCAGTTTTCGTCTGCCGGCTGTCAATAGCGATTTGGAGCGAGGCAAGTTCCATGGGCCACCAATAAAAAGGCCACCCCGATTGGAGTGGCCAAAAAAAAAACCGCACTAAGGCGGTCGATTCGAAACGTGCAGCGATCTTAAATAGTGGGCTCCGCCCGGTCTCTAGTTGGCGGCAATTCAACTTCCCTCGGTCGGGATTTGTCAGGCAACCCAACTACGGCCAGCAACGCCATCAAGCAAGAAGCCCGTACATGCTCATAAATTTCACTAACCCGCCTATGCCGGCATATGGATCCATCATCATCTTCCAACCCTCCCGTATCAAAATGATACGGCGACTATACCAGCGGGAACAGGCACATCATAGGGCGGCTGTCTTGTTCGTCGTATAGTGATCCTATACAATACACACATGATCAAGAGCTTCCGACACAAGGGCATTCAGGCCTTCTACGAAACCGGATCAAAGGCCGGAATACAGGCAAAGCATGCCGACCGGCTGGAGGTAATGCTCGGCGTCCTTAGTGTTGTGTCCACCCCTGAGGATATGAACGCGCCAGGCTGGAAATTGCACAAGCTATCGGGGAAAAACCCAAAAGGCCAATCAGTCCAAGATCATTGGTCTGTATCTGTCACCGGAAACTGGCGGCTTACCTTCTACTTTGAGGGAGAGAATGCCGTCTTGGTCGATTACCTGGACTATCACTAGGAAAACACTATGCGTATGCACAACCCGCCCCATCCCGGCCGAGCCCTGCGTGAATACTTGGGCGAACTGACTGTTACTGAAGCCGCTACACGCCTTGGTGTGACACGCGCAGCCCTTTCGCGCATCCTGAACGGCTCTGCCGGCATCTCTGCAGACATGGCCCTCCGGCTGCGTGATGCACTCGGAACCAGCGCTGAAATGTGGATCAATATGCAGTCCAATTACGATCTTTGGCAGGCTGAACAAAAGCCTAGGCCCAAAGTAACGGCCTTTCACGAGCCAGCCCACGCGTGAGCCAAAAATAGCCCACCGAAGTGGACTATCTGTCGATCTGGCACGATTTTCGTACCTTCTCTATCCGCCGACGGATATACGCGAGCTCAATCCTTGCGCTATCGAGCCGACCGCATAATGTCTGTCTGTTCCTACGACGCCCCAAAACATCAGGGCCTTCGTCCCCCATGAAAATGATTTGTACGTCCTGCAAATCAATAATGGCTGACACCAGCGGCTCTATTAGGCTTGGATCAGCAATGAGAAGCTTGTCGCGGTTCAGCTTTTTAAGAGAGGCTATTAGCGGCTTCACTTCTGCTGCAGCATAAGAACTCTTGAGTTCGACACTTTGATTTCCCATTTCTGACGTAATCGCAGTATTCATGCGGGTTTCGGAGAGTTGCGAGTTATTTTTTGTAATGGCACGTTTATATAGATAATCGTTGACATAAATTATTATTGAGGTTTATAGTAATGGCATGTTCATCAAGGTCACCAAATCAGGTCCACGGCGCTATGTACAGCTGGTCGAGGCCTATCGCGACGACACGGGGCGCCCCAAGCAGCGCACTGTGGCCAC
>JACCEN010000015.1 GCA_013416435.1 Alcaligenaceae bacterium | reverse complement strand
AAGAAGGCCAAGACCAACACGGCGGTGGCGATCAAGGCGCTGGCGCATAAGCTGGCGCGCGCCTGCTTCCATATTCTGAAGGAGCGTAAACCCTTCGATGTGACGCGCTGTTTTGCTTAAGCTTTGACGGCACCAGGCAAGCCCGAGAAGGGGTCTGGAGTTTGAGCCACTGGGTCTGAATGGGAGGCCTGGTCGCCGTCACCGATTTGCAGTACAAATGAATCGCCTGCAACGTGAGCCAGCTAGGGATTGGAGCCGGATGCTCGGCAGCCACAGGTCTGTGAGACACCCATTGGACGCGTTGCGGCACCAACGTTCTTCTGGGGCAGCCAAGCTGCCAGGGCGAACGGCGCATTAAGCGCCCACCGCTTGATCCTGATGGGTGACTGGCGCGATTCATCGCAGCCATACATCGAAGAAACGGGCGTGATTCAACGACTGCAAACGAGTAAAAGTTAAAACGGGCGGCGGGAGCCGCCCCGGGTAAGTGTGCGCTGTTGACAACGGCCGGCTAATGGGTGACCCCTTACGCTATAATTTCCGATTATCTTTTTACCGAGCCGACGTGAACGCCGCCCAGCCAGTTACCCCTGGATCGCTTACGGCCGCCGCAGCATTGCCAGCATGATGCGCCGCCATCCCGTGCCAGTGCTTGCAGTCCGGCTCGACGCCGATGGGCGTCCCTGGCGACTCCTCCCTGAAGGGATTCATGAACTTCGATTGATCAATGCCCCCGTCGCCCGAGCGCCGGGCGAAATCGGCGTGCCCTATTCTTTCACGGCTCTACCCGGCCGTTATCTCATGGCGCTGCTGCATATTTTGCAAAGCGAGCATGGATCGGAATGGGGTTTGGTGCTCAATCCAGCACTGGACGTACAGCCCGACGAACTATCGGCAATGCGCGCCGACTTTTGGGAAAGCGGCGTTCAAAACGCTGACTCCACGGCAGATGTCATCCTATTCCTGGACTACGATGAGCAAATCCTGGGCTATGGGTGGTCGTCAAAAGTGCTCGAAGTTGCTTCCCTGCCCTTCGACGACCTTCGTTTCCTGAGCGGCGTCGACGCTGCTGTGGATGCCAAGTTGCTGTCCAAGCTGGGCTTTCAGGTGCAAAAGCGCATGCTGCGCACGCCTCCACGTTCGCCGCGTCTTCCCGCTTTGATGCAGTTTCGGGGCATGGGTGCCATCAGCCGTTATAGCGCCGCATCGCGCCTGGCCATGCTGCATGCAGGCAAGAATGAGACGCTTGCCGTGGTCACGCACCATGCAGGTGATGTTTTGCTTGCCGTCAAGGCCATACAGTACAGCCGGACGCCTGTTACGGGCTTCGTGGTACATGAAGCGTATGCCGACGTAGTGCGTTTGATGGCGCCGGATCTCAGGCTCATCGAAGTCAAAGGACCGCTGCCGGCCCGAGGCGAAGTCACGTCGCCCGCGCATGCATTGAATGACGAGATCCTATATTTCGAACGCTTCGTCCTGCCGATTCTGCCTGACGACGTGTCCTTCCTATTCATGCGACCGTGCCGCGGTTATATGCACGCCGACTATACATTGGCAAGCCAGATCGCCTTTGGGCTTGGCCAGAGCGACGACGAACTCAACTTCCCGGCTGGCGCGCTTTTAGAGGCGCCCGATCCCTTCACGCAGCAGTACAGTAGCCTCCCGCAAGTCCGCGGTCGACGCATACTGCTGCATTTCGACGGCGGCTGGCCTTTGAAAGTATATCCCCCCGAGTGGCAAAGAGAGCTTATCGACGCCCTGCGTTCGAAGGGGTTCGAGCCTTCCGTCCTGGGCAATACATTTCCAGATGTACCGTCGCATGCATTCACGGATCTGGCCGCGCTCAAGTCCTTGCTGCAAGAACATGACGCGCTGATCGGCATGGATTCTTTCCCCTGTCACTTCGCATCACAAGCCTTGAAGCTGCCCACGTTATGCCTATATGCGTCGACACGCGTGGAAAACCTTGCACATGCCGCGAGCGACTACCTGGCACTCGAACAGGGGCTGACATGCTCGCCCTGTGGCGAGCGCTATGTTTGTCCGCGTTTCGGCGGAACAGCCTGCCGCAACTTTGTTCCCCCCGCTGCCGTCGCGGAATTGATGGAACAATGCCTGATAAGAGCGTAAATCCATGAAGCGAACCGTCTTCACACTGTGCACTGCCAACGAGCTTCCTTCCGCAGGCGTGCTGTTTCAGTCCCTCAAGAAGCACGAGCCTGACAGCGACCGCGTCTTGATATTGGTCGAGCGCAATTGGCCGACCGAGCGGCGGGAGGCGCTTGAGCAAGCGTTGGCATGCAAGGTCCTGCAACCCGCAACAATGGACATTCCCGAATTCACGCGGCTTGCGTTCCAGTACGATGCCTGTGAGCTCAAAGCCGCGATCAAGCCGCATGCCGTACGCGCCTTATTCAGGCAAGGCCATGAATCGGTATTATTTCTGGACCCTCAGTCCAAGATATTTGGCAGCCTGCAAGCTGCCTGGGATGCCCTCCCTCCCGCAGGCATGTTGCTCATGCCTTTTGCCACAGAGCCGCTACCATTTGGCGATGGCATACTCAGCAGCGACACTATTGCGCGCCGTGGACAGTTCAATTTTGGTTGCGTCGGTTTCAGTGGAGGCCCGAGAGTAAAGTCCTTCCTCGAGTGGTGGACTCAGGCGCTCGACCGCCATGCCTCGTATCATCCGCAGGCTTACTTTTACGGTGATCAATTCCATGGCCAGATGGCGTGCAGTTTCCTGGATGACGCGCACGTCTGGCGGCATACGGGGTTTCACGGCGGGTCATGGAACGCAGCGACGCTGAAGCTGGAACGTACGACAGGCGATTGGACCACTCGAGACGGCGCGCTTTCTCTTTTCCAGTTTCATTCCGGTGACGCCGCCGAACAGCGCGTTGCGCCGTCGGCCAATGTGGACGCCAGCATGGCAATCGCTCCCGCGCTGGCCGAGCTCTTTGCGGATTATGCGTCCGACTACAGCGACTGCAGCACAGCGCTTGCTGAATTTACCGGTGAGTATTCTTATGCGCACTACGAAGACGGCAAAGCCATCGATGGCATGGAGCGCTTGGTGTTTCTTTCGTTGCACGCCGCCGAACAGCGACAATATGCCAATCCATTCTCTCCTGATACGCGCAAGCGGTTGGGGACGTATACGCAGGTCGACGACGCCGCATGGTCTCCATCAGGACTGCTTTGGCAGCTGTGGCAAAGCCGCAAACAGAGGGAAGAGCTTGAAACCCAGCATCGGATCGCAACGGACGTAGCCGACGCGAACCTACAGGCCGAGGTTGAGCGATATCGTCTACTGGATGACCAGTACCGCGAGCGGGAAAACGACGTAAAGATCTTGCGGCAAGACATACGGAGCCTACAGGCCGACGTCAAAAGCGTGCAGAAGGCCTACGAGGACAGCCGCCAGTACATCGACATGCTCCAGGGCTCTACAAGCTACAAACTGGGCCGCCTGCTGACATCGCCACTGCGCTTTGCACGAGAGTCCATCGTCCCGGCCGGTCGCCGAGGCATAGCCGTGCTTCGCCACTTCCGAGAGTACGGGCGCGTCAACGGCTGGGGCGCGGCGTTGCGTGCCGCGGTGAGCATCATGGGCCGCGAAGGCCTGAAAGGCGTAGCCCGGCGCGGACACATTCCGGCTGCTTCCACCGCTGACTCCACAACGCGTGCCAGCCGCCGCAAGCCTACGACTTTGCTGCCCCATACCGAATCCGTCGACATCATCGTATGTGTGCACAATGCGCTAGATGACGTCCGGAATTGCCTGGCGGCGGTGTTACGCAATACCGCGCCGCCCTATCAATTGATACTGGTGGACGACGGCAGCAAGCCCGAAACCCGGGATTTCGTTAAGGAGTTTGCCGACAGCCAGGGCGTGCCCTTGATCCGCAATGAAGAAGCCAAGGGCTATACCCTGGCCGCCAATCAGGGCCTGCGCACCACTTCCGGCGATTTCGTCATACTACTGAACAGCGACACGATCGTCACACCTGGCTGGCTGGAACGCATGTTGCGGTGCTTCCGCGAGAATCCCAAAGTAGGTGCCGCCGGTCCTTTGAGCAATACCGCATCATGGCAGTCTGTGCCGCGCATCTTTGACGACAGCGGCGACTGGAATGACAACCCACTGCCTGAAGGTGTTTCGATCGACGATATGGCAGCTCAAGTCGCCATGCTGTCCGCCTGCCAGTATCCCCGAGTCGGTTTTCTTAATGGTTTCTGCTATATGATCCGGCGCGAAACCATGGACGAAGTCGGTATTTTTGACGAAGAAACATTCGGGCGCGGGTTCGGCGAAGAAGATGATTTCTCGTTGCGCGCGCGTGCAGCCGGCTGGGAACTCGCCGTCGTGGACGACACCTATGTTTTCCATGCACAATCGCGCAGCTATTCTTCCGAGCGCCGCCTGAAGCTGACCAAGCTCGCGGGCGAAGCCTTGTCAAAAAAGCATGGCGACCCTCTCATACTGGAAGGTGTACACCTTACCCGTCAGAATCCAGTGCTTGCAGCCGCCCGCGCGCGTCTAATGCATTGTTGGGCGCTGCAAGACGTCCGACGCACTGCCATGGAACAGTATGAAGGCAAGCGTGTATTGCTTGCCATGGCAGGCAGCGACCTGCATCCTGCAAACCCGTCTTTCGCGCTTGCGCGCACATTGACTGAAATGGGCGTGGATGCACGCATCGCCTTATTGAAGTCGGACGCAATCAGCCTTGACCGCCTGGCTCCCCAGTTGGATGTTCCCGTGGAATTTCTTGAGAACTGGCCCATGCTGAGTCAAGTGCTTCAGTACTCAGACGGCGTGTTTCTGGACGCAGGCGCAGCGGCCATCGTACCCAGAGCCATGCCCGAGCTGGCCGACCATGCCGCGCCCATCATCAATCTGTCCACGGTCAGTCTGCCGCCCCACTATGACGCTCGGCTTTACACCCCTATCAACCGCAAGGGGAGCGCTCCCCTAAACCTGCTGATCATGGTGGACGGCACGGACGCTTCATATGTACAGCTTGCTATCGACGCCATCAAGGCGCTGCGTGGCAGCAATAGTGACGATACCGCGCCTCGCGTCATTGCCGGAAACGCCCCAGCGGCACTCATCAATTCCTGCGACCAGCTTGGCGTGCCATGGGCAGACCTGGAAAAGATCTCCGCTGAGATGCTGGCTGACGCTTTTGACGCAGCTCAGCTGTTTTTGAACTTGGATTCCGGCCCTGCAGCGCGATCGGCCAGCGTACAAGCCATGGCTTGCGGTGTAGCTGTCGTCGCGCCGCGTGAAGCCAACGCGGGCCAGGCGATTATCGATAACGAAACCGGCTTGCTTATAGATACGGTCGATTCCGCCGTTGGCATTGAGTCTCTTAGGCGCCTAATTAAAGATGCTGCGCTGCGCCAGCGCCTGCAGGAATCCAGCCTTGCGGTGGCACCCAAATATGCTCCAGAACATGCTGCCGCGCAGGCGCTGAGTGTCTTGTTCGCGTCCGCCCCATGAAACGTCTCCATATCCTTTTTCAGCATGGCGAAGATCGCCAGCCCTTTGGCTGCTCTATGATCCGCCTGGTTTTACCATTGGCTCGCGACCATGCTTCATGGCATGTAACGCAAGGAACCGACCTGCCTCCGAGCGGCGCCGACGTGGTGGTGGTCGAACGACTGTGGAAACCCGATACTGACATACAGCGCGCCGAGGCGCTCGTACGCCAGCTGAACGCCTCGGGCACACGCATCATTTACACACTGGATGATGATCTTCTGGCCCTTGACATGCCACCCAAGCGTGCGAACGCAGTGAGATTGTTCGCTCGAGAAGCCGACGGCATTCTGGTTTCCACTCCCACGCTACTTGAGCGCATGCGCGCCTTGAACGACAACGTACTGCTGCTGCCTAATCATATCGACGACGCGCTCTTCGGGCCTCCTCGCGAGCCGAAAGCGCCCAGTGACATCGTTACCATGGGTTATATGGGCACATACACCCACTTGCCCGACTTACTTGGCATTCTCGCCCCGCTGCGCCGCAGCCTGCGGCGCCATGATGGCAAGCTGCGGCTGGAAATGGTAGGCGTCTCGGACAACCCTCAGGTACTGGAGCTGTTCAAGGGCTTGCCCGTTACTCTGCGACGCGCCGATGGCCATGTACGCTATGATCGATTCGTACCCTGGATGAAGCGCGAACTCGACTGGGACTTTGCCCTGGCGCCGCTGGCGGACACGAATTTCAATATCAGCAAGTCCGATTTGAAGTACCTTGACTATGGCGCGCTTACCATTCCCGCCATTTTCAGCGACGTCCGTCCCTACCGGGACACCGTGGTTCACGGTGTTACTGGGCTGGTCGCGCGTAGCGACGAGGAATGGGAAACGCATATCGATACGATGACTGGCGGCACAACGCTACGCCACGAATTGGCAAGCGCCGCGCGCGACCAAGTGTACGCTGAGCGCAGCCTTGCCATCCATTCGACCGACTGGTTCAATGCGATCGAGCAAATCATTGGCCATTCGTAAAGAGAACACCGTGCAGACAGACAAGCGCGAGACGCACACTTCTTCAGTCACACCACCGCCTCTGCCGGAGCTTCAACGCCTGCAGAACGAGGTTGCGCGTCTGGCAGCGGACCTCAGGCAGACTCAACTGGAACGCGACGCGGCCAACGCGGAGCTGAACCGCTTGTTGACCAGCCGAAGCTGGGCCGTGACCCGGCCGCTACGCGGCGGCTTCACCGCGTTGCGTCTTGCTCGTCATGCTTTGCAGCGGCTGCGAGACGCCATGCATCGCAATGGCGGGCTGCTGCCCGCAGTCCGGAAACTGATTGACGTCGTCGGTACAGAGGGCCTGTCCGGCCTGCGTCGCCGCTTGCACCAAGCACCGCCCGCCGCGCCGGTAACCTCAGCCAAACAGTGGTTTCCCATCGCTGATTTCTTGACGACGATCGACCGGCAACCTACTGACATCCTCGTACCCAAGGTGTTGCTCATCAGCGAGCCCGGCGGAGCTTTCGCCGACGCGGGCGATGCGGCGCAATTGGCCGAAGAACTGGCACAGCTTGGCGTGGCCTTCGAGAATCTGCCGTGGTCCCAACCGGACGCCTGCCTGAAAGCACTGGCGACTTCCACCGCCGTCATCATGCTCGGCGTACCGACTCCACCTCAGGCAACGGAAATCATAAAAGAGGCACAACGACTGCGCTTACCCATCTACGCGGACGCCGATGAGCCGACCCCGGGCACGGACATCATTAAATGGGATCATCACGGCCACCGACAGCTGATGGACAGCGCCGCTACGCGGCGGTCTCGCAAGCCCCGCATACTGACCGTGAATATCTTTTACTCGCCACGCTCGTTTGGCGGAGCCACCATCATTGCCGAGGAAGTCAACCGGCGGCTGCAAGCCGACGATCTGGAAATATCGGTTTTTGCAGCGCTGCCCACTGATACGGTACCCAGCTATGCCCTCCGCCGCTATGAAGTCGGTGAAATCAGTGTATTTGGCGTCGGCATGCCCGAGGCGCTGAGTCCGCTGCAAATGTTCGAAAACCCGGGCATGACCGCGCCTTTCCAGCAAGCGCTGGAAGCCATCCAGCCCGACCTGGTCCATTTTCATTGCGTGCAGGGCATAGGCATATTACCCATGGAGCAATGCGTAACAGCGGGCATTCCGTTTGTCGTGACGCTGCATGACGCATGGTGGCTGTGCGGAAGGCAGTTCATGGTAAACCGGCAAGGCGTCTACTGTAATCAGCACAGTATCGATCTGGACATCTGTGCACGCTGTGTGGATGACGCCGCCCTGAATACATACCGCAGTGAACGTTTGCGCCAAGTGTTGGATAAGGCTCAGTTGCTGCTGACACCCAGCGCCTATTTCGCGGACTTCTACCAAGCGAACGGGTTTCCGGCAGAGCGTGTGCGGGTGAATCGTAACGGTGTGCGTCGGCCAGGTGTCAGCGTGCAGCGCCTGCCGTCGCGCACACCACGCTTCGGCTATGTTGGCGGCAACGACGCCATCAAGGGGGTGAACAGCATCATCACGGCCTTCCGCGGCTTGCCAGCCGAGGCAGCGAAGCTTGTCGTCGTGGACAATACGATGAATTTGGGCTTTTCTTGCTATGCGCCCGACCGGTTCAAAGGCCTTGCAAATGTAGAGGTCGTACCAGCCTATACGCAAGCGACTATCGATGAGTTTTTTGCCGGCATCGACGTACTGCTCTTTCCTACGCAGGCAAAGGAAAGTTTCGGCCTGGTCGTGCGCGAAGCGCTGGCCCGCAACGTATGGGTAATTTGCAGTGACGCCGGAGGCGTGGTGGAAGACATTCTGCCGGGCGAGAACGGCCTGATCATACCCATGGACGATGATGGCACGGCGCTCAAGCGCGCCGTTCACGATACGCTGGCGCATTTCAGATCGCAGGGTGCCGAATATACGCCGCCTCAGACCCGCATCACTTGGTTCGAGGACCAGACAACTGAACTTGCAACCATATATAGGGAAGTATTGAACAGGACCGGAACTCAATTGTCCGGTTGATATAATTTGCCGATCATCCGCTTCAGGAAAGACATGAATTTTTCCCCAGTACGCATCAATCCGCTAGCCATGGTTGCGGGGCTGTACCGGAACCGCAGTTTGCTCTTGGACATGACGCACCGAGAAATCTGGGGCCGCTACAAGGGCGCATCGATGGGCCTGTTATGGTCGCTGATCACCCCATTGCTCATGCTGGTTGTCTACACCACCGTGTTCGGCGGCATCTTCAAGGCGCGTTGGGGCGGCACCGGAACCACCATCGAGTTCGCCCTCCAGCTGTTTTGCGGCATGACGCTGCACGGTTTCCTGGCCGAATGCCTGACCCGCGCGCCCTCCAAGCTTTTCGACCATGCCAATTATGTAAAAAAGGTCGTGTTTCCGCTGGAAATCCTGCCTGTCATCGTGGTGCTCAGCGCCTTGTTCCATACGGCTATCGGCTTGCTTATCCTTGTCGTGGGATCTATCGCCGTTCATCAAGCCGTCTTTGTAACATTGATCGCCATACCCGCAGTACTGGCACCGTTGATTCTGCTGTGCCTGGGAGCCAGTTGGTTTCTGGCAGCCGCCACAGTCTACCTGCGCGACATCGCCCAGATTACTGGGCTGGTTGCGGCGCTGCTGCTTTTCCTGGCGCCCATCTTCTATCCCGTCAGCATGATTCCTGAAGCCTACCAACCTCTGATGGGGCTAAATCCCCTTACTGTTCCCATCGAGCAATTGCGAGAGGTCATAGGTGGCAATTGGCCCGATTGGCGCGCTTTGGCCTGGCATGGCGCAGGCAGCCTCGTGGTGGCATGGCTTGGATACGCCTGGTTTCAAAAGACACGCAAGGGGTTCGCCGATGTCCTCTGAAATCGCTATCAAAGCAACGCAGCTCAGCAAGCACTATCACATCTATGATCGGCCACACCACCGCCTGCTGCAAATGCTGTTTCGCGGCCGTCGGCATTTCCATAAGACCTTCCAGGCACTGGAAGATATCTCCTTCGAGGTGCTCCGGGGCGAAACGGTAGGCATCATCGGCCGCAACGGCGCGGGCAAATCTACGCTGCTGCAACTGTTATGCGGCACGCTGACGCCTTCCTCTGGCAACGTAGCCATCGAAGGACGGGTAGCAGCCTTGCTAGAGCTGGGCGCCGGTTTCAACCCGGAGTTCACCGGACGCGACAACGTATACCTGAATGCCTCCATACTTGGCCTGACGCATGAACAAATCGATAGCCGCTACGAGGCAATCACGGCCTTCGCAGACATCGGCGAGTTCATCGACCAGCCGGTAAAAACGTATTCGTCGGGCATGTATGTGCGGTTGGCCTTCGCCGTCATTGCGCATGTGGACGCCGATGTCCTCATTATCGATGAAGCACTGGCCGTGGGTGATGCCCTGTTCACCCAGAAATGCATGCGCTTCCTGCGAGAGTTCTGCAAGAACGGAACGCTGCTGTTCGTGAGCCATGACAGCGCTTCCGTGACCAGTCTTTGCGAACGGGCCATCTGGCTGGAACGCGGCCGGCTTCGGGCCATCGGCCCCGCGCGCGATATCTGCAAAGACTACAACGCGGAAATCTATAAGCAAGACCGCGTCGCGGCAAGGGCCCCTGGCGAAGGTAAGCGGGGTGCGCCGATCACTCCAGTGCTCAAGAAGCCCATCCAGTCCATCGACTACGAACCCATCATCGTCGATGACAAGCGATGGGAGCTCTTGAAGGATTCGCCACTGAAGAACGCAATGCAGGTCCAAGCCTTCAATCCGGTGGAAAGCTTCGGCACCGGCCAGATGACCGTGCAGGACATCTGGCTGGAACAAGCGGATGGCAAGGAAACGCGCAGCATAACCGGCGGTGAACTGGTAGAGCTGGTAGTGCAATACACCAGCGATATCGACATTGCATCCGTAATCGTGGGCTTCCAGCTGAAAGATCGACGCGGCCAGATTCTTTTTGGCGACAATACCTGCGTTTCTACATTGGGTGAGCCGGTTGCCATCAAGGCTGGTGACACCCAGCAAGGCCGTTTCCGTTTCCAGATGCCGTTGCTGCAAAGCGGCGAGTACTCCGTTACCGTTTCCGTCGCCGAAGGGACGCAAAACGACCATGTACAACATCACTGGGTGCACGATGCCCTGATCCTGCAGTCTCTGTGCGCCAGCGTCAGTACCGGAATCGTCGGCATCCCCATGATAGACATCCGCATCAAGCCCTTGGCGGCAAAGTCTGGGGCTTGAACCATGTTGCCTATGCAAGCCGTTCCGGTTCTGGTACTGAGGCTCGATACCGATGGGCACCCGTGGCGCCTGCCGCGAGAAGCCGATGTCAGATTGCGCCTGTTGAACCTGCCGCTGACGGAAGTCAACGCCTGGACCCCGCCCTCTTTACGCGAGGTCGGCTCCGGCACTGCCACCGATGAAGGTCTTGCATCATCGCCTGGCGCCGCCATGGCTGCTCTGGTCGCCTTCGGGCAAGCCCAGCCATGGCAAGGGCCGCGCGTGGTGCTCAGCCCCTCGTTTCAACATAATGCCATCGGACTCTGGGCTATCATGGCCACGCTTGCTAAGTGCAACTTTGGTGACGCGACGTGGGACAAAGAGACCTGTCTATTGCTGGAGAATGAAGCGCAGCAGCTTCTGGCGTACGCTCTACCCGCCAAATGGCAAGCCGACCCGCAATACTTGTCCGCACTTCAAGTGATCGCTGTACGCAATGGCGAGACGGACTATGCGTGTCTCGACACCGCTAGCCCACCACTAAAACGCATCACGATCGCGCTGCCCGAGTACGCCGCGCAGGACATGTCAAAAGCTTCATGAAACGTTCAATATTCACCATTTGCTCCGCCAACTACTTGGCCACTGCGAAAGTCTTGATGGATTCACTCCAGGAGCACGAGCCGAACAGCCATCGAGTCCTGGTATTGGTAGAACGCGAATGGGACAACGACAGGCTACATGCGCTGGAGCGAATGCTGAATTGCGAAGTCCTGCCCATGAGCCGACTGACGCTGCCCGACGCCACCCGCATGGCTTTCCAGTACGATGTCACCGAACTGAATACGGCCGTCAAGCCCTTTGTATTCCAGGAGCTATTTGCCAGGGGCGACGGCGCCGTCATTTATCTGGATCCCGACATCAAGCTCTATCAGCCCCTGGGCGAGCTTTGGAAGGTGCTTGGGGAACACGAAGCCGTGGTTACCCCCCATATTACAGAACCGTTGCCCGACGATGGCCTGGCCCCCACCACAGAAAACATGATCCGCTGCGGCCAGTACAACTTCGGTTTTCTGGGACTGGCAAAGGGCGAACACGTCAGCCGCTTTCTGGACTGGTGGGCAGAGCGTCTGACTGATCACTGCATATTCCATCCGCATCATTTTTACTTTGTCGATCAGTTCTATGGCGCATTGGTATCCAGCTTCATCCCCACGCTGCGCGTATGGCACCATCATGGCTACAACTTTGCCTATTGGAATGCGTTGCAGCGGCATCTGGAACGCGGAGCGAACGCCGACTGGATGACATCAGATGGCAAATTGGTTTTCTTTCACTTTTCCGGCTTCGTCCACGACGATCCAGCCGCCTTGTCACGGCATCAGAATCGCGTACGTGCCGAGGCCGGCTCGGCCATGGAGACCATTGCACAAGAGTATGCCGCGGAGATCGCCTGTAACCGGCCGCACACTGAAGCTTATGCTGACGAGTACTCGTATTCCCGCTATCACGATGGCACCCTGATCGATATCGGCCATCGCCGCGCTTACCGCGACCTTCCTAACGCCGAAAAGGCAACACTGGGCGATCCCTTCGACCCCGCCACACCGCAACGCCTGAATGCCTATGTGGATCCGATTCAGGCTCTGCAAGCCGAGCATCAACGAATCAGCCAGGAAAACCATCGGATCAACGAGGACAAGCAGCGGCTGCTGGAAGCGCTGGCGCAAGCCAACAGTCAGCTTTCCAGAATCAGTACTTTGGAAGATGAACTGCATCGTTGCGGCAGCAAGCTGCATGAAGCTCAGCGCTACATTGAAGAAGTGCAAATATCGGCAAGCTTTCGGCTGGGAAGGATGCTGACCGCACCGTTGCGCTTGCTACGTAGCGGCAAACGCTGAAGAAGCTGCCCGGCGGGCACGTCAGTTGCTGGCAGACTGCCATGTGCTGCCCATAGGGAGGCAGCCAAGCCGTTAATCAGCAGCAACATGACACATCTACATATCCTGTATCAGCATGACTATGACAAAAAGCCTTATGGCTGTTCCGTCATTCGGCTGTTGCAGCCTTTGGGCTATCACAAGCGGGCATCCCCTTACCAGGTCAGCAAAGGCACAAGCGCACCCAAGTCCGGCACCGACATTGCCATCATCGAACGTTTATGGCGGCCAGGCACTCACCCCAAGTCCGCCCAAGCATTGATCACACAGCTTCGCGAGCAAGGCGCCCGCATTATTTACACTTTGGACGACGACCTGCTGGCGCTGGATCTGCCACCTATGTCGAAGAATGCCATACGCTTGTTTGCGCGCGAGGCGGACGGCGTCGTGGTTTCGACGGAGCCTCTGGCAGAGCGCATGCGAGCACTGAACCCCAATACGGCGGTCCTGCACAACCAGATTGATGACAAATTATTCGGTCCATCGCGCGAGCCCAAGGCCGCGAGCGATACTGTCGTGATGGGCTATATGGGCACCCCTACCCATCTTCATGACCTGCTTGATATTCTAGGCCCCCTCAGACGCGTATTAAAGCGCCACGCCGGTCGCCTGCGCCTGGAGCTGGTTGGCGTATCGGACCAGCGCGACGTGCTGAATCTGTTTGACGGCTTGCCGGTGACCATGCTTCCGCCAGACGGTCATGTGGCGTATAGCGATTTCATTCGATGGATGAAGCAAAATCTACATTGGGATTTTGCCATCGCGCCTTTGCGCGATACACGCTTCAACCAGTGCAAATCCGATTTAAAGTATCTGGATTACGGCGCGCTGAGCATCCCCGGCATATTCAGCGCGGTGCCGCCCTATCGCGACACGATCCAGCCCGGCGTGAATGGCCTGCTTGCAGGAAGCGATACCGAGTGGGAAGCCTGCCTGGATAAGATGTCCAATGATGCCAGCCTGCGTCAGCGTGTGGCTTTAGCCGCACGCGACCACGTTTATGCCGAACGCACCCTTAAGACACATGCCATGGACTGGCACGCGTGCATAGAACGGATAATATCGGAGGCAATCCCCGGAGCTAAGGCGACTTAATACAGAATATCGTTTTGGTCCGTCGGCTTCACGCAAAAGACCCCGCTCTCGCAATGAAAGCGGGGTCTTAAAACCACTACGAGAATGAACTGCGCTTTCGCTCCATTCGTAACGCCATCCGGCAATTGTATTCAACGAACCACCTGCAGCCAACTTCAGAGCGCTCTTGCCTATATCGCTTCGCGGGCCGTTCTAAGACAGGCCGCTTTCGCGACCCGTCTTATAACGACTTTATACCATCAACATCAGGCTGGATCTAATCGCTGTGATTAGACCAGCAAGAAGTTGGACGCTTGCAAGGCGCCTACATCAACACCGTTGAATGTGCCAACGAGGTTGATTTCCGCTGCAGCAATGGCGGTATCTGCACCACTGTTGAAGTGGTACAGGAAGGCGTTCCCATTCTGGTACGCCACGATGTAACCGGTATCGCCTGCAGCAGTAGCGGTCAATGTCCCGACTGCGCCAACCAGCGCAGCGCCTGTACCGTCGGCCGCCAACGTATTGCCAGCCAAATTGAACGCAAGCTCAAGCACATCGTTGTTGTTGTTAAATACGATGTTGCCTGTGTTGGAGTTGGCTTCCTGAACGGCAATGGCCGCGCCCGCTGCAGTTCCTGCGGTGGTGTCGCCGACTGCCAAACGGATCACATCGCCCGACGCGCCAGCATCAAAGCCTGTGACTACGTCGCGATTAGCACTTAATAGGATACCAGTGAGATCCACATGGTCGCCGCCTACACCCTTGGTGACGCTCAGATCGATCTGATCAACGCCATTGCCGCCCGATACGAAGTTCTTGCCACTACCTGTTACGATGACGTCATCGCCACCAGAACCAGTTACGTGCAAGGCGCCTGTCACTGCGCCAGCTTGCAAATTCACCGCCGAACCGAAACCTGCGATCTGGGTGTTAGCATCGCCAGTCAACTTGAATGTCGCGTTTGCGGCGTTCGTAACGATGCCGACGTTGTTAAAGTCGGCCGCTACGAGTGCATTGGCATAGTTGATTACTGCGTCCGTCGTGCCTGTGGACGACAGGTTGACAGTCAGCGCCAGCCCTGTATTCAGGGTGCCAATATCGGCGTCATTGAACGCGGACGTGCTGGTCTTGGAAGCACCTTCCAAAGCCAAGTTCAGCTCGGTGTTGGTCCCTGCAAGCGTGAACGCGGCGTTCCCTCCATTGGTAGTGCCAAATGCGTAGGTCTTGGCCGCAGCTGCGCCAGTGACCACGTCGTCACCCGCGGTTTGGAACACAAACTTGCTGATGTCGGCGTTGGTCAACGTAGCGTTATTAAGCGTTGCGGTAGCACCGGCAAATTCCAAAACCTGCACGTTCTTAGCAGCGTTGACGGCTTTCAGCTGTTCGTTCGTGGCTGCGCTGATATCCGTCGCTTGGATTGCCAACGTGTTGGTACCCGCGCCCAGATCCACCGAATCCTTGGTAGTCAGGCCTGTTGCGCCTTCGAACAGAACGCGATCATTGCCAGCGCCGGTGACTACCTTGACGTCTCCACCAGTTGCAAAACCGACACGGATATTTCCGCTCGCATTGGCTGCGTCAAACGACGTTACAGTGTCGGCCAGCGCTGTATTGATACGGACCGACCCGCTGCCTTCAACGCTCACACTCTTCAGCGCACTGCCAGCAAGCTGGTTGACCAATGAACCGAAGTGGTTTACGCCGGTCGCGTCAATGTTGACAGTCTCGATACCATCCAATCGAACGGTGCCAGCCGCAGCGCCAGCCGTGCCGTAACCTTCGAGGCCGAGATTCTGCGCGTCGGCGGTTCCGTTCACTGTTGCCGCGTTATACGTTAGCGTGACATTACCGGTGGCCTGGCTTGTGATCTCTAGGTCGGTGATGGCGCCGATTTGACCGAATGTAACGTCGGTAGTACCACCTGTGACTGCAAGCGTTTCGATCCCTACGGCATTAGGCAGATTGATCGAGGTAGCGCCGCCTACCGATGTAACTTGAATGCGCTCCACATTTTGAACGACGGCGCTCGCCGTGCCGCTGCCCGTTACGCTAAGGGTGTCGACACCGCCGCGACCGTCAATGAAGTCGCCGCTCAAAGATGTTGGAGTTGCCAGATACAGATCATCGCCAGCCGTACCGGTCGTATCGATGGCAGGGGCTACTGCATTGGGGCCATCTACGTTGTTGGTGAGAGTGTAAGTGCGGCCTACCGTATTGTCAGCGTCGAAAGGCGAGCCAGGACGGTCTTCAGTGTAACCGTACTCGTAGAACTGTTGAGTCAGTTGTGTCTTTTGCGTAGCGGTCAACGAAGTTGCGTCCTCGGCAATGCTGAACGCCTCAAGCAAGTCCGGATTGGCCTTGGCATAAGCGAGCAAATTCGCGTCAGTCAATTGAGCCGAGACGGAAGGCGCGCGGCCCTCATCCATGCCGAATTGGGTGAAATGAGCGAACAGATCTTCAACTGGCAAATTCAGCAGGTCAGGGTATTTAGTTACATAGTACTTTGCATCGAACCAGGGAGTCGGTGCACGGCCTTCGGCGGCGCCGAACTGAATGTAATGTTGCTCGGCAGTAACAAGCGTGTAGCCTGCGTTGTAAACGTCTTGGTTCGTCAGCAGGTAGTATTCTGCATTGAAGTACGGATTAGCCATAATAATAGTCGTCCTATTTTGTTGCGGGTCACACCCATCGATGGATGTTAGCTGTCGTAGGCGAATTCGACGCAACGTCGTAAAACCTAGCATCCAGTAACATCGGCGAAGTCTAAACAGAATGCCTACGGCTGTCAATTATAGGTACTGCGGTGCAAAGAGAGGTACACCACCCGTTTGGCGCCGAGGTTCTGCGAAGGTTAGCCGAAAAGAATAAGTTAAAGTATGTTCTTAGGTAAGACGTTGTGTCTTCACAACGATATCTTTCGCTTACACAGGCAATTGAAAGCTTTGTGTTTGCTTCGGATAAACAGCCTAAGTGTAGGCTATTAACAACATCCACATTGTAATAATTACTTTCACGCGGCCTTTATTTAAAAGGTGCGAGTAACTGCTTTCTTTTAATTAATTAGTTAGTATCGGAGCATAGGGGTTAGACCCCGTTTGGGTCTGACCCCGCTTACCCCTCAAAAAACACTTGATTGACGGCGTCGAATTCGCTGGCTTGCAGGTCGCCTACGGCGGCGGCGAGGCTTAGGCGCGCCAGCACGTATTCCAGCCTTGCACGCGAGAGGTCGCTAAGGGCCTGGAATAACTTGTCTTGCACCTTGAGTACGTCTACGTTGCTGGCGATGCCATAGTCGTAACCTTTGCGCGCGGCGTCCAGGCTCAGGCGGCTGGATTCCACGGCGGCTTCCAGCGCTCGGATGCGCTGTTCGCCCGACAGCACCGCCGAATACTGGCGGGTGGTTTCGGCCAGGGCGCGCTCGGTGGCGGCGCGCAGTTCCTGTTCCAGGCGAGAGCGGTCGGCGCGAGCGCGGGCGGTGTTGGCGGTGTTGTAGCCGCCCGTGAAGATGGGGATGTTGACGTTGATGCCCACCAGGAAGGTGTTGCTGCGCTGGCTGAGGGTAGACAGGTTTTCGCTCTCGGCCTTGCTCAGGCTGGCGACCAGGTCCATGCTGGGGAAGTAGCGGCTGGCCGCGCGGCTGACTTCCGTGTCCGCCACCTTCACGGCTTCGCGCGCGGCTTTTACCTCGGCGTTGTTCACGCGGGCGCGTTCCAGCCAGATGCTCAAGTCCGCTGGCACCAGGGGCGGCAGCGGAAAATCCCGCTTGGCCGGCGCCAATGCTTGCGGGGTCGCGCCCAGCAGGGCCTGCAGTTCACGATTGGCGGTGCGCAGCTGGTCCTGGGCAGCAATGACGTCGGCGCGGGTGCGCGCAAGGCGAGCGCGGGTTTCCTGGGCGTCGGTACGCGTGCCTTCGTTCTGGACGTACAAGGACTCCTGGGCGCGGGCCTGTTCGTCCAGGGATTTTTCCAGTTCGCGCTGCAAGGCCAGGCGGTCGTCGGCCAGCAGCACGTTCAGGTAAGCCGTGGCCAGGCGCGTGCCGGCCTCTTGCTGCCTGACTGCGAACACGGCTTCCCCTTCGCCTGCCCGCGCCTGCCCGCGCTGGTATTCCGCGTAGCGGCTGTAGTTCAGCAACGGCTGCTGCAGCTGCACATAGGCATTGCTGGAGTCGTAGCGCACGTCGGAACTGACCCGCTGGCCCCTGAAGTTGGGCTGTTCTACGCTGCCCGAGATGCGGCTGCGGGAATAGCCCGCCTGCACCTGCGGCAGCAGCGCGGCCCTTCCCTGGGCGCGCTCGGTGTCCGAGGCGGCCTGTTCGCTGATCGCCGCCTGGTAGGTGGGATCATGCTCGAGCGCCAGGCGCCAGGCGCGGGCCAGGTCGACCAGCCCTTCCAGGGCAGGGACGCGGGCCGACGGGGACATGACCACCAGGCTTGCGCCGCCGTCCGCGGGCTCCTGCTTGTGCAGGGATTGCAGTGTTTCCAGGTTCCAACCCGGCTGCGCCGGCTTTTCCGCCTGCTTGCCGTCTTGCGCCCAGGCCGCGTGCACGCAGGCGCCGCCCAGCAACAAGGCGGCTGCCACACGCGACGAGCGATTCAAAGCGGGCAGGAAACGGGCCGAAAAAAACATGAATACCTTACGCGCCGCTTGACCGGCCAAGCGCGCCGAGTTGAAGACAAAACGGGCATTTTACTCCGGCAGCCCGGACTCGGCTGCGACGGGCGCCGGAGAGTCCCAGTAGCGCTTGTGCATGCTGAACCGCCTGCGCGGGCTGCAGTGCGGAAAGCCCTGTCATTTACGGCAGGGATGGCTTACTCAAGCCGCGAAGCGTAGACAACGTGTTGTCTGGATCGTAGACGCGCAGTTGGTTATGCGACCGCGTAGAACTGCCGTAAATCACCAGGTTCGTGCCACCCGGATAAGATTGTGATGGAAACGAAATACCGTCCAAGCCTGCCAAGATGGTGTCATCGGCCATGTACCACGTGGGTGGTTCGATCCCATGCCCGAACCATTCCTCCCGCCAGTCCACGGCGTAATCCGCCCACAGTGCAGGCCAGCGTGCTGGGTCAAAGCCACCACTCAAGTCTGCGACCCGTAACTGACGAACAAAGAATGTACAAATCGTTCCAGGGCGGGGCGATAACCCTATAGAAGGTAGCATCCTCTTCCAGACCGATAGTACGCTCAATCATCCGGCAGCTCCGCCTGCCAGAGACTCTAGATACACAATCACCGCATCGGCTCGGCCCTCTTGGATCAGCGTGTCCGCCGTCTTATAACCGAACGCTTTCAAGGGTTCATTGCGCAACAGAAAAGCTGCCTGATCAGGGTCGCCAGTCATCTCAGTGGCTACCGTCAGTACTCGAAGCATGTCTTGCAGGTACTTCTGGAGCTGAGGGGTATGGGGACGCGCCGTGGGCGTATTGCGATGCACACGTGCTCGCTCGGCCAATTCCTGGACGCGAAAGCCAAAGAACTCCCCCACTCGAGCCGGGGACAAGAACGGCGTATCGGGTTCTCGGAATCGCTCAATAAATGGTGGTGAGGCGGCAAAAGTCATGATTATCTCCATCGCATTAAATATGCACCAATTATGCATCCAGATTGCTCTAAAAACAATCAATCCACTGACGATGAGGCGAGCACGCCTAGCGAGAGGCAGGAGAGGACGTCAACTCGACCCTATGCTACGGCTCCCAATAGCGCTTGTGCATGCTGAATCGCCTGCGCCACGCGGGCGGCAGGCAGGAGTAGTGCTTGCCCAGCTTGTAGCCGGTGATCTTCAGGGCGTTGTGCAGGCAGGCGCGAGGTATCCATAGCGGCGCATGGCGGGCCAGGTAGCGAAATTCCGACAGGATGTAGCGCTTTCCCTCCCCGCCCGCGCCGCCGAAGGCCTGGCTGATCCAGGCCTCGTCATGATGGAAGACGCCGATGTCGAAATAGCGGCGGAATTCATCGATCGGGCTGTAGTTGTGGGAATGGCGGACCGCCGCGTCAGCGACGTAGGCGATCGTGTGGCCAGCCAGGGCGGCGCGCGCCGCGAAGTACATGTCTTCGCTGAGAATGCCTTTTTCCGGGAAACCGCCCAATTCACGGAAGACGGTATGGCGATAGGCGGCGAAGGAATTGGATGCGAACACCGTCTTGATGCCCAGCGTGGCACGGTCCGCCGCCGTGGCCGCGTGGGACCGCGCTGGGTAATTGAACAGGCGGGCGTGCGCAGCCAGGGGATTGGCATCCCGGTGGGGAAGCTGCCGCCCATAGGCGACCGCCACCGTGCCGTCGTCAAAGGCCCGCAGCAAGGCGTCCAGCGCCTGAGGGGAATCCAATACAGCGTCCTGGGTCAGGAAGACGACGATGTCCGGCGCCGGCCCGGTCATTGCCGCCAGATTGCGCGTGCCGCCATGATCGAAGGCGCGCGTGTCGACCCGCAGCACGGAAAACCCGTGACCCGCGGCCACCACCGCGGTGTCGTCCGAGGAGGTGGAATCCACGGCCAGCACCTCGACATGGTGCCGGCTGGCCGCCGCCGCATCGGCGATGGCACTGGCGCATGCTTTCCAGATGCCGCCGCCGTTATAGGTGGGCACGATGAGCTTGACCCGCTTGCCCGCTTCGAAAGCGGGCTCAGGGCTGACCATTGATGAAGCCCCTGTACACCGTCATGGCAATGATTTTCAGATCCAGGCCCAGCGACCAGTTGTCGATATACCAAAGGTCGTGCTCCACCCGCCGCACCATTTTTTCCAGGGTATCGGTTTCGCCCCGGTAGCCATTGACCTGAGCCCAGCCTGTGATGCCCGGCTTGACCTTGTGGCGCTGCATATAGGACTCGACCATGTCCTTGTAGTATTCATTGTGGGCCAGCGCATGCGGGCGCGGCCCCACGATGGACATGCGCCCCTGCAGCACGTTGAAGAATTGGGGCAGTTCGTCCAGGCTGGTGCGCCGCAGGAAAGCCCCCAGCCGAGTGATGCGCGGATCGCCGTAATGAGCCTGGGTGACTTGGCCAGTGGACTCTTCATGGACCTCCATGGAGCGGAATTTATAGACCTTGAAGCGCCGGCCATTGATGCCCATGCGATATTGCTTGAAGATGACCGGCCCGCGCGAAGTAAGCTTGATCGCAATGGCGATGAACAGACAGACCGGCAGCATGAGCACGGCAATGATGCTGCCCAGGACCAGGTCTTCCAGCCGCTTGACCAATTGGGACGGCCCCGCCATGGGGCTGCGGCTGATGTCCAGGGTATACAGGCCGGCGATCGTGCTGACGCGATGATTCAGCAGCGGCAGGTCGCCCAGATCAGGCAGGTAGCGGATGTCCACGGTCTGGTGGCGCAGGGCGTGCATCACGTTCTTGATGGCTTCGCCCTCGTTCAAGGGCAGGCATAGCCATAATTCGTGTGCGCCGCAGGACGTCACTTCGGCAATCAGCTGCTGTTCCCACTCCGTCCCCCTGCCCAGCCGCAGGAACTTGACCACGTCGTATCCTTGCTCGGGCAATTCGGCCTCGCGCTCGCGCAGCATGCATGCCGCATCACCGGAGTCGATGACCAGCACCCGTTTCAGGTTCTTGCCCTTGGCGCGCAGGTTGCGCAGGAACAGGTAGACCGAGATGCGGAAGCCCGTGACCAGCGCGAGCGCGATCACCAGCGATGCGCCCAACCAGAGACGGGAGTAGTCTTCTGCCACCTTCAGCAATACCGCAACGCTGGCGATGACGGCCAGCGCCAGCAGCCAGCCGGTGTACATGCGGCTTAGCTGCTGCATAAGGTGCCGGCCCCGCCAGGACAGATAGGTGCCGAGCAGCAACTGGCACATGACGACGACGCCCGCGATGACCAGCGTGGCGGCGAAATAATGCTCGAACATGTTCCAGTAGCCGAAGCGCAGGTAGTGCGCACAGTAGCTGCCCAGGACAATCAGGAAAAAATCCATCACGCCCGCCAGGAACGCTACGGGATAGCGCTCCGCGAGGGTCGGTACGTAATGTATTTGCGGCTTCATGGCTGGAATTGTATCCTGCGCCGAGGATCAGGAACGATAAGCGCCCAGCCGATTGCGCAGGCCGTGCCATAGGCCCAACAGCATCATTTTCAGGCCGGCCAGCTTGTGCTTGTCGATGAAAATATTGCTGAGGAAACGCACCGGCAAGCCGGCCGCCAGGCGTTTGCGCCAGGCCCGCGACACATAGGGCTGGCGGATGAAGTAGACCGTATTGCGAAAATAATAATAGCGGCGCAGGGGGGCATAGCAAAGCAGATTGACGCCCAGCACGCGCACGGGCGGCGCGTCCGACATGGCGTGGCCCATTTCCTGGTCCAGGCACACAAACAGCCGGTAGCCCGCCGCACGCGCCCGGAAGCACCAATCGGTGTCGGTGTAGTCCACGAACAGGCCTTCGTTGTAGTGAATGCCCGCTTGCCAAGCCTGCACGTTCACCAGCATGCCGGAGGTGATCAAGACGTCCACCTCCTGCACCGTACAGGGTACGGCCACCGTGTCAGGCGCGGCAATGACCTGGATGGCGCCGTCTTGCTCGCGGTACATGGGGAACTTCTTGATGCTGCCTTCGCGCCTGTCATAAAAGCGCGGGCCGATTGCCGCGCAAGCCACGCCCTGGCCCCGGAGCGATGCGTGCGCTTGCAGCAGGCCGGGAATGAGTCTCGCCGGCGGCGCGCTGTCCTGGTCGAAGGTCGCGACGTGGGTGCAGCCTTTGCCGACCGCAAGACGGATGCCCGCATTCAGGGCCGCGCCCAGCCCGGCGTTGCCGCCCATGTCAATGTACTGGATGCGCGCCCTTGATCCGGCGTCCTGGCCCAGGATGCCCGCCGCTCCGCCGTTGTCGACGAAAATGACCATATCCGCCTGCTCCAGCAAGCTTGCAAGCAAGGCGTCAAGGACCGGCATGTCCGGCATATAGCCGACCACCAGCGCCGCGACCCGCGGCGTATCATGCGTCATAAGAGACTCAAAGAGACCAGATATGCCAATGTTACAATATTGGCCTTCCATTGCGGCGAAACAGGCCACGGTATGAAAATATTGTTATTCGGCAAGAACGGGCAACTGGGCTGGGAACTGCAGCGCAGCCTGGCGCCCTTGGGCGAACTGGTGGCGCTTTGCCGTAACAGCACAGAGCTGTGCGGCGACTTCCTGCGGCCCGACGACATTGCCGATACCGTCGAGCGCATCGCGCCCGACGTCATCGTCAATGCCGCCGCCTATACCGCTGTGGACAAGGCCGAGGCCGAGCCCGAGGTGGCGCGCAGCGTCAATGCGCACGTGCCGGCCCTGCTGGCCCGGTTGGCCCGCGCGCGCGGCGCCTGGCTGGTGCATTATTCGACCGACTACGTCTTCAACGGCAGCGGCGACACGCCCTGGCGGGAAAGCTGCCCGGTCGCGCCCATCAACGTGTACGGCCAGACCAAGCTCGAGGGCGAAGCGGCCATCCAGGACTCGGGCTGCAAGCACCTTATCTTCCGCACCAGCTGGGTGTATGCGGCAAGGGGCGGCAATTTCGCCAAGACCATGCTGCGCCTGGGCCAGGAGCGCGACACGCTTACGGTCATCGACGACCAGATCGGCGCGCCCACCGGGGCCGACCTGCTTGCCGACGTAACCGCGCACGCCCTGCGCGCCGCGCTTCAAGACCCGGCGCTGGCCGGGCTGTATCACCTGGCAGCCGGCGGTGAGACTTCCTGGCATGGCTACGCTTCCTTCGTGCTGGACCATGCCCGCGCGGCGGGCGTGGACGTCAAGACGGCGCCCGGGGCCATTTTGCCGGTGGACAGCAGCGGCTTCCCGACCGCCGCCCAGCGGCCATTGAATTCACGGTTGGACACGCGCAAGCTGCAAGAGGCATTCTGCTTGCACCTGCCCGACTGGCGGGTGGGCGTGGCCCGCCTTTTAACGGAAATCCTGGATCAATCATGACACAACGCAAAGGCATTATTCTGGCCGGTGGATCCGGCACAAGGCTGCACCCGGCGACGCTTTCCATCAGCAAGCAACTGCTGCCGGTGTACGACAAGCCCATGATCTACTACCCGCTGTCCACCCTGATGCTGTCCGGCATCCGCGACATCCTGATCATTTCCACGCCGCAAGACACCCCGCGCTTCCAGCAGTTGCTGGGCGACGGCAGCCAGTGGGGCCTCAACCTGCAATACGCGGTGCAGGACAGCCCGGACGGCCTGGCGCAAGCCTTCATCATCGGCGCGGACTTCGTCGGCAACGACTTGTCGGCCCTGGTGCTGGGCGACAACATCTATTACGGGCACGATTTTCACAAGCTGCTGGACAGCGCCATGCAGCGCACGGAAGGCGCGTCGGTGTTCGCGTATCACGTGCACGACCCCGAACGCTATGGCGTGGCGGAATTCGACTCCACCGGCAAAGTCATTTCCCTGGAAGAGAAACCCGCGAATCCCAAGTCCAGCTATGCTGTAACGGGGCTGTACTTCTATGACCAGCAGGTGGTCGACATGGCGCGCAGCCTGAAACCGTCGCCGCGCGGCGAGCTGGAAATCACCGACCTGAACCGCATCTATCTTGAGCAAGGCCAATTGAACGTCGAACTCATGGGCCGCGGCTATGCCTGGCTGGACACCGGCACGCATGAGTCCCTGCTGGAGGCGGGACAATTCATTGCGACGCTGGAAAACCGCCAGGGGCTGAAGGTGGCCTGTCCGGAAGAAATCGCCTTTCGCCGACGATGGATAGACGACGCACAACTTGAACGCCTGGCCCAGCCGCTCACCAAGAACGGCTATGGCCAGTATCTGCTGCGCGTGCTGAAGGAAAGGGGTCAGACCCCATCAAGCTGAGGGGTCGGACCCGTTTTTTGGGTCCGACCCCCCCCCAAGATAAGGGGTCAGACCCGATGTTTGGGTCTGACCCCCGTCAAGATGAGGGGTCAGACCCTCGGTTCGGGTCTGACCCCGGTCAAGCTAAAAAAGGGGTCAGACCCCATACGGGGTCTGACCCCAGGAAAACTCTATGAACGTTCAACGACTCGATATTCCCGATGTGGTCCTGCTGGAGCCCAAGGTGTTCGGCGACGACCGCGGCTTCTTTTATGAAAGCTTCAACCAGGCGCAGTTCGACGCGGCGGTGGGCCGCAAGGTGCCGTTCGTGCAGGACAACCATTCGCGCTCCGCGCGCAATGTGCTGCGCGGCCTGCATTACCAGATCCAGCAGCCGCAGGGCAAGCTGGTGCGCGTGGTCCAGGGCGAAGTCTTCGACGTGGCGGTGGACCTGCGCAAGAGCTCGCCCACGTTCGGCAAATGGGTGGGCGCCCTGCTAAGCGGCGAGAACAAGCGCCAGCTATGGGTGCCCGAGGGCTTTGGCCATGGCTTCGTGGTGCTCAGCGAGCACGCCGAGTTCCTTTACAAGACCACCGACTACTACGCGCCCGCGCACGAGCGCTGCATTGCCTGGAACGACCCGGACCTGGCGATAGACTGGAAACTGCAAGGCGAACCGGTGCTGTCCGCCAAGGATGCGCAAGGCGTGGCGTTTGCGCAGGCCGAGGTTTTTGCCTGATATTGCACGGCTTGCCGGCGGGGACCTTGGCTTAGGACTTGACTTGGTTTTGACCGGCATGCAGCGATGCGACAAAACGCTACGAAGTACTGCTAAATAGTATCTAAATTCGTCAATATGTACGATACTCCGGCTTGTCACAAATACTGAGTGACATAATCCACCTGCGGAGGAACCATGTTGACACGTTGCACATCGTTGTTCCCGTTGTTGTTTTCGCTTATTGCCGCCCTGCTGCTCAGCGTTTTCTGCCACAGGGCGTTGGCGGGCCAGCATACTGGTCCGCCTGGGGTGATGGTTATGGGGTCAGACCCGGTGATGGGGTCAGACCCTATAGGGTCTGACCCCGGCCCAAAAGAACACTGGATCACCGAAGAGGCGCAATTGGGCTTACCCGATGCGCCTCTTGTGTTTTCAGGCGACGCTTTGCGCATTGGCGCGAGCTTGAGCACGTCGCGGCGCGTGAGCATAGACCACGATGCCCACATCGAGGTGGCGGATGGCGCCAGGCTGGAACTGGCGGGTGCCGTATCCAGCCTGAACGGGTCCGAGGGCCGGTTGGTGAAGACGGGCGCAGGCACACTGGCGCTTGCCGCCGACAATGATTACCTGGGACACACCAGGCTGATGGCGGGACAACTGCAGATACAGGGCCACAGCGCGCTGGGCGGTGGCTTCTCGTCCTTGTGGATGCATCAAAACACCACGCTGAGCTATGCCGACGGCACGGTGCTCAGCAAAAGCATACAGCTGGATCCCGCCCTTCCCCCGGGCGATCCGGGGCCGCAGGCGGCGCTGCTGCATGTGCCGCAAGGCGTGGCTACCCAGGCCGGGACCATCGTCGGTCCTCTGCCCCTGGTCAAACAAGGCGCGGGCACTCTGGTCCTGGCGGGCTCGGCGCATGCGCCGGCGGGCATGGAGATCGAGGCCGGCGCGCTACGCAACCTGATGATGATCAACGGCCCGGTGGCGGTGCGCAACGGCGCCCGCCTGGAAGGCAGCGGTTCGATGGGCGCGACCACCGTCCATGGCGGCGCCACTCTGGCCCCGGGCGTGCCGGCGGCATCCGGCCGGCCGGGCATCATCGGCACCCTGGCGGTAACGGAGGACCTGCATCTGCATCCCGGCGCGCAGGTATCGATCAAGGCCCTGCCGGATGGAAGGTCCGACCAGATCATGGTGATGGGCAAAGCCCTGCTGGATGGCCGGCTTTCGGCCCTGGCCGACGAGGGCGACTGGCAGCCCAGCACCCATTACACCGTTGTGCATGCCCTGGGCGGGTTCGACGGCACGCGTTTCGGGTCCGCGGGCAGCAACTTGGCTTTCCTGGATCCGTCGCTGAGCTACAGCGACGACGATACGCGCGCCGTCCTGACCCTGGTCCGCAACGACACCCGCATGGACGACGTGGGCGATACTGAGACGGAGGACGAGGTCGCCGTCGTGATCGACGATGCGCCGGTCAAGCCTGTGAAGCCGGTCGAACCGGTCAAGCCCGTGGAACCGGTAACACCCGTGTCGCCCCCGGAAATCGCGGAGACGGATGTGGATATCCCTGTGGATGACCCTGTGGTCATTGCTGTGGATACCGAACCGGAGACCATACTGCGCGAGGAAGTCATCGTCATGACGGCGCCCGATGCCCGGGAAGCATTCCGGCAATTGTCCGGCAGCTGGCATGCCTCGTTGCGATCAGGCATGCTGGAAGATAGCCGTTTCATCCGCGAAGCGGCGCTGCGCCATTTGAATCAGGGCGATGGCCACTGGGTGCATGGCTGGCATTCAAATGGATGGCGCGGGGCCGCGCACGGCACGCCCGCCGATTGGCGCGACATCCACGGCATGGCGCTGGGATCGACCCGAACGCTGCCGTCGAACTGGCGCGCGACGGCCTTCCTGGGTACGCAGCGCGCGGACTGGCACCGCCATCATGCAATGGCTCATGCCCGCATCGACAGCGTGCATGCGGGCATCGCCCTGCTGAAGAAAATGACGGTCACCGATGTGGCAGTGGGCGTCGTCAAGACCTGGAACCGCGTCAAGGCATCGCGTTCGGTGTCCGTGGGTGGCCTGCAGTATGCACTGGCCGGCGTGGGCCAGGGACATAGCTTGCAGCTTTTTGCGGAACTGGCGGCGCCGCTGCGGCGGCTGGCGAAGCTGCAGCGGCATTCGGCCCTGGAAGGCTTGACGCCCTTCGCGCGGCTGGCCTGGGTGCGCGACAAGCTGAACGGCTACGACGAGCGTGGCGGCGCGGCTGCGTTGACGATGCTGCGGGATGAGCGCTCGGTATTGTTTTCAACGGTGGGCGTGAAGGCGTCCTACGCACTGCAAGGGCCGGAAGGCGCCATGCGCCTGCAAGGCGAGCTGGCCTGGCGGCATGCCGGCGGGGACACGCAGGCGCGATCGCGGCAGTATTTCCGGGACAGCACCCGCCAGCGCGTGTTCGCCTCCGAAGGCCACGCCGTTGCGCGCCAGGCCTGGTCGCTGAAGCTGGGCGTGGAGGGCGACTTGAAGCGTGATCTGCGGCTGGGCTTCGGCTATGCGGGGCAGTATGCCGAACGCCGGCAGGATCACGGGGTTCGGGTGGATGTGGTGTGGGTGTTTTAGGGGAGGGGTCAGAGGGGTCAGACCCCTTACGGGGTCTGACCCCAGGCGACTTGTGGGGTCGGACCCTATAGGGTCCGACCCCAAGGCCATTTATGCAATACCGATGACCACGAGCAAAGCTCGCTCCACTTCGCGCATTTTGTCGGCATCCAGCCGCCCGAAAGAGTTTCCGATTTTTGAACGCGGCAAGGTAATGATTTTGTCCACCATGATTTGCGACAGCGCTTGCAAGCCATTGAGCGCATCAGGCTGGACCACGACCCGGAAAGCAACATCCCGGATTTCGCTTGTCACCGGGCAGACCATGACACTATCCAGTTCGGCAAGAAGATCCGACTGGATGACCAACGCCGGCCGAGGCTTGCCATAATGTCCTTGCAAGGACACGACTACGAAGTCGCCGCGATGGCTCACTTCCAGCCTTGAATATCGTTGGCGGCGGCCTCGGCAAACGCCAGCACTTCGAGTTCGGCGGCGTCATTGCGCAAGGCGATGCATTGATTCCTGATGCGGCGAGCGTAATCAGCGTCCCTGGTGTCAGGTACCCATATCTGCAGCGGCCTCAAGCCGCTGGCACGAAGCCGCGATCGATGACGCGCAACTTTGTCTACTGATGCATCGGCCATGGCGTGCTCTCCCAAACGATAAGGCGCAGGGTTTCATGTTACCTTACATGTAATGTTGCGGCAACGCGGAATGAAAGCTGGGGTCAGACCCCATACGGGGTCTGACCCCGGGCGATTTTGTGGGGTCGGACCCTATAGGATCCGACCCCGGCTTTGGGGGGCGGGGTCAGACCCTATCGGGTCTGACCCCAATCTTTCAAGCTCCAGCGCCCAGGCGTTCGCGCTGGTAGCTGCCGTCTTGCACGCGGCGGCTCCATTCCATGTTGTCCAGGTACCACTGGACGGTTTTGCGCAGGCCGGTTTCGAAGCTTTCCTGGGGCACCCATCCAAGTTCGCGCTGGATCTTGCCGGCGTCGATGGCGTAGCGCAGGTCGTGGCCGGGGCGGTCTTTGACGTGGGTGATGAGGTCGGTGTAACGCGCGATGCCCGCGGGCTTGTTGGGGGCGAGCTCTTCCAGCAAGGCGCAGATGGCATGCACGACGTCGATGTTCTTCTTTTCGTTGTGGCCGCCCACGTTGTAGGTTTCCCCTATCTCGCCCTGGTTGACCACGGTGTACAGGGCCCGGGCGTGATCTTCCACGTAGAGCCAGTCGCGCACCTGGTTGCCCGCGCCGTAGACCGGCAGAGGCTTGCCCTCGAGCGCGTTCAGGATCATCAGCGGGATGAGCTTTTCAGGGAAGTGATACGGCCCGTAGTTGTTCGAGCAGTTGGTGACCAGCGTGGGCAGGCCATAGGTGCGCAGCCAGGCGCGCACGAGGTGGTCGGAGCTGGCCTTGCTGGCGGAATAGGGCGAGCTGGGCGCGTAGGACGTGGTTTCCGTGAACAGGTCCTCGGGTCCTTCCAGGTCGCCGTAGACTTCGTCGGTGGAAATGTGATGGAAGCGGAAGCGCGCCTTGGCGTCGTCGTCCAGGCCGAGCCAGTATTGACGGGCGGCCTCCAGCAGGATGTAGGTGCCGACGATATTGGTTTCGATGAAGGCGGCGGGGCCGTCGATCGAGCGGTCGACATGGGATTCTGCCGCCAGGTGCATCACCGCCTGGGGTTGATGCTGCTGGAATACGCGATCGAGCTCGGCGCGATTGCAGATGTCCACGTGCTCGAAAACGTAGCGGTCGCTGTCCGCGATCTCGGCCAGGGATTCGAGATTGCCGGCGTAGGTCAGTTTGTCGACGTTGACGACCGAGTCGTCCGTGTCGCGGATGATGTGACGAACCAGGGCCGAACCGATGAAGCCGGCGCCGCCGGTAACGAGGATTTTCATGGACGCGTTCCGAATTGAATTGCTCTGGGACGGATTATAAACGGAGGGGTGTGGCGGGGTCGGACCCCGAATGGGGTCCGACCCCGGAAAGTCTTGAGGGGACAGACCCCGTCCGGGGTCTGTCCCCGCTCACTTTCTGAATAGCAGATAGCGCGCTGTCAGGAAGTTGACGGCCATGCCGGCCAGGCTGCCGGCGGCGACGCCCAGGACCAGGTGTTGGCGCACAGCGGGCTGCCACAGGACGAGCGCGCTGTAGACGCCGTAGTTGACCAGTCCGCCGACCAGCATCAGGGCAAGATAGGACAGGAATTCCTTCTTGCGCGACAGCGACGACGCGCGGCCGCGGAAAGCCAGGTTGCGGTTGATGATCCAGGTCGCCAGCACGGCCGCCAGGAACGACAGGATGCGGGCGTAGAACGGCCCCATGAAGCCCTGCAGCGCATACAGCACGGCGGTATCCACCATGAACCCTATGGTGCCCGCCACGCCGAAGAGTATCGTTTCGCGTAGAAGCTTCACTACGGTTTGCAAAACACAGTGTTTTTCATAGGCGGTATTTTAGCGGCGCCACCGCTACAATGGCGCCGTGCCGCAGCCATAACTATTATTATCGACCATGCAAAACCGACGCTTGCCGCAATTGACGGCGGTTTCCATTGAAACGCTGGGCGTGTTCCTGTTCTTTGCCCTTACCTTTGCCCTGCCCTCGGGCTATTCCTATGGCGCAACGGTGCTGTTGCTGGGCGGGCTGGTGTATGTCGCCAAGCGCCCGGCCATGTCGCTGTCCGCCGAAGACAAGGCCATCGCCTGGGTGCTGACGGGCTACTTCCTGGTTTCGCTGTTGAGCATCCTGTACTTGCAGAACAACACCAAGTCGCTGGATCAATCGCTGCGCTGCCTGCTCGCGGTCCCCATATTGCTGTGGATGCTGCATGTCCGTTTCCATCTGGCCGCGCTATGGGCGGCGACCGTGCTGGGCATCGTCAGTTCGGTGGGAATCGCCGTCTGGCAGCTTTACGGCCTGGGCTATGACCGTGCCGAAGGGTATTTGAACATCATTCATTTTGGCAATATCGCGCTGATATTCGGCGTATTCTGCCTGGGCGGGCTGTTCTGGGCCGGCACGCAGGGGCGCAAGGTCTGGTGGTGGCGCGCCGCGTTCGTGCTGGGCATCGCCTGTAGCCTCTATAGCGTCATCGCATCCGGCAGCCGCGGCAGCTGGGTGGCCATGCCCGCGATCGCGCTGCTGTTCTGCGTGGCATTCATCGACCGGCGCAACGCGGCGCGGGCCGCCGTTGCCGGCGCCGTCGTGGCCATTGTGGTGGCGGGCCTCTTCATGATGCCCGACAGCCGGCTGAAGGCGCGCTACGACGCGGCGGTGTCGGACATCGCGCTGTTCTTGAAAAAGGACGAAGCCGATACCTCCATCGGGGCGCGTTTCGTGATGTGGGACGGCGCCATCGAGAACATTGCGAAGAAGCCCTGGCTGGGCTGGAACGAACAGGAGTATGCCGACGAACTGCAGCGCATGGTGGACGCCGGAGTGCTGGACGAGGTGGCGCTGAAGTTCACCGACAACCTGCATAACAATTATCTGCAGGCCTGGGCGTTCCAGGGACTGCCGGGGCTACTGGCCCTGCTGGCTTTATACGCGGTGCCGCTGGCGGGCTTTTGCCGGCGACTGCGCCATGCCGACATCACCGTGCGAACGCTGGCCTTCTGCGGGTCGTCTCTCGTGGCCGGCTATGTCTTCTTCGGCCTGACGCAGGTGATACTGCGGCGGAACAACGGGATCATGTTCCTGGTGTTGACCCTGGTCATTCTTTGGGCGGCGATGCGGTATGCGGAAGCAAAGGGGTCCGACCCCATTCGGGGTCGGACCCCGGGCTAGGTTGAGGATGGGGTCAGACCCCGTACGGGGTCTGACCCCGGCTCAAGAGGATGAGGGGTCAGACCCATTGGGTCTGACCCCTTAACCCCATCAAACCATCCACGAATTCCTTCAACGGCATCCCTACCCTCGCCCCGCCCGAGAGGGCGAGCGGGTTGGCGCAGCTGATGATGCCGTCTTCATAGGTGGAGCTTGCGTCGCCGATGCGGGCGCTTTCCGCGGACACGGTGACGCCCGCAACGCCTTGTTGCTCCAGGGCGGGAAGCCGGGTGGTGCCGGCGCCGTCCGCGCCGATGCCGGCGTCGTTGTAGGCGGCCGCGAAGACGGCGTGGCCGCCTATGGCGGTAACGGGATCGTCGCCCTGCAATCCACCGTGCGAGCCGGTAATGACGATGGCGCCGGCGTCCTGCGCTTCGACCAGCGACACCGAATCGATCAGGACCAGCTTGCGCAATGCGCCTTCAAAATCATGAACCGTACGCGCTTCAGCGGGAAGCGCAGGGGGCGCTGCGGGCGTGTTGGCACCGGCAACCATGAGCCGCGCCGCGTCCATGGCGCCCATGCCCGGCCGGACACCGGCTTCGTGTGCCCCACGGTTGACGGCGGTGACCCGGCCGCGCCAGGCGGTGTCCTTGCCATCGCCTATTCTGGCGGACAGATGCGAAATCACGGCGCCCGCGATGTGGCAGTCATCCAGCAGGGCCAGGCCCGAGATGCCCGCCTGGTCGCGTCCGATCCCGGCGTCGTTCAGCACCACGCCTTTCACGCCGGCCAGCGCAGCCAGGTAGGCGGCATAGCGCCCCCCGTGCGAGGCCGCGATCACGACGGCGCCCCAGACAGGTCCCCGGGAAGGATGCACGCCCTTCGGCAGCAAGGTGGTGACGCTGTCGTAGATATGTATGCCTGGAATGTTCACGACGATTTCCCGGTTTCATCCATGACCCAGGTATCCCGGCCCTTGGCGCGCCGGTTCGACAAGGCCATGCGGTATTCGAATCGGGCGGGGTTGTATGCCGCGATCAGGTATTCCAGCGGCGAGCCGTCGGCATCGCGCACGAGGCGCTTGATGCAAAGCAGCGGCGAACCCACGCCGACATCCAGCGCTTCGGCGTGATGAACGTCGGCCAGTATGGCGGTGATGCTCTGGTCAGCCGAGGTCGGCTTCAGGCCCAGACGGCGGAAGATGCGCTGCAGCGCATCCCCCCGCAAGTCTTCTTCGGTGTAGCGGCGCCCCACCGACTCGGGAACATAGGTCAACAAATAAGAGAAAGGCTGATCATGGTAGTAGCGCACGCGCAGCGCCTTCTGCACCTTGGCGTGGGCGGGCAGCTCGAGCCGGGTGCGGACCTCGGGGGTGGCGGCTTCATAGCCGAAGGACAGCAGCCGGGCCTGGGTGTTGGCGCCCATGTCCGACAAATGGGCCATGAGCTTGTTGATGTCGGCCGGCAGCGGCGTGGAAGGCGTACTGGGTAGGCACGGGAATGTGCCCGCCCCCTGGCGGCGCTCCACCAGGCCCTCCTCTTGCAGCAAGTCCAGGGACCGCCGGATGGTCAGCCGCGACACGCCATACTGCGCGGCGAGCGCGTTTTCGCCTGGAAGCGCCCGGCCGGCTTCGAATTGCAGGCCTTCGATGGCCTGCTTCAGCAACCGGTAGATCCGGTAGTAGCGGGGCGTGGGATTGGCAATCATTGCCGCGTTCGCCTTCGGGCTGATGTCAGTCGACGGAGGCTCCCGTGAACTTGACGACGTCGGCGTAGTGGGCGATGTCTTTCTTGATGAACTCCGCGAATTCCGTGGGCGTGTTGGTGACCACCTGGCCGCCGCCGTGCGTCATCAGGCTGATGAAGGACGGACGCTTCGCACCTTCGACCGCAGCCTTGTTCAGTTCAGCGAGGCGCTCAGGGCTCATGCCCGCGGGGCCGAACATGCCGAACCAGGCCTGCGAGGTGAACCCGGGCACGGTGTCGGACACAGGCGGAAGACCCGGAAACTGCTTCAGCGGCTTGTCGCTGGTGACCGCCAGGAACTTGATGCGGCCAGAATCCAACAACGGCAACACGTTTTCAACGCTGGCGAACATGAGATCCACCTGGCCGCCCACGAGATCCTGGATGGCGGGCGAGGTGCCCTTGTAAGGCACGTTCAGGCCTTCAATGCCCGTGACCATCTGGAAGTTGGCGGTGGCCATGTGCAGCGACGAACCGATTCCGCCCAACGCGAAGCTGAGTTCCTTGGGCTTGCTTTTGCCCAGCTTGATGAGCTCTTCGACGTTGTTGGCGGGAAAGTCCTTGCGGGCGACGAGCACGCTGGGCACTTGCGCGAGCATGCTGATGGGCGAGAAATCCTTCTGCGGGTCGAAGGGCAGCTTTTTGTACAGGCTGGCGTTCACCGTGAAGCTGGTGAAGCTCACCAGCAGGGTATTGCCGTCCTTGGCCGAACGGGCGACCTGGTCGGCCGCGATGTTGCCGCCGGCGCCGGGCTTGTTCTCGACGATGACGGTGGTGCCCAGGATGTCGGACATTTCCTGCGCGATCCCGCGCGCCACGCGGTCGGTCGTCCCGCCGGGCGATGCGCCGACGATGAGGGTGATGGGCTTGGGGGCCTGGGCGTGAACCGCCGCGAGCGGCAGCAACAGGCTGAAAAGGCCGGCAAACACGCGGCGGCCGAGTGCGTTCTTGTGCACGATGAGTCTCCTGAGAGGATGTTGGCTTATTTGGTGGGATTGGTATAAGTCATATAGTTGTATTGTCAACAATACAACTTGGGAAGGGAGCCGTCAAGGGGGTTGGGGTAAGACCCAACGGGTTGTTGTTGGGGTCAGACCCCGTACGGGGTCTGACCCCCCGTATAACCCGCCACAGACATTTACTGTCTTCGCGCGCAACTGCGCGTGCGCACCGCCCTACACTGGCCGTCACTCGTAAATGGAGGGGATCATGCCCAGACGTCCTCGCGTGGTGTTGCCCGGTGTGCCGCTGCATGTCGTTCATCGGGGAAACAATCGAAATCCCTGTTTTTTCTCGGATCGCGATTACTTCGTATATTTGAAGTGGCTGCGGGAATATGCCGTCCAGACGGAATGCTCGGTGCATGCCTATGTATTGATGACCAATCATGTGCACTTGCTGCTGTCCGGCGCCAGCAGTGAAGGGCCGGGCGCATTGATGAAGGCGGTTGGGCAGCGCTATGTGCAGTACGTCAACCGAAACTACGAGCGCAGCGGCACGCTATGGGAAGGCCGCTTCCGCTCATGCGTGGCGCAAGATGAGCGTTACCTGCTTGTATGCCAACGCTACATAGAACTGAACCCCGTGCGCGCCGGCATGGTCTCGCATCCGCGCAACTACAAGTGGTCCAGCTATCGCATCAACGCGGAAGGCCATCCATCCGACTGGATCCGCCCGCACTATATGTATGCCGGCCTGGGCAGCACCGACGCATCACGGCAGGCGGCCTATCGCAGCCTGTTTCAGACGGACCTCGACACGAAGACAGTGAATGCCATACGCAATGCCACGAAAAGGAATCTGGTGTTGTAGGGGTCAGACCCCATGCGGGGTCTGACCCCTAAATCAGCGGCGGGCGCCCAGGTAAGTGCCCAGCAATATGGCCACCAGCCCCACGGGGAGCCACAGCGAAAGCGGCTCGTCCAGCAACCAGACGGCAAACATTACTCCGAACACCGGAATCCAATATTGGTACATGGCGCTGTGCGCGGCGCCGAGTTCGACCAGTGCGCGATTCCAGATCATGTTGCCCATGGCCGTGGCGATGATGCCTGAGAAAAGAAGCAGCACGATGGACCACCAGCCCGGGAAGGCCGCGCTGGTAAACAGGCCGACGGCGTCGCTGACTGCAACATGCACGCAAAGGATCAGCGTGCCCAGCGTGTAAATAATGCTGCTGATCATCAAAGAGCCAAAATGCTTGGCCAATGACTGGATGAGCACGCCGCCGGAAACGAAGCACAGCAAGGCGGCGAATACCTGCAGCTCGCCCCACCCGCCGCCGGCCATGCTTGCCCCGCTGCGCGTAAGCACCACGGCGGCCACGCCGCCGAACCCGATACCAATACCGATGACGCGCCACCGGGTCAGGGCTTCGCGAAACACCACTGTAACCAGCAACGACGCCATGAGCGGGCTTAGGGCGTTGATAAGAGCAGCATTCGTGGCGCTGGCCGTGCGCATTCCTTTCATGAACATGACCTGGTTGATATAGACCATGAGCAATGCGCAAATCAGGAACACCAGCCATTGTCGCGGAGTGATGCGGCGCAACGAAAAAGGCAGCCGTGCCATGACAAGCGTGATATTGATGACCGCGGCAGCAAGCACCATGCGCACACAGGCGACGATGAGCGGGTCCATTTGCGAGGTGAGTACTTTGACAGCGGATATATTCACGCCCCAGATCGCCATTACGCTGATTAGAAGCAACGGCATGCTGATGGCATTCATTTGTTTTCGCAAGTCTGTCCCAGATGCGTGAAGCATATCAGTAACCGGACAGTTTTGGGGGTCAGACCCAAAGGGTCTGACCCCATCTGCTGCGGGAAAGGGTCAGACCCGGTGGGTCTGACCCTATGTGCCTGTGCCGGGGTCAGACCCTGTACGGGGTCTGACCCCTCTTCAAAGCCTTCAACGCCGCATCGACTATTCCTTGCGCATCCACGCCGAAGTAGCGGCGAAGCTCGGCGCGGGTGTCGCTGCGGCCGAAGTCGTCGGTGCCCAGGCAGCGATAGCGGCGTCCGTCGGGCAGGTAGGCCCTGACCGACTCCGGCACCAGGCGGACGTAGTCGCTGGCGGCGATGATGGGGCCGGCGGTCTGCTCCAGGACGCGCTGCACGTGCGGGATTTGGTCGCCGTCTTCACAGTGGTGGCCGTCGCGCGCGAGTTCGCTCCAGCTGGTGACGCTGATGACGTCGCTGGCGATGCCCTGCCTGGCGAGCTCCTGCGCCGCCTGGATGACTTCCGTGAGGATGGCGCCCGAACCCATAAGGGTGACGCGCGGCGCCGGTTCCGTCGCCCCGCCCTCGGCGGCGTAGGCGCCATAGTGATACGCGCCCTGGACGATGTCGGTCTCGACACCCGCCGGCAAGTCGGGCTGGGCGTAGTTCTCGTTCATCACCGTGATGTAGTAGAACTCGTCGCGCTGCTCGACCATCATGCGCTGCATGCCGTGCGCGACGATGACGGCCAGCTCGCCGGCGAAGGCCGGATCGTAGGACTTGCAGTTGGGCACGGTGGCGGCCCACAGATGGCTGGCGCCGTCCTGATGCTGCAGGCCTTCGCCGGCCAGCGTCGTGCGGCCCGAGGTGGCGCCGATCAGGAAGCCGCGCGGACGCTGGTCGGCCGCCGCCCAGATCAGGTCGCCCACGCGCTGGAAGCCGAACATGGAGTAATAGATATAGAAGGGCAGTGTGGCCAGCCCATGCACGCTGTAGCTGGTGGCGGCGGCGACCCAGCTGGAAATCGCGCCGGCTTCGCTGATGCCCTCCTCCAGAATCTGGCCGTCGATCGCCTCGCGGTAGCTGAGTATGGATCCGATGTCCTCGGGCTCGTACTTCTGCCCGACGCAGGAATAGATGCCCACCTGCTTGAATAGATTTGCCATGCCGAAGGTGCGTGCCTCGTCGGCGACGATGGGCACGATGCGCGGGCCCAGTTCCTTGTCGCGCAGCAAGGTGCCCAGCATGCGGACGAAGGCCATGGTGGTGGACATTTCCCGGCCCCCGCCCTGCAGGGCGAAGCGGGCATAGTACTCGGTGGGCGGCACGGGAACGGGGTCGCAATCCGTATGGCGCGCGGGCAAGTGACCGCCCAACGACTGGCGCCGCGCCTGCAGGTATTGCAGCTCGGCGCTGCCTTCCTCGGGCTTGTAGAAATCCAGGCGCCGGGCCTGTTCGTCGGTCAACGGCAGCCCGAAGCGGTCGCGGAACTGCAAGAGGTCGGTGTCCTCGAATTTCTTCTGGGAATGCGTGGTCATGCGGCCCTGGCCTGCGCTGCCCATGCCGTAGCCCTTCTTGGTATGCGCGAGGATGACGGTGGGCTTGCCGGTGGTGGCCATGGCCGCCGCGTAAGCCGCGTGGATCTTGACCAGATCGTGTCCGCCTCGGCGCAGGCTGTCGATTTCCTCGTCGCTCAAGCCTTCGACCAGCCGGGCAAGCTCTTCGTTCTGACCGAAGAAATGATCCCGGTTGTAGCGGCCGTCATTAGCGGCGAAGGTCTGCATCTGGCCGTCGACCGTATTGGACAAGGCCCGTGCCAGCGCCCCCGTGCGGTCCTGGGCGAACAGGCCGTCCCAATCGCTGCCCCACAAGACCTTGATGACGTTCCAGCCGGCGCCCAGGAAAAGTTTTTCCAGCTCATCGACCACGCGGAAGTTGCCGCGCACGGGGCCGTCCAGCCGCTGCAGATTGCAGTTCACCACCCAGATCAGGTTGTCCAGCCGCTCGCGGGCGGCGAGCGTCAGCGCGCTCATGGATTCGGGCTCGTCCATTTCGCCGTCCCCGAACACGCCCCACACCTTGCGGCCGCCGCAGTCCAGCAGGCCGCGATGCGTCAGGTAATGCATGAAGCGCGCCTGATAGATGGAACTGATGGGACCGATGCCCATGGAGCCCGTGGGAAACTGCCAGAAATCGGGCATGAGATAAGGATGCGGGTAGCTGCACAGCCCGCGCGCGCCTTCCCGGGGGCCGCGGATTTCCTGCCGGTAATGAGCCAGGTCGTGTTCGGTCAGCCGCCCTTCCAGGTAGGCGCGCGCGTAAACGCCCGGCGCGCTGTGCGGCTGCAGGAAGACCAGGTCGCCGGCATGCCCGCCCGGTCGCCTGTCGCGCGCGCGAAAGAAATGGTTGAAGCCGACCTCGAACAGATCGGCGGCGCTGGCATAGCTGGCAATGTGTCCGCCCAGCTCGCCATAGGCGGCGTTGGCACGCACCACCATGGCCAAGGCATTCCAGCGGATGATGGCGCCCAGTCGCTGCTCCATGGCCAGATCTCCGGGAAAAACCGGCTGCCGGTCGGCGGGAATGGTATTGACGTAAGGCGTGCCCAGGGGAGGTCGCCAGCCCAGCTTGCCGCCGACGGCCAGGCGGCTGAGCTCGTCCATCATGAAGGCGGCTCGCTGCGGACCATGCGTTTCGATCAGTGACCGGAAGGACTCATGCCATTCCGCCGTTTCCTCGGGGTCGATATCGTGGACGATGCCGTGGCCGGCGTCCCGGCGCTGCGCGTCGGCAAAGGCGGGATCCTGCATCCAGGCCTGCATGGGAATGGGCGAATTCATGACGGTGATCCGAAGTGATGTTCCACCTCGTATTTTGCCCCCGTCACCGTGGAATTTGCTGTTGAAGAAAGTGGTGGGCTCCGTCCTTTACAGCATAAAATGCTTCAAACGTACTAATATCAAGCATATGAAGCTGGACACCATCGACTTACGTATATTGGATGAGCTGCAGCGCGACGGTTCGCTCAGCAACGTCGAACTCGCGCGCAGGGTGCACCTGTCGCCCTCGCCCTGCCTCGCGCGCGTAAAAGCGCTGGAATCGGCGGGCATCATCGTGCGCTACGTGGCGCTGGCCAACGCCGCCGCCCTCGGCCTGGGGCTCAATGTGTTCATCTCGATCAGCCTGAAGTCTCAGGACAAGGCCGCCCTGAACAGCTTCGAACAACGCATCGCCGAGCACGACGAAGTCATGGAATGCTATTTGATGACCGGCGACTCGGACTATCTGATTCGCGTGGCGGTGAAGGACATCGCCGCGCTGGAACGGTTCATTGTCGAGCAATTGACGCCCATACCGGGCATAGACAAGATACGCTCCAGCTTCGCGCTGAAACAGGTGTCGTACAAGACCGCGCTGCCGCTGGGGTCGTGGGGTCAGACCCCGTACGGGGTCTGACCCCTTGGCGTAAGGTTTTGGGGTCAGACCCATTGGGTCTGACCCCCCAGCCCGCTAGACCGGCGCCACGCCCAGCGTGGTGCCGCCGCAGACATAGATCATCTGGCCGGTGATGAATCCGTTCTCAGGCGCAATCAGGAACGAGACGAGGCGCGCGACGTCTTCCGGCGTGCCTAACCGCTTGACGGCGATGCTGTCGATGATGCGCCGGGTGGATGGCGCGCCCGCCGGGTTGCTGACCCGGAACAGCTCGGTGTCGATGGGGCCGGGGCCGATGGCATTGGCCGTCACGCCGTACTGCCCGAGCTCCATCGCCAAGGTGCGCATCATACCCACCATGCCGGCCTTGGTGGTGGAATAGACCAGGCGATCATGTTTGCCCAGCGCCGCGCGCGATGAGATGTTCACGATCCTGCCTTGGCCGCAATCTTTGAGCGTGGGCAGGAAGTGCTGGACCAGTTTCAGCGGCGTTTCGATGTGCAGGGCGGTGACGATGCGCAGGTCTTCCGCGCTGGCGGACTCCACACTGCCCGGTCGTGTGGCGCCTACGTTGTTGACGAGTGCGGTCACCTTGAAGCGGGCGGCGATTTCGCCGGCGATACGTGCCGTGTCGGCGGCGTCGGTCAGGTCGGCCTGATAGTGGTGGACCTTGTCCAGGGCCCAGTCGGGCAGCGACCGGTCCACATTGATGACGGTCGCACCTTTGGCGACAAGGTCATGCACGATGGCGCGGCCGATGCCGTTGCTGCCGCCGGTGACGACGCAGGTGACGCTGCTATAGGGGTGGCTCATGTTATTGGGATTTTGGATGTCGTGGCGTTTGGGTAAATATACCAGGGGAGGGAGGGGTCAGACGCCATCCGGGGTCTGACCCAGGCGCGTTTCCTGGGGACAGACCCCATGCGGGGTCTGTCCCCTAAGTCCCGAACATCTTGCCGGGCAGCCAGAGCACGAGGTCCGGAAAGAATACGGTCAGCATCAAGCCCAGCAGTTGCAAGAGGACGAAGGGGATGATGCCCAGGTAGATCATGCGGGTGGACACGCTGGGTGGGGCGATGCCTTTGATGTAGAACAGGGCGTAACCAAAGGGCGGCGTCAGGAATGAGGTCTGCAGGTTGACGGCAAACAAAATGGCGAACCACAGCATGGCTTGTTCCGACGGCATACCAAAGTCCAGCCCCGCGATGATAGGCGCGACGATGGGGATGACGATGAAGGTGATTTCGACCCAGTCCAGGAACATGCCCAGAATGAACACGAAGAACATGATCAGGAACATGACCCAGTACGGATTGGCCTCGCCGCCGCTCACGCCCAGCATGTTCTCGATCATGACGTCGCCGCCCAGCTTGCGGAAGATCACGCTGAAAATGGTGGCGCCCACCATCACGAACATGATCATGGCGGTGGTCTTGGTGGTGTCGCGGATCACGTCAACGAATTGCCGAAACGTCAGCTCGCGTGAGAACAACGCCAGCAGGAAGGCGCCGAGCGCACCGAGCGCGGCCGCCTCGGTGGGCGTGGCGACGCCGGCAATGATAGAGCCCAGCACGGCAATGATAAGCAGCAGCGGCGCCAGCATGTCACGGCACAGCCGCATGATGGCCACCGACACCTCTACGTGCTCCGACTTGGGCAAAGGCGGCATGGCCTGTGGCCGAAAAACGGCCAGTACGATCAGGTAAGCGAGGTACAGGCCGCCTAGCAGCAGCCCCGGAAACAGCGCCGCGGCGAACAGATCACCCACCGAAATACGCATGGTGTCGCCCAGGATGACCAGCATGATGCTGGGCGGGATCAGTATCCCTAAGGTACCGGTCGCTGCGATTATCCCCGTGGCCAAGCGCGGGTCATAGCGGCTTTCGAGCATGATGGGCAGCGCCAGTACACCCATCAACACGACGGATGCGCCGATGATGCCGGTGGATGCCGCCATGACGATGCCGATGATGGTAACGGCGAAGGCATAGCCGCCGGGCAGCGGGCCGAGCAACCCTGCCAGGGACCGCAAGAGACGCTGGGCGATACCGGATTTCTCGAGCATGAGGCCCATGAATACGAAGAGCGGCACGGCGATCAGTAGCCAATTACTGAGTATCCCAGAAAAAATGCGCGACACGCCGGTCGATAGGAACAGCATGGGTACGTCGGCCAGCACAGCAGCCGCAACGCCGATGCCCGCCAGAACGAACGCTACGGGGTAGCCGGTGAAGATGCCGGCCAGCAGGGCAACGCACATAAGCAAAGGCCAGAAATAGGTCATTCGTCAAGCCTTTGCGGCGTTACAGCCGGCGTGTCGGAAGGGATGGACGAGGTCGCCAACTGGATGGCAATGCGCAGTACCCGCGCCACGCCAAACACCACCAGCAGCCCGAAGCCCAGCGGCAGGAACGCCTTGATGATCCAGCGATCCGACAGGCCGCCGTAGGATGAGCCCTCGCCTGAATGAAAGGCGGACATCATGTAGTCCCAGGCGTACAAGGTCATGATGACCGTAAAGGGCAACATCAGGAGCAGGTCGCCAAGCAGGGTGACGATGGCGCGCGTGCGCGGGCTGAAGCGGCAGGCCAGGAAATCGACGCAGACGTGGCTGTTGTCGTTCAAGGCGTAGACGCCGCCCAGCATGGTCATGACCGCAAACAGGTGCCACTGGAGTTCGGTGAGATTGCTCAGGCTGAGGTGTTCGCCGAGCAGGGGCAGCCGGGCATCCCATTCGACCAATACGTTCAGGCGCAGTTGCACCATGAGGATGGTCAGGCAAGTGCCCAGCACAAGCAGCGGCACCGTCCAGGCCGCCGCTTTGCCGAACCAGGCGCAACCGCTTTCGGTGGCTTTCAGGAAGCGGATCATGATCAGTTGAGTCGCGGCAGAGACTGCAGGTCGGTCCAACGGCCCACGCGTTTGATGTAGGCCGTCAGCGATTCATAGGCTTCCTTGAAGAGCGGATCTTTTTCGGCTTCCTGCTGCATGACTTGCTGGGCGGTTTCCTGCAGGGCCTTCAAGACCGGTTCGGGGAAGCGCTCGATTTTCACACCCGCCTTTTCAATGGTTTCGATGGCATCGATCTGCGCGCCCATCTGGTCGTAATTGTTGTACGTGATGTTGGCATAGCAGGCTTCGGTCATGGCCTTTTGCTGCTTTTCCGTGAACGAGTCCCATACTTTCTTGTTGATGATGATGCTGTCCCAGCTGGACGGCTGGTGCCAGCCCGGGAAGTAGTAATACTTGGCGATCTTCTGCAAGCCCAGGCCCAAGTCCAACTGCGGTGTCGCGAATTCTGCCGCGTCGATGCGGCCGCGCTCGAGCGATACGAAGATTTCGCCGGCCGGCACCAGCTGCACGGTGGCCCCCAGGCGCTCCATGGTTTTCGCGCCCAGGCCCGCGATGCGCATCTTCAGGCCTTTCAAGTCATCGACCGTTTTGATTTCTTTGTTGAACCAGCCACCGGCTTCGGGGGCCACCAGATGGCAGGGAATGATCTTGACGTTGTGTGGATCGTAGGCTTTCTGGATGATCTCCAGGCCGCCGCCCTTGAACATCCAGCCCAGAAAGAGCGTGGGATCCGGCCCGAAAGGCATGGAGCCGATCAGGTTGGCCACAGGTATCGTGCCCGACCAATAACCGATCCAGTCGAAACCCATGGGGATGGAACCGTTGGAGACCGCGCCAAACACTTCGAAAGGCGGTACGAACTCGCCCGCGCCATGCACCTTGATCTGGACTTCATTGTTGGTCATGAGCGCCACGCGCTCGGCCCATTTGACCGGGCTGGCGCCGATGGACGGCACCTGCAGCGAGAAGACGCTTTGCAGGTCGTAGCGCTTGGTTTGCGCCCCGGCCTGCAGCGGCAAAGACAGCACGGCCAGGCTCAGCGCCCCCGCCACGACGGTTTTCTTAAATGCGGACTTCAGTTGGAACTGGGGCATGTCTATCTCCTGGGTGGTGGTGTGGTGACGGGGTCGGGCTCTTCTGACCCCTCGTGGGCGAGGTGCTTGCCGGCGATGTAGCCGAAGGTCAATGCCGGGCCTAGGGTAATGCCGGCGCCAGGGTAGTTGCCGCCCATGATGCTGGCGATGTCGTTGCCGACGGCGTACAGGCCCTGGATGGGCCGCCGTTGCCTGTCGAGCACGCGCGACAGGCCGTCCGTTGTCAAGCCGGCGAAGGTGCCAATATCGCCTACGACCAGCTTGATGGCGTAGTACGGCGCGTGGCCCAACGGCGCAAGGCACGGGTTGGGCAGGTGGGTGGCGTCACCCTGGTAACGGTTGTAGGCTTTCGAGCCTTTGTTGAACAACGGGTCCTTGCCGTCGGCGGCATGCCGATCGTATTCTTCGACGGTCGCTTGCAACGCTGAGGGCTCCACGCCGATCTGCCCGGCCAGCTCTGCGAGGGTGGCGCCGCGCTTCAAATAGCCATTGCGCAAATATTTGCCGTAAGGAACGGGAAACGGCGCGACGCAGCCCAGGCCGTAGCGCCGCAAGGTCTTGTGGCTGCAGAGCAGCCAGGCGCTGACCTCGGTCTGGCCGGCGGCCCGGCAGGCGGCAACCATGTCGTGCACGAAATCGTGATACGAGTTTCCTTCATTGGTGAAGCGCCTGCCCTGCCCAGTTACCGCGATCACGCCGGGTTTCGCCCTGTCGATGAAGTGCGGCATTACGCCTTGCGAGCCGTCATCGCGCTTGACCACTGAAGTGGGCACCCAGGCGGCGGCATGCGGAATGGTCGTGTCCACCCATCCCCCGACATCTTCAGCCATGCGCAGCCCATCGCCGGTGTTTCCGGGCGGAGACGGAGTGTGATGCTCGAGCCCGGTGGGCGCGTGCGGAAACAGTGCCTTGCGCCGTTCGATGTCATGAGGAAAACCGCCACAAGCCAGCACGACGCCGCGCCCTGCGCGCAGCGTGCTGTGCCGGCCCTCGCGCTCTATACGCACACCTACGACCCTGCCCTGTTCGGTGATCAGCCCCAGCGCGCGGGTTGACCGCCACAAGGGAATGTGAAGGTCCATGGCGGCACGACGCAAACGCCCTGCCAGCGCATTGCCATTGGTGAGTGTCATACCGCGGCCATGGCGGATGACGTCCAGCCAATGTCGGCCCAGCCGGCGGCATACGAACAGAAAGGAAGGAAGCGAGCGGAAAGCCCGCATGAAATGCAGGATCTCTTTGCCGGAGCCGAGCATCATGCCGAACACGGTGAGTTCAGGCAGCGGCGGTGCGAGGTGTGCGATCTCGTCGCCAAGCGCCCGGCCGTCGAAGGGCCGCGTGACCATGGAGCGGCCGCCCTGCCGGCCGCCGGGCGCTTCGGCATGGTAGTCGGGAAACACCGCGGGCATGTCGAATTGCACGACGGTCTCGCGCGTGAAGAAGTCGACGGCCTCGGGGCCATATTTCAGGAAGGCGCCGACTTTCTCGGCATCGAAATGCGTAGTGGCTTCGTGTCGCAGATACTCAAGCGCGGCGCCGTCGGGTTCTACGATGGCTTGCTCTTTGGCCAAGCGCGTCCCGGGTATCCAGAGCCATCCGCCCGAGCGCGCCGTGGTGCCGCCGAACCGGGCCTCTTTCTCGATCACGAGGACGCTCAGGCCGTGGGCTGCCGCCGTCACGGCCGCAGCCATGCCCGATGCGCCCGAACCGATGACGACGACATCGTAATCCGCTGTCTGCTGCACGGGGTTGTCTCCTTCGTGCGCCGCGCCAATCAGCGCGGCATTTTTTTGTATTCGTTAATAACAGATATGTTCGTTGCTGCGCTTGGCCTCTGTACAGAGCTTGGCCCCTAGGAATAACGCCTATTGAAAAAAGCTCGACCTGATAGTAATGCTGTGATATCATCGACTTGCTGAACACAGGCCCTCGCCCGCATTTCGCGGCCTCGCCACCTTTCACGTCACCTGCGTGCGCAGCTGCAACGCGCCGTTGGTTGCTCCATACACGCTTCCCTGAAGCGCAGCAAAAACGCCAACTTGGCGTCACGAAGCACTTATCGCCATCGACCGCAACGCGGTTTGTCCGGATGCCTTCGCTCGTCCGGCCCAGTGCTTTTTTTATGTTTTTATGAGGATAGATCCATGGCCAAAGAAGAATTGATTGAAATGTCTGGACTCGTTACCGAAGTGTTGCCCGATTCCCGCTTTCGCGTCACGCTTGATAACGGTCACCCCGTCGTCGCGTACACCGGCGGCAAAATGCGCAAACACCACATCCGCATCCTCGCGGGCGACAAGGTCTCGCTGGAAATGTCCCCCTATGATCTGTCCAAGGGTCGCATCACCTTCCGCCATATCGCCGGACGCCCTGCCGGTGCCGTTACGCGTCGTCGCCGCTAAACCGCAAAAGCGGCTTACTCGTTGGCCGTCGCCTTTACCGAAGCGTTGATGACCCGTAGCAGCGCTTCACGTTTGCGCCCGTGCTGGTCGCCCCTGCGCCACACGCCGCCGATGTCCATCGATGGGATGGCTTCGGCAACATCTCGCCGCAACAGCCTCCTACCCTCCAACGACCACGGCCTGTAGACCAGGTCGGAAAGAATGGTTACGCCTTTCCCGTATGCCACCAGGCTGCGTACCGCCTCCAGCGACTTGCTTTGGAAGCCGATACGCGGCTTCAACTGGTGGTGGCCCCAATACTTGCGCATGGTGTCGATGTGTTCGTCCATGTCCAGCAAGATGAAATCAAGCTTGGCGATGTCGCGCAAACTGATTTTCGGCTTTTGCTGCAAGGGATGGTCGGCATGCGTCCAAAGCCGGCGAGGCGACTTCAGCACCGTGTGATATTCCAGGTTGTCGACGTGCGCCAGATTGGAGACGATCAACAACGCGAAGTCGATGGCGCCCGACGCCAGCCCCTGTTCTATGTCGGGCCGGCTGTCTTCGATCAATTGGATCTTCAAGCCGGGAAACCGTTGTTCGGCGCTGGCAAGCACGGTTGGCGCCAGGTACGCCGAGATGGTTTCCGTTACCCCTACTTTTAATCGCCCGCTGATGTCGCTGGGCGTGGCCTGTATGTCTTCAACCGCCCGGTTCGCGGCATTGATGACATGGCGCGCGTGGTGAACGAAACGCTCGCCTGCTTCGGTGAGCCGCAGCCCCTTGGCGTGGCGGACGAACAGCGGGACATCGAGACTGCGTTCCAGGGCGCGTAGGGCAATCGTCACCGACGATTGCGACACATTGCAGCGCAGCGCGGACTTGGATACCTGCCCCGTTTGCGCCAGCGCCAGAAAGTATTCGCATTGCCGGAGCGTGAGCTTCATGTCCACCTTGAGCCAGGTATTGAAAATTTCTATTTTGCTTTTTATATAATATATATTAGCAATAAATTAAAGAAACTTTTAGCATTAGGGCTTTGCAACCAATCATTGCACTTGCGCCATGTCCCAGCACATACACGGTTACTGTACGTTATGCCGATCGCGCTGCGGCACGATCAACACCGTGCTCAATGACGCTTTGGTCCGTGTCGAACCCGATACCAGCCATCCAACCGGTCAGGCAATGTGCACCAAGGGTCGCGCGGCGCCCGAGCTCGTGCACAGTCCGCATCGCATTCTGCATCCCATGCGCCGAACCCGGCCCAAGGGCGCGGCCGACCCGGGCTGGAAAAGAATCAGTTGGGATGAAGCGCTCAGTGAAATCGCGGCGCGTTTTTTAAAGATACGGGAAGAAAGCGGCGCGGAATCCGTGGCCTTTGGCGTAACCACGCCCAGCGGTACGCCGCTCTCGGACAGCATAGATTGGATCGAGCGCTTCGTGCGGTCCTTTGGCAGCCCCAACATTGCCTATGGCACCGAAGTATGCAACTGGCACAAAGACTTCGCCCACGTCTTCACCTATGGCTGCGGTATTCCGGTCGCCGACTATTCCAACGCCGATTTGATTTTGTTGTGGGGCCACAACCCGACCAATACCTGGCTGGCTCAGGCCAATGCAATCGCAGCAGGGCGCCGTGCGGGCGCGCGTTTGCTTGTCGTGGACCCACGTCGCACCGCGCTTGCCGCCGACGCGGACGCCTGGCTGCAAGTCAGGCCCGGCACCGACGCCGCGCTGGCGATGGGCCTGGTCAACCTGCTGCTGCAAAGCGGGCGCTACAACCACGACTTCATTCGCAGCTGGACGAACGCGCCATTGCTGCTGCGTTGCGACACCGGGCGCTTGCTGCGCGCGAGCGAGGTTTTTCCGGACGATCCTTCGGACGATGCATGGGTGGTCTGGGACGACCGCAAGGGGCACGCTGCGCGGCTGGACACCCGTGTTGCGCCGCAGGCGCAGCTGCTTGAAAGCTGTGCCTTGCGCGGCGAATTCACCGTCATGGTTCAGGGCGGACCCATACGCTGCGTGCCGGTGTTCGAACGGCTCGTTCAACGTTGCAGCGACTATTCACCGGAACGTGTGGCGGCGATAACCGGCGTGCCGGAAGCGGCTCTAAGGTCTGCCGCGGATTTGTTCGCGCAAAGCAAGGCGGTGGCTTATCACGCCTGGTCAGGCGTTGCACAAAGCGTTAACGCCACGCAAACCGAACGCGCGATCGCCATCCTGTACGCCTTGACCGGCAGTTTCGATGTGCCCGGCGGGAACCGCCTGTATCCCCGGCTGCCGACCTTGGCGGTCAATGGCCTGGATCTGATTCCTGCTACGCAGCGCGCCAAGGCATTGGGGCTTAAAGAAAAGCCGCTGGGTCCGCCGGCCATGGGATGGGTGACGGCTCGCGACTTGTACCAGGCCATACTGACCGGTCGGCCCTATCGGGTCAGGGCCTATATGGGCTTCGGGACGAACCAGCTGTCGTCCCAGGGCGATACACGCATGGCCCAAGCTGCATTCGAGCGCTTGGAATTTCATGTGCATTGCGATTTGTTCGACACGCCGTCCGCCCGGTACGCCGATATTTTTCTGCCGGTCAACACGCCGTGGGAGCGCGAGGGCTTGCGCATAGGGTTCGAGATCAGCAAAGAGGCCCAAGAGCACGTGCAGCTGCGACCACGGATGGTGACGCCGCGCGGCGAGTCCCGGTCGGACAACGACATCGTGTTCGATCTGGCGTGCAGGCTGGGCATGGGGGACAACTTCTTCAATGGCAGCCTGGAGCGCGCCTGGAATCATCAGCTGTCTCCATCGGGCATTACCGTTGCCGATTTGCGTCGAGCTGACAACCACACCCTGAATCCGCACCTGACGCATCGGGACAAGAAGTACAGCCTGCCGGTGCACGGCACTGAGCAGCCTACGCAGCCGCCCACAGCGGCGGGATTCGACACGGAAACACGGCGCGTCGAGCTGTACTCCGAGCAGTTGTTGCGCCATGGTTACGACCCCTTGCCGCAGCACCGGGAAAATCGGCTTATCGATGCGGGTGGTCGCCATTCGGCGTATCCGTATACGCTTACCTCGCGCAAAAGCGGCTATTACTGCCATAGCCAGCACCGATCCGCCGCGTCGCTGCGCAAGCGATCACCTGTGCCGGAAGCCATCATCAGCGGCCAGCTGGCCGCCGACCTGGGTATCGAGGACGGCGACTGGATGCGCATCGACACGCCGGCGGGCTCGGCGCGGTTCGTGGCGACGCTTGATCCACAGTTGATGAAGGAAGTCGTCTACGCCGACTATGGGTGGTGGCAGGCATGCCCCGAACTGGGCGAACCCGGCTACCCGGTCAGCGGCGAGCGCAATAGCAATTACAACGGTCTGATTTCCGCAGACCAGGAAGACCCGATCAGTGGCTCGGTGCCCATGCGCCACTTCCCTTGCCGTGTCGCGCGCGAGCCGGTCCAGGCGCCGCAAGGCTGGAAGGGATGGCGCGATTTCCACATTTCATCACTGACGCCGGTCGCCGACGGGGTGCTGGAGATCGGCTTGTCGCCGGATGACGGCGGCACGCTGCCTGATTACCGGCCCGGTCAGCACATTGCCGTTGAACTGACGCCCGAGGGCGGCCCGCCACTGACACGCAGCTATTCGCTCATCGCCGCCGCGCGGTGCGGGGAACGGCACTCGTACCGGATTGCGGTTCGTCTGCAACAAGGGGTGGACGAGTCAGGCGCGGAATGGCAAGGTGCGCTGTCCGGCCATTTGCATTCCCGGGCTCGGGCGGGAGCCAAGATCCGGATTGGATCCCCCGCCGGGCGCTTCATTTTGCCGGAGTCGTCGCCGCAACCCATCGTTTTATTCGCCGGCGGCATCGGCATCACGCCCTTCTTGTCTTATTTGGAGACGTTGGCGCAGGCCGGCGACATGCCGGAAGTATGGCTGCATTATGCCAACCGCAACAGTGCGGCGAAGGCCTATGCACGACGGCTGGAGGCCTTGCGGCGCAGCTTGCCGAAATTGACGGTCCATGAATACTACAGCGCGCCCTTGGCGCAAGATCAAGGCCCGCCTGCCTTCATGGATTCCGGTGTGGTGTCGGATGCGCTGATCGAAGCGCGGGCACGCTTCTACATGTGCGGGCCACCGCCAATGATGGATGCGCTGCGCGCCGGGCTCATCGCGCGCGGCGTTCCGGCCTTCGACATTTTCAATGAAGTTTTCCGCTCGCCGGTGGTTGTCGACCCGAACACCAGCGGGGTTTTCGAGGTGTGTTTCAAGAAATCCGGCGGGCGGAAGGAGACCTGGACGGCCGACCAGGGGAGTTTGCTCGGATTTGCGGAAAAGCTGGGGCTGTCTTTGCCTAGCGGCTGCCGAGTCGGCCAATGCGAAAGCTGCGCGGTTAGTATCGTATCCGGACAGGTCCGTCATTTGCACGGCGCCGAACCGGATGATCCTGATGTCTGTCTGACCTGTCAGGCCATTCCGGCCAGCGACTTGGTGCTGGACGCCTGATTTAAACCCTATAAACAAAAGGCAATTCAATGTCTAAACAACACAGTATCGTGAGCTCGTCGTCGTCCGGTTTGATGGGGCCGGTGAATAATTTTCTGGAAAGGTGGATTCCCTCAGCCATGACCTTCGCCCTGGCCCTGACCCTCATCGTCGCGCTGTTGGCCGTCTTCCTGACGGACACTTCGGCAGTCGATACGGTGCGCCATTGGGGCAACGGCCTGTCGGGCATTCTGGCGTTCATGACGCAAATGTGCCTGATTCTGCTGCTGGGCCACATTCTGGCCAATACCGGGCCGGTGCGTAAGGTCCTGATTGCGCTGGCGCGGATACCGTCCAGGCCGGCAAGCGCTTATACCTTCATTTTTGTGGTCAGCGCCGTGCTGTGCTTTTTCGTTTGGGGGCTGGGTCTTATCGCCGGCGCCGTGCTGGCACGGGAAGTGGCGGTGCAGGGGCGCGAGCGCGGCATGAAGCTGCACTTCCCGCTACTGGTCGCCGCAGGGTATTCGGGCTTCATCGTCTGGCACATGGGTTATTCCGGTTCCGGTCCGCTGACGGCTGCTACCGAGGGCTCCTTCCTCTCGAAGTCGCTGGGCGGGCAGATCGTTCCCGTGTCTGAAACGATCTTCGCGCCCTGGAACCTCATTGCCACGGTGCTGGTCATCGTCGTATGCGGGCTCTTGTTCTGGCTGGTCGCGCCCAAAGACGAAGCGCGCATCTACGAACTTCCCGCCGACGTGGGTTCGGAACAAACCGCCAACATCGACTACGACATTGTCACGCCCGGCGACCGCATGGACGCCTCTCGGATCTTGGTGTTTTTGTTTGGGCTGGCATTGCTTGCTTACCTGGTCATTCATTTCTCCCGCGGCGGCAGCATCACACTGGATATCGTGAACTGGTCGCTGCTGACTTTGGTGCTGCTGTTTTCCAAGAACGTGATCGAACTCATTCACCTGACGCGGAACGCCGCTTCCAGCGTGGGCGAGATCTTGCTTCAGTTTCCGCTATACGCCGGCATATTGGGCATCATGAAAGAAAGCGGTCTGATCGTCCTGTTTTCAGACGCGTTCGTTTCGGTCGCCACGGCCCAGACCTTTGGCGTGCTGTCATTCCTGTCCGCCGGCATCGTCAACTTTTTCGTCCCGTCCGGTGGAGGCCAGTTCGCCGTTCAAGGGCCCATCATGCTGGATGCGGCCCAAAAGCTGGGCGTAGATCCTTCCGTGGCCATCATGGCCGTGTCTAGACGGCATGAACACGAAAACCGTTGAACAACAAGGCGCGAAGCGCAGTCGTGGCGGGCCCCCGACGAGCATTCGCAACGCAGGAGGGCGACGGTTTTCGCGTTCACCCTTCGGGCTGGCCGTCCATTGGGGGGCATGCGTTGTTGCGGGCTCCTTGCGTGGATCAACCACGCCGCCTCGCCCGCGCCTAGTCTGCCCCCCAATGGACGGCCAGTGCCGCCTACCTTTTAGCGTTAACAGGCCCTAGACGTACAATCAAGCTCAATGTCTACCTCTGGTAAGGAAACCCGTGCTTAACTCTACGTTGACCGACGCACCGGATGTGCGCCCATTGCCGGAACTGCCCGAATGGGCTGCATTTTGCGGCGCCGCCAAACGCGCCGCCATCAATACGAAAAAACTACGGCTGATCGACGCCGCCGGAATCCAGATGGACATCAGCGGGCAGGTCTGCTCCGATGAACTTCGCACGGCGGCCGGCGCCCTCCTCCAGGCGCGCCACTTTTCAGACATGCGCCAGTGCCTGCTCGACGGCGGCATCGCCAACGTCACCGAAAATCGCGCCGCCTGGCACACCAGCCTGCGCACGCCGGCCCCCATCGAAGAGATCGCCGCCGAGCGCCGTCGGTTGAATGAATTCGTGCGGCAGGCCGACTCCGAGCGCCGTTGGCGCAACATCGTGCACATCGGGATCGGCGGCAGCGACTGGGGTGTGCGTCTGGCCGTGGGCGCGTTCGGCTATGCAGGCACGTGGCGCAATGTGCACTTCGTGGCCAACATCGACGGGCATGCAATCCAGGGCGGTCTGGCCGGCCTGGATCCCCACGACACCCTGATCGTGCTGGCCTCAAAGTCATTCACCACGGCGGAAACACTGCAGAATGGGCGCCGCGCCCTGGAATGGCTGCAGGCGTCAGGCGTTGCCAACCCTTACGATCAAGTCGTCGCTATTACTGCGCGACCCGACGTGGCGCGCGCCTGGGGCATTGCGGATGCCCACATCTTCAAGCTTTGGGATTGGGTCGGCGGCCGGTTTTCCCTGTGGTCGGCAGTAAGCCTGACCACGGCGCTGGCGGTGAACGTGGACGTGGTGGCCGGCATGCAGGCCGGCGCGGCCGCGATGGACGCTCATTTCCAGCAAGCTCCGCTGGAAGAAAATGCGCCGATCCAGTTGGCGCTGGCCGGGATCGTCAATCGCAGCGTGCTGGGCTATGGATCCTTGAACATTGCGCCCTATGATTTTCGCCTGTCCAATTTCGTGCCCTATATTCAGCAGCTGGAAATGGAATCGCTGGGGAAGTCGGTCAACCTGGCCGGCGTACCCGTGGGCGTGCCCACCGGGCCGGCGGTATGGGGCATGCCGGGCACCGACGCGCAACACACCTTCTTCCAATGGCTGCATCAGGGCAGCGAAGGCGCGCCGGTGGATTTCATCGTTTGCCAGCACGCCGACCACGGCTGGCCCGACCACCATCGCAGCCTGCTGGCAAACTGCCTGGCACAGCGCGAAGCGTTGCTCAAGGGCAAGTCGTACGACGACGCTCTGGCGGAATGCCTGGCGGGCGGCATGGATCGCGACCAAGCCCAATGGCTGGCGAAGCATCGCGTGCATCCGGGCGGGCGGCCCTCCACCCTCATCGTCCTGCCAAGGCTGTCTCCTTATACCTTGGGCGCCCTGCTGGCTTTATACGAACACAAGATTTTCGTGCAGGGCGTGGTCTGGGGCATCAACCCCTTCGATCAATGGGGCGTGGAGTACGGTAAGGTGCTGGCCAAGGGCATCACCGCCGAGCTCGCGGGCGAGTCGGCCGTCGATCCGAATCACGATGCCTCGACCGCGCATTGGGTGGAGGCCTTCGGTTCCGATCAGCCCTGAATGGCACTACCTTAAGCATTCTGGACTGCTTTTTGATCACTGAACACGGTCAGCTTGGCATATAGGGGCATCGGGCTAGCCGTAGGCGGTGCTGGCCGTCGGCCAGCACTTCCCGGTTTTGGTCCGGCTCCAGGGCGGCCGGGAAACTCGTGCGCTCGGGCCAGTGGCCCGAAAGCGCGCATTCACACAGCCCCGGCCTTGCCTCCCTGGAGCCGGACCAGAACCGGCGCCTCCGAAAACCGCCCTCAACCCCTATACGCCAAGCTGCCCTGCTCCTGCTCTGATTGGACCGCCCAGGGCTGAGGGGTCAGACCCCGCATGGGGTCTGACCCCATCACATCGCCACAGCCCAAGCCGCTGGCGGGGCGTGCTAGATACTAAAAACCAAATGACGCAAGCCGTGCCGGATCGAGCAGATACAGGTTTCCGCCACGTCTCAAAGTAATGCCATTCCGATCAGCCCTGACTCGAACATGCCCGGAAACGCTGGATGAAAGCCATCTTTACGGGAAATGCAAATATAAATTGACCGCGTTGCCATTGTCGCCATCGAGCCATTCTCTTACCATCGATGAGCGACATAAAAGAGGGGACAACAGCAAGAACCTGCCGCTCATGTCGTTTTCACTAAAGCAGAACGATCCACGAGGAGCAGCTTCACATGGCAACACCCAGAATTGCAGCCTTCTTCCTGGCGCTGCTCGGCGTTCAGCCGTTGGCAGCGTCCGCCGACACCTTTCCATCCAGGCCGGTCGAAATGACCGTGCTTTGGTCGGCGGGCACCGCACCGGACGTCGTCGGGCGCGCGCTCGCCGAGGGCATGGCCCGCCATCTCGGCCAGCCCGTCGTCGTCCTGAACAAACCCGGTGCGGGCGGGGCCGTTGCCTACCGGCACGTTGCAGCGCAGAAACCCGACGGCTATTCGGTGGTCATGCTGTCCAACTCCATTTCGACGGCTTACCATACCGGCACGCTGCCATTCGACCATACGGCGCTTACGCCCATCGCGCAGGTGAGCATCGAATCGCCCATCATCGTCGTCAGGTCCGACGCGCCCTACAACAATCTTTCCGAGCTCATCCGCTATGCGAAGGAGAATCCCGGAAAGCTGCGGGTAGGGAACTCCGGGGTAGGCAGCCACCTTCAGCTCGCATCGGAATCCTTCTTCGCCACACAGAACGCCGACGTGGCTCACATTCCGTTCGGCTCCAGCTTTTCGGTCACCAGCCTGCTGGGCGGCCACATCGATGCGTCGGCAACGTTGCCGGGGTCGGTTGCTTCCCACGTCAGCGCGGGGTCCGTGAAAGTGCTGGGTGTCCTGGCGACAAGACGCGACCCGACATTCCCCGACGTGCCGACCGCAACCGAACAAGGCCATGAATACAGCGCCGACATGTGGCGCGGTGTCGCCGGCCCCAAGGGGATGCCGTCCGACGTGGTCAAGGCCCTGGAAGAGGCGGTACGGCTTACTCTCGAAGAGCAGGAGTTCAAGCAGCGCGGGCAATTGAGCGGCTTCGTGCCTACGTTTCAGCCTCACGATGCCTTTGCCACCACCATCGAGCGCGAGGACGCCGTCATTGCCCAGGCCCTGCAAAAGCTCGGCTTGAAAACCAGCAAGTAAATCCTATGCCCAGCATTCTGATTCAAAACGCGTGCGTGCTTTCGCTGGACCCCGAAGTCGGCGATTTCGCGAAGGCGGATGTACTCATCGACGGGAATCGCATCGTTGACGTCGCTCCTCATATCGTATGCCAGGTGGATCGCAGCATCGACGCGGACGGAAGCATCGTGATGCCGGGACTGATCAACGCCCACGTCCATACATGGGAAACGGCGCTCAGAGGCATAGGGGGGAACTGGGCGGGGCTGGACTACTTCAATTACTTCCATGGCCGCCTGGCACCGCTTTACACCCCGGACGACACCTATGTCGGGACGCTCATAGGCGCGCTGGCGCAGATCGACGCCGGGGTCACCACGATATTCGACTGGTGCCACAACAACTCGACGCCGGCGCATACCGATGCCGCCGTGGACGCTTTGCTGGCCAGCGGCATACGTGCCGTATTCGGCCATGGAACCGTGAAGCCAAAGCCGCGTCCGGGCGAAAAACACTTCTCCGAGATTCCCCATCCCATCGCCGAGCTGCGCCGCTTGCGCACGGGACGGCTTTCCGACTCGGAAGGGCTGGTTACGCTGGCCATGGCGATGCTCGGCCCCGATTACTCTACATTGGACGTATGCCGCCATGATTTCCGCGCCGCGCTGGACCTGGACCTGCTTTCCAGCGCACACGTGTGGGGCAAGCCCAATCGCCTCGTAAAAGGCGGATACCGAACCATCGCCGCGGAAGGCCTGTTGCGCGCGTCGCATAACGTCGTCCATGCCAATTATTTCCAGGATGATGAACTGCAGATCCTTATCGACCACGGCGCTTCGGTGACCGCCACACCCGGCGTCGAAATGCAGTTTCATGCACAGCGGCCGGTAAGCGGACGCATTAAGGCCCTGGGGGGCTTGCCCTCTATCGGCGTGGACAGCGAAGTCGGCAGCAAGGGCGACATGTTCGACCAGATGCGCACCACGCTGTTGGTCGAGCGCATGTTTGGCATCCAGGACGCCTTCGCGAGCATCGAAGGGGACGCTGCCCCACAAAGCACTGCCGTGGGCACAGGGGGATCTCCCGTCGAAAAAACGCCGATACGCGGCCGCGAAGTGCTCGAGTGGGCTACCGTGAACAATGCGGCAGCGCTGGGCATGGACAGGCGCATCGGCAGCCTGACGCCCGGCAAGCAGGCCGACCTGATCATGGTCCGCCGTGATGCGCTGCATATTGTGTCCGCGCAGGATCCAGCTCAGGCCATCGTGTCCTATGCGCAGCCCAACGACGTCTCCTTGGTGATGATCGCGGGACGAATCGTAAAAGAAAACGGCAGCCTGCTGCTTGCGGATCTGGTCGAGCAATGGCGCCCGGCACTGCTGCAATCTGCACAGAGGCTGATGCGCGATTCCGGCGTGCCTATTGTTTGACCTTGGCCTCCGGGCCGTTGAACGACTCGTACAAGTAGTCCACGAATGCTCTCAAGCGTAAAGGGATATGCGGACGCTGCTTCCAAGTCGCATACAGCGCAATATCGTGACAGGCATATTCAGGCAGGCATTCGATCAGCCTGCCACTCGCAAGATCGGCTTCGACATCCCAGAAGGCTTTCTGCCCGATACCGCGACCCTCCAGGATCCAATCATGCATGACCTCGCCACTGGAAACCATCAAGCGTCCCTGCACCGGAATGGCGCGGATCTCGCCATTCGCGCCCCGGAACAGCCATTGGTCATAGGATTGGCCTCGGCGCATGAGACGAATGCAATTGTGCTTGAGCAGGTCTTCGGGCACCCGAGGCGTACCATGGCGCTCGAGATAAGCGGGTGCCGCGCAAACCAGCCGCCGGCTGCTGAGCAAGCGCTTGACGACCACGGCCGGGTCGTCGGGAAGCCCTACCCGCACGGCGATGTCAAGCTCGTCGCCGACCACATTGAAACCGATGTCGGACAGGCTCAATTGCACGGATATCTCGGGATGCTTCAGCGCAAAGTCGCCCACGATGCGGGCGATACGCTGCCGCCCGATCTGCATCGGCGCACCAATGCGCAGCACCCCGCGCGGCACGGCGCTGACGGTCAGCATGTCGGTTTCGATCTCTGCAACCGCTTCGAGCACCGCCACCGCACGCTCGTGAAGCGTCGCGCCTTCGCGCGTCAGGGTGAAGCGGCGCGATGATCGATCGAACAGGCGCGTGCTCAATCGGGCTTCCAGTGCGGACAGCCTGCGGCTCAAGGTCGCGGGGGATGTTTGAGCGCGCCGCGCCGCTTCGGAAAGACTTCCCGCCTCTACCAACTGCCGCACCAGCCGAAGGTCCGCCAATTCGAAACCCATTGCCACTCCAAGCTTTCAAAGCGGAAAACGATAGCAGAGCCGCACACCATTGAAAACACACGTTCATGAGAAGCCAAAGCACATGATTGCCGCCGCACGGGCATTTCCGCCTCTTTTCCTGGTCTGCCTTGCGGGCGCCGCCGACGCCTTGATCGTATTGCACAGCCATAATCTGCTTGCCGTGTATGTGACCGGCAACACCACCAAGGTCGGAGTGCAACTATTGAGCGGCACGGATGTGCCCCGGAATATCGGCGCTCTTCTGGCGATCATCGCGACTTTCTTCATTGCGCTCGTCTGCGCGGCAAAGGCCGGCGCCATGGCCGGACGATGGCGGGCGCCCCTGCTGCTCATGGTCACCGCCCTCCTTCTGCTTGGAGCCTCCGCGCTCGCGGAGCCACACTACCCTGTGCCAGTCGTCATGTTGATCGCCGCCGCCATGGGAACGCTGAACCAGGTTCTGGCCGACGAACCAGGCGTTACCTTCATTACCGGCAGCCTGGTGCGCAGCGCCCGGGCGCTGGCGGATAAAGACTTTTCAAGCGCCGCGCTCGGCCTGATGCGGCCGATTTGCTTGCTGTGCGGCGCAGTTGCCGCGGCCTGGCTGGATGCGCACCTTGCCACCTGGACGCTGGCGGTGATCGGAGGAACAGCCATGGCAGGCGCTCTGGCGGGCGCCATGTATATTCAGCAATCCACATCGGCGCCCTGCGGTCAGCCATCCAGTTCCTGAATCACGGAGTCCGGCACTTCCACACCGTTTGCGGCGGACCGCGCGGCAAGCTGGGCGCGGCGCGCGCCCGGTATCCGCACCTCTTCATCGGCGAGCATGGCGTCCATCAGCGTTTCGACGCGTTCGAAATAAACGTCGTTGCCGGCCAGGGCGGAGGGGTCGATGGCCAGGAATACGTGGCCTATGTGCGGCCGGTTGCCTTCCGCGCTGAAGAAGGAGTCCGCTTCGAAGCCGAAAGCGGCGCCTGTAAGCGATACGCAGAGCAGTTCGACCATCAGGGCGAGCATCGCCCCCTTGACTCCGCCGGCGGGGCACATCATGCCGTCCAGCCCCGCCTTGGGGTCGGTGGTGGGCTTGCCGTCCTTGTCCAGCGCCCAGCCCAGCGGTATGTCGCGGCCTTCGCGCGCCGCCACCATGAGCTTGCCCCGCGCGACCTCGGACAGCGACAGGTCGATGCTGACGGCGGTGCCGTCTCGGCGGGGGAAGACGACGGCGATCGGGTTGGTGCCGAACAGAGCGCGCGTGCCGCCCGGCGCCGGCATGGCGGCGGGCGAATTGCTGAATGCGAAGGCCACCATGCCGGCTTCGGCGGCCGCCTCGAGGTGCAGCGCCGCGACACCAAAGTGGTGGCTGCGCGTCACGCCGGCGAAGCCGATGGCGTATTCGCGCGCGCGGGCGACGGCTTCCTGGACGGCCAGTTCGCAGGCGGGGAATGCCAGGCCTTCGTCCGCGTCGATCAGCACGCCTGCGCCTCGTTCGGCGCGGATAGTGGGTACCGCGCCGCCATTGACGCGCCCGCTGCGCAGGTGGGACGCATACTGTCCCACGCGCGACAAGCCATGCGACCCCATGCCCTGCGCTTCGGCGGCGACCAGCGACCGCGCGGTGCTGAGCGCCATGTCGTTCGATGCGCCGGCTTTTTCCAGCGCCTTGGCCACCCGCAGGACGAGTGAATCGATTGTGTGCAACGCCATGTTGTTTGCCTCTTGTTTGGTTGGGGGTCAGACCCCATGCGGGGTCGACCCCGATTTGCTGTTTGGTTCAAGGGGTCAGACCCGTGGGGTCTGACCCCCGTTATGTTTCGAGGGTCTGACCCCCGCTTCGATGTTCGGGTCAAGGGGTCGGACCCCGTATGGGGTCCGACCCCTCAGTTTTTGTTCAGGGTCAGACCCGCAGGGTCTGACCCTTCAGGGACTGGCCGACCTCATCAGCGATCATTTGGCTGACGCGCTGGTTGGACTCGGCGGTCACTCCGGCGATGTGGGGGGTCAGGATGAGGTTGGGTACGTCGGCAAAGGCGTTGCCGATCTTGAGCGGCTCCTGTTCGAAGACGTCGAGCGCCGCGCCCCCGAGACGGCCTGCCCGGAGCGCGTCGGCCAGGGCTGATTCGTCGACGATGCCGCCGCGCGCGGTGTTGACGAGCACGGCGTCCGCCCGCATCTTGGCGAGTGTCGTCGCGTCGAAGAGATTGCGTGTGCTTTCTATCAGGGGCACGTGCAGGCTGACGACGTGGGCCTGGGCCAGCAAATCGTCGAGAGACAGTTGCCGGACGCCGGTTTCCGCCCATACGGGCGCGCTGCCCGGGATGCCGGGGTCGTAGGCGACGACGGTGAATCCCAGGCCTTGCGCCAGGCTGGCTGTCAGCCTGCCGATGCCGCCGAATCCGACCAGGCCGAGTATTTTTTCGCCGCACTCGCGTCCTTCGGACAGGCGGGCGCGCGGCCAGTCGCCCCGCGCGACATCCGCGCTGGAAAGAAAGCCGCCGCGCAGCAGCATCATGGCCGAAGCGATGACGTATTCGGCCACGGCGCGGGAATTGGCACCCGTGGCCGGGATGACCTTGATGTCACGATCGGCGCAGGCCTTCATATCGATATTGTCCAGGCCGACACCCAGGCGCCCCACGACCTTCAGCGCGGGCGCGGCCGCCAGCAGCTGCGCGCTGACCTGCGTGCGATTGCGCACGATCAGGGCTTGCGCCTCGGCTACCGCCGCATGCAATTCCTCCGGCTTGTCGACCAGCGCAGGATCGTAGACGACGTCGAAGTCGTTCTGCAGCTGGGCAACCGCCGCAGCGTCCATGAATTCCGAAATAATGATTCTCATATAGGCTCCTCGTGATGATCCAAATCGTATCCGCGACTTTGCGGCGATGTCAACTAAATGATCTATATGATTAGGGGGTCAGACCCCATACGGGGTCTGACCCCGGGGGTTGCGAGATGCGGGTCTGACCCCGGGGGTTGCGAGATGCGGGTCTGACCCCGTGCGGTGCAAGGGCCAGGGGGTCGGACCCCATTCGGGGTCCGACCCCGCGTTGATGGGGATGGGGTCAGACCCACTTGGGTCTGACCCCGGGACAAAATTGGTAAGGGGTCAGACCCCGTACGGGGTCTGACCCCCCAGCATATGTTCCTGCCCGATATATTCATAGCGACGCGTGTCCACTTTTGATACGCGCCATTCCACCGGGGTCTGGTGAAAGGAATAGGCCACACGGCGCAGTTCAAGCAGAGGGGCGCCTTCGTCGACGTTGAGCAGGACGGCGTGGTCGGCGTCGGCCACCGCCACGCGTACCCGTTCGTCGGTGGCGATGACGTTGATGCCGAACATTTGCTGATAAAAGCTGTAGAGCGTGCTGGGACGGTCGCGCAGCTGGTCTTTCGTCAGCCCCCGGAACATCACGTCGGAGACGCAGATGGTGTCGACGATGACTTTTTCGCCATGCAGGGAGAGCGCGTTGACGAACTCGAACACCTTGGAGCCCGGCGATAGATGCAGTTTTTCGCGGACCTCTTCGCTGGCGGCGATGTGCCGGAAACGTTGAAGCTCGGTGGCGGGATACGCTTTTTCGCCGTCCTGCCGGACGATGCGGAAGAACTTGAAGAAATGCTGGTTCTGCGAATGGATGGCCACGAATGTGCCCCGCCCCTGATGCCGGACGAGGATGTTTTCCATGACCAGTTCGTCGATGGCCTTGCGCAGTGTGCCGATGGAGACGCCAAAGCGCTCGGAGAGCAGTTTTTCAGGGGGGATGGCCTCGCCCTGCTTCCATTCGCCCGCCGCCAGCGCGGCCAGCACCGCGCGCTTGACCTGTTCGTAAAGAGGAACACCGGTAGGACTGAGCTGGGACAAGGTAGGAACCATGGCAAATGACTGTAGACCGCACAGTGTAAATGATACCTCATATCAATCATCTATATGATATGCTTGACATGGATGTTATGCACGAATAATATTGCTTACACACGGTGCCGACCGGCCACTCCCACATGCCGCGCCGGCGGTTTTTTATAGAGAGGAAGAAAATGATTCATGCCGTATTGCACGACTCCAAGGACACGGTCGCCGTCGCCGTTGTGGAAGACATCAAAGCGGGCACAGAGCTCACCGCCTGGATCATGGATGAAGACAAGCTCATCCATGTCAAGGCCCAGCAAGACATCCCCATCGGCCACAAGGTCGCCCTGAAAGACATGGCCGTGGGCGACACCGTCTACAAATACGGCATCGACATCGGCAAGGTGGTGGCGCCGATCAAGGCCGGCGACCACGCCCACGTACAGAACATCAAAACCAAACGCTGGTAAGCGCTTCACCCCATATATCCATAGGTCAATAAGGAGTTTCAACATGGCTGTCATTTCCGCCAACACCACGTTCATGGGGTATCGCCGCGACAACGGACGCGTCGGTGTGCGCAACCACGTCATCATCCTGCCGGTCGACGACATTTCCAACGCGGCCGCCGAAGCCGTCGCCAACAACATCAAGGGCACGATGGCCTTGCCGCATCCCTACGGCCGCCTGCAATTCGGCGAAGACCTGGAACTGCATTTCCGCACGCTGATCGGTACCGGCAGCAACCCGAACGTCGCGGCAGTCGTGGTCATCGGCATCGAAGAAGGCTGGACCAAGCGCGTGGTGGACGCCATTGCCGCCACCGGCAAGCCCGTGGCCGGATTCGGCATCGAACTGCACGGCGACCACGACACCATCCTGCGCGCTTCGCGGAAAGCCAAGGAATTCGTTCACTACGCCACCGGCCTCAGCCGCGAGGAATGCCCCATCAGCGACCTCTGGGTGTCGACCAAGTGCGGCGAATCCGACACGACCTCGGGCTGTGGCGCCAACCCCACCGTGGGCAATGCGTTCGACAAGCTCTATCCGCTGGGCACCACGCTGGTCTTCGGTGAAACGTCGGAACTGACGGGCGGCGAGCACATCGTGGCCGAGCGCTGCGCGAACGACCAGGTGCGCGAGCGCTTCATGTTCATGTTCAATCGCTATCAGGACATGATCAACCGCTGGAAGACCAGCGACCTGTCCGAATCCCAGCCCACCAAGGGCAATATCGCGGGCGGGCTGACCACCATCGAGGAAAAGGCGCTGGGCAACATCCAGAAGATCGGCAAGGTGTGCAAGGTGGACGGCGTGCTGGACAAGGCCGAAACCCCGACCAGCAGCGGCTTGTGGTTCATGGATTCGTCGTCGGCGGCGGCCGAGATGGTCACCCTGTGCGCGGCTTCCGGCTATGCCGTGCACTTCTTCCCCACCGGCCAGGGCAACGTCATCGGCAACCCCATCCTGCCCGTGATCAAGATCTGCGCCAACCCGCGCACGGTCCGCACCATGTCGGAGCACATCGACGTCGACACCTCCGGCCTGCTGCAACGCGAGATCGATCTCAGCCAAGCCGGCGACAAGCTGCTGGAATGCATGCTGGCCACCGCCAACGGCCGCTGGACCGCCGCCGAGGCCCTGGGCCATCGTGAATTCGTACTGACGCGCCTGTTCGAAAGCGCTTAACGGAGGTTTAAGGGGGCCCAGGGGGTCAGACCCCGTACGGGGTCTGACCCCGGCCTTGCGATCCCCCCCATCTCGCAAAACTCGGGGTCAAGGGGGTCAGACCCCGTACGGGGTCTGACCCCTCCGCGCTACAACTCGGGTCTGACCCCATCACAATTAGAATCCACAAAGGAGGTAGAGACATGAAACCCAATTCTTCCCTGCACTGTGCTGATCCCGTGCGCCGCAAGCTGCTGCAGGCTGCGGGCGCGGCAGGCCTGGGCGGCTTGCTGCCCGGAGCCGTCCTGGCGGCGGCCGCCGACGGCTGGCCCGGCCGTCCCATTAACTATGTCGTGCCGTTTGCGCCCGGCGGGCTGACCGACGTCGCCGCGCGCGCGGTGGCCAAGACCTTGTCCGATGCCCATGGCTGGAACGTCGTCGTCGAAAACAAGGCCGGCGGCAGCGCCAACATCGGCGCCGCCCATGTGGCCCGGTCCACCCCCGACGGCTATACCTGGCTGGCCATCACGCTCACCCATGCCTCCAACGCAACGCTGTTCGAAGGCCGCGCCGGCTATGACCTTCTGAAGGATCTGGTTCCCGTGGCGGGCCTGGCCGCCTCGTCGATGATGGTGGTCGTGAACGCCAAAAGCGACATCAAGACCATGGCCGACCTGGACAAGGCCGCAAAGGCCCGGACCTTGAACGCAGGCTCCAGCGGCAATGGCACGCCCCCGCACCTTACCCTGGCCCTGTACCAGCGCCTGACCGGCAACAAGCTGGTCCACATCCCATATAAAGGCGGCGCTCCGTCGCTCACGGATCTCATGGGCGGACACCTGGACGTCATCTTCTCGAACTACCCGGAATCGCTGTCGCATGTGAAAAGCGGTGCCCTGCGCGCATTGGCCGTCACCACCACGAAACGCAGCCCCGATCTTCCCGACGTGCCCACGGTCGCCGAGGCCGGCATGCCGGACCTGATCGTCGAGAACCTGACGGGCGTGCTCGCGCCGGCCGGCACGCCGGACGACATCGTGCAAAAGATCGGCACGGCCATCGTGGCCCAGGTCAACCAGCCCAGCATGCGCGACTCCATGATCAAGCTCGGCTTCATTCCCCAACCCCGCAATCCGGCGGAATTCAAGCAGCACCTGGAAAGCGAGGTCAAGCGCTGGCGCGACATCATCAAGAGCGCCGGCATCTCGGTGACCTGACCTTGATGTTTCCGCCCAGTCCGCCGGGGTCAGCCCCATGAGGGGTCTGACCCCGTTCTTTCGGAAATCCGGCCCACTGGGGTCAGACCCCGCATGGGGCCTGACCCCTTATTCTTTTCCGTACGGGGGACGACCCCTCGTTCTTTTCCGCAACAACGCAACTCTTGGCAGCACTCAGTATGTATAAACACATTTGGAGACTTTCATGCAACATCGCTTTCGACCATTGCGACGGGCCGCCCTGTTGCTCGCCGCCACCGCTTTTGCCACCGGCCTGACCGCTCCCGCTACCGCCGCAAACTGGCCAACCGGGCCGGTCACCATCATCATCCCCTTTTCCCCGGGCGGCACCACCGACGTCGTCGGGCGCCTCATCGGCGCCAAGCTGAGCGAGCTCTGGAAACAGACCGTCGTCATCGAGAACAAGTTGGGCGCCGGCGGCAACATCGGCGCTGCCATCGTCGCCAAGGCCAATCCCGACGGGCACACCATACTACTGGCTTCCGGCAGCATCCTGACCGTCAACCCGCATCTGTACAAGAACCTGCCGTTCGACGTCAACAAAGACTTCGAGCTCATTACCAATGTGGCGGAAGGCCCGATGGTGGTGGTCACGGCCAAGAAGCTCCCGGTGAAGACGCTGCAAGAGCTGATCGACCTGGCCAAGAAGAATCCGAAGACACTGAACATGGGCTCGGCCGGCCTGGGCAGCCAGGTCCATATGGCGGGCGAGAACTTCGCCTATGCGTCCAAGATCGACGTCACGCACGTGCCTTATCGCGGCGAGGCGGCCGCCTATACGGATCTGATGGCCGGCCAGATCGACTTCATCGTCGGCAACATCGGTGCCGTCACGCCGCTGGCGCAGGCCGACCGGCTCAACGCCCTGGCCGTCACCAGCAAGACGCGCGCGAAGATGCTGCCCGACCTGCCCACCGTGTCCGAAGCCGGCGTCCCCGGCTTCGAGAACTCGGGCTGGTTCGCCTTCGTGGGGCCCAAAGGCATGCCCAAGGAAATCGTGGACAAGATCCAGAAAGACACCGCGAAAGTCCTGGCTATGCCGGACATCAAGAAGCGCCTCGAAGACCAAGGCATGACCGCCGTCGGCAACACCCCCGCCGAGTTCAAGAAGGCCATGGACGCGGAATCCGCGAACTGGACCAAGGTGATCAAGGAACGCAACATCAAGATCAATTGATGTGTGGCGAGGGGTCAGACCCCATGCGGGGTCTGACCCCAGGATCGTCGAGGTGGGGTCAGACCCTATAGGGTCTGACCCCGGAACGAGGCGGATGAAAGGGTCTGACCCCGGAACGAAGAAACGCGCTGGGGTCAGACCCCGTACGGGGTCTGACCCCTAAACCAGCGCCCATATTTTCGGTGCCGTGGACAGCAGCAGCATCAGGCCCGAGATCGCCAGCAGGGCCAGCACGACGGCTTTGAAGGCGCTGTCGGAAAAGCGTTTGTACAGACGGATGCCCAGCAAGGACGGGATGACGATGACGGGCGCGACGAAGGCGAAGATCTCCAGGATTTCCCGGGTCAGCAGGCCATGGATGGCGAAAGCCGTCAGCGTCAGCATGTGCATGAAAAGGTTGAAGGCCTGGAACACCGTGCGCTGCTGATCCTTGGGCCAGCCGCGCAAGGTGCACCACAGGGTGGGGATGGCGCCGGGCAGCCCGCCGAATCCGCTCATGGTGCCGCCCACCCAGCCTATGACGCCGTCCGCCATGCGGCCGCCCGGGGCGATGGTGGGGTCAATGTCGGGGTCAGACCCCATGCGGGGTCTGACCCCTTGGATGAGCAGCATGGACGAACAATACACGGCCAGCAACAGCCCCACGCCGAACTTGAAGAACAGGGGGTCCATCATGTCGAGCAGCCACAAGCCGGTGGGGATGCCGACGATGCCGCCGAGCAAAAAGGGGCGGACGCGGTCCCAGCGAAAGCCCTCGCGCAGCGAGCCGCAGGCCAGCAACTGGCCGACGAGCGAACCGAATACGACGACGGGCACGGCCAAAGCGGGCTCCAGCACCCAGGACCAGATGGCCAGCGACACCAGGCCGAAGCCGAAACCGGCAAGGCCCTGCACGAATCCCGCCATCGCGCTGCCTATGCCGATGATTACCCAAAGCGTCATGCAAGCCTCAAGCAGATTGTTGCACTTGACGCACGACCGGCGCGGGCAGGCCATCCAATGCAACGTTGATGCAAGCCGGCAGGCCTGACTGCATGGCGCGCGCGAGTGCGCCGGGCAGTTCGGCCGCGGCGTCCACGTGCTCGCCATGCCCGCCGAACGCTACCGCAACGCGATCGTAGCGCGACGGAAGCAGCTCGCAGCCTATGGTGCGATCGGCGCCGTAGCTACGCAGCTGTATCTGGTATTCCGCGTTCCAGCGCGCATCGTTGCCCACGACGCACACGATGGGCGTCCCGCAACGCAGGGCTGTATCCAGTTCGGCGCAATGAAAGCCGAAGGTGCCGTCGCCCATCAGGGCAACGACGGGCGCATCCGGATAGACATGCTTGGCGCCGATGGCCATGGGTAGCGCGGCGCCGATCGCGCCCGCCGCGCCGTTGATGACGCGATGCGGCGCACTGAGGCAGGCCTGGGCCCATTGCCCGAATTCCCCGCCATCGACCACCAGCACGGCATCGGGATGGCTGTCCAGCAAGGGCTGAACGGCGGCGCACAAGGCGGCGGGATGCAGGGGACTCGGCGTGGACCCTGCCGACGCGCTGGATGCCGCCGCGGCCTGCTGTCGCCAGGCTTCTGGCCGATAAGCGACGCCATTCCGCACGCGTTCGGGCCAATCGGCGTCCATGCGCCAAGAGCCTTCGTCGGCCGTCGCGGCCACCAGGGCGGCGGCGGCCGAACGGAAGTCGGCCCGGCTGCGGGCACGCAAGCGGTCGCCGAGGGCTTCGGCGCTGCGCCGGAATTCGTCTTCGTCGGCGTCCACCTGAAGGAAGATGCAATCGTCGGCGAAAACCGGCGCCTTGCCGAACCCCAGCGTGAAGTCCAGCCGCTTGCCCAGCAACAGCACGCAGTCGGCCTGCGCCAGCAGCGGCGCAAAGGCGCCTAGCGCCGGATCGTTGCTGCCACGCGGGCTTTCCGTGGCGATGGCCGGGACGCCGCAGGCTTCCTGCAAGCGCTGCAGTGCCTGGCGGCCACTGTCCGTCAAGCCCTGCGGCCCGGACAGGATCAAAGGCCGCCGCGCCTGCCTGAGCCGCACGAACAAGGCGTGCGCGTCTTGCGCGGACAGCGGCAACGCCTCAGCGTTGAAGTCGCCGGCTTCGGGCGGCATGGCATTTGACGCCTTGCCTTCCAGCACGTCGGTGGGCAGGCTAAGGTGAACCGGCCCTGGGCGGCCCGATAAGGCCAAGCGGCAGGCGCGGGCGAAATCATGCGCGATCGTGTCCGGATCGGTGGCTGCCCAGGCTTCCTTGACCACGGGTCGAGCCATGGCGACCTGGTCCATTTCTTGAAAGGCGCCGCGACCGAGCTGATTCAAGGGCGCGTGGCCCGACAGCAGCACGACGGGCGATTCCGACATGTAGGCCGTGTACAAGGCGGAAACGGCATTGGCATGCCCGGGCCCGCCCGTCACCAGCGCAACCGACGCCCGCTCCGTCAGGCGGGCATGGGCATCGGCCATGTGCACCGCAGCGCCTTCATGCCGTGTATGCACCAGGCCCAGCTTTTCGGTGTAGAGCGCGTCGTAGACCGGCATGATGTGGTTGCCGGACAAACTGAAAATGGTGTCCACCCCCGCCTGCCGCAGGGCGCGGGCCAGCATGTCGGCCCCTCGAAGCGCCGCCGTCATGCCTGGGCCTCGTCTTCCAGAAGGATGGACTCCCCCGGCCGAACGCGGGTGAAGCTGACCGGCTGTCTTGTCAATTGCATGTCTCCGTTGTGCAGGCGCATCACCGAGAACCAGGAGTTCTCCAGATCGCGCACGTCTGGGTAGTCTTCGCGAAAATGCGCTCCGCGCGAGTCTTCGCGGGCCAGCGCGGCGCTGACGATCGCCTTGCTGACGTGTATGAGGCTGTCCAGGTTCAGCCAATCGTGCCAGGTCAGATTGTAGGCGCGATTCCCGTCGGCGACGCCGATGCTTTCAAGCTCTTGATGAAGCGCGTCGAGCGTGGCGGCCGCCCGCTTGAGCCCGGCTTCATCGCGCACGATGCCGGCGTCGTCCCACATGCAGTCCCACAGGCGCTCGCGCAAGGCATGCAGGTCACCGCCGGGATGCGCGAATGGCCGCTCGGCGGCGGCGATAGCCTGCTGCAGCCTGGCCTGGTCGACGTCGACCAGCGCCTTGCCGCGCACCCACGCCGCCATGCTGTCGCCGGCGATGCCGCCAAAGACCGTGGAGTTTGCCACGCCGTTCCCGCCAAGCCGGTTGGCACCGTGCACGCCGCCCGTGTCTTCGCCCGCGGCGAACAGGCCGGGCCATTCGGTGCTGCAATCGGGATTGAAGACCACGCCGCCCATCATGTAGTGGGCGGTCGGCACGACCTCGACCAGGCCGCCGGCCAGGTCGAAGCCGCAGTCCCCGCAGCGTTCGACCATACCCTTGAACTGCTTGCGCACTTTGTCGGGGCCCAGGTGGCTCATCTGGATGTACACCCCGCCGTTCGGCGACGTGCGGCCCGCGCGCATTTCCGCGTAGATGCCGCGCGAGACGACGTCGCGCGTGGCGCGTTCGCCGCGCGGATCGTAGTTGTGCATGAAGCGTTCGCGCTGCCCGTTCAGCAGGTAGCCGCCCGCGCCGCGCAGCCCTTCTTCGAGCACGGTTCCCGTCATGCGGGTATCGGAGCCGGCCAGCAGGCCGGTGGGGTGGAACTGCACCATTTCCATGTCGCGCAGCCCCAGCCCGGCGCGCAGCGCCATGGCCAGGCCGTCACAGCTTTTGTCGCCCGATGGGGTATGAAACTTGTACATGGTGGGGCCACCGCCCGTGGCGAGCAGCACGGCCTTGGCGCGCACCAGGCGATACTGCCCGGAACGCAGGTCTATCATCAGCACGCCGGCGATGCGCGCGCCATCGGCGGAAGGAATGAGTTCGATCGCCCGATGCTCTTCCAGGCGATGGATCTTGCGCGCCCAAACCTGTTCGGCCAGGCGATTGATGATCTCGATGCCGGTAAGGTCGCCCTTGTGCACGGTGCGATCGAAAGTCTGGCCGGCAAAGGCTTTCTGGTGCAGGGTGCCGTCGGCATTCCGGTCGAAGAAGCAGCCCAGCTCGTTCTCGAGCTCATGGATGCGTTCGATGGCCTTGTTCACCAGCGTCCATGCCAGTTCCTGGTCGGGCAGCCATTTGCCGCCGGTGATGGTGTCCATGAAATGCCGCTCAGCGGAATCGCCCTCGGCCAGCGCCACGTTGTAGCCGCCCTGCACCATGCGCGTGCAGCCGCATTTGCCCAGCAGGCCTTTGACCGCCACGGTAATGTGCAGGGAGGGGTCCGTGTCGTGCGCATGCAGGGCCGCAAACAGGCCGGCGCCGCCGGAGCCCAGGATCAGGATGTCGGTGCTGATTACGTCGGGCTGCGGCGTCATGATGCCCCCAGTGAAGCCAGGATTTCATCGCGGCGGCTTTTGACGTCGCCGTTCACTTCGTCGTACAGCGAGCCCCCGTGGCTGTCCATGGCCACCAGCAAGGGGCCGAAGTCGCGGATGCGGAATTTCCAGAGCGATTCCGGATTGAGGTCGTCCAGGTCGACGTCCTCGATCTGTTCGATCCAGGTGGTTTCCAGCGCGGCCGTGCCGCCGACGATGCCCAGGTAGGCGCCGCCCAATTCCTGGAATGCCTGCAGCGAGCCCTGATGCATGCCGCCCTTGCCGATGATGAAGCGCACGCCGCACTGCGACATGAGCTGGCGCGTGAAGCGCTCCATGCGCGATGAAGTCGTGGTGCCGATGCAGACCGGCTCGTAGCCCGCCGGGAATTCGTCCGACACAGGCACCTTGCGCACGTTGGGCGCGGTGTGGATCACGGCATGCCCGTTCAGGTCGAAGCGGGTCTGGCGGCCGCGATCGAACATCGCGATATAACTGGCGTCGCGTATGCCGAACAGTGTCTTTTGCAGCGTGACCGTGTCGCCGACGCGCAACTGGCGCACCTGCTCTTCGGTGACCGGCATCGTCAGGTCGTAATGTGCCATGTTGTTCTCCGTCAGAAGCCGTACTCGATGCGGCCCGATCCCAGGCTGGCCCGGGCCCTGCGCGCCGAATGGCATTGCATGTTCACGGCGACCGGGTTCATGGTGATGTGCGTCGCCGCCAGTTCGATGTGCACCGCGAACGAGGTGGCGTCGCCGCCCAGGCCCTGCGGGCCCACGCCCAGCTTGTTGACCGCAGCGGACAGCTCGCGTTCGAGCTCGGCGCCAAGCGGGTCGGCGCAGACGGATCCCAATGGGCGCGTGGCGGCTTTCTTGGCCAGATGCACGCAAAGATCGGACGTGCCGCCCACGCCGACGCCCACGATGGTGGGCGGACAGGTCTTGCCGCCGGCGTCGATCACGCAATCGATGACGAAGCGCTTCACGGCCGCCAGGCCTTCGGCGGGAATGGCCATGCGCAGGAAGGAGTTGTTCTCGGAGCCGCTGCCCTTGGGGATCATCTCGATGTCCAGCGTGTCGGTGTCTTCGACGTAATCGAAATGGATGACGGGCACGCCGGGACCACAGGAGGTGTGATTGTTCACGCGGCTGATGGGGTGCACCACGCTGGACCGCAACGGGTGCTCGCGCGTGGCGCGTTCGCAGCCCTTGGCGATGGCCTGCTTCAGGCGCCATCCGTCCACCGCCACGTTCCGCCCGATGAATACGTTGTAGATCGGAATGCCGGTGTCCTGGCACAGCAGGTTGTTGTTGTCCTCGGCCACGCGGATATTGGTGACCATGGTCTTCAGTATGGTGCGCGCCCGCTCGGACGTTTCCATTTCCTGCAGATTGCCGAATCCGGTCTTGATGTCGTCCGGCAAGAGCTTCAAGGCGCGTATGTACAGTTCGCGGGCCGCCTCTTCCACCTGCGTGTAGTCTATGTCTTTCATGCTTCAACCCAATGCGGCAATAAGGAAAACGATGGATACGGCGGCCGCCGAGGCGACGCCGGCGGAGATCATGCCCGGGCGCAGGCCGCGCCACGGGCTGAACTCCAGCAACAGCAGGCGCAGCCCGCCCAGGAGGTGCGCCGCCAGCAGGAACACCAGCAGCCATTCACCGAATTTGAACAAAGGATGCTCGTACCACTTGAGGGCGGTGTCCAGCGCCGCCTCGCCTTCCAGCGCCAGCGCCAGGGTCCAGAAATGGAAGGGCAGGAAGACGGTCAGCAGCACGCCCGAAATGCGATGCAGGAGAAATGCCAGCCAGCTTGCGTGCGACCTGGCCCGCCTGTCGTTCTTTCTCATGCCGTTCATGCCGCCCCCCCCAGTGTGACCGCCCACACCGCCCGCAGCCCCATGACCAGCAAGGCGAGCGACAGCAGGTTCGACAGCGCGGCGGCCGCGCCATCGCGCAGACGCGCCCACTCGACCAGCACATTGCGTATGCCGATGGATGCGTGCACGCTGACGAGCACGACGAACGCCCCGTAGAATGCCGCCCACATCAGGTTGCCGCGCGTGCGCGCCAGGACTTCCGCGCCGCTCAGGCCGCCGCGTATGGCATAGACCATGACGATGATGTGAATGACGACGAACAAGGCCATGGCCATGGCCGTGATGCGCTGCCAGTACCACCGGCGCGCCGCCTTGACATTGATGCCCGCCATGTCAGTCGCCCCCCAGTTCGCCGCCCAGCTCGCCCCGCATGGCCGCGCGCGCGGCCATGCGCTTCAGGCCCGCAATGCCCGCGGTGGGAGAAAGCTGTTTGGGACAGCGCAGCGTACAGGAACCCTGCGTATGACAGGAATGGCAGCCGGCGTCGCCCGCGACGGCAAGCAAGCGGCCGCCGTCGACGTCGCGCTCGTCGTTGACGAGGGTCCAGGCGCGGTTCAGCGCGGCCGGCCCCAGGTAGTCCGGCCGCCAGGTGACGACGTCGCAGGACGAATAGCACACGCCACAGCCTATGCATTCGATGCCGGCGTCGGCCTCCTGGCGTGCCGGGCTGTCGGGCTTGACCCGCGCCACGGGTTCGTAGCGGGTGTGTTCGCCCTTGAACCGGCCGTGCGCGGCCTGCATTTTCTCGAAGAAGTTGTCCATGTCCACGACCAGGTCCTTGATCACGGGCATGTTGGACAAGGGCGCAAGCTGCAGCCGGCCGTCTTTGGCGACCTTGGAGACGTGCGTGCGGCAGGTCCAGCGCGCCACACCGTTGACTTGCATGGCACAGGAGCCGCACATGCCCACGCGACAGGCGAAGCGATAGGAAAGCGTCGGGTCCATCTGGCGCTGGATGTGGGTGACGACGTCCAGCACCGTCTGGCTGGCCTGGCGCGGTACTTGAAAGGACTGATAGCTTCCGTTCTGCCCGCCGCGCCAGACCTCGACGTTCAAGGTGGAAGAAGTTTCGCTCATGGCTGTGGTGTCCGTGATTGGAGGTGGATGCTCCCTATGATGCCCTTGGCATTGACAAAAGTAAAACTATTAATTATTTTGATTAGACCAAGTTATTTTTATATCTAGATTCATGTCTTCGATACGGCAATTCCGGACCGCGCTGGCGGCCGGCAAATTGGGCAGCTTCGCCGAGGTCGGGCGCCAGGTCGGCCTGACGCAGGCCGCCGTCAGCCTGCAGATCAAGAACCTCGAAACCGAATTGGGCGTCAAGCTCTTCGAGCGCGGGCCGCAATCGCTGACCGTCACGCCCGACGGCCGGCAAGTACTGGAACGCCTGGAAAAGCTGGTGTCCGACTACGATCACATGCTGGCCCAGCCAGGCGGCGTGCTGCGCGGCACGCTGCACGTGGGTGCCCTGGTCTCCGCGCTCATGGGATCCTTCGGCGGCGCGCTGGCGCGCATCAAACGGGAATACCCGGCGCTGGACCTGCGGCTGCTGGCCGGACAGTCCGGCGAATTCGCCCGCATGGTGGCCAAGGGCGAGCTGGACGCCGCCGTCGTGGCGGAGCCGCCCTATTCCGTGCCGGCCGGCCTCATCTGGACGCCTTTCTATCAGGAAAGGCTGGTGCTCATCGCGCCGCAGGAAATGGTCCGCCGCACGGTGCTGGATTTGCTGCACCACGAACCGTTCCTGCAGTTCGACCGCTCGCTATGGACCGGCAGGCTGGTCGGCTACGCGCTGGAGCAACTGGGAATCACGCCCAATATCGCGCTGGAGCTGAACTCCATCGAAGCCATCGCGCAACTGGTACGGCAGCGCTATGGCGTCGCCATCGTGCCTCACCTGGCCAATGCGGAATGGTCGGAACAGCAGCTGGTCGTCAAAGACCTGCCCGGGCCCGCCATATTGCGGGGCGTGGGCATGCTGGAGCGGCGCGAACACAGCAAGAAAGCCGTGACCCAGGCACTTTGCGCGCTGGTGGCGGACGGCGCGAGAGATGCGAGGGGTCAGACCCTGAACGGGTCGAGGGGTCAGACCCCGTACGGGGTCTGACCCCACAGCCGGTCGATGATTCCATGCACCAGGGCGGGAGCTTCTTCATACGGAATGTGGCCCACGCGCGGCGGAAGGTGCAAGGCCGCGCGGGGCGGGATGTTCAAGGTGTGCTGCCAGGGAATGATGCGGTCCTCGCGGCCATGGATCACGGTGATCGGACAAGCCAGCTCTTCCAGGTCGGGAAGGATGTCGACTTTCTGGACGCCGTTGGCGCTCACTCCAGCGCACAGGCGAACCAGCGCGGCGCGCTGCGCGGTCAGGCGAGCCCGATAGGCGTCCAGGTATGCTTCGTCCAGGCCGAAGGGCACGACGGTCAGCTTGCCGATTTCATGCTCCAGCGCCCGGTTGTCGTCGGCGCTGAGCATGCCGTCCACGAAGCTCTGGTTGATGTCGGGGCCGCAGCCCGCGGGCGATATCAGCAGCAGGGATTGCAACTGGGCGGCGTCGATGCGCCGCGCCACGCGGGTGGCGATGGCCGCCCCCATGGAATGGCCGACCAGGACCAGCGGGCCGCGTGCCGCGCGTGTCAGCGTTTCAGCCACCGCGGCGACCACCTGATCGAAGTCCGTGAGCTCGGAAGGACTTTCGCCATGGCAGGGAAGCTCGATGCAAAGCACGCCGAAGCCCAGGCGCAACGCCTCGGGGATCAGGCTGGGCCAGGACTCCATGTCGCCGAACAAGCCGTGGATCAGCACCAGCGTCGGCCGTGTCGGCCACTGGGGGGCCCATTGCCGATAGCGGAGGGGGTCTGACCCCATAACGGGGTCAGACCCTGGGGTCGAAGTGGGTTCGGGGTCAGACCCCGTATGGGGTCTGACCCCTCCTCCCGTAACAGCATCCATGCTCACATCCTTTGAAAAATGCCGGCGGCACCCATGCCGGTGCCCACGCACATGGTAAGCATGCCGTAGTCCAATTTACGACGGCGCAAGCCATGCACGAGGGTGGCGGCGCGTATCGCGCCGGTCGCGCCGAGGGGGTGGCCGAGGGCGATGGCGCCGCCCAGGGGGTTGACGATCTCGGGGTCGAGATCCAGATCGCGGATGACGGCCAGCGCCTGGGCGGCGAAAGCTTCGTTCAGCTCTATCCAGCCCATGTTGCACAGGTTCAGGCCCGCCTGCCTGAGCGCCTGGGGAATGGCTTCCTTGGGGCCTATCCCCATGATCTCCGGCGGGACGCCTTTGACCGCAAACGAGACGAAGCGCGCGATGGGCTGCAGATTATGCGTCTTCAGCGCGCGCTCCGAGACGACCAGCAAGGCGCCCGCGCCGTCGGACATCTGCGAGCTGTTGCCGGCCGTCACGCTGCCTTTGGCGGCGAAGGCGGGACGCAGCCGGGCAAGCGCCTCGATGCTGGTGTCGGCGCGCGGACCTTCATCGAGTTCCACGGTGTAGCGCTGTTCGTGGATATTGCCGGCGTCCGCCTCACGCCCCAACTGCGGCGCACGGCGAACCACTTCGATGGGCAGGATCTCGTCGGCGAACTCACCCGAGCGCTGCGCCGCGAGCGCGCGTTCGTGCGAACGCAGGGCGAAGGCGTCCTGGTCCTGGCGCGATACCTTCCAGCGCTCCGCCACCTGCTCGGCGGTCAGGCCCATGCCATAGGCGATGCCCAGGTTTTCATCACGCGAGAAGATTTCCGGGCTGAAGGATGTGTTGACGCCCATGACAGGCACCTGGCTCATGGACTCGGTGCCGGCGGCGATGATGACGTCGGCCTCGCCGACACGGATGCGGTCCGCCGCCATGGCGATGGCGGTCAGGCCCGATGCGCAGAAACGGTTGACCGTCACGCCCGCCACCGACGTGGGCAAGCCGGACAATAGCGCGCCGATGCGGGCCACGTTGAAGCCCTGCGGGCCTTCGGGAATGGCGCAACCGACGATGCAGTCTTCGATGGCCTCGGGATCCAGCTGCGGCGCCTGGGCCAACAGCCCTTGTATCACCTTGGCCAGCAGGTCGTCGGGACGGGTGTGGGCGAACACGCCGCGCGGCGCCTTGCCGATGGGACTGCGCGTGGCGGCAACAATATAAGCCTGCTGCAATGTGGACATGTTTCCCCCGTGTCAGTTACGCACCGGCTTGCCGGTCTTCAGGAAGCCCATCAGGCGCTCCTGTGTTTCGGGCCGGCCCAGCAGGCCCAGGAAGGCATGCCGTTCACGGCCTAGCATCCATGCCTCGTCGGCCAGCGAGCCCGGATCAACGTCGCCGCCGCACAGGACATCGGCCACCTCGCCCGCCACCGTGTAGTCATAGCCGGAGATGAATTCGCCGACCTTCATGTTCAGCAATTGGCCCTTCAGCGTGGCAAGGCCGTCGCGGCCAGCCACCGGGAAAGGCCGCGGCAGGGGCGGACGCCAGCTCGCCTCTGCCATTGCGTGCGCCACGCGCACCGCCACGTAGAGCAGTTCGTAGCGGTTCATCACGACCACGTCGGCGGGATCCAGGAAGCCGATGCGCTGCGCGTCCAGTGCCGATGCCGACACCTGGGCGCCGGCGATGGCCAGGGCGAATCTTTTCAGATAGGCCAGCAAGGGGGCATCCGGCGCGCCCAGCGCCTGGAGCTCGGCCGCGCGCCTTGCCGCCCAGGTCAGGCCGCCGGCGCCGGGAACGAGCCCGATGCCGGTCTCGACCAGGCCGATATAGGTTTCGAAGTGCGCGACGCGCCGGGCACAATGCACGGCCAGTTCGCAGCCGCCGCCCAGCGCCATGCCGGCCAGTGCCGCCACGACCGGCACCTGCGCATAACGCAAGCGCATCACCATGTCCTGCATTTCCTGCTCGATCGGCGCCACGGCGGCCGGACCGCCCTGCGCGAAGGCGGGCATCATGGCCTTGAGGTCGGCCCCCGCGGAAAAAGGATCTTCGAGCTGGCCGATGACCAGCGCCCTGAACGATGCCTCGGCCACATCCACCGCCCGCACGATGCCGCGGACGACCTCGGGGCTGAGCGTATGCATGCGCGTCTTGAAAGACAGCAGCAACACATCGGAGGGATGCGGCGCGGGCAGCGTCCATGCGCACACGGCCTCGTCTTCGAAGACAACCTTGCGTTCCAGACTGGGGGTTTCGCCGGCCAGGCGCGGCGCGCCCACTTGGCGCTGATAAACCGGCAAGGTGCTGCGCCCTTCGAATCGCGCATCCCGCGGGTTCCATGATCCGGCCGCGGTATGCACGCCCTGCGCTTCCCACACCGGCCCGCGCATCACCCAGTCCGGCAAAGGCTGGCTGGACAAGGCCTTGCCGGCGCGGATGTCGTCGGCGATCCAGCCGGCCACTTCGCGCCAACCGGCGGCCTGCCAGATTTCGAAAGGACCCTGTTCGTGGCCGAAGCCCCATTTCATGGCCAGGTCCAGCTGGCGGGCGTTATTGGCGATGCCGGCAAGATGCACGGCGCTGTAGTGGAAGAGATCGCGAAGCACCGCCCACAGGAATCGCGCCTGGGGGTGATCCGAGTCATGCAATGCCTTCAGCTTTCGGGCCGGATCGCGCTCAGCCAGGATGGCGGCCACGCCTTCATCGATCTTGGCGTCGGCCGGCACATACTTCCCGCTGCCGGGATCGAGCCTTAGAATCGCCTTGCCCTCTTTGCGATAGAAGCCCGCGCCCGTCTTCTGCCCGAGCGCCCCTTGCTCGATCAGCGCGGCAACCACGCGCGGCAGGCCGAAGTGCGGATGGAAGGAATCCTCGGACAAATGTTCCTGCATGGTCCGCACGACATGCGCCAGGGTGTCCAGGCCGACCACGTCGGCGGTGCGGAAGGTGCCCGACTTGGCACGGCCCAGCCGCGCACCGGTGAGTTCGTCGACGAGCTCGTAGCTGAGCCCGAAGCGCTGCGCCTGTTCCATCACCGACAGGATGCCGAAGACGCCGATCCGGTTGCCGATGAAGTTGGGCGTATCCCTGGCCCGCACCACGCCCTTGCCCAGCGTGGAAACCAGGAAGGTTTCCAGGACGTCGAGCAAGCCGCGGTCGGTGTCCGGGGTGGGAATGAGTTCGACCAGCGGCATGTAGCGCGGCGGATTGAAAAAGTGGACGCCGCAGAAGCGCGGGCGCAAGGCTTCGGGCAGCGCCTGGGACAGCTGGGTGATGGACAGCCCGGACGTGTTGCTGGCCACCAGCGCGTCCGCGCGGATGGCGGGCGCGATCTTCTGATAAAGATCGCGCTTCCAGTCCATGCGTTCGGCGATGGCCTCGATGACCAGGTCGCACTCGGCCAGCCGGCCCAGGTCATCGTCATAATTGGCCGGCTCGATGAGCGAGGCCAGATCGGGCGTGCCCAGCGGCGCCGGGCTCAACTTACGCAATTGTTCGATGGCTTTTCGGGCGATGGCGCTCTTGTCGCCTTCTTTCGCAGGCAAATCGAAAAGCACGACAGGCAGGCCCGCGTTCACGCAGTGCGCTGCGATCTGGGCGCCCATGACGCCCGCGCCGCAGACGGCGATCCGGCGTATGCGCAATGGCGCGCCGGGGGCGGATTGGCTCGACTGCATAGAAATACTCCCTGTTGGGTTCATCAAGGACTTTACGTCTTAGGTTAATTGATTCCGCCGGGCCGTGCACACGTTAGAATTATTTCTTCCTCACCCGCTCCCCATGCCGCCATGGCCCGTCTGCCACGCCTTTACGCACCGTCCGTTCCACAGTTGGTGGAGGCGCGGTTCGCACATCCGCTGGCGCGCGCCTCCGACCCGACGCCGGCCGACGAGCTGGACGGGCTCAAGGTCATGCTCGAGCGCGAAGTCCGCGAACACAAGGTGTCGTTGCACGCCTGGCTGCTGCTCAACGACCGCATCACCCTGCTCGCCACACCTCCCGACGAGCGCAGCATGCCGCGACTCGTGCAGGCGCTGGGCAGGCGGATCGCGTCGGCCGGGGCGCCAGGCCGGGTCTTTGCGGGACGCTACCGGAGCGCACTGGTGGAACCGGGCACGTGGGTACTGCCGACCATGGTCTGGCTGGAGTCGTTGCCGTCGCAACTGCATTATGTCGATCGCCCCGAGATCTGGCCATGGTCGTCGGCGCGGGATCACACGGGTGCGACCGTGAGCGCCATTTTGACCGACCATCACGATTACTGGGCCGGCGGCAACACGCCGTTCGCACGTCAGGCGCATTACCGCGAGAAGCTGTCACGGGGGCTGTCGGGGGCGGAGGGGCTACGGATCGAGAAGGCGCTGTTCGGGCAGTGGGCAGTCGGCGAGGCGGACTTCCTGGCCCAGCTTTCGAACCGGGCCAGTCGACGCGTGGCGCCGGCGCCGCGAGGGCGGCCGCGGAAGGTGCGGGAAGAGGCGTCGGGTTAGGTTTTGGGTTTCTTGAGACGGCCAGCCCTTGGCTGGTGGGGTAGTCGGGCTCCCGTGCACCGGTCCCGCTGGCGCGGGACTGCCCGGTCCAGGCCACGCTGTCGGGGCGGACGCATAACTCACGCCCACCGGGCCGGTGGCCCGAAAACGGGCGTTCAAACAGATGCGCCCTTGCCTCCCCGCCATCCCGTCCTTGCCCGGCGGCGCCCGAAGTCGCCCTCCTCACCCCATCAGCCAAGGGCTGGCCTCACAATAACTCTGGTTGAGACGCTGTTGGGGTCAGACCCCGTACGGGGTCTGACCCCAGGGTTTTGGGCCGTCCGTTCGGAACAGATGCAGGCCAGCTTGGCATATAGGGGTTGAGGGCGACTTTCGGAGGTGCCCGGCTGGCCAAACGGCGTATCAACGTGACTGTCTCATAAAACAAAAAAGCGACAAGTCAGCCACTACCTCAACCCAGAAATTCAATTGAAAACGCCGAGCAAAATCCGATCAAACAAATTTTGGCATTCAAAACCGAGAAAAATTTATTCCATGTTTCAATAAATTAGATCTGTCCCCATTTAAAAAAGAACAATACATCCATCCAAACAAATAGGGTCTGACCCCTATTTATTTTTATTGCGCGCGCAGTGGCATCGCAGTATCTTGATTTACCGCAGCGCAACAATTCAAGAGTTCAACCATGCCGCAACCTACACGCAAACCGACCGTGATCGCCCGCGCGCGCACCACGCATGCCGCCCCTGAAAAACAGGGACTCTATGACCCACGGAATGAACACGACGCCTGTGGCGTGGGCTTCGTCGCCCAGATCAAAGGCCGCAAAAGCCACGCCATCATCCAGCAAGGCCTGAAGATCCTTGAAAACCTGGATCACCGCGGCGCCGTTGGGGCGGATGAGCTCATGGGCGACGGCGCCGGCATCCTCATCCAGATCCCCGACGCGCTGTATCGCGAGGACATGGCCACGCAGGGCGTGGAGCTTCCTCCACCCGACGAGTACGGTGTCGCCATGGTCTTCCTGCCCAAGGAAACGGCCTCGCGCCTGGCCTGTCAGCAGGAACTGGAACGCGCCGTGCGCGACGAAGGCCAGGTGGTGCTGGGCTGGCGCGATGTGCCCATCGATCGCGAGATGCCGATGTCGCCGACGGTGCGCGCCTGTGAGCCGGTGATACGCCAGTTGTTCATCGGCCGGGGCGCCGACATCATGGTGCCCGACGCGCTGGAGCGCAAACTGTACGTGATCCGCAAGACCGCCAGCCACGCCATCCAGCACATGCAGCTGGCGCATGGCCAGGAATACTTCGTCCCGTCGATTTCGGTGCGCACCGTAGTCTACAAGGGACTGCTGCTGGCCAACCAGGTCGGCCGCTATTATCGCGACCTGGCCGATACGCGCGCGGTCTCGGCGCTGGCCATGGTGCACCAGCGCTTCTCCACCAATACTTTCCCCGCATGGCCGCTGGCCCACCCGTATCGCATGATCGCCCATAACGGCGAAATCAATACGGTGAAGGGCAACTTCAACTGGCTGCGCGCCCGCGAAGGCATGATGCAGTCGGCCGTGCTGGGCGCGGACCTGCCCAAGCTCTACCCCATCGTGTACGAAGGTCAGTCCGACACGGCCACCTTCGACAACTGCCTGGAGCTGCTGGTGATGTCGGGCTATTCGCTGGCCCACGCCATGATGATCATGATCCCGGAAGCCTGGGAGCAGCATGCCGGCATGGACGAAAACCGCAGGGCCTTCTACGAATACCACGCCGCCATGATGGAGCCCTGGGACGGCCCGGCCGCCGTGGCGTTCACCGACGGCCGCCAGATCGGCGCCACGCTCGACCGCAACGGGCTGCGTCCCGCCCGCTACATTGTGACCGACGACGACATGGTGATCATGGCCTCGGAAGCCGGCACCCTGCCCATTCCCGAGCATCGCATCATCAAGAAATGGCGGCTGCAGCCCGGCAAGATGTTCCTGATCGACCTGCAGCAAGGCCGCATCATCGACGATTCGGAAATCAAGTCGCAACTGGCCAATACGCGCCCCTACCGCCAGTGGATCGAGCGCCTGCGCCTGAAGCTGGAAAACCTGCCCGCGCCCAAGCTGGACGACGCGCCCCATAAAGTGGCATCGCTACTGGACCGCCAGCAGGCCTTCGGCTGGACCCAGGAAGATTTCAAAGTCATTTTGCAGCCCATGGCCGCCGCGGGCGAAGAGGCAACCGGCTCGATGGGGAACGACGCTCCGCTGGCCGTGCTCTCCAATCGCAACAAGCCCTTCTACAACTACTTCCGCCAGCTGTTCGCGCAAGTGACCAACCCGCCCATCGATCCCATCCGCGAGCAATTGGTGATGTCGCTGGTGTCGTTCATCGGCCCCAAGCCCAACCTGCTGGACATCAATAACGTCAACCCGCCGCTGCGCCTGGAAGTTTCGCAGCCGGTCCTGGATTTCGCGGCCATGGCCCAGATCCGGAACATCGCACAGATCACGTCGCAAAAATTCCGCTGCTTCGAATTGAACATCACCTATCCCACCGCCTGGGGCCCGGACGGCATCGAAGCCTGTATTGCCGCGCTGTGCTCCAACGCGGCGGACGCGGTGCGCAGCGGCTACAACATCCTGCTGATCACCGACCGGCAGATCGACAGCGAGCACGTGGCGATTCCCGCGCTGCTGGCCACCTCGGCCATCCACCAGCACCTGATCCGCGCGGGCCTGCGCACCAGCACCGGCCTGATCGTGGAAACCGGCTCGGCGCGCGAGGTGCATCATTTCGCCCTGCTGGGCGGCTACGGCGCGGAAGCGGTCCACCCCTACCTGGCGCTGGAATCGCTGGCCACCCTGCCCCAGCCGGAAGTCGCGATCAAGAACTACATCAAGGCGATCGGCAAGGGCTTGAACAAGGTCATGTCCAAGATGGGCATTTCGACCTACATGTCGTACACCGGCGCCCAGATCTTCGAAGCCGTGGGACTGAACTCGGGCCTGATCAATAAATATTTCGCGGGCACGCCCAGCCACATCGAAGGCATAGGGATCTTCGAAGTGGCGGAAGAGGCATTGCGCATGCACACGGCGGCTTTCGGCAACGATCCGGTGCTGTCCGACGCCCTGGAGACCGGAGGCGACTATGCCTGGCGGGTGCGCGGCGAAGACCACATGTGGACGCCCGATTCCATCGCCAAGCTGCAGCACGCCACACGCGCCAACAACTACAGCAGCTACAAGGAATACGCGCAGCTCATCAACGACCAGTCGCGCCGGCACATGACGCTGCGCGGGCTGTTCGAATTCGAGGTCGATCCCTCGCGGGCCATACCGCTTGGTGAAGTCGAGCCGGCCAAGGAAATCGTCAAGCGCTTTGCGACGGGCGCCATGTCGCTCGGCTCGATCTCGACCGAAGCCCATACCGTGCTGGCGGTCGCCATGAACCGCATCGGCGGCAAATCCAACACGGGCGAAGGCGGCGAAGACGAACTGCGCTACCGGGCCGAAATGCGCGACGGCAAGAGCCCCATCAAGAAAGGGGATACGCTGGCTTCATACCTGGGCCACGACCGCATCGAAGCCGATATCCCGCTGCATGCCGGGGACTCGCTGCGTTCGCGCATCAAGCAGGTGGCATCCGGACGCTTTGGGGTGTCCGCCGAATACCTGAGCAGCGCCGACCAGATCCAGATCAAGATGGCACAGGGCGCCAAGCCCGGCGAGGGCGGCCAGCTGCCCGGCCACAAGGTGTCCGAATACATCGCCAAGTTGCGCTACTCGGTGCCGGGCGTGGGCCTGATTTCGCCGCCGCCGCATCATGACATCTATTCCATCGAAGACCTGGCGCAACTGATACACGACTTGAAGAACGTCAATCCGCGCGCCTCCATCTCGGTCAAGCTGGTGTCCGAAGTGGGCGTGGGCACGGTGGCCACCGGCGTGGCGAAGGCCAAGGCCGATCATGTCGTGATCGCCGGGCACGACGGCGGCACGGGCGCTTCTCCGGTGTCGTCCATCAAGCATGCGGGCACGCCCTGGGAACTGGGTCTGGCGGAAACGCAGCAGACCCTCCTGCTAAACAACTTGCGCAGCCGCATCCGGGTACAGGCCGACGGCCAGATGAAGACCGGGCGCGACGTCGTCATCGGAGCGCTGCTGGGCGCCGATGAATTCGGCTTCGCCACCGCGCCGCTGGTCGTCGAGGGCTGCATCATGATGCGCAAATGCCATCTGAACACCTGCCCGGTCGGCGTGGCCACCCAGGATCCGGTCCTGCGCAAGAAGTTCCAGGGCAAGCCGGAACACGTGGTCAACTACTTCTTCTTCGTCGCCGAGGAAGTCCGCGAGATCATGGCGCAGCTTGGCATACGCCGCTTCGACGATCTGGTGGGCCGCGTGGACCTGCTGAACCTGCGGCCCGGCATCGAACACTGGAAGGCGCGCGGCCTGGATTTCTCGCGCGTGTTCCACGCCGTGCCCTCGTCCGGACCGCTGTTCCAGCATGAAGAGCAGGACCACGCGCTGGATCATGCGCTGGATCATCAACTGATCGAGCGCAGCAAGCCCGCGATCGAACGCGGGGAAAAAGTATCCTTCATCACGCCCGTGCGCAATCGCAATCGCACGATAGGCGCCATGCTGTCCGGCGTGATCGCCGCGCGCTATGGGCATGAAGGCTTGCCGTCCGACACCATACACATACAGTGCAACGGCTCGGCCGGCCAGAGTTTCGGCGCCTTCCTGGCCCATGGCATCACGCTGGACCTGGTGGGCGAAGCCAACGACTACGTCGGCAAGGGCCTGTCGGGCGGACGCATCATCGTGCGCTCCCCCAACGACTTCCGCGGCTTCGGACCCGACCACATCATCGTGGGCAATACGGTCATGTACGGCGCGCTCTCGGGCGAAGCGTATTTCAACGGCGTGGCCGGCGAGCGCTTCGCCGTGCGCAACTCAGGCGCCGCCACGGTCGTGGAAGGCACCGGCGACCACGGCTGCGAATACATGACGGGCGGGACCGTGGTCGTTCTGGGTCCGACCGGCCGCAACTTCGCGGCGGGCATGTCCGGCGGCGTGGCGTACGTCTGGGATCCCGACAACAGCTTCCGCCAGAACTGCAACCTGGCGATGGTCGAACTGGAGTCCGTGGCGCCGCATGCCGAGCAGCATGAGCAAGGCCGGATCGAGGCCTGGCACAGCGCCGTGCGCGGCGCCGAGCGCGAAACCGACGAAACCATCTTGCGCCGGCTGATCGAAGACCACTACCGGTACACGGGAAGCTTCCGCGCGCGCGACATCCTGGACAACTGGAACCGTTCGCGGCTCTCCTTCGTGAAAGTGATGCCGGCTGAATATCGTCGCGCGCTGGCCGAGCTGTGGAGCGCGGCCAACCCCCAACAAATTGCCGCCTGAGGAATAAAAATGGGCAAAGTCACCGGCTTTCTTGAATTTCAACGCATCAAAGAATCCTACGAGGCGCCCGCCGCCCGCCTCAAGCACTGGCGCGAGTTCGTCCATACCTTGACCGACGAAGAGGCCAAGGTACAGGGCGCGCGCTGCATGGATTGCGGCATTCCGTTCTGCTCGAACGGCTGCCCCGTGAACAACATCATTCCCGACTGGAACGACCTGGTCTACCGCCAGGACTGGCGCCGCGCCCTGGACGTGCTGCATTCGACCAACAATTTCCCCGAGTTCACCGGACGCGTCTGCCCCGCACCCTGCGAAGCGGCCTGTACGCTGAACATCAACGACGATGCGGTGGGCATCAAGTCCATCGAGCACGCCATCATCGACAAGGGGTGGCAAGAGGGCTGGGTGACGCCCCGGCCGCCGCAGCGCAAGACGGGCAAGAAGGTCGCCGTCGTGGGTTCGGGCCCTGCGGGGCTGGCTTGCGCGCAGCAGCTGGCCCGCGCCGGCCATGCCGTGACGGTATTTGAAAAGAGCAACCGCATCGGCGGCCTGCTGCGCTACGGCATTCCCGACTTCAAGCTGGAGAAATCGCATATCGATCGCCGCCTGGCTCAGATGGAGGCCGAAGGCGTGGAGTTCTGCCCCTCCACCTACGTGGGCGATGCGGCGCACGCGGAAGACGGCCTGACGGTGCGCAGCCCGGAATCGCTGCAAGCGGAGTTCGACGCCGTGGTCCTGACCGGCGGCGCCGAGCAGCCGCGCGATCTGCCGGCTCCCGGACGCGAATTGCGCGGCGTGCATTTCGCCATGGATTTCCTGCGCCAGCAGAACAAGGTCAACAACGGCGATCGCGTCGAGAAGCAGATTTCCGCCAAGGGCAAGCACGTGATCGTGATCGGCGGCGGCGACACCGGCTCCGACTGCGTGGGCACCAGCAATCGCCAGGGTGCGCTTTCGGTGACCCAGTTCGAGCTGATGTCCAAGCTGCCGGAAGTCGAGAACCGCCCCTTGACCTGGCCCTACTGGCCCGCCAAGCTGCGCACCTCCTCGTCCCACGACGAAGGCTGCGAGCGCGATTGGTCGGTGTCGACCCGGTCTTTCGAGGGCAAGGGCGGCAAGATCGACAAGCTGGTCGCCGCCCGGGTGGAATGGTTCAAGGACAAAGCCACGGGGCAGTTGAAGATGCGCGAGGTGGAAGGCTCCCAGTTCGAACTGCCGGCCGACCTGGTGCTGCTGGCCATGGGCTTCGTCTCGCCGGTCAAGAACGTGCTGGACGCCTTCGGGGTCGATTCCGACGCCCGGGGCAACGCGCGCGCCGATACCGACAGCTATAAAACCAACGTCGACAAGGTCTTCGCCGCCGGCGACATGCGGCGCGGCCAGTCGCTGATCGTCTGGGCGATCCGGGAAGGCAGGCAGTGCGCGCGGTCGGTGGATGCGTATCTGATGGGTGGCAGTACGCTTCCTCGGTGAAGGGGCAGCCCCTGGGGTCAGACCCCGTACGGGGTCTGACCCCGACAACACGACCAGGGGTCGGCCCCCGACAACAATCTGACTCAAGGGGTCAGACCCCGTACGGGGTCTGACCCCCAACAACAGGTACAATGCTTCCCTTAATCGTTGGGCTGTTGATGCTTATGGCTGATCCACTGGATTCCGACCTGATTCTCGAGTTCAGCAAGGTTGCGCTGGGTTATGGCGACTATACGGTGCTGAAGGATATCGACCTGAACGTGCGTCGAGGGCAAGTCGTGGCCATGATGGGCGGATCCGGGTCCGGCAAGACCACGCTGCTGCGGGGCGCCACCGGGCAGATTCTCCCGCAGCGGGGCACGATCCGCGCATTCGGCAAGAACGTCGCCGAAGCGTCCGGCGAGGGCCTGCGCGAACTGCGCCAGCGCATGGGCGTGCTGTTCCAGCAAGGCGCCCTGTTCACCGACCTGAACGTCTTCGAGAACGTGGCCTTCCCGCTGCGGGAACACACCCGCGTGTCGGAAAGCCAGATCACCGAACGCGTGCTCGGCAAGCTGGACGCCGTCGGGCTGCGCGCGGCGGCACACCTGAACATATCGGAAATCTCCGGCGGCATGGCGCGACGCGTCGCGCTGGCGCGCGCCATCGTCCTCGAGCCCGAACTCCTGCTCTACGACGAACCGTTTGCCGGACTGGACCCGATTTCCCTGGGCATCACCGCCCAGCTGATACGCAAGCTGACGGACACGCTGGGCTGCGCTTCGGTGCTGATCACCCACGACGTCGTCGAGTCCTTCGCCATCGCCGACCAGGTCTACATGGTCGGCCAGGGCCGGCTGATCGCCAGCGGCACGCCCAAGGATCTGTCGGCGTCCGACGACGCCTATGTGCGGCAGTTCCTGCGCGGCGAACCCGACGGCCCCATCGCCTTTCACTATCCCACCACGCCGGCTTTCGACAAGTGGCTGGATCAACATACGGGGCGCAAATGAAATCGCCCGCGGCATCCATTTCCCGCCTGGGCGCCAACGTCCGGAAGAAGCTCATCGGCCTGGGCGCCTTCATACGCCTGGCCGGCGCCATTCTGGCGCGCAGCGGCCTGATCTTCCGGCGCCCGGGGCTGGTTTCCCAGCAAATCCATTTCATCGGCAACCACTCGCTGCTGATCATCGCGGTATCCGGCCTTTTCGTGGGCTTCGTGCTGGGCCTGCAAGGCTATTACACCCTGAACCGCTACGGCTCCGAAGAGGCGCTGGGCCTGCTGGTGGCGCTGTCGCTGCTGCGCGAACTGGGCCCGGTCGTGACGGCGCTGCTGTTTGCCGGGCGGGCCGGCACCTCGCTTACGGCCGAAATCGGCCTGATGAAGGCGGGCGAGCAGATCGCCGCCATGGAGGTCATGGCCGTGGACCCCATACGCCGCGTGCTCGTGCCCCGCTTCTGGGGCGGCGTGATCGCCATGCCCGTCCTGGCGGCCGTGTTCTCCATGGTCGGCATCATCGGCGGCTGGGTGGTGGGCGTCCTGCTCATCGGCATCGATCCCGGCTCGTTCTGGTCGCAGATGCAGGACGGCGTGGACGTCTTCAACGATATCCTGAACGGCGTGTTCAAGAGCGTGGTGTTCGGCATCGCGGTCACGCTGGTGGCGCTGCACGCGGGATGGACCGCCAAGGCGACGCCGGAAGGCGTATCGCGCGCCACCACGCGCACGGTGGTGACCGGGTCGCTGCTGGTGCTTGGGCTGGACTTTGTACTGACCGCGCTGATGTTCAGCAATTAACAGATAGATACGGATGAATCATGACGCGTGAAAGAACCGATTTCTGGGTAGGCCTTTTCGTCCTGCTGGGCGTGATTGCCCTGGTGTTCCTTGCCTTGCGGGCAGGCAACATGAGCTCGTTCTCCTTTAGCTCCACCTACCAGGTGACGGCGCACTTCGACAACCTGGGCGGGCTGAAAGTGCGCGCCCCCGTGAAAAGCAGCGGCGTGGTGGTGGGGCGGGTGTCGAGCATCGGCTTCGACAACGAACGCTTCCAGGCCGTCGCCACGCTGGACCTGGAACAACAATTCCAGTTTCCGTCCGACTCCTCGGCCTCCATCCTGACCTCGGGCCTGCTCGGCGAACAATACATCGGCCTGACCCCGGGCGGCGAGGACAAGATGCTGGCGCAAGACAGCGAGATCCAATACACCCAGAGCGCCGTCGTGCTGGAGGAACTGATCAGCAAGTTCCTGTACAGTTCGGCCGACAAGCAAGGTGACAGCGCAGCGAACGCCCCGGCAGCCGGCCAGTAAAGGGGTCAGACCCCATACGGGGTCTGACCCCAACTACAATTGCAGCATATCCGCTCAACATACCAAGAACAGCCAGAACATGACTTCTCACTCCACACCAACGCCCAGCCGATCGATACGCCGCGGGCTGCGCCTGGCGGCCGCGCTGGGCGCGGCGGCATTGGCCACGGGTTGCGCAACCGTCAGCAATCCCACGCCCGATGACCCCTGGGAACGCTACAACCGCAGCATGTTCGCCTTCAACGACACCGTCGACCAGGCCTTTCTGAAGCCCATCGCAACGGGGTACGACCAGCTCATGCCGGATCCGGCGCAAACCTGTGTCCACAACATCTTCAACAACCTGGCCGATGTGTGGTCCGCCATCAACAGCTTCCTGCAGGCGCGCGGCCATGACTTCTTCAACACGCTGGGCCGCGTGCTGTTCAACTCCACCATGGGCCTGGGCGGCTGCATCGACGTTGCCTCGATGAACGGCGCCACCCGCATACCCAACGACTTCGGCGTCACCCTGGGCGTATGGGGCTTGGAATCGGGTCCTTACGTCGTGCTGCCCTTCCTGGGATCCAGCTCCGTACGGGATGCCACCAGCACGCTGGGCACGTTTGCTGCTGGGGTATCGCCCGTTACGCCCGTCTTCCATATCAACGACGTCCCGCTGCGCAATTCTCTGCTCGGCCTGTACATCGTCGATACCCGGGCCAATCTGCTGGACGCCGACAGGCTGGTGAACGATGTCGCGCTGGACCGCTACAGCTTCATACGCGACGCCTACATCCAGCGCCGCAAAGCGCAAGTGGACAGCCGACGCAACGGCGGCGAGCTTCCGGACTACTCGGACGGCGACGACCTGCCCGACTACTCCGATGACGCCGACGAAAGCGTCACGCCGGCGCCCGGCAAGTAATTCAGGAACCTTTATGCTAGAACGCCAAACCTCTTTTCTTTTCAACCGTATCCGCAAGCTGGCAACCGCCGGCCTGCTGGGCGTAGCCGCCCTGGCGGCACCGGCATCGCACGCACAAGAGCCGGTGGACACCAAAGCGCCGCCTCCTGATTTCGTCCAGACGGTCGCCAACAACGCGCTGGAAGCCGTCAAGAAGAACCAGGCCGTCAAGTCCGGCAACATCGAAAGCATCAAACAGGTGGTCAACGAGTACGTGCTCCCTTACGTCAACTTCGAGAAGACCACGCGCCTCGCAGCCGGCCGCCACTGGCGGCAAGCCACGCCCCAGCAGCAAAAAGCGCTGGTCGAGGCCTTCAAGGGCACACTGATCCGCACCTACGCGGGCGCATTCAACAAAGTCGACCAGGTATCCGCCTTTACCATGCTGCCGTTCCGCGGCGACGCGAACGCGGACGACGTGGTGGTCGGCTCCACGCTGAACCAACGCAACGGGCCGCCGGTCCGCATCGACTATCGCCTCGAAAAAACCCCGCAGGGCTGGAAGATCTACGACCTGAACGTCGAAGGCATCTGGCTGATCCAGAACTATCGCAACCAGTTCTCGCAGCAGATCACGCAAAACGGCGTCGACGGCCTCATCAAGGCCCTCAACGGCGGGAACAAATAATCCGCCGGCATAAGGCATAAGGGGGCAGCCACTATAATGCTTAATGCCGGGGTCAGACCCCGCATGGGGTCTGACCCCGGCATTAACCCCTTAAGTTCTTAAGTTGCCTAATTGTTGGGGGTCAGACCCCGTACGGGGTCTGACCCCTCAAGTCGGGCTTGGCTGGAACCAGCACCGCCGCCCTTTTGGCGCCGATCGATCCCGCCCGGCCTTTTTTCATGTGTCCATGTCAGCGCTCAGTCTAGAAAACGTCTCGAAAATCTACACCCCTCGCACCGCGGCCTGGCGGCGATTCACGGCGGCGAGCCGGAAACGGGGTTTCCAGGCTCTCGACGATGTCAGCTTCACGGTCGAGCACGGCGAATTCTTCGGGCTGCTCGGGCCTAACGGCGCGGGCAAGACCACCCTTATTTCCATCCTGGCAGGGCTGGCCTACGCCACGTCGGGCACCGCACGCGTCTGCGGCTATGACGTGGTGGCTGACTTCAAGCGCTCGCGCCAGGCGCTGGGGGTGGTGCCCCAGGAAATCGTCTACGACCCTTTCTTCACGGTGCGGGAAACGCTGCGGCTGCAGTCCGGCTACTTCGGCCTGCGCAACAACGACGACTGGATCGACGAGATCCTCAGCAACCTCGGCCTGCTCGACAAAGGCGATACCAATATGCGCGCCCTGTCGGGCGGCATGAAACGCCGCGTACTGGTCGCCCAGGCACTGGTGCACCGTCCTCCGGTCATCATCCTCGACGAACCCACGGCCGGCGTGGACGTCGACTTGCGCCGCACGCTATGGGAATTCATCGCCCGGCTGAACCGGGAGGGCCACACCATCCTGCTGACCACGCATTACCTGGAAGAAGCGGAGGCCCTGTGCGGCCGCATCGCGATGCTCAAGAGCGGCCGCGTCGTGGCGCTGGACACCACCCAGGCGCTGCTGGCGCGTGTGGGGGGCGCCGATCTCGAAGACGCCTTCGTGCGCATCATGCACGATGATGAATTCCTGGGGGTCACGGCATGAGCACCCGCCCCATCATCGAGCCCCGCGACGACATGGGCTCGGGCTTTCCGACCTTGCTGCGCAAGGAGCTCCTGCGCTTCTGGAAAGTCGCGTTCCAGACGATCGCGGCGCCCGTCCTCACGGCCCTGCTGTATCTGCTGATCTTCGCGCATGTGCTCGAAGGACGGGTCCAGGTCTACGGCTCGGTGCCCTACACGTCCTTCCTGATACCCGGCCTGATGATGATGAGCATGCTGCAGAATGCCTTCGCGAATCCATCGTCGTCGCTGATCCAGAGCCGCATCACGGGCAACCTGGTGTTCATCCTGCTGCCGCCGCTGTCGCACCGGGAAATCTTCAGCGCCTACCTGCTGGCCTCCATCGCCCGCGGCCTGTGCGTCGGGTTCTGTATCTGGCTGGTGTCGCTGCTGTTCGTCGACCTGCCCATCCAGCATCCCCTGTGGGTGCTGTGCTTCGCGGTGCTGTCCTGTGGAATCATGGGCACGCTGGGCATGATCGCGGGCCTGTGGTCCGAAAAGTTCGACCAGCTCGCGGCTTTCCAGAATTTCCTGATCATGCCGGCCACCTTCCTGTCCGGTGTGTTCTACTCCATACACAGCCTGCCGCCCTTCTGGCAGGCCGTCTCCCGATGGAACCCCGTCCTGTACACCATAGACGGCTTCCGCTACGGCTTCTTCTCGGTATCCGACGTCTCGCCCTGGCACAGCCTGGCGGTCGTCGCCGCCGCGTTCGCCGTACTCTGCCTCTTTGCGCTGCGCCTGCTGGCCAGCGGCTATAAACTCCGGAACTGATTGCCATGCTGCCCACCCCAGAACAAGTACGCCAATACATCGCTGACCATCTTGCATGCGAGCATATTGAAGTCCAGGGCGACGGTTCGCACTTCGACGCCCTGATCGTCAGCCCCGCCTTCGAAGGCAAGCGCCTGATCGCGCGTCACCAGCTCGTCTATGCCGCGCTGGGCGAGCGCATGAAGGCCGAGATCCACGCCCTGTCCATGCGCACCCTGACACCGGAAGAATACAAGGCCAATCCGAATGGATAAACTCCAGATACAGGGCGGGAACCGCCTGAACGGCGAGATCGCCATTTCGGGCGCCAAGAACGCCGCCCTGCCCATTCTCTGCGCCTCCTTGCTCACCGACGATACGATCGCCCTGCGCAATGTGCCGCGTCTGAACGACATCGGCACCACGCTGCGCCTGCTGGGCCAGATCGGGGTCAAGCACTCGCGCGCGGCGGACGGCACCGTCGAGCTGTGCGCCGCCGGCGTGCACAGCCTGGAGGCGCCCTACGAACTGGTCAAGACCATGCGCGCCTCGATCCTGGTGCTCGGGCCGCTGCTGGCGCGCTTCGGCGAGGCCCGCGTCAGCCTGCCGGGCGGCTGCGCCATCGGCCAGCGGCCGGTAGACCAGCACATCAAGGGCCTGGCCGCCATGGGCGCGGACATCCGCATCGAACACGGCTTCGTCGTGGCCAAGGCCAAGCGCCTCAAGGGCGTATCGATACTCACCGACATGGTCACGGTGACCGGCACCGAAAACCTGATGATGGCGGCGGTGCTTGCCGAAGGGCGCACCGTGCTGGAGAACGCAGCGCGCGAACCCGAGATCACCGACCTGGCTGAACTCCTGATCAAGATGGGCGCCCGCATCCAGGGGCACGGCACCGACCGCATCGTCATCGACGGTGTCGAGCGCCTGCACGGCGCCAGCCACCAAATCGTCGCCGACCGCATCGAAGCCGGCACCTTCCTGTGCGCGGTGGGCGCCGCCGGAGGCGAAATCGTGCTTCGCGATGCCGCGCCGCAGACCATGGGCGCAACCCTGGACAAACTGCGCGACGCCGGCCTCGCCATCGAAACGGGCGCCGACTGGATACGCGCCGGCATGAACCGCCGGCCGCGCGCGACAAGCGTGCGCACCAGCGAGTACCCCGGCTTCCCGACCGACATGCAGGCGCAGATGATGGCCTTGAACACCCTGGCGGACGGCACGGCGGTCATCGTCGAGAACATCTTCGAGAACCGCTACATGCACGTGCAGGAATTGTGCCGGATGGGCGCCCAGATCGACATCGACGGCCACACGGCGGTCGTGACCGGCGTGTCCGGCCTATCGGGCGCCACCGTCATGGCGACCGACCTGCGGGCCTCGGCCAGCCTGGTCATCGCGGGGCTTGCCGCCTACGGCCAGACCACCGTGGAACGCATCTACCACCTGGACCGCGGCTACGAACGCATGGAAGAAAAACTGCGCTCCGTGGGCGCCGACATCCAACGCATCACACGGGAAACCGCATGAGCCCCGCCAGCCTCGACAAACCCTTGACGCTCGCCCTGTCCAAGGGCCGAATTTTCGATGAAACCATGCCGCTGCTGGCCGCCGCCGGCGTAGAGGTCGCGGAGAACCCCGAATCTTCGCGCAAGCTCATCCTGCCCACCAGCAGCCCCGACCTGCAACTGATCATCGTGCGCGCTTCCGATGTGCCCACTTATGTGCAGTATGGCGCGGCCGACTTCGGCATTGCCGGCAAGGACGTCCTGTACGAGCACGCCGCGCAGCATCCAGGCGGCCTGTATCAGCCCATAGACTTGAACATCGCCCGCTGCCGGCTATGCGTGGCCGTGCGCAAGGGCTTCGACTACGAAGCCGCCGTCCATCAGGGCTCCCGCCTGCGCATCGCCACCAAGTATGTACAAGCGGCCAGGGAACACTTCGCGGCAAAAGGGGTCTATGTGGATATCATCAAGCTGTATGGCTCGATGGAACTCGCGCCGCTGGTCGGCCTGGCGGACGCCATCGTCGATCTGGTCTCCACGGGCGGGACGCTCAAGGCCAACAACCTGGTCGCCGTCGAAGATGTCGCGCAGATCTCCTCGCGCCTCATCGTGAACCAGGCGTCGCTTAAGACCCGGTCGGCAAAACTGCAGCCCTTGCTCGACGCATTCGCCCAGGCTTCGCAAGCCCAAGGCTGAAACCCGCAGCTTACGGTACACTGCATTGTTATAAAACGTTTTTTTCTTTTTCCGCATCATGCCTTCGATCAAGCGCCTGAGTACCCAATCCGACGACTTCCGGTCCAGCCTGCGCACGCTGCTGGCCTTCGACGCCTCTCAGGACGAATCCATCGAACGCGCCACGGCAGCGATCCTGCACGACGTGCAGCAACGCGGCGACGCCGCCGTGCTGGACTACACGCAACGCTACGATCGCGTGGCGGCCGGCAGCCTGCCGGAGCTGGAGATCGACAGGCGTGAATGGCTGGCCGCGCTCGACGCCCTGCCGCGCGACCAGCGCGAGGCCCTCGAAACCGCCGCCGAACGCGTGCGCCGCTACCACGAACACCAGCGCAGCCAGACCTGGACCTACACCGAACCCGACGGCACGGTGCTCGGCCAGAAGATCACCCCGCTCGATCGCGTGGGCCTGTACGTGCCCGGCGGCAAGGCGGCCTATCCGTCTTCCGTGCTCATGAACGCCGTCCCCGCGAAAGTCGCCGGCGTGCCGGAAGTCGTCATGGTCACGCCCACGCCCGATGGCGTGCGCAACCCCATCGTGCTCGCAGCCGCCGCCATCGGCGGCGTGGACAGGGTCTGGGGCATAGGCGGCGCGCAAGCCGTGGGCGCATTGGCCTACGGCACGCAAAGCATCGCCGCCGTAGACAAGATCGTCGGGCCGGGCAACGCCTATGTGGCGGCGGCCAAGCGCCGCGTGTTCGGCACCGTGGGCATAGACATGATCGCAGGCCCCAGCGAAATCCTCATCATCTGCGACGGCACCACGCCGGCCGACTGGATCGCCATGGATCTCTTCTCGCAGGCCGAACACGACGAACTGGCCCAGGCCATTTTGCTGTGCCCCAGCGCAGAATACCTGGACGAGGTCCAGGCGGCCATCGACCGTCTCCTGCCGACCATGCCGCGCGCCGACATCATCCGCGCCAGCCTGGGCGGGCGCGGCGCCCTGATCCTGGTGCGAGACCTGGACGAAGCCTGCGACATCGCCAATCACATCGCGCCCGAACACCTCGAGATCTCCACCGAGCAACCCGAACGCTGGGCCGACAAGATCCGCCACGCCGGCGCCATCTTCCTGGGGCGCTACAGCTCCGAATCCCTGGGCGACTACTGCGCCGGGCCAAACCACGTTTTGCCCACCTCGCGCACCGCCCGCTTTTCGTCTCCCCTGGGCGTGTATGATTTCCAGAAGCGCTCCAGCCTCATCCACGTTTCCGAGAACGGCGCACAGGTCCTGGGGCGGGTCGCCGCCAAACTGGCCTATGGCGAAGGCCTCCAGGCCCACGCCGCCAGCGCCGAATACCGCCTGAACAACACAGCATCGAATTCCTGAATACCATGCGTACCGCAGACATCACCCGAAACACCAACGAAACGCGCGTGCGCGTTTCGATCAACCTGGACGGCACCGGCCGCCAGACCATCAACACGGGCGTGCCCTTCCTGGACCACATGCTGGACCAGATCGCCCGCCATGGCCTGATCGACCTGGACATCCATTGCGAAGGCGATACGCACATCGACGACCACCACACCGTGGAAGACGTCGGCATCACGCTGGGCCAGGCCTTTGCCGCGGCCGTCGGCGACAAGGCGGGCCTGCGCCGCTACGGGCATTCCTATGTGCCGCTGGACGAAGCCCTGTCGCGCGTGGTCATCGACTTTTCCGGGCGGCCCGGGCTGTACTATCACATTCCGTTCACGCGTTCCCACATCGGGCGATTCGACGTCGACCTGGCGCGCGAATTCTTCCAGGGCTTCGTCAATCACGCCCTGGTCACCCTGCACATCGACAACCTGCGCGGCGAAAACTCGCACCATCAGTGCGAGACCGTATTCAAGGCCTTCGGCCGCGCGTTGCGCATGGCGACCGAAGCCGATCCGCGGAATGCGGGCGTGGTGCCTTCGACCAAGGGCGTGCTCTAGGATACAAACCCGCCGGCGCCAGAATCCTTCTCCATCCCCAACGGATGAACACCGTGAACAATATCGCCATCGTTGACTACGGCATGGGCAACTTCCATTCGGTCGCGCGCGCCTTGCGGGCCGCCGCGCCGGATGCGGACATCAGCATCTGCAACACGCCCCAAGGCATCGACCGCGCCGACCGCGTGGTGTTTCCGGGCCAGGGCGCCATGCCCGACTGCATGCGCACGCTGGACCGGTCCGGGCTGCGCGATGCCGTCCTGCGCGCGGCCCGCGCCAAGCCCCTGCTGGGGGTCTGCGTCGGCGAACAAATGCTGTTCTCGGAAAGCGAGGAAGGCAATGTGCGCTGCCTGGACATTTTCCCCGGACGCGTGAAACGCTTCGCGGGCCCGCAATATGGCTCGGACACCGACGCCACGGGTGGGGAACTGCTGAAGATTCCCCACATGGGCTGGAACCGAGTGAGCCAGACACGGTCCCATCCGTTATGGGCGGGCATTCCCGACGGCACCCATTTCTATTTCGTGCACAGCTACTACGCGCAGCCCGACGACCCGGCAATCACTGTTGGGGAAAGCCACTACGGCATGCGCTTTACCTGCGCAGTGGCAGCGGCTAACATTTTCGCAGTACAGTTCCATCCCGAGAAAAGCGCCGGCCACGGCTTGCGGCTCTATCGGAATTTCGTTGATTGGAATCCATAACATCATGCTACTCATACCCGCCATCGATCTCAAAGACGGGCGTTGCGTGCGATTGCGCCAGGGCGATCTGGACGACGCAACTGTTTTTTCCGATGACCCGGCCGCCATGGCCACGCAGTGGCTGGACCAGGGCGCCCGGCGCCTGCACCTCGTCGACCTCAACGGCGCGGTCGCCGGCAAGCCCAAGAACGAAGCGGCCATCAAGTCCATCATCACCGCCGTCGCCGACGACATCCCCGTGCAAATCGGCGGTGGCATCCGCGATCTCGACACCATCGAACGCTATCTCGACGCCGGCATCAGCTATGTCATCATCGGAACCGCCGCCGTCAAGGATCCAGGCTTCCTGCGCGATGCCTGCAGCGCCTTTCCGGGCAACATCATCGTGGGCCTCGATGCCCGCGACGGCAAGGTAGCCACCGACGGCTGGAGCAAACTCACGCGCCACGACGTCTTCGACCTTGCCCGCAAGTTCGAAGACTACGGCTGCGAGGCCATCGTCTACACCGACATCGGCCGCGACGGCATGCTGTCCGGCGTCAATATCGAAGCCACGGTCAAGCTTGCGCAGCACGTCAACATTCCCATCATCGCCTCCGGCGGCGTCACCGACCTGAAAGACATCGAGGCCCTCTGCGCCGTCGAAAGCGAAGGCGTCGAAGGCGCCATCCTGGGCCGCAGCCTCTACGAAGGCACCCTGGATTTCGCCGCCGCCCAGGATATGGCGGACGAACTTGGAGCGACATGAATTCTGTTTTACCCCCCGGCACCGATTCCGAACTGACCCGCCGCATCATTCCCTGCCTGGACGTCACGGCGGGCCGCGTCGTGAAGGGCGTCAACTTCGTCGACCTGGTCGACGCGGGCGACCCCATCGAAATCGCCCAGCGCTATAACGAGCAAGGCGCCGACGAACTCACCTTCCTGGACATCACCGCCACCAGCGACGACCGTGACCTGATCCTGCCCATCATCGAGGCGGTAGCCAGTCAGGTCTTCATTCCGTTGACGGTGGGCGGGGGCGTGCGGCAGGTCGCCGACATCCAGCGCCTGCTGAATGCCGGCGCCGACAAGGTGTCGATCAACAGCGCCGCGGTCGCCAATCCCGAACTCGTGCGCCAGGCGGCCGACTACCACGGCTCGCAGTGCATCGTCGTCGCGCTCGACGCCCGGCGCGTATCGGCGGCGGGCGAAGCGCCCAGGTGGGAGATCTTCACCCATGGCGGCCGCAAGGCCACCGGCATCGACGCCGTCGAATGGGCCCGTAAAATGGCCGAGTACGGCGCCGGCGAGCTGCTGCTGACCAGCATGGACCGCGACGGCACCAAGTCGGGCTTCGACCTCGACCTCACCCGCGCCGTCGCCGACGCCGTCGCTGTGCCGGTCATCGCTTCCGGCGGGGTGGGCAACCTGCAGCACTTGGCCGACGGCGTCACCGCCGGCCGGGCAAGCGCGGTGCTGGCGGCCAGCATCTTCCACTACGGCGAATACACCGTGCGGCAGGCCAAGGAATTCATGGCGGCGCAAGGCATCAAGGTAAGATTGCAATCATGACGGCACCCCTTTGGCTCGACGCCATCACCTTCGACGAGAACGGGCTGTTGCCCGCCATTGCGCAAGATGAAAAAACGGGCGCGATACTCATGGTGGCGTGGATGAATGCCGAGGCCCTGCAGGAAACCGTGGCCACCGGCCGCGGCGTGTACTGGTCGCGTTCGCGCCGGCGGCTGTGGCGCAAGGGCGAAGAATCCGGGCACATCCAGATCGTCCACGAGATCCGGCTGGATTGCGACGGCGACGTCATTCTCCTGAAAGTACGCCAGGAAGGCGACGTCGCTTGCCATACGGGCCGCAAGAGCTGTTTCTTCCGGCGCCTGGACGGCGTCGACGACGACGCCACCTGGACCGTAACGGATCCGGTGCTCAAAGACCCGAAGCAGATCTACCAATGACACAAGCCGATACCGCAACACTTCTGGCCCGGCTGGCCGACACCCTCGAATCGCGCCTGCCGGCAAATGGCGGCGATCCGGCCGGTTCCTATACCGCCAAACTGCTGGCGCGCGGCCCCGACGCCTTTCTGAAGAAGATAGGCGAAGAGGCCACCGAGCTGGTCATGGCAGCCAAAGACAACGCGCCCGAGCGCATCGTGGCCGAAACGGCCGACCTCTGGTTCCACAGCCTGGTTGCGCTGGCCTACTACGGCCTGCGCCCCGAACAGGTCCTGCAGGAACTTGAACGCCGCGAAGGCATTTCCGGACTGGCCGAAAAGGCCGGTCGGCCCCAAACGTAACGAGCCGAGTACAGAACATGAGCGACAACTGCATTTTCTGCAAGATTGCCAAAGGCGAAATCCCTTCCCGCAAGGTCTACGAGGACGACGATTTCTTCGCCTTTCACGACATAAACCCCGCCGCTCCCGTACACTTGCTGCTTATTCCCAAACGCCACGTCGTTTCGCTGCAGGATGTCCAGGAAGGCGACGCGCACTGGCTGGGTAGAATGATTACGCTGGCGCCCGCGCTGGCACAGGAAAACGGCTGCACGCCCGGTCCCGACGGCGGGTTCAGGGTCGTGTTCAACAACGGAACAGAAGGTGGGCAGGAAGTCGCCCACCTGCACATGCACATCCTGGGCGGCCCACGTCCATGGAACAAACGCGCAGCACCTGCTGCTTAACGGAGACTTATCATGGGTAGTTTCAGCATTTGGCATTGGCTTATCGTCCTGGTGATCGTGGCGCTGGTTTTCGGCACCAAGAAAATCCGCAATATCGGTGAAGACCTGGGCGGCGCCGTAAAAGGCTTCAAGAAGGGCATGAAGGACGCCAACAACGAAGAAAAGGATGCGCCCGCTTCCGTGACGCAGCGCGTGCAAAGCGACGACACCATCGACGTCCAGGCCAAGGAAAAGAAGGACGCCTGAAAACAGGGCTGATGGCCGCTCCAAGCTCCGTTAACCCTTTTCTTTCAAGCGAATTCCTTATCCATGTTTGACGTCAGCTTTAGTGAACTTATGCTGATCGGCGTGATTGCGCTGATCGTCATCGGACCCGAACGCCTGCCCAAGGTGGCCCGGACCATCGGCCACCTGGTCGGCCGTGCGCAGCGCTACGTCAGCGACGTCAAGTCCGACATCCAACGCGAAATGGACCTGGATGAGCTCAACAACCTGAAGGGTCAAATGGAAGAAGCGGCCAAATCGGTCAAGTCGTCCATGCAAGAGGCCTCCGACAGCTTGCGGCAACCGCTTTCCGAAGCCGAGCAAGCCCTGAAAGAGGCATCCGCTTCGGTCGAATCGCTGGTCGACTCCGCCCGGGCGGAAGTAAACGGTCCCGAAACGACCACGGCGCCGGCCATCGAGCCCGCCAAGCCGGCCGCCACGCCAACGCCCATCCCCGCCGGCGACGCCGCGGCCGCACCCAGCGCCGGGGCCGACATCGAACCGTCCGGCACGGCACGGGCGGACAACAAAGAAAAACCGGGGACGCCCACGTGACACAAGAAGCTTCCCAAGAGACCTTCATTTCGCATCTGGTCGAGCTGCGCTCGCGCCTGCTGCGCGCCGTCGGCGCCGTACTGGCCGTATTCGTCGTGCTGTTCATCTATCCCGGGCCGTCCGCCATCTACGATGTGCTGGCCCAGCCCATGCTGGCATCCCTGCCCGAAGGCACACGCATGATCGCCACGGGCGTGATCACGCCGTTCATGGTGCCGGTCAAAGTGACGCTGCTGGCGTCCTTCGTCCTGGCGCTGCCGGTGGTCCTGTACCAGGCCTGGGCCTTCGTTGCGCCCGGCCTGTACCGGCACGAACAACGCCTGGCGCTGCCGCTCATTGCCTCCAGCACGCTGTTGTTCCTGCTCGGCATGGCGTTCTGCTATTTCGTGGTCTTCCGCACGGTCTTCCAGTTCATCGCCGGCTTCGCCCCGGAATCCATCACGCCCGCGCCGGACATCGAGGCCTATGTCAGTTTCGTGATCACGATGTTCGTGGCATTCGGGGTGACATTCGAAGTCCCCATCGCCGTGATCCTGCTGGTGAAGAGCGGCATGGTCACGGTCGAGAAGCTGCGCAGCGCCCGCGGCTACGTCATTGTGGGCGCCTTCGTCATCGCCGCGGTCGTCACGCCACCCGACGTCGTCAGCCAGTTCATGCTGGCGGTGCCCTTGTGCCTGCTTTATGAAGTCGGGGTCATCGTCGCGGGCATGCTGAAGGTGAAGGAATCGTCGGCGGACGAGCTGGAGTCCGAGTCGGATAACGGCTGACCGGGCTGAGGCTGGGGTCAGACCCCGTACGGGGTCTGACCCCTCAAAACACCCACCCTCGACTGGGGTCGGACCCCAAATGGGGTCCGACCCCTCAAAGCCCACGCCCGCAACCGCAGGGGGTCAGACCCCGTACGGGGTCTGACCCCATCACCGCTTTGAAATGGGCGGACGCACACCCACCCGTACGTCCATTTCCAGCTTCCTTCCGTCGCGCACGACCTGCAACTTCGCCTTCTCGGACGGCGTCAACGGCGCGATCTGATTCAGGAAGCCGATGGCATCGCGCACCGGCTCGCCGTTCAGCTGCAGCACGATGTCGCCGACCCGCAAGCCCGCCTGCCACGCCGGGCCGTTGCGCAGCACGCTGGCGATGATCACGCCCTCGCGCCGGCTCAGCCCAAAGGCGCGGGCCAGGTCCGGGGTGATATCCTGGGGTTCTATACCCAGCCATCCACGGGTCACGCTCCCGGTCTTGATGATCTGTTCCATGATGGTCTGCGCCGCGCCCGCCGGAATGGCGAATCCTATGCCCAGCGATCCGCCCGATTCGGAGTAGATGGCGGTATTGATGCCGATCAGGCGTCCCGCGGTATCGATCAGCGCGCCGCCGGAATTCCCCGGGTTGATGGCCGCGTCGGTCTGGATGAAGTTTTCATATATATTGACACCCAGGCGATTGCGTCCCAGGGCGGACACGATGCCCATGGTGGTGGTCTGCCCCACGCCGAACGGATTGCCAATGGCCAGCACCACGTCTCCGGTCTTCACTTCATGAGAGCCGTTGAAGGCGATGGCGCGCAGGTCGGGCAGGTCGATCTTGAGCACCGCGAGATCGCTCTCGGGATCGGCGCCCACGATCGCGGCCCGGGTCTGCCTGCCGTCGCTCAACGCCACCTCGATCGCATCGGCGGCTTCAATGACGTGGTAGTTGGTGAGAATGTACCCGTCTTCCCGGACAATGACGCCCGACCCCAGGTTGGTCGATTCCCTGCGTCGGCTGAAGCCGGGAATTTCCCTGAACAGGCGCTCGAGCTCCGGATCCGCAGGGATGGGGATCACCGGCACATTGACGTGCTTGCTGGTGTAGACGTTGACCACTGCCGGCCGGGCCTGGGCCACGGCCGCAGCGAATGAAACAGGCGCGCTCGGCTGCGGGGCGGGCAGCGGCGCCGGGGCCTGCGGCTGAGTGTGCAGCCAGTCCGGGCGCAAGGTTGCCACGATGAATAAAATACCCAGACATATCGTCACCGTCTGGGCAAACAGCAACCACAATCGACGCATAAGCTTTTGCTATAAGGAAAAGGCAACTCAATGAATCAGGTTTCCACCCAACAACTCGCCGACTGGCTCGATGCCACCTTGCAAGTGGCGCGCTTCAAGGACTACTGTCCGAACGGACTGCAGGTAGAGGGCAAAGCCAGTATCGGACACATTATCACCGGTGTCACGGCATCGCAGGCACTGCTGGAAGCGGCGATCGAGAAAAAAGCCGACGCCGTACTGGTGCATCATGGCTGGTTCTGGCAAAACGAGAGCCCCCGCGTGCGCGGGCCGAAGCGCAAGCGCCTGGCGCTGGCCCTGGCGCACGATCTGAATCTCTTTGGCTATCACCTTCCGCTGGATGCCCATCCGACACTGGGAAACAACGCACAACTGGCGCGGGTGCTCGACCTGGAGCCCGAGCTTGACTCCGAGGGCCGGCCGGTGCTGTGCGGGCGCAACGACCTGGTCTGGCTGGGCCGTTCCCGCCGTGCCCGCAGCCTTGACGATCTCGGTAATATTATTTGCAATGCCTTACAACGCCGGCCGCTGGTTGTGGGAAATCCACAACAGAAAGTCGAACGTATCGCATGGTGCACCGGCGGCGCCCAAGGCATGATGGAAGCGGCCATCGACGCCGGCGCCGACGTCTACATAACGGGCGAGGCCTCAGAGCCGGTTTATCACCTGGCCCGGGAAACCGGCACGGCGTTCATTGCTGCCGGCCACCATGCAACCGAACGATACGGCGTGCAGGCGTTGGGCAACGCCATCGCGGAACGGTTCGGGCTGCGGGTGGACTTCCTGGATATCGACAACCCGATCTAGGACTTGTTAACGCAACAAGACAGGCGCCACCCGCTCCGGATCACTTCTTCAGCAGATCGCGGATTTCACGCAGCAGCGCCACGTCTTCAGGTGGAGGCGCGGGCGCCGCGGGTTCTGCGGCCTCGCGGTGGAAGACCCGGTCGCGCGCCTTGTTCACGGCCTTCACCAGGCAGAACACCACGAAGGCGAGCAGGATGAAGTTGATGAATATCGTCAGGAAATTACCCCACGACAACACGACCGCGCCGGCCTTGGTCAGGGCGTCGTAGGTTTCCGGCCCGGAATAGCCCTCGGGCGTCCTCAGGACCCAGAACTGATTGGTGAAATCGACTTCACCGCCCACGATGAAGGAAATGATGGGCATGATGATGTCTTTCACCAGGGAGTCGATGATCTTCCCGAAAGCGGCCCCGATAATGACACCGACGGCCAGATCGATCATGTTGCCCCGGACGGCGAACTCTTGAAACTCTTGCAGGAAACCCCGTGCTTTGCTCATATTGCCTTCCTTTCGTGTTACACCCTATTGCGGGCAAACGCTATAATACGCGGTTGATAAGATAGTACACAGCCAAAATCAGTGAATGGTATGCCCCCACGCGAGGCATGAATAAGGATACTAGAATGAGTCAGATTACGACACAGCTCGACGGCGACGCTGCGGTTGACCCCAACCTGCCACCCGATCCTTCGCGCCGCATGTGGGTGGCTACGGCCTGTGCAGTGGGCGGCGCCGCCGGCGTGGCCACGGCAGTTCCGTTTGTCAGCTCCTTCGCGCCCTCCGAGAAGGCACGCGCGGCCGGCGCTCCCGTCGAGGTCGATGTCTCCGGCATCCCCGCCGGCCAGATGATCACCGTCGAATGGCGTGGCAAGCCCGTGTGGATCATGCACCGCACGCCCCAGCAGCTCGCTACACTTCCCAGCCTGGACGGCGAGCTTGCCGATCCCCATTCCGATCGCCCCGGCTACACCCCCGAATACGCCAAGAACGAATACCGCTCGCGCAAGCCCGACCTGTTCGTTTGCGTCGGCATCTGCACGCACCTGGGCTGCTCGCCCACACCCGCGCTGGCCGCGGGCCCGCAGCCCGGCCTGCCCGCCAACTGGCAAGGCGGCTTCAATTGTCCCTGCCATGGCTCCACCTTCGATCTTGCCGGCCGTGTGTTCAGCAACAAGCCGGCGCCCGACAACCTCGAGGTCCCTCCTTATTCGTACTCGGCCGACGGCACCCGCATCATCATCGGCGTCGACGAGAACAACAAGGCCTGATCCCGAAGGGCGCCGCTGAACGCCCGTGCACCAAATCCACAATACGCCTCGTAAGATAGAAAAAGGAGCCGTTTCATGGCTGGCGAGAAAACCGTCGAAACGACAGGACTTTTAGGCTGGATAGATAAGCGCTTTCCGCTTACTACCCTCTTCAAAGACCATATGTCGGAATACTACGCCCCGAAGAACTTCAACTTCTGGTATTTCTTTGGGTCCCTGGCCATGCTGGTACTGGTCATCCAGATCGTGACCGGCATTTTCCTGGTCATGAACTACAAGCCCGACGCAAAGCTGGCATTCGAGTCCGTCGAATACATCATGCGCGAAGTGCCATGGGGCTGGCTGATCCGCTACATGCACTCCACCGGCGCATCCATGTTCTTCGTGGTCGTGTACCTGCACATGCTGCGCGGCCTGTTCTACGGCTCCTACCGCAAGCCGCGCGAGCTCGTCTGGATCTTCGGCGTCGCCATCTTCCTCTGTCTCATGGGCGAAGCCTTCATGGGCTACCTGCTGCCCTGGGGTCAAATGTCCTACTGGGGCGCCCAGGTCATCGTGAACCTGTTCTCGGCCATTCCCTTCATCGGCCCTGAACTGGCCATCTGGATCCGCGGCGACTACGTCGTGTCCGACGCCACGCTGAACCGCTTCTTCGCCTTCCACGTCATTGCGCTGCCGCTGGTGCTCATCGGCCTGGTCGTCGCGCACATCATTGCGCTGCACGAAGTGGGTTCCAACAACCCCGACGGCGTCGAAATCAAGCAAGGCCCGAAAGACCGCAACGGCCACCCCCTGGACGGCATTCCCTTCCATCCCTACTACTCGGTGCATGACATCGTGGGCGTGGCGGGCTTCCTGATCGTCTTCGCGGCCATCATCTTCTTCGGTCCCGAAATGGGCGGCTACTTCCTGGAGTACAACAACTTCATCCCGGCCGATCCCCTGAAGACGCCTCCGCACATCGCACCGGTCTGGTATTTCACGCCGTTCTACTCCATGCTGCGCGCCACCACGGCCGACTTCATCTGGATCATGATCGCGGGCGCCGTCATCGCCGCCGCGGCCCTGTTCCTGAAGGGCAACCTGCGCGGCATCTGGCGCATCGTATGGCCGGTCGTGCTGATCCTGGTCGCCGTCCTGCTGCGCGTCATCGACGCCAAGTTCTGGGGCGTGGTCGTCATGGGCGGTTCCGTGGTGATCCTGTTCTTCCTGCCCTGGCTGGATCACTCCCCCGTCAAGTCGATCCGCTACCGCCCGACCTGGCACAAGTACCTGTACGGCATTTTCATCGTCAACTTCCTGGTGTTGGGTTACCTGGGCACGCAAGCGCCGAATCCAACGTTCAACCTCATGAGCCAGATCGGCACCGTGATCTACCTGGGATTCTTCTTCCTCATGCCTGTCTGGAGCCGCATCGGCACGTTCAAGCAAGTCCCTGACCGCGTCACGTTTCACGCTCACTAAGGCAACCAACACGTTACGGAATGATCATGATTAAAAAGCTGCTAGGCGCAATTGCCTTATCACTGACCTGCGGCCTCGCCATGGCCGCGGGTGGTGGCTACAAGCTGGAAAGCGCACCGAATCGCATCAACGACATGGCGTCGCTGCAAAACGGCGCGAAGCTGTTCGTCAACTACTGCCTGGGCTGTCATAGCGCCAATTCCATGCGCTATAACAAGCTGGCCGACATCGGCCTGACCGACGAGCAAATCAAGAAGAACCTGCTGTTCACCGGCGACAAGGTCGGCGATCTCATGAAAATCGCCATGACGCCCGAAGACGCCAAGAAGTGGTTCGGCGCCGCGCCTCCCGACCTCTCGGTCATCGCGCGCGCCAAGTCCACGACCATGGGCCCTTCAGGCGTCGACTACGTCTACACCTTCCTGCGCACGTTCTACCGCGACAGCACCAAGGCAACCGGCTGGAACAACCTGGTCTTCCCCAGCGTCGGCATGCCGAACCCGTTCTGGCAAATGGAAGGTCCGCGCTCGCTCAACCACGTCACCGTCCACCAGGTCGAGAAAGAAGGCGGCAGCCTGCAATGGGAACGTACCGTCGCCAAGTACGACACCCAGGGCTTTGCCGACATCAAGACCGAAGAGCTCGCCGACTACCGCGGCGGCCCACAGGACAAAGCCGTTCTGGAGTCCGCCGATCCCAAGCGCGTCGCGGTCTTCGACAGCAACGTGGCCGACCTGGCGAACTTCCTGGGCTGGATGGCCGAACCCGTGCAGCAGCAGCGCAAGCAGATGGGCGTGTGGGTCCTGCTGTTCCTGGGCCTGTTCCTCATCATTGCATGGCGCTTGAATTCGGCCTACTGGAAGCACGTCAAGTAATATAATCACCGGTAGCCGCCCTAGCCGGCACTGCATCCCAGCTATCGGACAAGAAATAGGCGTTGCGATACGCCTATTTCGCTTTTCGGAGCCACGCCACTTGGCGTGCGCTCTTGTTCTTATTTCTACGATTGGAATCCCCGACATGATGGTGCTCTATTCTGGAACGACATGCCCGTTCTCTCAACGCTGCCGTTTTGTGTTGTTCGAAAAAGGCATGGATTTTGAAATCCGCGACATCGACCTGTACAACAAGCCCGAAGACATTTCGGTCATGAATCCCTATGGGCAGGTTCCCATCCTGGTCGAGCGCGATCTGGTCCTGTACGAATCGAACATCATCAACGAATACATCGACGAGCGCTTTCCGCATCCCCAACTGATGCCTGCGGATCCCGTCATGCGCGCCCGCACGCGCCTGTTCCTGTACAACTTCGAGAAAGAACTCTTCGTGCACGTTTCGGTGCTCGAAGATCGTTCCAGCACCGATAGCAAGGCTCAGGACCTCGCCCGTCAAAACATCCGCGACCGCCTTGCGCAGCTGGCGCCTATGCTGTTAAAAAACAAATACATGCTGGGCGAAGAATTCTCCATGCTCGACGTCGCCGTTGCGCCGCTGCTATGGCGCCTGGACCACTACGGCATCGAACTGCCCAAGAACGCAGCGCCCATCCAGAAATACGCCGAGCGCATCTTCTCGCGCCCGGCCTATATCGAAGCACTGACACCCTCTGAAAAGGTCATGCGCCGCTAAAACACCATGCAAGAGTCCTCAACCAAGCCTTATCTGATCCGCGCGTTGCACGAATGGTGCACCGACAATGGCTACACCCCCCACATCGTGGTCACGGTGGACGCCAACACGGTGGTGCCCCCAGCGCACATCCACGATGGCCAGATCACTCTGAACATCGGCACGCTGGCAACCAATCGCCTGACTTTGGGTAACGACTATATCGAGTTCCAGACTCGATTCGGGGGAGTGACTGAGCAGATCTATGTTCCCGTGGCGGCCGTCTCGGCCATCTACGCCAGGGAAACCGGCGCAGGCATGGGTTTCGACGTCGCCGAGTCGCAACCGTATCCCGGCAGCGACTCCGACGACGAAGCCTCCGCCCCCGCCGGCCCCCAGGCCGTACCCGACAGCGGCACCGGCAGCGCCAGCCCGCCCGACGACACGCCGCCCAAGCCGCCCAGGCTGACGGTGGTGAAGTAATTCATGGGGTCAGACCCTATAGGGTCTGACCCCATCGCTTCAGTGGGTCTGATCCCTTCGTTTGAGAGTTGGGGTCAGACCCCGTACGGGGTCTGACCCCATAGCCCTTACCCGCATCACGGAGCCCTTCATGCAGATCCCTGTAAACCGATTCAAGCAGGCAATCAACGCCGGCCAGCATCAGCTCGGCCTGTGGGTATCATTGGCGCATCACTACAGCGCCGAGATCGTTGCACGCTCCGGCTTCGATTGGCTGGTGTTCGACACCGAACACTCGCCCAACGACGTTCAAACCGTACTGGGCCAATTGCAGGCCGCCGCTCCTTATCCCGTTTCTTCCGTCGTACGCCCCAGCTGGAACGATCTGGTCCAGCAAAAGCGCTACCTGGACATCGGTGCGCAAACCCTGCTCATTCCATACGTGCAAACCGCCGAAGAGGCCGAGCAGGCGGTATCGGGCATGCGCTATCCGCCGCGCGGCCTGCGTGGCGTGGGCGGAATCATGCGCGCCAGCGGCTTCGGGCAGATCAGCAACTACATGCAAGCCTGCGAAGATCAGCTTTGCCTGCTGGTGCAGGTCGAAACCCGTGAAGGGCTGGATCGGCTCGAGGACATCGCCAAGGTGGACGGCGTGGACGGCGTATTCATCGGCCCGGCCGACCTGTCGGCCAGCCTGGGGCATCCGGGCAACCCCAAGCATCCCGAAGTGCAAAGCGCCATCGAAGACGCCATCCGTCGCATACGCGCCTGCGGCAAGGCCCCCGGCATCCTCACGTTCGACGAAGCGGCGGCGCGGCGATATATGGAAGTCGGAACGCTCTTCACGGCCGTCGGGCTCGACGCCGCGCTGCTGGCCCGCACCACCGAGCAACTGGCTGCACGCTTCCGGGCGTAGCATCACATGGTCCGCATCGGCACACGGCCTGCCCGCGCAGCAGGATTTAAAAAACTCCTGTAGAATTATGCGTTCGCCGGTTTAGCTCAGTTGGTAGAGCAGCGCACTTGTAATGCGAAGGTCAACAGTTCGAATCCGTTAACCGGCACCAAGTTTCAAAGCAAAACGCCAGCCCCAAGGGGCTGGCGTTTTGCTTTTCCGGGGTGTGGGGTCAGACCCCGTACGGGGTCTGACCCCAACCGCTTCAAGACGCTGCCAGATTGACCCTGTCGCATGAAAGTATTACGATAATCCAAAATGCAATACTTTCACCCAGGAGGTCGCTATGACCGATGCCACCACCCTGACATCAAAGGGACAAGTGACCGTACCCAGGGAGATACGGCAGCGAATGGGGCTGAAGCCCGGCGACAAGATCACCTTCTCCCTGCTCAGCGACGGGACCCTGGTTGTGCGGCCAAAACTACGGCATGTGACGGACTTGGCCGGGCTGCTGCATAAACCTGGTAGAGCACCTGTGCCGCTCAAAGAGATGACTGCTGACCTACCGACCGATGACTCCGTCTCATGAGCATCGCCATCGACACAAACGTGCTCGTCCGACTCCTGACTCGTGACGATGAAACACAGTGCACGGCAGCAGTCCGGATCGTGCAGGCTGCTGCGGAAGACGGCACGCCAGTGTTGATTTCGTCGGGTGTACTGCTGGAAACGGAATGGGTGCTGCGCAGCCGCTACAAGCTTTTGCCGGCGGAGATCCAGCAGGCCTTCAATGCGATCCTGGAGACACACGAGCTCGTTGTGCAAGAGCCTGCCGTACTGGAGGAAGCCCTCAGACTATGGCGCAACTGGGCTGGCGCTGGCTTTGCGGATTGCATGCACATTGCCAATGCGGTTCAGAATACCCGTACCCTGGCTACATTCGATCAGAATGCCGTCCGGCTACCCGGCGCAGCAATTATTCCTCTTTGACCGGATAGCTTGGGGCTGGCGTTTTGCTTTCGTTGTGTGGGGTCAGACCCCGTACGGGGTCTGACCCCTACCCCGGAAGAAAATCAAAATAGTCTTGTGGAAAGGGCTCGTTTTCCAAAGTGAAGTGCCACCACTCCTTGGGATACGGCTTGAAGCCGTGCTTGACCATCAGCGTCTGCAACAGCAGCCGGTTGGCACGTTGCTGATGGGTCAGGTCCGGGTGTTCGGGCCATGACTCGACACCGAAGAAATCGAACGCGGATCCCATGTCCAGTTGCCGGCCGGTATCAAGGTCCACCACCGTCAAGTCGACTGTGCTGCCGCGGCTATGGCCCGACCTTTCCGCAATGTAGTCTTCTTTGAACAGGTTCCGCTTATCGACTTCCGGATAGAACTGGGCCTTGGTACGGACGTCGGCCATGTCGGCCGCCCATTTCATGAAATCGTCGACGGCACGCTGCGGCCGGTAGGCATCGAAAATCAGCAGTCCGAGCTTGAAAGGCTTCAGATCGGCCTGCACTCGGGCCAGGGCCTGCGTCGCCGGGGCGCTCAGCACCGGTCGCGCGTTTTCGTAACCGGCAACCGGCCGCCCCACGAAGTTATGGCTGCCCGCATAGCGTAGATCGACGTTCAGGCCCGGAATGGCGTCGTCAAGGAACGTAAAGCCTGCCGGCAAGGCGGCATGGGCCTGTGTAAAAACCGCGCCGAGCGCCAAGCCCGCCGCCAAGGCCAACCGAAACAGAATTCTTGCCGCCATATGCGCAGTGCTCCCGGGATGTGGTCAACGAATTGTACGCAAGGCGCTAGCCCAGTAAACGACGGGAACGCCCGCGATGCGAAGGACATCAAGCCATGCGCCGCACCGCACCGCCCTCCTTCGCAAAAACTCAGCAGCGCCATGAAGAAGGGTAACACTCATTCAAACCGAAGCATTACCAGTTTCTTATGATCAGGTAGAAGGCGACTCTTTGATCTGCCGATAATTGACCCACATGATACGTGTCGGCGTCTTAGTGATATTTCGGAACCTGTGAGGCACGCGACTGCTGAAACGAAAACCGTCCCCCTGCTCCAGCATGAACGTATCTTCATCTATTTGAATTTCAAGAGAACCTTCCAGGATGAAACCTGCTTCGAGCCCTTCGTGCGTAAAGGTCTCATCTCCGCTCGACCCCTGCGGCTCAATGCACATGAGATAGGTGACCAATTCCGCATTCTCACACGGTTGCGGAGGAGTCAGTATCTCTTTCGTAATGCCAGTTCCCCAGAATACGAGGGATGGTCTCTGACTCTCTCGAAGAACCGGCCCGTTCGCGTCTGACGAGGACTCCCGCTCCGGGAAAAAGTTGGCGATACTGACAGAGAAAACCTCACTTAATTGTCCCAATGAGCGTAATGATGGCGACGACAATCCGCGCTCCGCCTGACTGAGAAAGCCCATCGATAATCCAGACCGTTCTGCTACGTCCTTCAATGAAAGGCCTCGCGCCATTCGCAGCGCTCGAATTTTTTTGCCTACCATCACATCAAGGCATTCGTTTTCGTCGCCCTTCTTGCGAGTTGAAGTATTCATACGAGCTTTTACTCAATTTCAAACTTGGACTTAGGTTGACGCATTGTATGGCGGATAAGCGCATTGCGTAACTGTGAAATATGTTTCATAATTACGAAACTGTCATCATAATTCTAACGCCATCCGTTTAAGGACCGCCATGCCAACGATTCGAGTGGAGCTATTACCTGGACGTAGTCGCGACCAAAAGAGAGAAATAGCAAAAGGGTTAACCGATGTTCTCGTACAACAAGGCGGCGCTACGCCCGCCAGTGTGCATGTCATATTTACTGAGGTCGATCCCAGCGACTGGGCTGTAGCCGGGACGTTAATCGCGGAGCGCGAGAAAGCTTGAAAGCAACCGCTGATCGTCAAGGCCAAGAAGCGATGAAACCGGGGTCCGTTTTGAATGCGCTCGCTGGCATGCTCATCTTCGAACCTAGGCGAATCAGCGCGTCGCAAGACTCACATAGGATTCGATAAGGAGACATGACATGCAGCAGCTAACTTCAGCGCCAGTTTCTTGCGCACACATCCAGCGAGGTGAAGGACCGCCGCTCGTTCTAGTACATGGAATCGGCGCTCGCAAGGAAAGCTGGTCGAGCGTTATTCAGATACTAAAAGAAGATTTCCAATGCATCGCCTACGATCTGCGCGGCCATGGTGAATCGCCTCTTCCCTCTACCGCATTCGAGCTAGATGATCTCGTCGAAGACCTCGAAGCCCTGCGAGCTAAGCTAGGCCTGGAACGCATGCACGTCATGGGCCATTCTCTCGGTGGCATGATTGGTCCCGCCTATGCACGTAAATATAGCGAACGCATACTATCGCTAGGCTTGCTTAGCACTGCCGCGTTTCGCACTGCGGAGGACCGTCAAAAAGTATCAAGCATTGTCCAAGCGATGGAAAAGAAGGGTGTCGCCCCAATGCTGGATACGCTGGTCGAGCGTTGGTTCACTGATGGCTTCAAGGCAGAAAATCAGGACACCGTGCAATGGCGGCGCGAGCAAGTATTGACTACCGATGAAACCGTGTTCCTGAACGTCTTCCGTATCTATGCAGAGACTGAAATGAGTCCGTGGCTGCACGAGATTAAGGCATCAACTCTGGTATGCACTGGTGAAATGGACGGAGGCTGCAACCCAAGGCTGAATCGACAAATTTCAGATGCAATGCCCAATGCGGAGCTTGTGATCCTTCAGGGATTAAAGCATGCGATCCAGCTAGAAGCTCCTAACGAGCTTGCATCCGCTATGAAGGACTTCCTTCAGAACCTGGAATCTCCCGTTCAATAAGCAATGGACAGCACAATACCTCATATAAAGGAATACCGAGATGCGCAAACGTTTCGTACTCGTAGCCTCAGCGGCGCTGCTGATGGCCGCCACAATTCCCTCCCATGCCGCTAGCGACTATCCGACCAAGCCTATTAGCCTGGTGGTTGGATATCCGGCTGGCGGCGGCACCGATATCATTGCACGTATCGTCGCCAAACAGCTTGGCCAGGAGCTGGGTCAAACCGTTATCGTTGAGAACCGCGCCGGCGCCACCGGGACAATAGGCGCCAACCATGTCGCAAAAGCGGCACCCGACGGCTATACATTACTGCTATCCGCCGGCTCTGACGTCACAATCACGAAGCTGACCGTTCCGTCTCTGCCGTATAACATATATCACGATTTTGCTCCGATTAGCCGTGTCGCGCAGACACCGTTCCTGATGGTCACGAACCAAAAGGTGCCCGCCAGCACCGTGAATGAGTTTGTCGATTATGCCAAGCAGCATGAGTCCAAACTGAATATTTCGGCGTCGGCCACTTTCTCTTACCTGAATGGTGCTCGCTTCAAAAGCCTGACAGGCTTGAAGCTGCCCATCGTTCAATACAAGGGGGCCGCCCAAGCTCTCACAGATCTAATCGGCGACCATGTGCAACTCGGTTTCGAGACTGTGGCTGTCAGTCTGCCGCAGTTGGAGTCCAAGCAGATCAAAGCGCTCGCCGTAGCATCCGAAATGCGATCGCCTTATCTGCCCGAAGTTCCAACCTTCGCCGAAAGCGGCATGCCAAACGTTGTGAGCTATGTGCCATATGGCGTGCTTGCACCGAAAGGAACACCAGCGGACGTAATCGCGAGCCTGCAAGCGGCAATTAGCCGAGCTGTGAAGAACCCCGCCGTCCAGGAACAAATGAAGGCTCAAGCGATGGAGCCGGTAGTAGACGATACAGCCGAGCGATATACACGCGACTTGGCGGAAAGCACCGAGCTTTGGACCAAACTCGCAGAGGAAATCGGATACCAACCTGGAAAGTCCTGAGATTGACTCAACAGTGAAACTTAATAGCAGTCAGCCCAATATGGTCCTTACCGTATTGGGCTGTAGCGTTAATGATCTTCGATAAGCGTGACACCGAGTTCGTTCGTTCAGTACAGTTGCGGACAAGTATTGTGACGAATAGACCGAGCGATCAGCAGCAGGAACAGCGTCCCGATGGAGATGTGCCAGGGGACCAGGGTCTGGCCCACCCAATGTTCGCCTTCGGCAATGCGGTCGAAGAACTTCAGAAATTGCCAACCGACCAGCACGGCCATGCCCCAGTGGAAAATCGCGTGATGCCGCCGTAGCGTTCTGGTGTGTCGCTGCTCGTATCTTGCTCCTTTCTGTTCAGGCTATGCTCTCTACGATTCCGCCTTCGACCCGCAATGCCGCACCCGTGGTGGCGCTGGCCTGGGGCGACGCCGCATAGACGCAAAGATTGGCCACCTCTTCGGGACTGGCAAAGCGCCGCAGCAAGGTGGATGGCCGGTTCTCCTGCAGGAATATCGCTTCCATCTCCGACGACGAAACGCCGCGTTCGGCAGCCAGGTCCGCCATCATCTTCACCGCGCCTTCGCTGCGGGTCGGGCCCGGCAGTATCGTATTGACCGTAACACCCGTGCCCGCCAGCACCTTTGCCAGCCCGCGGGACAAGCCCTGCAGCGCGGCCTTGCTGACGCCGTAATGGACCATTTCAGTCGGGATATTCAATGCCGATTCGCTGGAAATGAATTGAATCCGGCCCCAGCCGCGGGCACGCATGCCCTGGGCATAGTGACGCGCCAGCCGCACGCCGCTCATGACGTTGACCTCGTAGAACTCTTGCCATAGCGCGTCGTCGATATCGAAGAACTCGCGTGCGCCGTAGATGCCCAGGTTGTTGATCAGGATATCCGCATCCGGCACCTGCGCGATCAGGGCCTCGCAGCCTTCGACGGTACCCGGGTCGCACACCACGCCGGCCACGTCCTGGCGCCCGCCGGCTTCACGCAGTTGCGCCAGAGCCGCATCGACGCGTTCCTGCTGCCGGCCGACGATGACGGTCCTGGCCCCGGCGCGGGCCAGGCCGATAGCGATTGCCAGCCCTATCCCGCCTGTCGAACCGGTGACAACCGCCGTTTTTCCTGAAAGATCGATAATCATTGGTTTCTCCTGTAATTTCGGTCTCGAAGCTCAACCGAAGCGGTATGCTGAAATCGTGGTTTCCATGATCTTTTCCGAATAGACCTTCCGGCCCATCGAATCACCCGCGGCGCCGGCGACCACCATCAACGGAATCAGATGCTCTTCGCCGCCCATCGGGTGGCAATCGCGCGCATGGGGCGCCCGGGTCCAGGCTTGCAGCAAGTCATTGCGTTGCTCGGGTTCGCTTTCCACTGCCTTGGTCAGCCAGTCGTCGAACTCGGCCGATACCGGCGTGTATCGCGCATCGCCGTAGCCGCGCATATTGTGAAAGCTCATGCCGCTGCCAATGATGAGCACGCCCTCGTCGCGCAACGATGCCAGCGCCTTGCCCGCCTCGATGTGCGCGGCCGGGTCGAGGTCGCGCCGGAGGGACAGCTGTATCACCGGGATATCGGCCTTGGGGACGACCAGCTTCAGCGGTATGAAAACACCGTGGTCGAAGCCGCGCTCGCCGTCCACCTGTGCGGCCTCTCCGTGCTGCTGCAACCGCTGCGCGACAGCCGACGCCAGCTCCGGTTCGCCCGGGGCGGGGAAGGTCAGTTCGTAGGTGTGGGCAGGAAAGCCGTAGTAGTCGAAGATCAACGGCGGCTGCGCATTTCCGGTGACGCGAAATTGCGGTTCCAGCCAATGGCCCGAAACCAGGACGATGGCACGCGGCCGGGCCGGCAGGGTGTCCACCAAGCCTTTCAGGAAAGCCGCCATCCTGTCCCAGGTGTCGGCCGGCTGCCAATCCATGAAGAAACACGGCCCCGCGCCATGGGGAATAAAGAAGGCCGGCATGCGTTCCTTCTTGCCGGCAGAGACGGACGTACTATCATTCATTGCGAATCTCCCTGTTGAACTCATGACTAAAAGTATGACTCTTTCATGGAAGATATAGAACCGGCTAAAATGCGCTAACACTTCATACTATTAGTAGGAGCCGCATATGGACCGCATTACCAGCATGCGCGTCTTCGTGCGTGCCGCCAGCGCCGGCAGCCTTTCCGCCGCGGCACGCCACATGGGCATGTCGCCCGCCATGGCCACCAAGCATGTGAACGCGCTGGAAGCTCGCCTGGGCGTCAAGCTCTTCCATCGCAGCACGCGCCGCCTGGCGCTCACCGAAGCGGGCAGCGATTATCTGGAGGCCTGCCAGCGCATCCTGCCGGATATCGACGAGGCCGAAGCAGCCGCCGCCTCGCAGCGCATCAAGGCAACCGGCTTGCTACGCATGAACGTGCCGCTGTCCTTCGGCAGCCGCTTCATCGCCCCCCTGATTCCCGAATTCAGCCGCCAGTACCCCGAAGTGAAGATCGAACTCGGCCTCAGCGACGCACAGCTGGATTTGATTGCAGGAAACTGGGACCTGGCCATACGCATCGGCCGGCTGGCCGACAGCCCGCTGCAAGCCCGCCGGCTGGGCGACTGCACCATGCTGGTTTGCGCCGCACCGGCTTACCTGGACCGGCGCGGCGCACCAAGGCGCATTGCGGAACTCTCCCAGCACAATTGCCTCAGCTACACCTTGTCCGCCATGCAGAACGGCAAGCAATGGCTGTTCGGCCTCGATGGGGAATTCGCCGTGCCCATCAACGGGGACTTGCTGGCCAACAATGGCGACGCCCTGCTGGCCGCGGCGGTGGGGGGACAGGGCATCATCTACCAGCCGCACTTCATCGTGGGCGATGCACTGGATCGCGGCGATCTGGTGGCGCTGGAACTGGACAAGCCGGCCATGCCGCTAGGCGGCATCCATGTGCTGTACCCGCCCGACCGTCGCCCTCCCGCCAAAGTGCGTGCCATGGTGGATTATCTGGCTCAGGCATTTGCCAGGACGCCGCCTTGAGGTGGAGGGGTCGGACCCCATGCGGGGTCCGACCCCGGCCTTGCGGTGGATGAGATGGGGTCAGACCCCGTACGGGGTCTGACCCCTTTTGTCTTAGCGTACGGGGTCTGACCCCCTTTGTCTTACTATTAGATATTCCTCTCCATTTCGAGCCATCATCTTGAGCAACACCACGGCATTATTCGTACTCGGCCATGCAGGCACCGGCAAATCGTTCCTGACCAGCCATTTCATTGAACGGCAGCGAGAACAGGGACGGTGCTGGTGCGTACTCGACAAGGACGTCGTCAGCGAATGCTGGTCGGGCCCGTTCCTGGAGGCGCTGGGGGAAAGCCCCGACGATCGCGACAGCCCTTTGTTCAAAGAGAAAGTGCGCGACCTGGAATATGACAGCACGCTGCGCATTGCAAGAGATCAACTGGAGTCCGGCCTGAACGTGGTGTTTCCAGCGCCATGGAGCCGCGAGCTGGCCTCATCGGCGCTGTTTTCCACCCAGGCCCTGGGCTTTCCGCCAGCCACGCGATTGCATCACGTCTGGCTGGAACTGCCGCTCGATGTACGCCGCCAGCGCATCGTCGACCGCGCCGATCCGCGCGATGAATGGAAGATCGCCCACTGGGAGAGCTATGTGGCGGCGTTGAAAAGACCGGATGCCGTCGTGGACGGCAGGGTGCCGGTATTGAATGCCAGCCTTCCACTCGAAGAACAATTGGCGGAGCTGGAGGCGCTGATACGGTAGGCGACCCGGCACGCGGCACCGCCTCCGTATGGATGCAAGCTGCGCCGGAAAACTCGTGATCAGGGGTCGGACCCCGTACGGGGTCCGACCCCACCGGTCCCGCTACGCCGCAACCGCCACCGCCTGGCCCGCGACGAATGCCTTGCTGCCCTCGATCCAGCCGGGCACGCCGCCCGACAATATCGCGGTCGTCATGGCGTCCACGACCTCCTCCGCCGACGCGCCGTTCTCCATGGCGTTGACCACGTGTATGCGCGCGCCTTCGGTATAGCGCTCCGAGGTGTTGAGGGCGACGAGCAGCAGCTCCTTGTATTTATGCAGCAGGACGCCTTCGCGCAGGTTCTCGCTGCGCAGTACGTAATAGCCTTGCAGGAGCTCCGGCTTGTGTTCCGCAAGCAGGGTCACGAATGGCGGCAGCCCATGCAGCACGCTTTCAAAGTAAGCCAGCATGTCCACGACATCAACGGGCTCGTGTGCCGTATCGGCTTCTTCCGACGCGGGCAGCGTTTGCGCATCGACGCCGATCAGGCGCAGGCCCTCGCTGAACATGTGCACGCCGCGCGAAGGCAGGAAGACTTCCAGCGTTTCGATCAGTTCGGCATCGCTGGCGCCCGCGCTTCTTGCCAGTTGGGCGTGCAGCTTGACCAGGTCCGCCCGGCCCTGCGAAAGATAGATCACGAGCAATATGAAATGCTTGATCTTTTCCGGCAGGACCGAACGGTTGAAAATACCTTCCGCCACATAAGCCAGGCCCACGGCTTTCTTGGGGCTGTAGCGGCATAGCACGTCGACCCAGTCGACGTCTCCGTAGACGCTGCTCAACAGCGCTTTGGCCTTCTTGATATCCATTTCTTAACCTACCTTGCTCTCAGTGATGTATTTGGCGTCGTGATTGGCAACGATGAAGTCGGCGGCATTCCAGACCTTGACCATGCTGTTGTAGGCATCCATGGAGTTCTGATGAATGCCGGGTATGGTGAGATCGTGCTCCGGCGAGCCGCAGGGACAGGATCCGAAATTCTCCTGGATGCAGCAGAAGCCGGTGATGATTCCCACGCCCCGCGCCGTGCGCACCCAGACCGACTGCCCGCCCGGTGTGTGTCCCGGCGTAAAAAGCACCCCTACGTTGTCTGTGATCTGCTGATCGCCCTCGACTTGTTCGAAATCCAGTCCTGCGATGAAAGTATGGTCGTAGTACCGATCTATGGGCTGCGGCTTGGAGCCGAATTCCCACTCCACGCGCTGAACGATTTTCCTGGCCTTCCTCAGGTCGTGTATGTAGGCGACGTGATCCATATGGAGATGGGTCAGGATCGCGATGTGGATGTCGTCCACGGCCAGCCCATGCGCCGCCAGCCCTTCTTCCAGAGTCTGCACATGCTGCACCGTCTCGGGAGGACGCCCCCAGGACTCTACGGCCTGGGTGGCTGTCGCGCCGGCGTCCACCAGAATGTTGCAGCCGCCGTCCTGCACGAGCCAGGCGTAGTATCCGAACTCCACGTTCTGCCCGAAACCCTTCAGGTAAGTAAACTTGGTTTTCTCGGCCCGCCCCAGGATCCTGGCAAGCGGTATCGCGTGTATGGTTGCCATCAACCTTCTCCTGCAAAAATCAATGCGCGGGTTCGCATGTCTATTTCCTGTATCTCGCAAGTAATGCAGGTTGGCGTCGTGACGCCCCGGTCCTGCATTGCCCGGCGCACGGCATCCGCCAATCGATGCGCCAGCTCCGCCCTGACTTCTTCGCTGCGCCCCGGCCTTATCCGCAAGGTAAGGTTGGCGAAGGCGGACATGCCTTGCTGCCGGACACGATATCTGTCGTGGACCACGGCCCGGCTCATGATCACGGCCCGCTCGAAGTGTCCGCCATGCCGGCACGCGTCCGTGACGGCATCCAGCATCGGATCGACGACGTGGACGAGATTCGCGGAGACCTCCAAAGTCAGATGCGGCATGATCAATCCAGCTGCACGCCCGACGCGCTGACGACCTTGGCCCACTTCGCCACTTCGCTTTCGTAGAACTTCTGCGCCTCCTGAGAAGTTCCGGCAACCACTTCGGCTCCCATGTCGACGAACCGCTGCTTGAGCGCGGGGGTCGAGAGCGACTTGTTGATGGCCTGCTCCAGCTTGAGGACCACGTCGTCAGGCGTACCGGCAGGCGCAAAGATAATGAACCAGCTCGTCGAATCCATGCCCTTGATGCCCAGCTCATCCAGAGACGGGATCTCCGGCGCCACCACGGACTTCTTGATGGAACTCAGACCCAGGGCGGTCAGCCTTCCTGTCTTGATATGCGGCAAGGTCGTCATGATGCTGTCGAAGACCACCGGCACCTGGTTGCCCAGTACGTCGTTCATGGCAGGCGTCGCGCCGCGGTACGGTATGTGCGTCATGCTGATGCCCGCCAGGTCGGAGAACTGCTGCATGAAAAGATGCGATCCCGATCCATTGCCCGCACTGGCATAGTCGATCTGCTTGCCCGCCTTCACTTGCGACACCAGCTCCTGCACGCTGCCTATGCCCGATTGCGCATTGGCCAGCAATACATAAGGCGATGTCGAAACCATGGAAACGGCCCGCAACTGCTTGACGGGATCGAACGTCAGCGACTTATAGAGAGACGGGTTGATGGACAGCGCAATGCTGCCAAACAGCAAGGTATAGCCGTCGGCCGCCGACTTGACGACGCGATCCGTGGCAATGTTGCCGCCGGCTCCCGGAATGTTTTCGACGACGATGGGTTGCCCGAGTTCTTCACCCAGCACATTTCCCAGGGCGCGCGCCGCAACGTCCACACCGCCTCCGGGCGGAAAGCCCACGACGAGCCTGATCGGCTTGCCCGGGAAGCCGGCAGACGCGCCGGCGGATATTGGCATAATGGATAACGCCGCCGTGCCGGTGGCGAGAGCGAGCTTGGCCAGCAGGACGGCCGACCGGGAAAGCGCTTTGTGCAGCATGTTGATCTCCTGAACGATTCTTATGAAAGAATTGTAGAAGTCGCCCCGACCCGGCTGCTTTTAGTTTGTTTATAACGACATTTGATTTTTAAAAGAGACAAGCGATGAGACTTCCCGCGATATCGACCAGGGAACTCCGGAATTTCGTATGGCTGGCCGGCAGTAAATCGCTGAAGGAAGCCGCTGAAAAGTGCTCGCTGTCCCAGCCGGCGCTGAGCATCCAGCTGAAACAGCTCGAATCCAAGATCGGCGTGCAGCTGGTGGTGCGCTCCAACGCCCAAAAGCAGATCGAATTGACCGCGGCCGGCGCCGAGTTCCTGGTGGCCGCGCGCCATGCCGTTCAAATCCTGCAGGACGTCGTCGACCGCATCAACCCGGACGCGCGGCACGACAAGCCCCAATTGCGCGTTGCCAGCCTGCCGTCGCTGCTGCAGGACGTCATATCCCCGGTGCTGGCCGACCTGTCCAAGACCCACCCCTACGCGCAATTCTCTGTGCTGGATGGCGATTCCTCGGCGTGCTCGACCCTGCTCAGCAGCAAGAAATGCGATGTCGCCCTTTGCTCGCGCCCGGTCAACGGCCCTGACATCAAGTCTCAATGCCTGTTCTCCGAACAATTCTGGGCAATCGTCCGCAAAGACGACAAGCGCGTCGGCCGCGACTACCTGACGCTGGACGACTTCGCCGACACCACCATCGTCAACCTGACCGACAACCATACGGTCAATGCCGGCCTGATGACGCGCTCCTTGCCCTGCATTCAAGTGAACACCATCACCGCCCTGGAAAGCATGCTGGCGCAAGGCGTCGGCGCCGCCATCGTGGCGCATTCCACGGCCCTGACCATACAGCACCCGACGCTCGTGAAGATACCGCTGGCCGACCGTGAAGTGTCCCGGCAGATTTTCCTGTCATGGACGGAATCGTCGGCCAATGCATTGATACAGGCCTTCATCGAGCGCTTGCGCAGGCAGACCGAACGCAACATCTAGGATCATGATCAGGGGTCAGACCCCGTACGGGGTCTGACCCCATTAAGCCGAAATTGTGGTCAGGGATCAGACCCCGTATGGGGTCTGACCCCATCAAACCGCGACGGTAGCGCCAGTGCGGTCAATCATCTTCGCTCTTCGATAGATACTGCTTGCGCGCCAGGTAGATGAACAGCGCGATCGCGATGCCTCCCATGGTGAGCAAGGCCCACCAGAAGCCGCCGGCGCTACGCACCCCGGGGATATGCTCGAAGTTCATGCCGAAGATACCGGCGATCAGGTTCAAAGGCAGAAACACGGCCGTGATGGCGGTGAGCGTGCGCATGACGTCGTTGGTGCGGTTGCTCTGGATATTGAAATGGATCTGCACCGCGGTTTCGGCGCTGCGCTCCAGTTGCTGCACGTGTTGCGACACGCGCTCAATGTGCTCGAGCACGTCGCGGCTGCGCACCAGCAGCTGATCACGCTCGTGCTGATCCGCCGGTTCGTTCGGAACGGGCTGGTCTTCCAGCACATCGATCCATCGATACAGCGCGTTGCGCTGATCGTCGCAAATGTCGTAAAGGTGATGAAGCGCCTGCCTCGATTTCAGCAGACCTTCCCAATCGTTGAAGCGCACACTGGGCCGCAACAATCGCTGCTGCCAATGGTCCAGCTGGCGCGTCATGGTCTTGCGCAGATCCAGATAGCCGTCGACCATCAGGCTGACGATGCGCAACATCAGTTCCGCGGGTGTATCGGGCAGTCTTGCAACCGTCATCGGCCCGCCTGCGTAAGCCGCCGTCGCGCGGCCCGGCGGAACCTCGGCAAGCTGCTTCAGCCGTTCGATGTAGGCGCCCAGGACACCGCAGCCTTCGGTATGCACGCTGATCAGGACCTGGTCAAACACCACGAAGCCGATCGGGGTGGTCTGTACTCTGCGGACCGCGGCCGGCGCGCTTGCCTCCCCTTTGCTTGCACCCCGCGCAGCCTGCGCGCCCGTTGCGCCCGCGAGCGGCGCAACGCCATCGACCAGACGGCGAATGATGAGCATGTCGTAGGACGAAGTGAAATCGAAATGCGAGCGCAACTGCACGTTGAGCAGGTCGGAGATATGCAGATCGAGCAGCGGAATGCCGGTATGCCGGTCGAGCCAGGTCTGCAGTTCGCCAATGTCCGCGCTGAAGGCGGCGCGCTCGAAAGCCAGCCATACGAAGCCGTTATCGGGTATTTCCGCGGGCAAGGCATCGAGCGTGGCCACGGACCTGCCGGGACAAATGAGAAAGGCGCGCAAATTGCCCATGGTCGCTCCTATAAGCGCGGTTCACTCCATCATACCGGAGTGGCCGGCAGGCCTTAGAACGCAATGATGACGATGGACCCGGCCAGAATCAGCAAGCCTCCGACCGCGATCGGCCAGGTCAGCGTTTCGCCCAGGAACACCACGCCCAATACGATGGCCAGCGCCACGCTGAGCTTGTCCACCGGCGCCACCTTGGCGACCGGCCCGAGCTGCAGTGCCCGGTAGTAGCACAGCCAGGACAAGCCGGTGGCGATTCCGGAAAGCGCAAGGAAGATCCAGCCGCGCATGGGAATGCCCGAGGGTTTCTCCCATTCGCCGCGCATCGATATGATGCCCGCGATGACCACCACGATCACCAGCGTGCGAATGAAGGTCGCAAGATTGGAGTTCATGCCGGTGACGCCGAGCTTGCCGAAGATGGCGGTCAAGGCGGCGAAAAAGGCGGATCCCAGTGCGAAAATCACCCAAGCCGAGTTTGAATTCATATTCCATGCGCCCCAATATGCATCGCGGGAAATTTTACGCCACCTCTTGCACTGCCATGCCAGACCGTCGCATGATAGCGTGGGATACGACCCAACGGCGCGGCAGCCGCCGGCCAACGACACCCACCCGGGCATTCGACTTGCTTGCGGATCGCCCGATCACCTATAAGGCCTTGCATAATGATCGCCACCTCACCATACCGGATCAGGCTGAGCTATCTGAGCCTGCTGCTTCCCCTGCCCGTCGCGCACGCCGCTGAAAGCGGCGGTCCGCGCCATGTCGCCGAACTGGCGCCCGTGGTCGTCACCAGCACGCAGATCGCCCAGCCTCTGTTCGACGTGCCGGCATCTGTGGGCCTCATCGACGGGGACACGCTGCGAGACAGCAGGATGCAGGTCAATCTTTCAGAGAGCCTGGGCGGCATACCGGGCATACTCGCCCAGAATCGCGAAAACTACGCCCAGGACCTGCAGCTTTCGATTCGCGGCTTCGGCTCGCGCTCCACATTCGGCGTGCGGGGCCTGCGCTTGTACGTTGACGGCATACCCGCCACCATGCCGGATGGGCAAGGGCAAACGTCCAACATCGACATTTCGTCCGCGGAACGGGTCGAGGTATTGAGGGGGCCTTTTTCCGCACTGTACGGCAACTCGTCCGGCGGCGTCATACAAGTGTTCACCGAGAGCGGCGAAGGCCCGCCCCGCATAGAGTCCAGTGTCATGGCCGGCAGCAACGGACAGCGCCGCTATGGCTTGAAGGCAAGCGGCTCGAACGGCGACGGCGCCGGTGCGCTGGACTACGTGGTGAGCCTCAATCGCTATTCCACCAACGGCTATCGCGACCATAGTTCGGCTCGCAAGAACCTGGGCAACGCCAAGCTAGGGGTGGCGCTGAGCGACGACAGCAAGCTCACCGTGATCCTGAACAGCGTGTACGTCAAGGCGGAAGACCCGCAAGGCCTGCAGTACGACGAGTTCATGGATGCTCCTCGAAGCGCCGCGCCCAACGCATTGTTGTTCGACACGCGCAAAACCGTGAAGCAGACACAAGGCGGGCTCGTCTACGAGCGCCGCATCGACGCCGACAACGAACTCCGCCTGATGGCCTACTACGGCCAAAGAAAAACCGAGCAATTCCAGGCGATTCCCGTCGCCACGCAAACGCCGCCCAGTCACTCGGGCGGCGTCATCGATCTCGAACGCAATTATGGCGGCCTGGACGCGCGCTGGACTTCAAGGCTCCAGCTGGCGGGACGCCCCCTGACCTTGATCGGCGGCATTGCCTACGATGTGTTGCGGGAAGACCGGCAGGGGTATGAAAACTTTGTCGGCAGCGGCAGCGCGCAGCAATTGGGCGTCAAGGGCCGGCTGCGCCGCGATGAGACCAACGATCTCTGGAACATCGATCCTTATGTGCAAGCGTCCTGGGAGTTCGCCGACAAATGGACCGTGGACCTGGGCTTGCGCTACAGCACCGTCAATTTCCGCTCGGACGATCACTATATCCAGGCGGGAAACCAGGACGACAGCGGGTCGCTGCGCTACCGGAAGGCATTGCCCATGGCCGCCTTGCGCTATCAGGCCACCGAAGACCTGAACCTGTATGCGACAGTGGGCCGCGGCTTCGAAACCCCCACCTTCAATGAGCTTTCGTACCGAAGCGATGGGTTGGCCGGTTTGAATCTGGCGCTTCAGCCTTCGGTCAATACCAGCGTCGAGATCGGCGCGAAAACCCGCCTCGGCAACAGCTTGCTGACCGCGGCGCTGTTCCAGACGCGCACCCAGGATGAAATCGTTGCCGCCGACTCGCTGGGCGGTCGAAGCACGTTCCGCAATGCGGGCCGCACCTTGCGCAAAGGCTTCGAATTGAGCTGGCAAGGCGAGCTCGCGCGGCATTGGCAGGGGGTGTTGGCCTATACCTGGCTCGATGCGAAGTACCGGGACAGCTTTTATGCCGGCAGCGAGACGCCCGCCAACCTGATCCCATCAGGCAATCGCATTCCCGGCATCGCCAAGCATGCGCTCTATGCCTCCCTGAATTGGGCGCCGCCGCAGGGCTGGCGCGCCGGCGTGGAAGGCCGCTATCTCAGCAAGGTCTATGTGAACGACAGCAACGACAGCGCGGCGCCAAGCTACTTCACGGCCGCGCTTCATGCGGGGTATCTGTGGCGGTTTCAGCATTGGGAATTCAACGCCTTCGCCCGCGTGGACAACGTGCTGAACAAGCGCTATGCGGGAGCCGCCATCATCAATGCGGGCTTCGACCGGTACTACGAGCCCGCGCCCGGCCGGAACTGGACGGCCGGGCTGCATGCGAGCTATCAATTTTAGGGGTGGCGAGGTCGTGGGGTCGGACCCCGTACGGGGTCCGACCCCTAAGAGGAAGGGGTCAGGCCCGATCGGGTCTGACCCCGCGATAAAAAAGGGTCAGACCCCGCATGGGGTCTGACCCTCATGAGGCCCTCGGCATCATCAGCTCAAATGGATATCGAGCTTCTTGACGACGCCATTCCAGTATTCCAGCTGCTGGTCGATGAAGGTCTTGAGCTCTTCGGGCGTGCTGCTCTGGGGCAGCGCGCCTTCGTTGCGGAAACTCTGCTGCAGCTTGCCGGCGTTGAGCACCTTGGTGACCGCTTTGTTCAAGACCTGGACCACGTCATCCGGCGTGCCCGCGGGCGCCATCAGTGCGTTCCAGGTATTGATTTCATAGCCCGGAAAGTTCTTGTCCTCGGTCATCGTCGGCACTTCGGGCAGCTCGGTGGAGCGCTGCTTGGTCGTGACGGCCAGCGCGTCCAGCTTGCCGGCCTTGACCTGCGGCAGGGCGGCGGGCAAGGTGGCGAAGGTCAGTTGCGCATCGCCGCTCATGACCGCCATGTTGGCCACGGCGCCTCCGCGATACGGCACATGCACGATATCGAGCTTGGCCTGATCGGCAAACATGGCGCCCGCGATATGCACCGGCGAGCCATTGCCGCTGGACGAGTAGTTGAGCACGCCCGGCTTGGATTTCGCCGCGTCGACCAGATCGGAAACCGACTTGTATTTCAGCTTGGGGTCGGTGACCAGGACGAGCGGTATGGACGCCAGCATGGAGACCGGCGTGAAGCCCTTGACGGGATCGTAGTTCAGCTTGTTGTACAGAGCGGGGTTCATGCCGTGGCTGGACACCGTAGCAATGAACACGGTGTAGCCGTCGGGCTTGGCGTTTTGCACGTATGCGGCCGCGATGCTGCCTGCCGCCCCCGGCTTGTTCTCGATGACCACCGAGGTGCCCAGCTCTTCGGCCAGCTGTTCGCCCAATGCTCGAGCGAGAATGTCGGTGGTTCCCCCTGCCGCGTAGCCGACGACGATGCGCAGAGGCTGATCGGGGTAGGCGGCATGGGCGGGAGCCGCGCCCATGACGAATGCGGACGCGATTGCGCACAGCATGAGTTTGCCAGTTTTCATCTCTTCCTTCCTTTCCTTTTGTATAGCGTTATTGGCGAATCAGCGGCCTTTGAATTCAGGCTGCCGCTTCTGTGAAAATGCAAGTTTTCCTTCCTTGTAGTCTTCGCTTTCGAAGCACTGCAGGACCAGCGACTTCATTTCCGCCATGTCGATGTCGACCAGCCGGTCCGACAGGCTGCGGATCATCTTCTTGCCCGCCGCCACCGTCAGCGGCGCGTTGGCGTTGATTTTTTTCAGGTAGCCGTCCACAGCGCCATCGAGGTCGGCCTTGGCGACCACGGTGTGGATCAGATTCCGTTCCTTCGCTTCCCGGGCCGAGTACTTGGACGCGGTGAGGAAGATTTCCAACGCGTTCGCCATGCCGGCGGCACGCACCAGGTTCTGGATGGCGGTGAAGCGGTAGCCCAGCCCGAGCCGGGCGGCGGGAATGGAAAACACGGAGTCCTCGCTGGCCACGCGGATGTCGCAGCACAGGGCGATATTCATTCCGCCGCCTATGCAATAGCCGTCGATGCGGGCGATGAGCGGCTTGCTGAAGTTCTGTATGGCCAATTGAGCCGACTCGGCCACGACTTCGTATTCTTCAACGGCGCTAGCGCCCGTGCGCAGTTTCTCGAACTGAGAGATGTTCGCGCCGCTGACGAAGGCTTTGTCTCCGGCGCCGGTGAGCACCACGGAGAAGATCTCCGGATCGTCTTCGAACGCCTTGAGCGCCACCGGTATCCCCGCCCACATGTCGAAGGACACCGCATTGTGCTTTGCCGGATCATTGAAAGTGATCCAGCCGGTGCGTCCGTCTCGCTCGACCAGAAGCTGGTCGGTAATTCGCCCTTGGAATAAGCGTTCTCTTGTCATGCTAATCCTTCTTGTTCAAGTATTCGTATCGTTCCATGCCGTTGCTCAGGTGATGGCGCATCGCCTGGCGCGCCTTCTGGGCATCCTGGTCCCGGATCGCATCGAAGATCTCGTGATGCTCCGTCTCGATGTGCCCGATGCGTTCGGTGCCCGTCGTGCTGTACCTCAAGGTGCGCACGGCGTTGTGCAGCACATAGCTCAGGTGCTCCATCAGCCGGATGAAATACGGATTGTTGGAGCATTGAGTGACCGCCAAGTGGAACTTGAGCGCGGCATCGGCTCCCCTCTGCCAGTCTCCGCCCGCCTTGTCCGTCTCCCGCAACGCCGTTTCCAGTGCCTTGAGCTGCCGTGCCGTCCGGTTCTCGGCCGCCAAGGCGGCCGCGCCGGCTTCGATCTCGATGCGCAGCTGATAGACATGCTTGAGTTGCCCCGCATCCAGCAAATCGTCGGCAATCACCTCGAACTTGCGCGCATTGACGTTCCCCGCGACAAACGTGCCCACCCCGCGCCGCGTTTCCACCAAGCCGTTGAGCTTGAGTCGGGCAATCGCTTCCCGGACCACATTCCGGCTGACCTGGAAGGACTCGGCAAGCTCGAATTCGGTCGGCAGCTTCTGCCCCTCCTGGAATTCGGCCGAAAGAATCTTCAGGCGGATTTGGCGGGCGATGGCGTCGGGAAGGTTGTCTGGACGATCAAAGGCTGTAAACATGGAAAACCAGGCTCCGGTTCATGGAAAAGTAAGCCTGTCTTATATCACCCCCTCTTGGCGCAGGCTTTCGATGTCTTCCTGGGCGATGCCAAGCTCCGCATAGACGGAGCCGTTGTGCTCGCCCCGTTCGGGCGCGGGCTTCAGATCGCCGAATTGCGACCGGCTGAACTTGACCGCCTGCCCCACAACGCTGATTTCCCCAAGCTTGGGGTGCGCCAGCGGCGCCGCCATCTGCAGGTGGCGCACCTGCTCGTTCTCGAAGGTCTGGTTCATCGAGAGTATGGGTCCGCAAGGCACGCCCTGCTGGTTCATCAGGGCGATCCATTCTTCGGTATCCTTCAGCCGCGTCTTGTCGGCAATGGCCGCATTCAGCGCCGGGCGATTCTTGGCGCGCAAGGGAACGGTCAGGAACCGATCGTCGTCGAGCAATTCATCGGCGCCGATGACCTTGCACAGACGCATGAAGATGTCGTTGCCCATGGCCGCGATGTTCATGTGCCCATTGCGCGTGGGGAAGACGCCGGTGGGGCTGCTGGTGGGATGATCGTTGCCGCTCTGGCCCGGGATTTCCTGGTTCATCAGCCAGCGCATGGCCTGGAAATCCATCATCCACAGCCCCGCCTGCAGCAATGAGGTCTGCACCCACTGCCCTTCGCCGGATTGCTCGCGCTCGAGCAGCGCGATGAAAATGCCGATGGCGCAGAACAGGCCCGCCGTCAGGTCCGCCACTGGAATGCCCGCACGCATGGGCCCGCGGCCGGGTTCGCCGGTCACGGACATGAGGCCGCTGATGCCCTGGGCGATCTGGTCCAGGCCGGGGCGATCCACATAAGGGCCGTCCTGGCCGAAGCCCGAAACGCTGGCATAGACGATGCGCGGGTTGACGGCCTTGAGCGACTCGTAATCGATGCCGAGCTTGTGCTTCACGCTGGGCCGGTAGTTCTCGACCACCACGTCGGCTTTCTTGACGAGCTCCATGAACAGCGCCTTGCCCTTGGGGTGCTTCAGATTCAAGGTGATGCTGCGTTTGTTCCGATGCGTATTCTGATAATCGGCGAACTGCGCGGAGCCGCCCGGCTTGTCGTCAGCGGCATCGCCCGGCTCTTCGATCTTGATCACGTTCGCGCCCCAATCGGCAAACTGCCGCACGGCGGCCGGCCCGGAACGCACACGCGTCAAATCCAACACAGTAAATCGTTGCAGCGGTTTCAAATTTGCTCCTTCTTGCGCCCTAGTTGTAGGTTGTTGGACATATTACAAGATGGAAAAAATGGCGTCAACGGCTGAGAGGGGGTCAGACCCCAGTACGGGGTCTGACCCCGTTGCCACTGATTGAGAGGTCAGACCCCGTATGGGGTCTGACCCCACAACACTTCGTACCACAGCCCTTCTTCCGTGCTTCTGGACGCCACCAGCACACAGCGCTGCGGTGTCCATGCCATGGATCCGGGTGACGGCAAAGAAGATGGATCACAGGAAGCGACTTTGCGCAGCAAGGTTATGTGAGGGTTGAAAGGACGATCCGGACGCCGCCATCCCAGGGGTTCGAGACGGCGCCATAAGTCGTCATACAGCGCATGCAGCCATGACAGGCCCTCGCCTTCGTCTGCGGCGGGACCAGCCCAGACCACCTTGGGCCGGGGGAAATGCCCGAACCGGTCCAGCACCATGGTGCCGGCATGGGTTTGCCAGCCGTCGGCGGCGGCGAGCAGTTCCTCCACCCGCTCGTGCTCCGTTTCACCAAGGTAAGCCAGAGTCATGTGCAGGTTTTCGCGCCGATTCATGCGTCCGCCGCAAACGGCCTGCGCTGCATGCGCCCAGCCCATCAGGCGCGCCGCGTCTTCGGCGGAGGGCCATAAAGCGAAGAAGATGCGGTGATGGTCGGGCATGTGTTGGTCCTTGAAGGGGTCAGACCCCATGCGGGGTCTGACCCCGGTCGTGGCGGCCGTGGCGCGAGATGGGGTCAGACCCCGTACGGGGTCTGACCCCTGAAAACATGCGGGGATACCCCGAGACGCAAATGATTGACGTGTCAAGCACCCCTTGGCTAACATCGCTCCGGATAACAAGAAACATAACCGGCGCACGCACCGGCCGCAGGCGTTCCACAACAGGATACGCCGCCGCGGCCTCTTGCACCACTAACGGAGACCCCAGAAGTGAAGCCCCAATCGCTCGATATGATCACCCGGCTCGTCGGTTTCGATACCGTATCGCGCAATTCAAATCTCGATCTCATCCATTACGTTCGCGACTATCTCGCCCAGCACGGCGTAGAAGGCCATCTGGTCATGAACGACGAAGGGACCAAGGCCAATCTGTACGCCACGGTAGGGCCGAACGTGGAAGGCGGGATCGTGCTGTCGGGGCATACCGATGTGGTTCCGGTCGATGGGCAGCCCTGGGACACCGATCCGTTCCATCTGGTCGAGAAAGACGGCCGGCTGTTCGGCCGCGGCACCTGCGACATGAAGGCCTTTTCGGCCATTGCCCTGGCCATGGTGCCCGACTGGGTCCGTGCCCCGCTCAAGCGGCCCATTCATTTTGCGCTCAGCTACGACGAGGAAATCGGCTGCTTCGGCGCGCCGTCCATGATAGACCGCCTGGCCACCGACATCGCGCGCCCAAGCGCCGTGATCGTGGGCGAGCCCACCAGCATGCGGCCCATCGTCGCGCACAAAGGCATCGCCGCGCTGCGCACCACCGTCATCGGCCACGAAGCCCATTCCAGCCAGGTGCAGCGCGGCGTCAGCGCCGTCATGACCGCCGCGCGGCTCATCGCCTTCATTGACGACATGATGGCCGAAAATAAAGCCAATACAGATCCGTCATGCCGTTTCGAACCTCCCTACACCACGCTGCACGTGGGCGTGGTAAATGGCGGCACGGCGCTCAACATCATTTCGCGCGAATGCACCTTTACCTGGGATATCCGCACGCTGCCCGGCGACGATTGGCGCGCCTACCTGAAGCGCCTTGAAGCATACGCGGACAGCCTGCTGCCCGCCATGCGCGCCATCGCGCCCGGCGCGTCCATCAGCACCGAAATCCTGGCCGATGCGCCGCCTTTGCAGGACCTGGGCGGCGACGCCCAGGCGCTGGTGTTCGACTTGTGCGGCCACCACCATACCGGCGTCGTGCCTTACGCGGCCGAAGCCGGGCAGTTCCAGGAGCGCGGCTTCTCGGTCGTGCTGTGCGGCCCGGGATCCATCGACCAAGCCCATCAACCCAATGAATATATCGATATCTCGCAAGTCACGGCCTGCGAGGCATTCCTGGAAAAGCTGACCGGCCGACTGACCGCATAACCGGAAGGCTGCATCCGTCCACAGCCACTACATCATCAAACACCACAAGGGCAGGAGACAACCATGAAACTCACCCGCATTCTTCGGCATACCGCCGTTGCCGCGACACTCGCGCTCAGCCTGGGCCTGACTCAGCAGGTCGAGGCCAAGACGCTTCGATGGGCCTACCAGGGCGACATGATGTCGCTGGACCCCATGTCGCTGAACGAGACCTTCACGCTGGGCTTCCAAAGCTGGTTCTACGAAACGCTGACGGCCTACGACAAGGACCTGAAGCTCGTTCCCATGCTGGCCGAGAAATGGGAAAACCCCGAACCCACGAAATGGGTGTTCCACCTGCGCAAGGGCGTGAAGTTCCACGACGGCACGCCGTTCACCGCCGACGACGTCATCTTTTCCTGGAAGCGCAGCCTGACGCCCGGCTCCGACATGAAGGGCTACGGCGCCAAGGCCGCACAAATCAACAAGATCGACGACCACACGGTGGAGGTCGTCACGCCCACGCCCAATCCCATCCTGCCCCGCGATTGGACCTTCCTGTACATCATGAGCAAGTCGTGGGCGGAAAAGAACAAGACCACCGAAGCCACCAACGTGAAGGGCGGCGAAAGCAACTACGCCAACCTGCATGAAAACGGCACGGGCCCCTTCATGATCGTGGACCGCCAGCCCGACGTCAAAACGACGCTCAAGCGCTACGACGGCTACTGGAACAAGGACATCCCCACCAACGTCACCGAAATCGTCTTCCAGCCGATCTCCCAGGAATCCACCCGCGTTGCCGCCCTGATTTCCGGCGAAATGGACTTGGTGATTCCCGTGCCCGTGCAGGACTGGCCGCGCCTGGAAAGCGAACCGAACGTCGATGTGCTGAACGAGCCCGAAGCGCGCGCGATCTTCATCGGCATGGACCAGGACCGCGACGAACTGCTGTTTTCCAGCGTGAAAGGCAAGAACCCCTTCAAGGACAAGCGCGTGCGCCAGGCGATCGACCTGGCCGTCGACACCAAGGTCATCAACCAGAAGATCATGCGCGGGGCGGCCAAGCCTTTGGGCACCCTGATCGCCGACAAGATCAACGGCTACGATGAATCCTTCGGCGCGCCGTACACGCCGGATGTCGCCACGGCGAAGAAGCTGCTCGCGGACGCCGGCTATCCCGATGGCTTCACCGTCCAGCTCGACTGCCCCAACGACCGCTACGTGAATGACGAAAAGGTCTGCCAGGCTGTCGCCAGCATGCTGGCCCGCATCGGCATCAAGATCGATCTGCTCGCGCAGACCAAGTCCAAGTATTTCGCCAAGGTCCTGCTGCAGGCCGGCAACAACACCAGCATGTACCTGCTGGGCTGGACGCCAAGCTCCATCGACGCGGCCAACTCCCTGACCAACCTGGTGGCATGCCGCGACTCCAAGACCGCCGCCGGCCAGTTCAACCTGGGCGGTTACTGCAACAAGGAGATCGACGCGCTGATTCCCAAGATCGACGTCGAGACCGACCAGGCCAAGCGCAATGCGATGATCAAGGAAGCCTTCACCATGCTGCATAACGACTACGGCTACCTGCCGCTGCACCAGCAGCCCATGTCGTGGGGCGTGCGCAAGGGCATCAAGGTCGCGCAGCGTGCCGACGATGTGCTGGATATCCGCTATGTCGTGATGCCCTAAACCCATGCTCAGCTTCATTGCCCGACGGATCTTCCAGTCCGTCTTCGTAATGCTTGCCGTCGGGCTCATTGCTTTTGGCATGTTCCGCTATGTCGGCGACCCCATCAATAATATGGTGGGGCAGGACACCACCCTGGAGCAACGGGCCGAGCTGCGCAAGCAGCTTGGCCTGGACGACCCCTTCCTGGTGCAGTACTGGCGCTTCATCAGCAACGCGGCGCAAGGCGATTTCGGCATGTCGTACCGCCAGCGGCGGCCCGTCAGCGAACTCATCGAAAGCCGCCTGCCGGCCACGCTGGAACTTTCCCTGGTGTCGGCGCTGATTGCGCTGTTCCTGGGCATCCCCATGGGCATCTATACCGCGTTGAAGCGCAACGGGATCATCTCGCGCAGCTTCATGACGCTGTCGCTCATCGGGATCTCGCTCCCGACCTTCCTGATCGGCATCCTCATGATCCTGTTCTTCGGCGTCATGCTGCGCTGGCTGCCCAGCTTCGGGCGCGGCGACGTCGTCGACCTGGGATGGTGGACGACCGGCTTCCTTACCAAGAGCGGCTGGCAATCCCTGATCATGCCGGCCATCACGCTCGCGCTGTTCCAGATGACGCTGATCATGCGCCTGGTGCGTTCGGAAATGCTGGAAGTCATGCAAACAGACTTCATCAAGTTCTGCCGCGCACGCGGGCTGCCTGAGCGCAGCATCCATTTTCGCCATGCCCTGAAGAACACGCTGGTGCCGGTGATCACCATCACCGGCCTGCAATTGGGCTCGATCATCGCATTCTCCATCATCACGGAAACCGTCTTCCAATGGCCCGGCATGGGGCTGCTGTTCATACAGTCCATCGGCGCGGTCGACATTCCCGTCATGGCGGCCTATCTGCTTCTGATCGCCTTCTTCTTCGTCATCATCAACCTCATTGTCGATCTGCTGTATTTTGCCGTCGACCCGCGTCTGCGCGTGCAGAAAACCTGAGAAGCACCCGACATGGCAAGCAACTTCCTCTCTCGCGCCTACGACAGCGACATCTTCTACAGTTTCTCTCGATCACCAACCGCCATCATTTCCGCGGTGGTGGCCTTGGCGATCTTCATCGGCGCAGTGTTTGCTCCCCTCATCGCGCCGCACAATCCCTTCGACCTGTCGACCCTCGACCTGCTCGATGCCAACATCCCGCCGATCTGGAATCCCGAAGGCGATCCGCGCTTCATCCTGGGCACCGACGACCAGGGACGCGACATGCTGTCCGCCATCCTGTATGGCTCGCGCATTTCCCTGCTGGTGGGGTTTGCCTCGGTGCTGTTCTCGCTGGTCCTGGGCGTGAGCCTGGGGCTGATCAGCGGCTACGCGGGCGGCCGCGTCGACAGCGTCATCATGCGCATTGCCGACGTACAGCTTTCCTTCCCCGCCATCCTCATCGCGCTCTTGGTCGACGGCATCGCGCGAGGGCTGCTGCCGCGCGATTCGCACGACAGCCTTTCGCTGTATGTGCTCATCTTCGCGATCGGCATATCGGGCTGGGTGCAGTATGCCCGCACGGTGCGCGGCGCAACCATGGTCGAACGCAACAAGGAATACGTGCAGGCCGCCAGGCTGATCGGCATGGGGCCCTTCCTGATCCTGCGTCGGCACGTACTCCCCAACGTGCTGGGACCGGTACTGGTCATCGCGACCATACACCTGGCCATCGCCATCATCACCGAGGCCACGCTTTCCTTCCTGGGCGTCGGCATCCCGCCGACCACGCCGTCGCTGGGCACGCTGATCCGCATCGGCAACAGCTATCTGTTCTCGGGCGACTGGTGGATTTCCATCTTCCCCGGGATCGCGCTCGTGCTTCTGGCGCTGTCGGTCAATCTGCTGGGCGATTGGCTGCGCGATGCGCTCAACCCCAAGCTCCGCTGAGTGAATCGCATGGCATTACTGGACATCAAGAATCTGCATATCGAGTTCGCCGGCAGGCGCGGCACGCTCAAGGCCATACAGGACGTCACGCTCGCGGTGGAAAAAGGGGAAATCCTGGGCGTCGTGGGCGAATCGGGCGCGGGCAAATCCACCATCGGCAATGCCGTCATCGGCCTGCTGGAACACCCGGGCCGCATGATGGGCGGCCAGGTATTCCTGAACGAAGAACGCATCGACAACCTGCCTCGTCCCGCCTTCCGCCGCGTGCGCGGCCGGCGCATCGGCATGATCTTCCAGGATCCGCTCACCTCGCTCGACCCGCTGCAAACCATAGAAAGCCAGCTGACCGAAACCATGCAGGTGCATCTGCACGTTTCGCACGACGACGCCAGGCGGCGCGCCATCCAGCTGCTTGAAAGCGTGGGCATCGACCAGCCCGAACTGCGCCTTGGACAATACCCGCATCAGTTTTCCGGGGGCATGCGGCAGCGCGTGGTGATTGCCCTGGCCCTGTGCTGCGAGCCCGAAGTCATCATTGCCGACGAGCCCACCACCGCGCTCGACGTCTCCATCCAGGCGCAAATCCTGGATCTCCTGCGCAAGCTGTGCCAGGAAAAGCAGATGGGGATGATCCTCATCACCCACGACATGGGCGTGATCGCGGAGATCACCGACCGGGTGGCGGTGCTGTACCGGGGCAAGCTGGTCGAAGAAGGCCCGACCCGGCAGGTGCTTGGCGCGCCACGGCACCGATACACCAAGAGTCTCATTTCCGCCGTGCCGCGGTCCGACATCAAGCTGCGGCGCTTCCCCATGGTGACCTACATCGAAGACGTGGCCGAAACCACCGTCACCGACGACCTCGCCGCCGCCAAGGCCTGGATGAACCAGCAATACGGCTACGAGCATCACACGGAAAGGCCATTGGTCGAAGCCCGGAACCTGGGCATGCGTTTCGTGCTCAAGTCCTCGTTCATCAAGAAGCACCGTGTCATGCTGGATGCCGTCCGCGACGTCAGCTTTGCAATCAAGGAAGGAGAAGTCTTCGGGCTGGTGGGCGAGTCCGGATCGGGCAAGTCGACGGTTGCCAGGCTGATTTCCGGCCTGTATCAAGCCAGCAGCGGCTCGGTCGTTTTCGACGGGGTCGACATCACCAGGGCCGGCGACAAGGCCGTCCTGTGGAATTTCCGCAAGCAGATACAGATGGTGTTCCAGGACCCGTTCTCGTCGCTGAATCCGCGCATGCGGATCCTGGACATCGTGGCCGAACCCATACGTTTCCACAAGCTCGCGCCCACCGAAGCGGCGACCCGCCGCATCGTCAGCGGCCTGCTGGACTATGTCGGACTGGGCAAGCAGGCGCTCAGCCGCTTTCCCCATGAATTCTCGGGCGGCCAGCGCCAGCGCATCTGCATCGCGCGCGCACTCGCCACCCGGCCGCGCTTCCTGATCTGCGACGAACCCACCTCCGCGCTGGACGTCTCCATCCAGGCCCAGATCCTGAACCTGCTCAAGGACCTGCAGGAATCGCTGGGGCTCACCATTCTGTTCATCAGCCACGACTTGCCGGTCATCCGGCAAATGTGCGACCGGGTGGGTGTCATGCGCCATGGCGAGCTCCTGGAAGTCGCCGACACCGAAACGCTGTTCTCCACGCCCCGGCACGAATACTCCCGCCACTTGCTCTCGCTCATGCCCACCCTCGACTACCTGTCGCGGGAAGGACTGGAAGTGGAAGCGTAGGCGCGGGGTGGCGCGGGGTCAGACCCCGTACGGGGTCTGACCCCCTTCACTTGGATGGGGTCAGACCCGTGGGTCTGACCCCTCAACCCTTAACACCCGGAAACGAAAATCGCGAATTGGCGCTGGACTCGCCCGCCTTCCGTCCCTATGATGGCGAATGAATCAGCCGTGCGCCGCTTCATCACCCTGGACTCTGATAAGGAAAGCAAACATGGGCATCATCAGCATGATCATCGTCGGATTCATTGTCGGCCTGCTGGCCCGGGCTCTCATGCCCGGCGATCAGAAGCTGGGCATCATCATGACCATCATCCTGGGTATTGTCGGTTCCATCGTCGCCGGTTATCTGGGCGGCGCCCTCGGCTTCTATGAACCCGGCGAAGGCGCGGGCTGGGTCGGCTCCATCGTCGGCGCGATCATCGTCCTGTTTGTCGTGGGCTTTATTGCAAAAAAGCGCTAGTTTCATCGGTAGCCTATGGGGTCAGACCCCATGCGGGGTCTGACCCCTTGATTTTGGGGAATTTGACCCCATGATCCCAGTTATGGGGTCGGACCCCATTCGGGGTCCGACCCCGCTCCCCGGAGCAAACGCCGAATCTCAAGCATATGGACACCACCCGCTACCAGTCGCTATTCACGAAAAAGGGTTTTTGGCAGAAACTCGGTCCGCGCGCGCGCTCTATCGGCCGCGAGACGCTCGAAAAGGCGTTGTACCTGTATTACGCCGTCCAAAGCCCTCTTACGCCCAAATGGGCCAAGCGCGTCATTTACGGTGCGCTGGGCTACTTCATCCTTCCCCTGGACGCCATCCCCGATCTGGCGCCCGTGCTGGGCTACACCGACGACCTCAGCGTCATGGCGGCCGCCCTGGCCACCGTCGCCTTCTATATCACGCCCGACGTGAAGGCCCAGGCACAGCAAAAGCTCGACCAATGGTTCAAGGCACCTGACCGCCCCGCCTATACGGATGCCTGACCCCCACAGCACGGCCGTCCATGACGGATTCAAGGCGCACTGGCTGGCAGAGACCCTGCGCCTGCGCGAAGCCCTGTGGGGCCCTTTGGAAGACGCCCGGGAAAATCGGAAGGCTCGCGCCGAACGGCGTGGCTTCGCTCCCCGCGTGCTCTTGCGGGCGCGCTACCTGGCCGAACGCGAGAAGCTCGACCAGGTCCTGGGCAAGTGGACCAGCGCGTCGCGCGCCGCTTTGCTCGGCCTGCTCATCGCCGGCCTGCTGGCGGGCATCGGCGCGGCGCTGGGCGCGCTGGGCGATGGCAGCCGCTCGGTCAATATCCTGCTCGCCCTGGTCGCCTTGCTGGGCGTCAACACGCTGGCCTACCTGTTCTGGCTGAGCAGCTTCCTGATCCGCTCCGATCATGCCGGTTCCTGGCTGGGCGAGTCCTGGCTGTGGCTGACCCAGAAGCTGGCGCGGGGGCCGGATGCGGCTCTCGCGCCCCGCGCGCTGGCAGAGCTGCTCAGCCGGCAGCATGCCCTGCGCTGGCTGTTGGGCGCCGTCAGCCACGCGGTCTGGGTCCTGGCGTTCATGGGGGCGCTGGCCTGCATGTTGGCGATTCTGTCCGCACGCCGCTACGGCTTCAACTGGGAAACCACCCTGCTGTCGCCAGACACCTTCGTCGGGCTCACGTCGGCGTTGGGATGGCTGCCCTCGCTCCTGGGATTCTCCGTGCCGTCCCCGGAGATCATCAGGGCCAGCGACGGCCTGCAGACCTTGCCCGAGAGCGCCATGGCGCTGTGGTCGGGATGGCTGCTCGGCTGCGTAGTGGTCTATGGCCTGCTGCCGCGCCTGGCCGGACTGGGTCTCAGCCTTTACATGACGCGCCGGCGGCTGCGCGGCCTGGCCGTCGACACCACGCTGCCGGGCTACGCTGAACTACGTGACCGCCTGGACCCTTCCAGCGAGACGACAGGAATAGACAGCGCCGCCACGGACGGCTACCAGGCCAGCGTCCAACCCCTCGATACCGCTGCAACCCCGGCCATTCAATACGCCGTCCTGGGCATCGAGCTTCCCACCGACATCCCTTGGCCGCCCGCCGCCTTGCCGGACGGCATCAGCGACCTGGGCGTCATCGACAGCCGGTCGCAACGGCATCAAATCCTTGAACGCCTGCAGCCCCATACCGCAAGGCGCCTGCTGCTGGCTTGCGATGCCAGCCAGACGCCCGACCGGGGTACGATCGCATTGCTTTCGGAGCTGGGCAGCCTGGCCCGCCATGCGCATGTTGCGCTGATCAGCCCCGGGCAGGCCGGCGAGCGCTCCCAAGCGCGGGCCGCGGCCTGGCACGAGAAACTGCGTCTGGCGGGTTTCGCCGCGGAGGCCGTGCACGACGATCTCTCCAGCGGCCTGATCTGGCTCGCGTCGCCCGAGAACCACGACGTTTCCGCGGATCACGCCCATGTCCAGCCCTGAGACCCCTTTGCGCCTGGCCGTGGTCGGCCATACCAATACCGGCAAGACCTCGCTGCTGCGCACCTTGACGCGCAATCCGGGGTTCGGGCATGTCGAAGACAGCCCGGGGACCACACGCCATGTCGAAGGCGCCCGCCTGCTCGTCGACGGCGTCGTGGCGATCGAGCTCTTCGACACCCCCGGCCTGGAAGACGGCATGGCCCTGCTCGACTACATCGACCAGCTCGCGCCGCCCAGCCAGCGCCTCGATGGTCCGGAGCGCATCCGGCGCTTTCTGCAAAGCCCCGAAAGCAAACGGCGCTTCGAACAGGAGGCGCGCGTTTTGCGCAAGCTGCTGGAATGCGACGCGGGCCTGTATGTGGTCGACGTCCGCGACCCCGTACTGGGCAAGCACAAGGACGAACTCGCCCTGCTTGCCAGTTGCGGGCATCCTCTGCTGCCGGTGCTGAACTTCACGCACAGCCCTGACCAGCGTCTCGGAGCCTGGCGGGAGGCGCTGTCCCGCCTGGGGCTGCACGCCATCGTGGAATTCGACACGATCGCGCCCGCGCTGGATGGGGAGACACAGCTTTACGACAAGCTCGCGCTGCTGATGGATCAGCATGCCGGACGCTTGCAGACGCTCAGGTCCGACGTGGTCACACAGCGCGGGATCCGTCACGCTGACGCCTTGCGCATGATTGCGGAATTGCTGATCGACGCGGCGTCCTTGCGGATCAGCGCCGAGCCCGACGAAACCTCGCTCAAGAAGGCAACCGAGTCGCTGCGGCGGCGCATCCGCGACCGCGAGAATGACTGCGTGCAGGCGCTGCTGAAACGCTACAACTTCAGCAGCCGGGACTTTCCCGCCCATACCCTGCCCCTGCAGGGCGAAAGATGGGGCATGGACCTGTTCCACCCCCAGGCCTTGAAGGATATGGGGATTCACGTCGGCAAAGGGATGGCGGCGGGCGCGATGGCGGGCGCCACGCTGGACGTATTCATGGCGGGGATCAGCCTGGGCGCCGCCACCGTCATCGGCGCCGCCGCGGGCGGGTTGTGGCAAGGCGCGGACAAGTTCGGCAAACGGCTGCTGGGGCGGCTGAAGGGCTTCCAGGAAATCAGCGTGGACGACGCGGTCCTGCGCCTGCTGGCCATGCGGCAGCTCGGCCTGGTGCAGTCGCTGGAACGTCGCGGGCATGCCGCCCAGGCGCCCATCGAGCTGAAGGACACGCCGGCACTGGACACCTGGCGGGAAGGCTCGCTGCCCGATGCGCTCAAGGAAGCACGCAGCCAGCCGCAGTGGTCGACGCTGGCGGATGATTACCAGGCCAACGGCAGGCGGCACGAAGTCCTGCGGGCCTTGGCGGAACATCTGGAGGGGTCGGCAGAGGGGTCGGACCCCGTACGGGGTCCGACCCCATAATCGTTCATCTTTGGGAGGGGTCAGACCCCGTACGGGGTCTGACCCCAAATCCACCAAACCTACAACAGCACCAGCTCATCCGGCAGGTCATTGACATGGCTTGCGCCGCTGGGCAGCGCCGGCGACCGGGATTTCAAGATGGCTTCTATGTCGTCCACGGCCGCCAGGATGCCCGCGGCGTACTGGTTTTCGCGCAGGGACGCCTGCAGGCGCTCGCATACCTGGGCCCACAAGTCATCCGGTGCAGCGATGCCGCGGTCGGCGATGATCTGTATATGGTGCCGGTCGAGCGCAAGATACAGCAGCACGCCCGAGTTCAAGGGCGTGTCCCAGACGCGCAGCCGTCCGAAGACCTCGAGCGCACGTTGTTCTGAATTGGAAACATGGGCGGGCGTCACGGCCTCGACCGCCACGACCAGCTCGCCCGTGTGGTCTTGCTCGCTTTGACGAATCCGCTCGGCGATGCGCGCAAGCGTCTCGCGGCTGAAATGCTTGCGCCGCAGCCATTGCCCTTCCAGGCCGGCCCAGCCGGTGAATTCCTTCCAGATGCCTTTGCGCCGCACTGCCGTCCCCCGTCCGCCTACCAACTGCCCGAGGCGCCGCCGCCACCGCTGCCGCCTCCGCCGCCGCCACCGAATCCGCCGCCGAAGCCTCCTCCTCCGCCGAATCCGCCACCGCCAAAACCGCCCCCGAAGCCACCGCCCAGCCCGCCGCCCAGCCCGCCGCCCAAGGCGCCGCCGCGACGGGATGCGCGACCCAGGCTGCCCTTCCCGCCCGCGCCGAACTTGCGTCCGATACGGCTCAGGAAAAACGCGAGAATCCCACCTGCAATGCCGATGGGCACGCTGCCGAAGATCAGGCCCACGAAAAAGCCGACGGCCAGCGCCGCAAATCCGGGAGGCATGAAGAAGCTCATGATGGCGAGGGGCAGCAGCATGACCATGGCGTCTTCCTCATCGCCTTCTGCACCGCCGGACTGGGCCGGGGCGGCAGGCGGCAGCGCTTCGCCGTCGACCAGGGCGATCAAGCTGTCCACGCCCGCCACGATGCCGCCCGCGTAGTCGCCCTTGCGAAAATGCGGCGTCACCTGTTCGCGGATGATGCGTCCCGCAAGCAAGTCGGGCACGGCGCCTTCCAGCCCGTATCCCACCTCGATGCGCAGGCGCCGATCATCCTTCGCCACCAGGAAGAGGATGCCGTCGTCGACCTTGGCGCGGCCGATGCGCCATTGATCGAACACGCGCCTGGCGTAGCTTTCCACCGTGTCCTCGCCGGTGGTGCCGACCACCAGCACCGCCACCTGGGCGCCCTTGCGCTTTTCCAGGTCGGACAGCGCCTGCTCCAGGTGCGAACGCGTGTTGGAATCCAGCGTGCCGGTCTGATCGGTGACCCAGCTCTTGAGCTCGGGTACGGCGACCGGCGCCGCGTGGAGAGGCGAGCACAGCAGGAAAGAGACGCCTGCCAGCCAAAGCAGAAGACTGTGCCGCCAGCGGACAAACGCGACGGAATGGGTGATGCCTTTCATTCGGCCTCCGTACGACGTAGCGGCTTCAGGGCTTGGCCGGCTCGGGCAAGGTGAAATTGACCTCGGGGCGCTGGGTGATTTCGTCCTGCTTGGACACGCCGTAGTTTTCCATGGTGCGGTAGCCGAAGATCTTGGCGGTGATCAGCGTCGGGAACTGGCGCACGATGAGATTGTATTCCTGCACCGCCTGCACATACCGCCCGCGCTCGGTGGCAATGCGGTTCTCGGTGCCCTCGAGCTGGGTCATCAGGTCGCGGAACAGGCCGTCGCTCTTGAGTTGCGGGTAGTTCTCGGAAACCGCGATCAAGCGCGACAAGGCCGAAGACAATTGGCTTTGCGCCGCGGTGAACCGCTCCATGAGTTCCGGATTGTCCAGATCGTTGGCCGTCACCTGTATGGTACCCACCTTCGACCTCGCCTCGGCGACCTGCGTCAGGATGGCGCGTTCATTGACCATGTAGGCATTGACTGAATTCACCAGTTGCGGAACCAGTTCAGCCCGCCGCTCGTACTGGTTCAGCGTCTGCGACCATGTGGTCTTCACTTGCTCGTCCAGGCGCTGGATTTCGTTGTAGCCGCAGCCTGTCAGGAAGATGGAAACAAGGGGCAGGACTAGGATCAGCAAAGCGCGTTTGAGCATCGTGGCAAACCTGGAAACGGAAGTCAGTCGAATTACAACAGTTTGCGCGGTGCTTGCCAATACATCTTGCATATCTTGACAAATGGGTCGCATGCATCAGGGTAACTACGGTACAATAGTGAATTACCCGCCTGCCAGTCGGCGGGGGCATTTCTAGCCACATACAACCTTTTTTTCGTCTGCCTAGATTGGTGTCTCTCAACTCGAGCGATAGGCTGTCGCTGGAGTAAATTCTTGACTACCCAAACACCCTTTGCCGCCCTCGGGCTGGCGGAACCCCTGTTGCGCGCCGTTGCCGACACAGGCTATGAACACCCCACCCCGATCCAGGCGCAGGCCATCCCCCAGGTCATCCAGGGAGGCGACCTGCTTGCCGCGGCCCAGACCGGCACCGGCAAGACGGCGGGCTTCACCCTGCCCATCCTGCATCGCCTGCTGACCAGCCCCGCGACCACCCGCAAGCCGGGCCAGCCCCGCGTCCTGATCCTGACGCCCACCCGCGAGCTGACCGCCCAAGTGGAAGAATCGGTGCGCACCTACGGCAAGCATACGTCGATACGGTCGATGGTGATGTTCGGCGGCGTGAACATCAATCCGCAGATTTCCTCGCTGCGCAAGCCGCTGGACATCCTGGTTGCGACGCCCGGCCGCCTGCTTGATCACGCGCAGCAAAAAACCGTGGACCTGTCGGGTGTCGAAATCCTCGTGCTGGACGAAGCCGACCGCATGCTCGACATGGGCTTCATCCGCGATATCCGCCGCATTCTCGCCTTGCTGCCCAAGCAGCGCCAGAACCTGCTGTTTTCGGCCACCTTCTCGGACGAGATCCGGGCGCTATCCAAGGGCGTGCTGAACGATCCCATCGAGATTTCGGTTGCGCGCCGCAACACCGCTTCGGAACTCGTGGCGCAAAGCGTCGTGCTCACCGAGCAATCGCATAAACGCGACCTGCTCAGCCACATCATTCGTGAAAGCGGCTGGCATCAAGTCCTGGTGTTCACGCGCACCAAGCACGGCGCCAACCGGCTCGCCGAAAAACTCGTGAAGGACGGCCTGTCGGCGGCGGCGATCCACGGCAACAAGAGCCAGTCCGCGCGCACGCGGGCGCTGGCGGGCTTCAAGGACGGCCAGGTGGCCGTCCTGGTGGCGACCGACATCGCCGCGCGCGGCATCGACATCGACCAGCTGCCGCAAGTCGTGAACTTCGAGCTGCCGAACGTGCCGGAAGACTACGTGCACCGCATCGGCCGCACGGGCCGCGCGGGCAGTCCCGGCGCCGCCATCTCGCTGGTCGACGCATCAGAAATCAAGCTGCTGACCGCGATCGAGAAGCTGATCAAGCGGCCCATCGAGCGCAAGGCCGTCGAAGGCTGGTCGGCCGACATGGTGAAGGCCGAGCCCAGCCACCCGCGCGACCGCGATGACGACCGGCCGCCACGCTCCGGACAGTCGCGCCGCCCGTCGGGTCAGGCCCGCAACGGTGCCAGACCCGCGGCCCGGGGCCCGGAGAGCGGCCGCCCTCGCGGAGATCAGCCGCGCAGCCGCTCCGGCAATGCGGCGCGTAGCGCAAGCACCAGCCGGAGCACAGGCAATGAGCGCGCTTCGACGCCCGCCCGCCCGCGATCCCCCGGCGGAGCCCACACCGGACGCGCCGCCTTGCTGAGCAAATAAAGGCGTATCATTCCGGCACGCCCCCTTCCTCGTTGACCGATCATGTCATTTTCCACTTGGCTGGCCTTCTTCGCCGCTTCCTGGGCGATTTCATTTTCACCCGGCCCGGGCGCCATCTCGGCGATGGCTTCCGGCCTGAAGTATGGATTCAGGCGCGGCTACTGGACCACCATCGGCCTGATCCTGGGCATACTCGTCCAGTTCATGATCGTGGCGGTCGGGCTGGGCGCCGTGCTGGCCGCTTCGGAAGTGGCCTTCAGCATCATCAAGTGGCTGGGCGTGGCCTACCTGATCTATCTGGGCTGGAAGCAGTTTCGCACCGACGCGGCGCCCGTCGCGGTGGAGGCGAACGACCCCGCGCCCTTCCGGGTCCACGAATTGATCCTGCGCGGCTGCCTGATCAACATCACCAATCCGAAGGGCACGGTATTCCTGATGGCGGTGGTGCCGCAGTTTCTCAATCTGTCGCAGCCGCTGACCATACAGTATGTCACCATCGCCGCCACGCTCTGCTTCACCGACCTCGTCGCCATGGGCTGCTACACCACGCTGGCCGCCCGCATCCTGCGCCTGCTGCGCAGCCCCCGGCATATCCGGTGGCTGAACCGCGGCTTTGGCGCCATGTTCATCCTGGCCGGCACCGTACTGGCCTCTTTCAGCCACAACAAATAGCCAATCCCCGTCCGGTCGCCCCTGAGCGCCCGGACGGCCATGCACGCTAAAATCCTGCCATGAGCCTCACTCGAGAAGTCGCCCGCCGGCGCACCTTTGCGATCATTTCCCACCCCGACGCGGGCAAGACCACGCTGACCGAAAAGCTGTTGCTGTTCGCGGGCGCCATCCAGATCGCCGGGAGCGTCAAGGCGCGCAAAGCCAGCCGCCACGCCTCGTCCGACTGGATGGAAATCGAAAAGCAGCGCGGGATTTCCGTCGCATCCTCGGTCATGCAAATGGAATATCGCGACTGCGTGATCAACCTGCTGGACACCCCGGGACACCAGGACTTCTCGGAAGATACCTATCGCGTACTGACGGCGGTGGACGCCGCCCTGATGGTGATCGACGCCGCCAACGGCGTGGAACCGCAGACCAAGCGCCTGCTGCAAGTCTGCCGGGCCCGCAATACACCCATCCTGACCTTCATCAACAAGCTCGACCGCGAAGTACAGGAACCCCTGGATCTGCTGTCCGAAATCGAATCGCACCTCGGCATGGATACCGTGCCGTTTTCCTGGCCGGTGGGCATGGGCCGCTCGTTTGGCGGCGTGTTCGACATCCGGCAGGACCGCATGCGGGTATTTCGCGCCGGGCAGGAACGCCGCCACGACGATGAAGACGAATTCATCCAGGGGCTGGCGAACCCGGAAATCACCCGCCGCTTCGGCGACGCCTTCGCCAAGGCCGGCGAGGAAATCGAACTGATCCAGGCCGCGTCGCCCGAGTTCGACCACCAGGCTTTCCTGAGCGGCAGGCAGACACCGGTCTTCTTTGGTTCCGCCATCAACAACTTCGGTGTGCAGGAAATCCTGGACGCCCTGGTGGAGCTGGCTCCGCATCCCGGGCCGCGCCATGCCATGCAGCGCGAAGTGCAGCCCGACGAGCCCAAATTCAGCGGCGTGGTGTTCAAGGTTCAAGCGAACATGGATCCCGCCCACCGCGACCGCGTCGCCTTCGTGCGGGTGAGCTCGGGCCGCTTCGAACGCGGCATGAAGCTGAAGATCGCCCGCAACGGCAAGGAGATGCGGCCCAATAACGTGGTGTCCTTTCTGTCGCAGCGGCGCGAGTTGCTTGACGAAGCCTATGCCGGCGACATCATCGGCATCCCCAACCATGGCGTCCTGCAACTGGGCGACGTACTCACCGAAGGCGAGAGCCTGCAGTTCACCGGCCTGCCCTTCTTTGCGCCGGAATTGTTCCAGGCTGTCGAAGTCAAGGATCCGCTGCGCACCAAGCAACTGCGCATCGGCCTGACCCAGCTCGGGGAAGAAGGCGCCATCCAGGTCTTCCGGCCCGAGGTCGGCGGCGGCGCGCTGCTGCTGGGCGCAGTGGGCCAGCTTCAATTCGAAGTGGTGGCGCACCGCCTGAAGACCGAGTACGGTGTCGAGGCCCGGCTCATGCCTTCGCGTTACAACATGGCACGTTGGTTTACAGCGGACGACCCCAAGATTCTGCAAAAATTCATGAATTCCAACGCTGCCAACATCGCCTATGATGTCGTCGATGCGCCAGCCTTCCTGGCGTCTTCGCCCGCTCAGTTGCGGGTCGCGCAGGAACTCTATCCCGGCATCGAGTTCCATGCGATGCGGGAGCACGGCGGCAAAGTGTTCGCGCAGTCGGCGTAAATCGTGCCGGCTCCGGCTGTGTCGGCGCGAGCCGGACATTCGGCGGCAATGCAGAAGGAAATATCCGGCGTACTATACTGGGCATCGGTTTCCAGACAGAGGACTAGGGCCTGTTAATGCTAAAAGGTAGGCGACATGAACACGAAAACCGTTGAACAACAAGGCGCGAAGCGCAGTCGTGGCGGGCCCCCGATGGACGGCCAGTGCCGTCTGTCTTTTAGCATTAACAGGCCCTAGCATGTCGTGGCGTTTAATCTTGGTGGCTTTATTGTTGGTGGCGGGCGCCTCGGCCTGGGGCGGCCTGCAGCTGGGTAACTGGCTGGTCGCGCATGGCCCGGCCGCACCCGTCATCGAAGAGCACCCGGAACTTTCCTCGGTACCGGTGCTCGACGCCAACGGCCTGCCCTACGTGGCCCAGCCGCCGCAGCCGCTGGTCAATGGGCAGCTTGGCGTGCCTGAGCTGCCCGATCACTTTTCCTGGGAAGTTTCCGAGGCGTCGATCGAAGAAATCAAGTCGAATCCATCCATCGCTATCGCCACCACCACGATCACCATGGACGAGGCGCGCCAGATTGCGGAATTCATGGGTGGAGCACAAGGCCTGCAAGGCATTGCCGACGTCGGCAATCTGGGCCTGGGCGCTGGTCAGCCGGCCGGGCAGAACATGCCGTTGCAGCCCATAGAAGTCGCGCCGCCCCCGGCCGTGGTCACGCCACAAGGGTCGAACGGCAATCAGTGGCAGGCCAGCCTGCGCCAGGAACTGCAGGCCTGCAGCGCACTGGGCTTCTTCGACCGGCCCAGCTGCGCATGGGCCGCGCGCAACAAATACTGCGAACCCAATAATGGCTGGGGTCGCGTACGCGACTGCCCAGCCAAGTCGTTCTAGCGCTGTTTTCCCGACTGGGGTCAGACCCCGGCCAAGACGAAGAAGAGGGTCAGACCCCGTGCGGGGTCTGACCCCAGGCCTTATTCTTCCATTTGCGACTGCAGATAATTCTGCAGTCCGACCCGCTGCACGAGCTCCATCTGCGTTTCCAGCCAGTCGATGTGCTCTTCGGTATCGTTCAAGATGTCCTGGAACAGATCACGCGACACATAGTCGCGCACGGATTCGCAATACGCCATGGCTTCCTTGACCGTGGCCTGCGCGGCAACTTCCAGCCGGTGGTCACAGGACAGGACCTCGGGGACGTCTTCGCCGATCAGCAGCTTGTGCAAGTCCTGCAGATTGGGCAGGCCGTCGAGCATGAAGATGCGTTCGATCAGGCGATCGGCGTGTTTCATTTCGCCGATGGACTCGTCGTATTCGTGCTTGCCCAGCTTGGTGAAGCCCCAATGGTTCAGCATGCGTGCATGCAAGAAATACTGGTTGATTGCGGTCAATTCGTTTTTGAGTTGCGCATTCAGATGCTGAATGACGATAGGGTCGCCTTTCATGGCTGTACTCCTGAAGCTAAGATAAATCAATTTACTAGGCTACCACGAGCATAGGGCAAATACAGCTTCGGAAAACACGAAAAGGCGCGCCAATACTGGCGTTGCGGCGATTTATTGATAATGGGAATGACTAGCCTTATGACTGCGCTTACGTCGGCCATGAACCCAAGTCCTGCAAATTAGCGGGTCGTCAGGTTGCGCACGGAAATAAGTGGCTGAAAAGCCAGGATAAAAGGCACATGGTTTCCAGGCAATCGCGCCAAGGAAGCCATATCAATAAAAATTGCTACGATGCGTTACAAGATGATGGCTCAGGCCGTGCAGGCACGCCGGTAGGCGATTTCCGTGAACCGGACTTCCACGGCGACCGGGTCGTTGGCAGCCGCGCCGGAGGCCGCGCCAACACCATGGTGCACCGTAACCTGGCCGGCATAGCGCCCGCCAGGAAGGTATTCGGCAGCCGTTTCAGCGCAGCAACCGCAACACGCGGCCACCCCCAGCTGACCTTGAAGGTCTGCCATGGAAGTGGCGCCGCCGGCTACTGCCGCCTGGACTTGACGCTCGGTGATAGCATTACAGACACAAATAAACATGAGAACAATTATCATCCAGTTTTCGATGAAAATCAAGCCCATGAAAGCCAGGGGTCAGAAACTCAGGGGTCAGCAGGGGTCAGACCCCGTACGGGGTCTGACCCCACGGTAAGCCCTACACAGCAGGCGGCGCCCCCAGCGCGGCCCTGGCCTTGCGCAGGATGGCCGGCTCGATGCCGGCGGCTTCACGGTACTTGGCCACGGTGCGGCGGGCAATGACAATGCCGTGCTCCGCCAGTTTCGCCGCCAGTTGATTGTCCGACAATGGCTTCTTGCCGGACTCCTGGCTGACCAGTTTCACGATCAATGAACGCACGGCCGTCGCGGAAGTCGATGCGCCGTCTTCAGTCTGCAGCGCAGCGCCGAAGAAACGCCTGAGTTCGATCACTCCCCAAGGGGTCTGGGCATATTTATGCTTCGTCGCCCGGGAAATGGTGGATTCATGCAGATCGAGTTCCTGGGCAATGTCGCGCAGCAACAGCGGCCGCATGGCGCCGACGCCTCGCTCGAAATAGTCCTGCTGCTTGTCGACGACGGCCTGGGCGACGCGCAGGATGGTGACGAAGCGCTGGTTGACGCTCTTGATCAGGCCTTGGGCCTGCTGCAGCTGCGAGTGCATGGCCGGCGCCGACGGCAACTCGTCCAGCATCTCCTGGTATACCGTGTTGACCCTGAGCTTGGGCATGATGACGGGATTCACGCTGGCCACCCAGCGATTGCGCACCTTCCTGATCAACACATCGGGAGTAATGTAATCGGCAAGCTTGGCGGCCCAATGCCTGCCGGGCCGGGGCTCCAGCTGCAGGAGCAGGCCGTGCGCCGCCTTCAGGATTTCCTGTTCGCAGCCCAGCGCGGCCCGGAGCCGGGCCAGGTTGCCCGACGCCAGCAACGGCAGATGCGCCTTGGCGATCTCCAGGGCGAGCTGGAAGACTTCGCCGGGCAGGGCATGGTCGGGGCTTCGCGCCAACTGCGCCAGCTGCAGGCACAGGCATTCATCCAGCGTCCGGGCCCCGACACCGGCCGGATCGAACGACTGCAGTAGTGCCAGCGCGGCGTGAAGCTCATCGAGGTCGACGTCGAGTTCGGGCGGCAGGCAGGCGAGCATGTCATCGAGCGGTGTCGGCAAATAGCCCTTGTCGTCCAGTTCTTCTATCAGTATCGAGACCAGCGCCATATCGCGCGGGCTGGCGCGCGTCAAACGCAATTGCTGCTGCAAATGCTCTTGCAGGGTTTCTTCCAGGGCCGCCTCGGGCCGCATGGGCTCGTCATCGGCCTGATTGCCGGATGTCCGCGACCCGCCCTCCACGGACATCCATTGCTCGTCCAGGGATTGCGCTTCGTCCGCTACCGCATCCGGCCCAACAATGTCATACTCTTCCTCACGTTCGAGCAGCGGATTGTCCAGCAATGCCTGGGCCACTTCCAGCTCGAGTTCATGGGCGGACAGCTGCAGGAACTTTATGGATTGCTGCAATTGCGGGGTCAGCGCCAGTTGCTGATGCTGCCGTAGCTCTAAAGATTGACGCGAATGCATAGTTAAAATAGTTGTATGAAACCAGACTCCCAAGTACACCAACCCACCGGCCAGGATCGCGCCCTGATGCGCAACGCCTTGCTGAAGCTTACCGCCGTCCAAAAAATCATTTGCGCCGCGGTCATCATCGTTACGGCCCTGATCTGGTATGACTTGCTCAAGCGACTGGTGGCGTTCGGCCGCGGCATCGACTACGGCGGCCTGCACGCGCTGGGCGGCCAGGCCATCGCCCTGCTGAAACAATACAACCCCTTCTTCTGGTGGGCGGTGGTTGCCTTGTGCACGCTTATTATTGCCTATTTTCTGTATGGCTTCGTCCAGGCCATGCAGCGCCGCAGCCGCGCACGAGTGGTCAGCGAAGAAACCATCGCGCTCCTGGCCGGCCGCTTGTCGGAACCCGCGCGCGAAGTCTTGCGCTGGGCCTGGAACGATCACCGCGAGCCGGTCAGTGTGGGCGATTTGCAACGTGCCTACAACGAATTGCGCAACGGCCGCTACGACCGCATCACCCTGGCGCGCCGGCACAAAGCGCTGCTGTCTTCTGCTTCAGAACCCATCGTCGTGCGCGCCGGCACGCCGTAGTCCTCTCGTCCAACCCGTGGCCGCGCCGCGAAAAGATGCCGGTGCCCGGCAGCCGCTGCGCTTGCATAGTCCGAAAAAATATGTTTGACTACGCACTATGAAGCCCGAACACGTCCTTCCCCACAACGCTCCAGCACGCAGCCACGCTGCGTCGCTCGCGTTGCGTGTTCGCCGCGCCCTCGCGCAGCTTCCGCTTCCTTCCTCGCTGTCGCTACTACTACCGATCGGTTGCCGGGCCTAGCGTCCGTGGCAGTTCGGCAGCCGCAATCCGCCACACCCCCCGTTTTCGTCACCGTCATGTTTGCAAGAGCCCGTCATTGAGGCTCCGGTGGCCGTAAAGTCAAACAATCCCAGCCATACCCATAGGTGTCACCATGATAGCCCGTCCTTCCGACAAATACCGTCCTTTCGTTCCGTTCACGCGCGATTTTTCCGAGCGTACCTGGCCCAGCAAGCGCATTACCCACCCTCCCATCTGGATGAGCACCGATCTGCGCGACGGCAACCAGTCGCTGATCGAACCCATGAGCGTGGAACGCAAGCTGCGCTTTTTCGAACAGCTGGTAAAAATCGGCTTCAAGGAAATCGAAGTCGGTTTTCCGTCCGCATCGCAAACCGACTTCGATTTCGTACGCAAGCTGGTCGACGAAAACCGCATCCCCGACGACGTCACCATCATCGTGCTGACTCAATCGCGTGAAGACCTCATCCGCCGCACGGTGGAGTCCGCCGCGGGCGCAAAGAACGCCATCGTCCACTTGTACAACGCCTGCGCCCCCGCATTCCGCAAGATCGTGTTCGGCATGAGCAAAGACGAAGTCAAGGCCATCGCCCTGTCGGGCACCCGCCTGATCAAGGAACTGACCTCTCAGCACCCGGAGACCACCTGGCGCTACGAGTATTCGCCCGAAGTCTTCAGCACGACGGAGCCCGAGTTCGCCCTGGAAGTCTGCAACGCCGTCACCCAGGCTTGGCAGCCCACGCCGGAATCCAAGATCATCTACAACCTGCCGGCCACGATCGAAGCCACCACGCCCAATATGTACGCCGACCAGATCGAATGGATGCACAACAACCTGGATCAGCGCGATTGCATCGTGCTCAGCGTGCATCCGCACAATGACCGCGGCACAGCCGTCGCCGCCGCCGAACTGGCCGTCATGGCCGGCGCCGACCGCATCGAAGGCTGCCTGTTCGGCAACGGCGAGCGCACGGGCAACGTCGACCTGGTCACCCTGGCGCTCAATCTGTATACGCAAGGCGTCCATCCGGGCCTGGATTTCTCCGACATCGACGAAGTGCGCCGCTGCGTGGAATACTGCAATCAGCTTCCCGTGCATCCACGCCATCCCTACGCCGGCGACCTGGTCTTCACGGCATTTTCGGGATCGCACCAGGACGCGATCAAAAAGGGTTTCGCCTGCCAGGAAGCCGACGCGCCATGGGAAGTGCCTTACCTTCCCATCGACCCGGCCGACCTGGGCCGCAGCTACGACGCCGTCATCCGCGTCAACAGCCAATCCGGCAAGGGCGGGGTCTCGTACCTGCTCGAACAGGAACACGGCCTGGCCTTGCCGCGCCGCCTGCAGATCGAGTTCAGCCGCGCCATCCAGCGCGTCACCGACGAAACGGGCGCCGAGGTAACGGCATCCCAGGTCTACGACATTTTCTCGGATGAATACCTGAAGCAGGAAAGTCCCTGGAAGCTGGTGCGCCACCGCATCACCGGCGATCCCAAGGCCCAGGCCGGCCAGCAGTTCGAAATTGAAGTCGAGCTCGAAAAAGACGGCGAAGTCCACAACCTGGTGGGACGCGGCGACGGCGCCATCTCCGCATTCGTCGACGCCGTGGACGACAAGGTGAAGATCATGGACTACCATGAACACGCCATCGGCACGGGCACCGACACACGCGCCGCCTGCTATGTCGAACTGCGCGTGGGCGATTCGCCCACCGGCTTCGGCGTCGGCATCCATGGCGACATCGTGACCGCCTCCTTCCTGGCCATCCTGAGCGCCGTGAACCGGCATGCGGCAACGCAACAAGCCGAAGCGCTGGCTGCTTAACGGCGCAACAGGGTCGGACCCCATCCGGGGTCCGACCCTTCAACCGCGCACTGGGGACAGACCCTGAACAGGGTCTGTCCCCTTTTTGTCGGGGGTCAGACCCCATTCGGGGTCTGACCCCGCCTACTCTGCCACCTGTTCTCCGCTGGGGTCAGACCCCGTACGGGGTCTGACCCCACCCTTCCCTGTCACCTCTTTTTCGCTGTGGGGTCAGACCCTTTCGGGTCTGACCCCTGCCATATTTGCGCAGCGCAGCTAAGGGTTATCTCTGTCATGTCCAGGAAATACTTCATGTCTAATATGTAGCGTTTTCCACCAATCCTGTTCGGAACAACGCTTTGCTGATCGCGCAAATATCGGACCTGCACATCCAACTGGGCGGCAAATACGAGCACCTGATTTCCGCCCGCCGGCACCTGGCCGCTTGCGTCGATGCGCTGAACGCCCTGCTTCCGCGGCCCGACCTGGTCGTTGCCACCGGCGATCTGACCGAGCATGGCTCGCATGACGAATACCGGGTCCTGAAACAGGAACTCGCCCGCCTGAAGACTCCCTTTCTGCTGATTGCCGGCAATCACGACGACCCCGCGAACCTGCGCGCCAATTTCCCCGAACACGTCTGGATGCGGGATGCAGCGCCCTTCCTGCAATACACCATCGATACCTGGCCGCTGCGCATCGTGGCGCTGGACACGACGCTGCCCCGACGCAGCGAAGGCGAGCTCTGCGCAGCCCGCCTGGAATGGCTGGCGCAAACCCTGGCCGAGCAGCCCGGACGTCCTACGCTCATCCTCATGCATCATCCGCCGTTTGAAACCGGTATCAAAAGAATGGACGAACTGGGACTTCTGAAGGGACGCGAAGCCTTCGCGAAGGTGATCGAGCCTTACCGGAACATCGAGCGCGTACTTTGCGGCCATTTGCACCGCAGCATCGTCTGCCGCGTCGGCAGCACCGTGGCGTCCACCTGCCCAGGCACCGCGCACCAGATCGAACTCGATCTGCGCGACGAAGCAGAGCTGTCATTCAATTTCGAGCCGCCCGGCTATCAATTGCACTGGCTGAGCCCGCAAGGACTGGTCAGCCACCATGCCGTCATTGGCGACTTTCCCGGCCCACATGTGTTCTAGAACGCCATGACCACCATCATCCTGGACAACATCACCAAACAGTACGGAAGCGCGCCCCCGGCCGTGAACGACATCAACCTGCGGATCGAAGCGGGCACGCTGACGGTGCTCCTGGGTCCGTCGGGCTGCGGGAAATCGACCACGCTCCGGATGATCGCCGGCCTGGATACGCCCAGTTCGGGCCGCATACGCATCGGCGACCGCGACGTCACCAACCTGCCTCCCTCGCAGCGACAAATCTCCATGGTGTTCCAGTCCTACGCGCTGTTTCCGCATTTGTCGGTCCGGGAAAACATCCTGTTCGGCCTGAAGGTCCGCAAGGAACCCAAAGCCCAGTTCGGGCCACGCCTGGCCAAGGTCGCCGGCCTGCTCGGGCTCGAGCACCTGCTGGACCGCAAGCCCTCGCAGCTTTCCGGCGGCCAGCAGCAACGCGTCGCGCTGGGCAGGGCGGTGATCTCCGAAGCCCCCATCTGCCTGATGGACGAACCCCTGTCGAACCTGGATGCGCAACTACGGCATGAAATGCGGCGCGAGATCCGCGCCCTGCAGCAGAAGCTGGGCATCACCATGGTGTACGTGACTCACGACCAGACCGAGGCCATGAGCATGGCGGATCGCGTCGTGTTGTTGAACGGCGGCAACGTCGTCCAGAACGACACGCCCGACCGGCTGTATGGGCGGCCCAGTTCCGAATTCTCGGCGCGCTTCATCGGCACGCCGCCCATGAACCTCATCAAGTTGAATCCGCAGACCCGCCAATTGCTCGCCCGGCACGGCTATCCCAATGCCGCGGAGCACGCCGACGCCCAGACCCTGGGCATAAGGCCCGAGCATTTGAGCCTGACCAGCGAACACGGCCTGCCCGCCACGGTGGAAAGCGTCGAGTACTTCGGCGCCGACTCCATCGTGGTCTGCGCGCTGGGCGGCAACACAGGCATTGCGGTGCGCGAGGCCGGGCACATGCATGCCGCCACCGGCGCAACCGTGCAGCTCCAATGGAGCGCCGACCGGCAACATTTCTTTGACGCAACGGGCAACGCCCTTACTTGACAGGAACCATCATGCGACGAAATTTTCTGAAAACCCTGGCATTCACTCTTGCCGGCGCCTTCTGCGCCGCACCCGCATGGACGCAGGCTCAGCAGGTGGAACTCGAGTTCTACTATCCCGTGGCGGTGGGCGGCCCGATCACCAAGATCGTCGACGGCATGGTCAGCGACTTCGAAAAAAACAATCCGGACATCAAGATCAAGTCGATCTATGCCGGCTCCTATCAGGATTCGGTCGCCAAGGCACTGACCGCCCATAAAGGCGGCAACGCACCGCAACTCGCGGTCCTGCTTTCCACCGATATGTTCACGCTGATCGACGAAGGCGCCATCGTACCTTTCGACTCGCTGATCACCTCGGACGAAGACAAGAAATGGGCAACGGGCTTCTACAAAGGCTTCATGGCGAACAGCCAGACCGGCGGCAAGACCTGGGGGATTCCCTTCCAGCGCTCGACCATCGTCATGTACTACAACAAGGACCTGTTCAAGCAGGCCGGGCTCGATCCGAACACGCCTCCCGGCACCTGGGACCAGCTCGTGGAATACGGCAAGAAGCTGACCAAGGCCGATGCCTCCGGCCAGGTAAGCCAATGGGGCCTCGAGATTCCTTCGGGCGGCGCCTTCGCCTACTGGCTGTTCCAGGCCCTGACCACGCCGAACGACGCCCTGCTCATGAACGAGGCGGGCAACGAAGTCTACCTGGACAAGCCGGCCGTCATCGAAGCGGTTCAGTTCTGGCACGACCTGGCCTACAAGCACAAGATCATGCCCACGGGCACCATAGACTGGGGCACCACGCCCAAGGATTTCCTGGTCGGCAAGACCGCCATGATGTGGACGACCACGGGGAACCTGACCAACGTCCGCAAGAACGCCAACTTCGAGTTCGGCGTGGCGCCCATGCCCAAGGCCAAGCAGGGCGGCAGCCCCACCGGCGGCGGCAACTTCTACCTGTTCAAATCGGCGACGCCCGAGCAGCAGAAAGCCGCGCTCAAGTTCGTGAAGTGGATGACCAGTCCCGAGAACGCCGCCGCATGGAGCATCGCCACGGGCTACGTGGCCGTCAGCCCCGCCGCCTGGGAGACCGAAGCCATGAAGAGCTACGTGAAGGAAGTCCCCCAGGCCCTGGTCGCCCGCGATCAGCTGGAAGTCAGCGTGGCCGAATTTTCCACCCACGACAACCAGCGCGTCACCAAGCTCCTGAATGACAACCTGCAAGCGGTGCTGACCAATGCCAAGACGCCCGAGCAGGCCATGAAGGACGCCCAACGCGACGCAGACCGCATCCTCAGGCCTTACAAGTAAGCATGAGGCCTTCGCTCAACGCGGTCTATGGCTGGCTGCTTCTGCTGCCGGCCATCGTCCTGCTCGCCGCCTTCACCCACTATCCGGCGCTGGCCACCTTATGGAACAGCTTCCAGTCCACGCCCAAGGCCAACCGGCCCGCCGTGTTCGTCGGCGTGGACAACTACGCCGCCATGGCCGACGACCCGGTGTTCTGGCAGGCGCTCTGGAACAACCTGGCCTACGCCCTGATCACCATTCCTGTGTCGGTGGCGATCGCGCTGGTCATGGCGCTGTGGGTGAACCGGCAAATCGCCGGCCGCGGTTTCCTGCGGCTGGCGTATTTCACGCCCACGGTCCTGCCCATGGTGGCCGTGGCGAACATCTGGCTGTTCTTCTACACCCCGCAATACGGCCTGGTGGACCAGATCGCCGGCCTGTTCAACCTGCCGGGCATGAACTGGCTGGGCAATCGCTCGACGGCCCTGCCGGCCCTGATGATCGTGACCATCTGGAAGGAATCCGGTTTCTTCATGATTTTCTACCTGGCCGCGCTGCAGCAGATTTCGCCTTCGCTGCGCGAAGCGGCCCTGCTCGAGGGCGCCTCGCGCTGGCAGTACTTCTGGCGGGTGCTTCTGCCCCTGTTGATGCCCACCACGCTGTTCGTGCTCATCAACGCACTGATCAATGCCTTCCGGCTGGTGGACCACGTCCTCGTCATGACCAAAGGCGGGCCGGACAATGCCAGCACCCTGCTGCTGTTCTATATCTATGAAGTGGGATTCAGCTATTGGGATACCGCGTACGCCGCCACGCTGTCGGTGGTGCTGCTGCTGATCCTGTCGCTCACCGCCCTGATCAAGTTCCGCTGGCTGGACCGGCGGACGCACTACCAATGACCCATAAACTCGATACCCTGGGCGCATGGCTGCTGGGCCTGCTGTGGTTCCTGCCGCTGGCATACACCGTATGGGCGGCCTTCCACCCTTCGGCCTATGCCACGCAATTCGACCTGACCGCGCCGCTGACGCTGGGCAATTTCAAGGCGGCTTGGAACGCTGCCCCGTTTGCGCGGTATTTTTTGAACACCTTCATCCTGGTCACCATGGTTCTGGCCGCCCAGCTGGTACTGTCGACGCTGGCGGCCTATGCCTTCGCCCGCTTCGAGTTCCCAGGCCGCGACCTCATGTTCATGCTGGTGCTGCTGCAACTGATGATCATGCCCGACGTGCTGATCGTCGAGAACTACCGGCTGATGTCCTGGCTGGGGGTGCGCGACACCATCTTCGCAGTGGGGCTGCCGTATTTCGCATCCGCTTTCGGTATCTTCCTGCTGCGGCAAACGTTCAAGACGGTACCGAGGGAGCTGGAGGAAGCGGCGCGTGTCGAAGGCGCCAACCGCTGGCAGATCCTGATGAAGATCTATGTGCCGCTGGCCAAGCCGGTTTATGTGGCCTATGGGCTGGTGTCGGTGAGTCATCACTGGAACAACTTCCTGTGGCCGTTGATCATCACGAACTCGGTCGAGACGCGCCCGCTGACGGTGGGCCTGCAGGTGTTCGCGTCGACGGACCAGGGCATAGACTGGTCCATCATCACCGCCGCCACGCTGCTGAGCGCGGCGCCGCTGCTGGTGGGTTTTTTGCTGTTTCAGCGGCAGTTCGTGCAGTCGTTCATGCGGGCGGGGATCCGCTAGGGTTGAAGGGGTCAGACCCCGTATGGGGCCTGACCCCCGCACACTAATAGCCCGCCGCAACAGAAGGGGTCAGACCCCGTACGGGGTCTGACCCCAAATCAATAGCCCACCACCAGGCCCGGCAAATCCACCGTGACGCGCGGGCGTTCCAGCGCCAGCACGGCGTGCCGGGCGAAGTCATTGACTGCTTGCTGGTCTTGCGTAAAGACCGAATACCCTTGCGCATCGGCCACGCCCAGGATCTTGTCCAGCAGCAAGACCTTGCCGCTGGGCCGCAAGGGCTCGCACCCCAGGCGGGCCCATTCATGGTCGAACCAGTCGCGGGCCGCGCGGGTGGATTCGGGCGCAGGCTGGACGTCCACGTCCAGCTCGAGCTCTTGCCGCGGACTGAAGATGATCTTGACCGTGCCTCGCATGGACGCTCCCGCTACCATTTGGGCGCCGGTTCCCAGATGACGTCGGCATCGTGGTCGCGCGACAAGCGCAGCATGGCCAACAGGGGGAAGGCGCGGCGGCGGAAGCTGACCGACTGCGAAATGGGGTGGGTCCTGGAGTCGTTATCGTCGTCGTTGTCGGTGTATTCGGTTTCGGTATCGAGCGCCATGGCATGTTCGATGCCCTTGATGGCGTCGTCCAGCTGGTCGCGCGTAATGACGCCGCGCTCGGGCAAGGTATCGGTATAAGGCTTGCCCGCTGCCTTGAGGATGGGCAAGGCGTGCTTTGAAAACATGAGCACTTCGGCAGCTGCTTTAGAGTGAAAGACGACTAGCATTTCGGTTTCCCTCAATAGACACAACCATACACTACCCTATCTTCAAAAGCCTGCCAAGCGGGAAGATATGGCGTGCCTTCATCCGGAGCCGCCATGCCGCAATCGCCGTTCACCGCCAGACTGTTTCGCATCATCCTGTTATCGCTAAGCGTGCTGTGCCCGGCTGCACATGGCCAGGGCGTCTGCAGTCCTCCTGCGCTGGGCGACCCCTGCGTGCTGGGCGGCATCGCGACGGCGGGCGCAACCGAACCCGCTCTCGGGCTGGGCGCCGGCAATCCCATACATCTTGGCACGGGCAATAAATATCAGCATGAAATCGATCTTCCCGCAGCCCCGCCGGCCCCTGACCTCGAGCTCAGCCGCCACTACAACGCGATGGCGCCGCAACGCGGCATCCTCGGGCGCGGCTGGACGCTGTCCTACGACACCCGCCTGCGCCGCGCCGGCCCGAACTGGCGCATCGTCCAGGCCGATGGCAGCCATATCGAGTTCCAGGGCATTGCAGGAATGCCGATGGCGAATGCGCACGGATCGCTCCAGCGTGAACGGGACGGCTGGGTCTGGCGCTGGCCCGACGGACGCAGGCTGTGGTTCGATCAGCAGGGGGATCTGAGCCGCATCCGAGGGGCCGTCCAAGGGGTCAGACCCTATCGCCCAGGGGTCAGACCCCGTATGGGGTCTGACCCCGAGACCACCATACACCGTCATGCCGACGCGGGCCCGCTCGCCGGAATGATCGAACGGATCAGCGCATCCGACGGGTCGGCGCTTACCTTCCGCTATCGCATCGACTCGGGTACCGCGTACCTGGATCACGTCAATACCCGCCACGGGCGATTCCAATATCGGTATGAGCAAAGCGGCGACCATGCCGAGCCGCGCCTGTCCGCCGTCATCCGCCCCGACGGCATGCAGCGCCGCTATCTGTACGAAGCTGCACTTCAGTCCGGAAACGCCCACGCGCTGACGGGCATAGAGCTGATCGATGCGACAGGCGAGCAGGCAGAGCGCGTGAACACCTGGGCCTACGATCGCCAGGGCCGCGCAATTCAGTCCATCGCCGGCGACCCCGCCCACCCCCGTTCGCGCCTCACCATCGAGTACCGGCAGCCCATATCCGCCTCGACGGACGGCCTGACTGTGGTGCATGGCGATGCTGCGCAAAGCACGTCGTTTCGCATCGGAATGCGCGGTGGGCGCCACGTGCTGCTGGCGTCGGATGGGCCCGGCTGCCCGGGCTGTCCGCCAACGGGCCAGCGCGCCGAATACGACGATCATGGCCGCCTGACGCGGCTCAACGATACCGAACTGATCCGCCATGCGGATGGCCGGCTGCAGACCATCATGCCTTTGGCTCCCGGCTGGCCGGGCCTGGCTTTGCACTACCATGCCGGCGAACGGCGGCATGCGTGGTCATCCGGGCTGACCGGACACGAAACGCTGTTCTATACCGCTCGCGGGCTGCCGCAGCGTCGCGTCTTCGCCAACGGCGACAGCACGAGCTATGACTATGATCGACAGGGGCGGCCAGTGCGCATCACCAACACTTCCGGCATGCTCAGCGATATCACGACGCTGGCATGGAAAGGCACCGTGCCGATACGCATCCAGCACCCGCAAGAAACCGAATGGCGCGACTACGACGATCGCAAGCGGCTGCGCCGCCGTTCCGTGCGACGGGTGTCCGCCGTGCCGGGCCCCATGCTGAATTACGATGAGTCCTTCGACTATGACGAACAGGACCGGCTGGTCGCGCACCATCTGCCCGAGGGCGGATCCATCCGCTATCGGTGGGGTGCCGGCAAGCGTCTGCTTGCCATCGCCTGGCATCCGGAGTTGGGCCGGCCGCAGACCGTCATCGATAGCGTGCCGGGGCTGGCGGGCTATCGCTACGGCAATGGCCTGCATCTGCATGTCACCGCCGGGCGGGATGGGCAGGCCAGGCAGTTGGTGCTGTCCAGCGACTCCGCCCTGATGTGGGTGGCCGACCTGGCTTATGACGGCCGCGGGTTGCTGAGCCGCGAAACCCATCATCTGCCCGGCCATGCCTCGGCTCTCACGCAGCACCTTGCCTACGATGCCCACAACCGGCTGGCCGTGTTTCAGGACGCATCGGGCGACTCCACATGGTTTGCCTGGAATGGCGACGGCTCTCTGGCGCTCATGCGCAGCTTAGGGGCGTCGATGCGTCCCGACATCCGGCGCGACGCGACCGGCCTGCCGAAGGCGGTGGGCAAGCATGAAGTGGCCTATGGGTCGAACCGGCGCCTGGCACGGGTGAGCCTGGAGGGGCGCCCCGTCGCCGACTATCTGCATAATGCCTTCGGCTACCGGATCGCCAAGCGCAGTGAGGCCGCCAATGTCGATTACTTCTATCTGGACAACCGGCTGGTCGCGGAAACAAGGCGCGCCGCCGGCCCGGTGCAACAGGTATCCGGGCCGGCCCGAATGCGGGTCGGCAGGCGCTATCTGTATGCGCATCATGTCCCCGTCGGATTCATCGACTATCACGGCCCAGGCAACGGCACGGCGACCTTGTATGCGGTACACGCCGACACCGCCGGTGCGCCGGCGCTCGTCACCGACGCCCGGCAAGCCATCCGCTGGTCCGCGCGCTATGGCCCCGGCGGCCAGGCACAGGACATCCGCGGCGACCTGAGGCTGGACTTGCGGTTGCCGGGCCAGGTGCACGACGACGAAACCGGGTGGCACGACAATCTCCTGCGCACTTATCTTCCCGGCCTGGGCCATTATCTTGAGCCCGACCCGCTCGGCCCCCTGCCCGGCCACCAGGCCCTGGGCTATGCCGGGCAACAGCCGCGCCGCTACGCCGACCCCATGGGCCTGCTGCTCTTCGCCTTCGACGGCACGCGCAACAGCGCCGATACGCACAGCAATGTCTGGAAACTGAGCCAGGCCTATGGCGACGGCGCGGCACACTATCACGCCGGGCCCGGAAACTCACTGTACCTGGACTGGGACGCGGTCACCGCCTGGCGGGCGTCGCGCATCATCGAGAACCAGTGGCAATCCTTGCTGAACGGCTTGAACAGCGCCTCGGGCGGACGCGAGCACGTACCCATAGACATCATCGGCTTTTCGCGCGGAGCCGCCCTGGCCCGCCACTTCGGCAACCTGATCGCCGAGCGGATGCACGGCCGGCTTTTCAGCTACGATGATCCGGTACGCGGCTCCATACGCACCTGCGTCGATTTGCGGTTCATGGGGCTGTTCGACACGGTGGCGCAATTCGGCCTGGCCGGCAGCCACAACAGCCAGTACGACCTGACCATTGCCGCGGCATGGGACTGGGTGGCCCACGCGGTCGCCCTGAACGAGCGCCGCTGGCTTTTTCCCGTCAGCAGCGTGGCGAGTTCCGCCGGCGCCAACACGGTCGAAGCGCCTTTCATCGGCGCACACTCCGACATCGGCGGCGGCACGCTTTACGATGACGGCGGCCAGCCCTTGCGGCACGGCGACCTGTCCGATGTCGCCCTGAACTGGATGCTATGGCAGGCGCGTGCGGCAACGGCCGACTTCCGCCTGTCCGATCCGGCCGACCGGGAAATCAGCTCGCCTATCCTGCATGACGAACGCAGCCCCGTCCTGCGCGGCATCCAGGACGGCGACCGCAGCGTACTCGCCGCCGATGGCAGCAAGACTCATGAGTATCAGGACGACCACATTCGTCTCGGACGGCGCCTGCGCGCAAGCGCGGAAACCCTGATCGCCCGGCATGACGATTGGCGCAGCCGCGAAAGCCCCGAAGTCGGCACGGTGGACCTGGACGGCTATGCCAAGTGGCTGCATGAAGAACTGGGCTGGGGTGCTCAGCCTGGGGTCGGACCCCGTGCGGGGTCCGACCCCTGAGTCTCGGGCGGCTCTTCCTTGGTGGGGTAAGACCCCGTAGAGGGTCTGACCCCACCGACCCCTGACCCCTCCAAAGGGAAAATCACGCTATCATTTAACCCTCTGACGTCCGCGCGGCCACCCCGCGCCGGACGCCTTGGCCGCGCCCCATGCGGTCCGGCCTTCATATCGATCCGTTTACACACACATCTTATGCTTCCTGGGCAACAACAACAGCTGATTTCGCTTCTACAAGCCGCCGTAGGCGCCATCGTTCCCGAGGCCTCGCCCGCCATCCTCCTGGAACGCCCCAAGGTCGCCGCTCACGGCGATGTCGCCACCAACGTGGCCATGCAACTGGCGAAGCCGGCAAAGCGAAATCCCCGCGAACTCGCGCAACAGGTCGTCGACGCCCTGATGGCCGACCCGGCGGCAGGCGACCTCATCGCCTCGGCGGAAATCGCAGGTCCGGGCTTCATCAATTTCCGACTGTCGACCGCGGCCCATCAAGCGGTATTGACCGCCATCGCGCAGGAACAGGAGCGCTTCGGCCACCGGCCGGCCAAACAAGAAAAGCTGCTGGTGGAATTCGTCTCGGCCAATCCCACCGGCCCTTTGCATGTTGGGCATTCGCGGCAGGCCGCGCTGGGCGACGCCCTGTGCCGGTTGTTCACCGCGCAGGGCTACGACGTCACGCGCGAGTTCTACTATAACGATGCGGGCAACCAGATCGACAATCTGGCCATCAGCGTCCAGGCGCGCGCCCGGGGCATCGAGCCCGACTCTCCCGACTTCCCGGCCGACGGCTACAAGGGCGACTACATCGTCGACATCGCCCGTGATTTCCAGGCCGGCGCCACCGTCCAGGCATCCGACGGCGAACCGGTCACGGCCAGCGGCAATCTCGACAGCCTGGACGAAATCCGCGCCTTCGCCGTGGCGTATCTGCGCCGCGAACAAGACCTGGACCTGAAGGCCTTCGGCCTGCAGTTCGACAACTATTATCTTGAAAGCTCGCTCTACACCAGCGGGCGGGTCGACGACACCGTCAAGGCGCTGATCGCCTCCGGCCACACCTATGAAAGGGAAGGCGCCCTGTGGCTGCGCACCACCGAGCTCGGAACAGGCGACGACAAGGACCGCGTCATGCGCAAGTCCGAGGGCGGCTACACCTATTTCGTGCCCGACGTCGCCTATCACGTCGCCAAATGGGAGCGCGGCTTCCATCGCGCCATCAACATCCAGGGGTCGGACCACCACGGCACCGTGGCCCGCGTGCGCGCCGGACTGCAAGGACTGGACCTGGGCATCCCCAAGGACTTCCCCGCCTACATCCTGCACAAGATGGTGAAAGTGGTGCGCAACGGGCAAGAGGTCAAGATCTCCAAGCGCGCCGGCAGCTATGTCACGATGCGCGACCTGATCGACTGGGTCGGCCAGGATGCCGTGCGCTACTTCCTGATCCAGCGCCGCGCCGACTCTGAATTCGTCTTCGACATCGACCTGGCACTGTCCAAGAGCGAAGAAAATCCGGTCTACTACATCCAGTACGCGCATGCCCGTATCTGCTCGATGCTTGCCCAGTCGCCTGAGCTTGCCGGGCGGCTTGCCGATGCGCCGGTCTCGGTGCTGACGGCACCGACCGAAATCGCGCTCATGCAGCGGCTGGCGGAATATCCCCAGACCCTGTCCCTTGCCGCCCAGGAACTGGCGCCACACCACCTGGCGTTCTGGCTGCGCGATTGCGCGGCCGACTTCCACGCCTGGTACAACGCCGAACGCGTGCTGGTCGATGACGAAGCGCTCAAGCTGGCGCGCCTGCGTCTGGCCGGCGCCACGCGCCAGGTCATCGCCAACGGCCTCAATCTGCTTGGGGTTTCCGCCCCTGAAAGGATGTAAGCTCTTCACATGGCCCGCTCCAGTCGAAAATCCTCCAGCGCAAAATCCGGCAGCACCCTGTTCGGCATCCTGATCGGGCTGATCGTCGGGCTGGCCGCCGCCGTGGCGGTCGCGCTGTTCGTCACCAAGGTTCCCATGCCCTTCGTGGACAAGGCCAGCCGCGATCCCGCCAAGACCTTGCTGCCCGATGTACGCGATGCGCCCGATCCGAACATAGGCCTGTATGGCAGCAGCGCGCCGGCGGGGTCCGGCGCCGACGGCCCGACCATCACCACGCCGTCGCCGCTGCCGGACATCCCTCCCGTGGCATCCAGCCCGGGGCCGGTCGCGCCGGGGCAGGACAGCATCGGCAACCTGATCGCCAGCCTGGCGGACGCCCCGGCGGCCGCACCGTCGAAGCCGCCCGCCACAGCCGGGGCAGGCGCCAGGCCGGTCGTGCCGGGCACCGAGCCGCCGCCCGCAAGCGGCAAGCCCGCCGCCGGCACCCAGACCACCTATTACCTGCAGGCCGGCGCTTTCCGGTCCGAATCGGATGCGCAGGCAATGCAGGCAAGAATACTCATGCTGGGCATGCCGGTACAACTGCAGAAAGCCCAGGTTAACGGCGGCACCGTGCATCGTGTGCGCGTGGGCCCGTTCAAAGGCATCGACGAAATGAACCGTTCGCGTGAACGCCTGGGCAGCGAGAAAATCGAATCCTCCGTCGTACGGCCCTAGTAGGGCTGCCATCGTCTTTTAGCGCTGGCAGACCGCAGGCCGCCACACGGCGGTGAACTTGTACAGGCTTGGCCAGTCTTAATCTGTTTGACCTTACTGGAAACCCGAAATGTCGCTTAAATCCCTGCTCTTGCGCGCCGTCGCATGCCTTGCCGTCAGTACCGGAACATTTCTAGCGCCGGCCGTCCAGGCCCAGGCCGCCAATGCCAAGTATGTCACCATAGAACCCGCCCAGCCGTCCGACACGGCGGGCAAGATCGAAGTCCTGGAGTTTTTCGCCTATACCTGCCCGCATTGCAACGCGCTCGAGCCCTTGGTCGAGAAATGGTCCAAGACACTGCCTGACAACGTGGTGCTGCGCCGTGTGCCGGTGGCATTCAATGCCAGCATGGAAGATCTGCAGAAGCTGTACTACTCGCTGGAAGCCATGGATCGCCTGGACTTGCACCCCGCCGTCTTCAAGACCATCCACGTTCAGCGCAAGCGCATTTTCGACGCCAACGCGATTACCGACTGGATCGCCGACCAGGGCGTGGACCGCAAGGCTTTCCAGGACGTCTTCAATTCCTTCGGCGTCAAGTCCAAAGTCATGCGCGCCAACGAACTGGCCAAGGCCTACAAGATCGACGGCACGCCCAGCGTGGCGGTGGGCGGCAAGTACGTAACATCGCCATCCTTGGCCAATAGCTACGAAGGCACCGTCACGGAGGCCCAACGCCTTCTGGACACGCTGAAGTGATCGGTGAAGGGGTCAGACCCCATGCGGGGTCTGACCCCAGCCATTGCGGGGTCCGATCCCAGAAGCGGTCGGAAGGGGTCAGACCCCGTACGGGGTCTGACCCCAAGGCCTTGACTAGCCCTTTGCTTTTTCCAGCGCCTGCGTCAGGTCGGCAATGAGGTCGTCGGGCGATTCCAGGCCGATATGAAAGCGGACGACGGCGTTCTGGCTGGGCCGCCAGTAGCCATGGCACTGAATCGATCCATGATCGACCAGCTGTACCAGGCTTTCAAAACCGCCCCATGAAAAACCGATGCCGAACAGCGCAAGCGCGTCGACGAATCGGCGTGCGGCTTGCGGGTCCAGGCTGAGCTCCACGGAAAGCATGCCATTGGAGCCGGTGCAGTCACGCTGCCACAAGGCATGGCCCGCGTCATCCGGCCAAGCGGGATGGTAGATGCGAACGGTTTCCGGGCGGCTTGCCAGGAAACGGCAGATCTCCATTGCGTTGGCGGCGGTCTGGCGCATGCGCAAAGGCAGCGTGCGTATGCCCCGAATGGCCAGCCAGGCATCATCCGCGCTGACGGAATACCCCATGGCGTAATGCGTGTCATTGATGCGCTTGACCAGCGCGGGGTCTTTGGCCATGACCGCGCCCAGCATCAGGTCGGAGTGCCCGCCCACGTATTTGGTACCGGCCACGACGGAGATGTCGGCGCCCAAGTCCAGCGGACGGTAGATGTACCCCGAACCCCAGGTATTGTCCGTGGCGAGCACCAGGCCATGCTTGCGTGCGAACTCCGCCAGTGCGGGAAGGTCCAGCATCTCGAACAGCAGGGAGCCGGGCGACTCGACGTAAAGCATGCGGGTATTGGGCTGCAGGCGGGCTTCCAGTTCCGCCACCGTGGCGCGGCAATAGCTGACTTCGATGTCCATCCGCGACAACACGGTCTTGTCGAGGTAGCGCACGGGACCGTACGCGCAGTCGGCCACCAGCATATGATCCTTGCTCTTCAACACGCTGAAGAAGGCCAGGGTAATGGCCGCCAGGCCCGACGAGGCCAGGTAGGCGCGTTGCGCCCCCTCCAGCTCGCAGAACATTTCCTCGAGCGCAGCATGGGTGTCCATGCCCACGCGGCCATAGGTCACGGCGCGCTCCCCCTTTGCCTTGTCCACCTGAGCGCGTTCGAGCGCCGCGAGGTTCTGGAAGCGGACGGTGCTGGTGCGCATGGAGGGCAGTGCGACAGGCGCAGCGCCTGTGATGGGATCGAACTCGGCGGTGCCGGCGTGCTGCAGCCGTGTATCCAGGTGTTTGGAAGCGTCGTTAGCCATGTTGGTTGCGAAGGGCCTTAAAATTTGCGAACCGCATAATCATAGCCCCACATAATACCAACCATGCTTACCGTCGACATCGCGCTCTCATTTTTCGGCATCGCCGTGCTGCTGGGGCTCTCGCCAGGTCCGGACAATCTTTTCGTGCTCATGCAGTCCGCCATGTGGGGACGCGCTTCGGGCATGTTCGTGGTGCTGGGGCTCTGCACCGGCCTGATCGGCCACACGATGGCGGTGGCCGTCGGACTGGCGGCGTTGTTCGCCACGTCCGAGACCGCATTCACGGTGCTGAAGCTCGCCGGCGCCCTGTATCTGGTCTATCTCGCCTGGGGCGCGTTTCGTGCGCCCGCCACGCTCAGCACGGGGGAAAAGCCGCCTGCGCAAAGCCGGCTGCGGCTGTATCAGCGCGGCATCATCATGAACCTGAGCAATCCCAAGGTGTCCATCTTCTTCCTGGCCTTCCTGCCACAGTTCACGGACCCGGCCCGCGGCTCGGTCGCCTTGCAGACGCTGAGCCTGGGTGCCCTGTTCATGCTCGCCACCCTGTTGGTCTTCGGCCTGGTGGCCTGGTTCGCCGGCGCCCTGGGAGAGCGCATGCAAAAATCGCAGCGCGCCCAGCGAGCGCTGAACTGGACCGCCGGCACCGTGTTTCTGGGCTTGGCGCTGCGGCTGGTGTTCACGGAGCGGTGAAGGGGTCAGACCCCGTACGGGGTCTGACCCCACGCAAGGATTGAAAGGGCCAGACCCCGCATGGGGTCTGACCCTAGGACACGCGCTGAAAGCGGATGACGCCGTCGCCGCCGGTCTGGCGCCGGAGCTTGCCGTCGAAATACAAGGCATGCAGGTGGGCCAGCGCCTCGCCCATGGCGAAGGTGAGCTGATGCAGGTCGAGCTTGCGTTTGAACATCACCGGGACGATATCCGCCGTGCTCTTGGGATTTGCGCAGGCATCCAGAACCTCTTCCAGGCGCTCCGCGTGATGCGCATGCTGTTGCGCAATGCGCTCGTGCAAGCCGCGGAAAGGCCGCCCATGCGAAGGCAGGACAAGCGTGTTTTCAGGCAGGTCATCGTAAGCGCGCAGCGAGTTCAAATAGAGCGGCAAGGGGTTGCCGTCGGGTTCGTAATCGAACACGCTCACGTTGGTGGAAATTCGCGGCAGCACCATATCGCCGGAAATCAGCAGCTGCAGCGTGTCGCAATACAGCGAAGCGTGTTCGGGCGCGTGGCCGTAGCCTACGATCACCTTCCACTCACGGCCGCCGATCTGCAGGCGATTGCCGTCCATCATGCGGGTGTATCGGGCAGGAACATCAGGCACCAGACTGGGGTAGTAGCCGGCACGCTGGCGAATCTGTTCCTGCGCATCGGGGTCCGTCAGGCCGTGACGCGCAAAATGCGCTGCGGCCGATATGCCGTTCGGGCCACTGCCTTCCGCTGCGGGGCGGGACCACAGGCGCGCAACGCTCCAGTCCGTCATGGTCATCCACAAGCGCGCATCCCATTTCTCGCACAGCCAATTTGCAAGGCCGACATGGTCTGGATGCATGTGCGTCACTACAACCCTGAGCACAGGCAAGCCGTCCAGTACGTTCTTGAAAATCTGTTCCCAGATTTCCTTGACTTCATCACGGCTGACGCCGCAGTCAACCACCGTCCAGCCTTCGCGGCCGTCGATTTCATCGCGCAACAGCCAAAGATTGATGTGGTCGAGCGCAAAGGGAAGCGGCATGCGTATCCAACGCACGCCATCCGCCACGGCCATGGCGTGGCCGGCGGCGGGAAGCTCATCGCCGAACGGATACGTCAGCTTCATTTCATTGGGATTCATTCTGTCTCCATCTCGATACCGGAAATGCCTTTTAACTCATATTATGGCATCATCAATTACGTTAACGTAAACGGTAACCTATTTCGATGACCGAATCTCACTGGACCATCTCCGATCTGGCGCAGGAATTCGCCATCACGCCCCGCACACTTCGCTATTACGAAGACCAGGGCATCGTGAGCCCCGCGCGGGACGGCCGTAACCGTATCTATTCCTCCCGGGATCGCACGCGACTCAAGCTGGCCCTGCGCGGCAAGCGCCTGGGCCTGCAGCTGTCCGAGATCCTCAGCCTGATCAATATGTACGATGCGCCGGACGACACGGCGGCCCAACTGAGGTATTACATCGACATCCTGGAGAAGCACCGCTCCACGCTGCTGCAGCAACAAAAAGACTTGCGCGAAACCCTGGCCGAGATCCAGGCACAGCTGGATCATTGCCAAGGTCTGTTAAGCCAGCATAATTGATTTCCTGGGGTCAGACCCCGCATGGGGTCTGACCCCGATGCCGATGAAACGATGGTGGGTGCCGGGGTCAGACCCCATTCGGGGTCTGACCCCCAGACCGGGTAGAAAGGGGCCCGACCCCATGGGGTCGGACCCCACATCATAGGGAAAATGCCAATAGTTGACGTTTACGTAAACGTAATATAGTATTCATGCCAAAATGGTCAGCTTTGTACCCGCCTCCCCCATCCGCTTAGCGAAGGAGATCACCATGAACCTACCCGGCCTGGATTTCGACCTTGGTCCCGACCTTGAAATGCTGCGCGACACGGTGCATCACTTCGCGCAGGCGGAAATCGCGCCCCGGGCCGCCGAGGCCGACCGCAGCGACCAGTTTCCCATGGACTTGTGGCAGAAGTTCGGCAGCCTTGGGCTGCTGGGCATGACGGTGGGCGAGGAATACGGCGGCAGCGGCATGGGCTATTGGGCACACATGATCGCCATGGAGGAAATCTCCCGCGCCAGCGCCTCGATCGGGCTGTCCTATGGCGCGCATTCCAATCTGTGCGTGAACCAGATCCACCGCAACGGCACAGAGGCGCAGAAGCAGAAATACCTTCCCCGCCTGGTGTCCGGCGAACACATCGGCGCGCTTGCCATGAGCGAGCCCGGCGCCGGCTCCGACGTGGTCAGCATGAAGCTGCGCGCCGAAAAAAAAGGCGACCGCTATGTCCTGAACGGCACGAAAATGTGGATCACCAACGGTCCCGATGCCGATACCCTGGTGGTGTACGCCAAGACCGACCCGCAAGCCCAGCAACGCGGCATCACCGCCTTCCTCATCGAAAAGGGCTTCAAGGGCTTTTCCGTGGCGCAGAAGCTCGACAAGCTGGGCATGCGCGGCAGCCACACCGGCGAACTGGTGTTCCAGGATTGCGAAGTGCCCGAAGAGAACGTGCTGGGCCGCGTCAATGAAGGCGTCAAGGTGCTCATGAGCGGCCTGGACTACGAGCGCGCCGTCCTGGCGGGCGGTCCGCTGGGCATCATGCAGGCCGTCATGGACGTCGTCGTGCCCTATGTGCACGAGCGCAAACAGTTTGGCCAGGCCATCGGCGAGTTCCAGCTCATACAAGGGAAGATGGCCGACCTGTACACCACGCTGCAGGCCAGCCGCGCCTTCTGCTATGCCGTCGGCCGTAATCTGGACAAGCTCGGCAGCCAGCACGTGCGCCAGGTGCGCAAAGATTGCGCCGCCGTCATTCTGTACGCCGCCGAGAAAGCCACCTGGATGGCCGGCGAAGGCATACAGATACTGGGCGGCAACGGCTACATCAATGAATATCCCACCGGCCGCCTGTGGCGCGACGCCAAGCTGTATGAGATCGGGGCCGGCACCAGCGAGATCCGCCGCATGCTGATCGGACGCGAACTCTTCAACGAGACGGCATGAACTTCGCCGCAGACCATCAACGCATCGAGCCCATCGGGCGCCGCAACCCGCAACCGCGGGCCGTGGCCCAGGCTTTGCTTGATGGTTTCAATCGGCACTATGCCTTGTTCCGCTATGGCGCGCAGCGCGCCAAGGCGCTGTTCGAATCCGGCAACTGGCGCGGCATACAGCAGCTCTCCAGCGAGCGCATCGAATATTACGATACACGGGTCCGGGAATGCACGGCCCTGCTGGGCACGGCGCTCAAGGGCAGTGAAATTTCCCATCCCTTGAGCCCCGAGCCCGGCCATGGCCTGAATCCAGGGCAGATCGCCTTCTGGCAAGACGTCAAGAGCGATTTCGTCTCATTGCTGTCGGGCCACAGGCAACCCGAGTGCGCCGAGACTTTCTTCAACTCCGTGTCCTGCCGCGTACTGCATCGCGACTATTTCCATAATGACTTCCTGTTCGTGCGGCCCGCGGTGGCAACGGAATACCTGGACAGCAAGCTGCCCTCGTACCGTGTGTACTACCCCAGCCGCGAAGGCCTGGAAGTGTCCCTGATCCGGATGATCGCCGACTTCGGGCTGGCAGCGCCGTTCCTGGACCTGCCCGCCGATGCCCGCAAGCTGGCGCGGCTGGCCTTGCGGCGGTTGCGCTCGGCCCTGCCGCGCGGCGCGGGCCGGCGCATCGCCGCCGATTGCCAGATCCACGTCCTGAACTCGCTGTTTTTCCGGAACAAAGGCGCTTACGCGGTGGGCCGCCTGATCAACCAGGGCGCCACCCATCCCTTCGCGATCGCCCTGCTGCGCACGCCGTCGGGACATATCCAGCTCGATGCATTGCTGCATACGCCGGACGACCTGAGCACCCTGTTCAGCTTCGCCCGCGCTTATTTCCTGGTCGACATGGAAACGCCGGCCGCCTATGTCGGTTTCCTGTCCAGCCTGCTGCCGCGCAAGCCCAAGGCAGAGCTCTACAGCGCCATCGGACTTCAGAAACAGGGCAAGACGCTTTTCTATCGCGACTTCCTGCATCATCTTGCCCATTCGCACGATGACTTCGAGATGGCGCCGGGCATCCAGGGGCTGGTGATGACAGTGTTCACGCTGCCCTCGTATCCCTACGTCTTCAAGCTCATACGCGACCGCATCGCCAAAGACGGCATGGATCACGCGACCGTGCGCCGCAAATACCAAATGGTCAAGAAGCACGACCGGGTCGGGCGCATGGCCGACACCTGGGAATATTCGCAGGTGGCGCTGCCCCGCGCACGATTCTCGGACGCCTTGCTTGCCGCGCTGCGCGAGCAGGTTCCCAGCCTGATCGAAGAACAGGACGAGGCCATCGTGTTGCGCCATGTGTATATCGAGCGCCGCATGACGCCGCTGAACATCTATCTCGCCCATGCTTCCGACGCCGTGCTTGAGGCCGCCGTGAAGCAATACGGCAATGCCATCCGCGAACTGGCAGCGGCGAATATCTTCCCCGGCGACATGCTGTACAAGAATTTTGGCGTCACGCGCCTGGGCCGCGTTGTATTCTATGACTACGACGAAATCCAGCGGATGACGGAAATGCAGTTCCGGCGTATTCCACCCGCGCCCAATCCGGAAGCCGAAATGTCGAACGAGCCGTGGTACCCGGTCGGCCCGAACGACGTATTCCCAGAAGAGTTTCGCGTATTTCTGCTGGGCGACCCGCGCGTGCGGGCCGCCTTCCTGAAATATCATGCCGAGCTGCTCGATGCGGACTGGTGGCAAGCCTGCCGCGACCGCGCGGCGCAAGGCCGTATCGAAGATATCTTTCCCTATGAAAACGACCGGCGCCTGCACATCAACACACCGGCGCCGCAGTCTCATTAGCTACAGGAGCCTATCATGTCCGATCCTATTGTCCTCGTTTCCGTCGCCCGCACTCCCATGGGAGGCATGATGGGCAGCCTGTCCGGGCTGGCCGCGCACGAGCTGGGCTCGATCGCCATCAAAGCCGCCGTCGAGCGCGCCGGGATCTCCGGCGATGCGGTCAACGAAGTCATCATGGGCAACGTCCTGCAAGCGGGACAGGGCCAGGCGCCCGCCCGCCAGGCAGCACTGGGGGCCGGCCTGCCCCGGCAAGTGGCTTGCACGACCATACACAAGGTCTGCGGCTCGGGCCTGAAAGCCGCCATGTTCGCGCACGACCTGCTGATGGCCGGCAGCGCCGACGTCATCGTGGCGGGCGGGCAGGAAAGCATGAGCAATGCGCCCTACCTGCTGTTGCGCGGCCGCCAGGGCTACCGCTACGGCCATTCCACCGTATACGACCACATGGCGCTGGACGGCCTCGAAGACGCTTACCAGCGCGGCACGGCAATGGGCGTGTTCGCGGAAGACTGCGCCGCCAAATACAGCTTCGCCCGCGACCAGCAGGACGCCTTCGCGCTGGAATCGCTGCGCCGCGCCCGTGCCGCGACCGAAGACGGCAGCTTCAAATGGGAAATCGTCCCGGTCACGATCCCGGGCCGCAAGGGCGACGTGGTCATCGACACGGACGAAGGCCCCACCAAGGCCATGCCCGAGAAAATCCCCACGCTGAAGCCCGCCTTCAAGAAGGACGGAACCGTCACGGCCGCCAATGCATCTTCGATTTCCGACGGCGCCGCCGCCATGGTGCTGATGCGCGAATCGACCGCCAAGAAACTGGGCGCCACGCCGCTTGCCCGCATCGTCGCGCATAGCCAGCATTCGCAGGAACCCGAATGGTTCACCACGGCTCCCGTGGGCGCCATCCAGAACCTGCTGGCCAAGACCGGCTGGAATGCATCGGACGTCGACCTGTACGAAATCAACGAAGCCTTCGCGGTGGTGACGATGGCGGCCATGACCGAGCTCGGCTTGCCGCACGAGAAGGTCAACGTGCATGGCGGCGCCACGGCGCTGGGCCATCCGATCGGCGCATCGGGCGCCCGCCTGCTGACCACGCTGGTCGGTGCACTGCGCAAGACGGGCGGCAAGCGCGGCATCGCGTCCTTGTGCATCGGCGGCGGCGAGGCCGTGGCCCTTGCCATCGAAATGGCCTGACACGTTCTTGTACGGGCGCCGCGTATCGATCCGGCGTCCTTTCTTCAACCACTTGTGCTGACTCGTGTGCTGCTTGGTGAAGCCGGCAGCACACCCGCCAGACAGCGCATCCGCTTCCAGGAAGAGTAATGCCCGTCATCGAATCCCGGATCAATCCGAGGTCGCAGGCTTTCATCGACAACGCCCGCGCCATGCAGGCACAGCTTGACGACCTGCAGGAAAAGCTCACACAAACCGCCAAAGGCGGCAATGAGGCGTCGCGCGCCCGGCACGTGGCGCGCGGCAAGCTCCTGCCACGCGACCGGGTCGAACGGCTGCTCGATCCGGGCACGCCCTTCCTGGAACTGTCTCCCATGGCGGCCCACGACGTCTATGGCAACGAGGCACCCGGCGCCGGCATCATCACCGGCATAGGCCGGGTCGCCGGCGTGGAATGCATGATCGTCTGCAACGACGCCACCGTCAAAGGCGGCACCTACTATCCGCTTACCGTCAAGAAACACCTGCGGGCGCAGGAGATTGCGCAGCAGAATCGCCTGCCCTGCATCTACCTGGTGGACTCGGGCGGCGCCAACCTGCCCAACCAGGACGAAGTCTTTCCCGATCGCGAGCACTTCGGTCGCATCTTCTACAACCAGGCCAACATGTCGGCCCAGGGCATCGCCCAGATCGCCGTGGTGATGGGTTCGTGCACGGCGGGGGGCGCCTATGTGCCCGCCATGAGCGACGAGTCCATCATCGTCAAGAACCAGGGCACCATCTTCCTGGGCGGCCCGCCGCTGGTCAAGGCCGCCACGGGCGAGGAAGTCAGCGCCGAGGACCTGGGCGGCGGCGACGTCCATACGCGGCTGTCGGGCGTGGCCGACCACCTGGCCAACAACGATCTGCATGCACTCTACCTGGCGCGCGGCGCCGTGGCGCGGCTCAATCACCGCAAACCCGGGCAACTCCGTCGCCGCGCCCATGCCGAGCCGCTGTACGACCCGCGCGAACTGAATGGCATCATTCCATCGGACACGCGCAAGCCCTACGACGTGCGCGAAGTCATCGCCCGCGTCGTGGACGGCTCTGAATTCGATGAGTTCAAGGCGCGCTTCGGCACGACCCTGGTCACCGGCTTCGCGCACATCCATGGCATGCCCGTGGGCATCATCGCCAACAACGGCATCCTGTTTTCCGAGGCTGCCCAGAAAGGCACGCATTTCATCGAGCTCTGCTGCCAGCGCAAGATCCCTCTTGTGTTCCTGCAGAACATCACCGGCTTCATGGTGGGCCGCAAATACGAAAACGAAGGCATCGCCCGGCACGGCGCCAAGATGGTCACCGCCGTGTCGACCGCCGCCGTGCCCAAGTTCACCGTCCTCATCGGCGGCTCCTTCGGCGCCGGCAACTACGGCATGTGCGGCCGAGCCTTCGGCCCCCGCCTGCTTTTCCTTTGGCCCAATGCCCGCATCTCGGTCATGGGCGGCGAACAAGCCGCCAGCGTGCTGGCCACGGTGCGCCGCGACGGCATCGAAGCCAAGGGCGGCGCCTGGTCCGCCCAGGAAGAAGAAGCCTTCAAGGCCCCCATACGGGACCAATACGAAAAGGAAGGCCATCCCTACTACGCCACGGCCAGGTTGTGGGACGACGGCATCATCATGCCCGCCGACACCCGACGGGTCCTGGCGCTGAGCCTTTCCGCCGCGCTGAACGCCCCCATCGAAGACACGCGATTCGGCGTGTTCCGCATGTAATCAAGGAGTCGTCGTGTTCAACACCCTACTGATCGCGAACCGCGGCGAGATCGCATGCCGCGTGGCCGCCACCGCACAGCGCCTGGGCCTGCGCACCATCGCCGTCTATTCCGAAGCCGACGCCAACGCGCGCCACGTCGCCGCCTGCGACGCCGCCATTCCCATCGGCGGGCCCGAGCCGCGCAACAGCTATCTGCGCGGCCCGGCGATACTCGAAGCCGCCAAGGCCGCCGGCGCGCAAGCGGTGCATCCCGGCTATGGTTTTTTGTCGGAAAACGAAGCCTTTGCCCAGGCCTGCGCCGATGCGGGCATCGTCTTCGTGGGCCCGCCGGCCGGCGCCATTGCGGCCATGGGCAGCAAGTCGGCCGCAAAATCCCTGATGGAAGCGGCCGGCGTGCCGCTGGTGCCCGGCTACCACGGAGAAAACCAGGATCCCGACTTCCTCCAGGCGCAGGCCGATCTCATCGGCTATCCGGTGCTCATCAAGGCGAGCGCGGGCGGCGGCGGAAAAGGCATGCGCATCGTCGCCTCGGCCGATGCCTTCCGGGAAGCCCTGGCATCCTGCAAGCGTGAAGCCGCCGGCAGTTTCGGCGACGACAAGGTGCTCATCGAGCGCTATCTGCAGAAACCCCGCCATATCGAGATCCAGGTATTCGCCGACAGCCACGGCAATTGCGTCTATCTGTTCGAACGCGACTGCTCGGTGCAGCGCCGCCACCAGAAAGTCATCGAAGAAGCGCCCGCCCCCGGCATGACGCCGGAACGCCGGCGCGCGATGGGCGAAGCCGCCGTCGCCGCCGCGCGCGCCGTCGGCTATGTCGGCGCCGGCACAGTCGAGTTCATCGCCGAACCCGACGGGCGCTTCTACTTCATGGAAATGAACACCCGCCTGCAGGTGGAGCACCCCGTCACCGAGATGATCACCGGCCACGACCTGGTGGAATGGCAGTTGCGCGTCGCGGCCGGCGAAGCGCTGCCGGTGCGCCAGGAAGACCTGGACTTCACCGGACACGCCATCGAAGCGCGCATCTATGCCGAGAATCCGGACAACGGCTTCCTGCCTTCCATTGGCCGCCTCGATGTCCTGAACCTCCCAGCGCATACGGCCTTCGCCAATGGCGACGTGCGCATAGACGGCGGCGTGCGCGAAGGAGACGCCATCACGCCCTATTACGATCCCATGATCGCCAAGCTCATCGTGCGCGGCAAGGACCGCGAGCAGGCGCGGGCCCGTATGGCTCAAGCGCTGGGCGAGCTCCAATGCGTCGGCGTCCAGACGAATATCGCCTTCCTGCGCCGCCTCGTGCTGGACGACGCGTTCGCCCAGGCGGACCTGGACACCGGCCTGATCGAACGGCGCCATGACAGCCTCTTCCCGCCCCCCATGCCGGCCACGGACACCGCGTGCGCGCTGGCCATGGCAGCCCTCCTGGCCGGCCAAGGGGAAAAAAGCTCGGAACCCCATCAACGCATCGCCGGCGCCGACCCCTGGAATGCACTGGACGGCTGGCGTGTCAGCGGCGTTTACGAAAAGACGTTCTCCCTGCTTGACCGCGGCGAGGCACGTGAAGTGGTCCTGCGCCGCGTTGCGGAACAGTGGTCTTATTCAAGCGGCGAGACCGTGCTGCCGCTGGAATGGAAAACGGAGGCGACAGGCGCCGGCCAGTACCTCGTCCGCATCCGCCTGGGCGATGCCGACGAACGGGCAACCGTCATCGTGCGCGGCGAGCAGGTCCATGTGTATGCGGGCGGTGTGCCGACCCTGCTGGAGCAGCACGACCCTCTGATGCACTCCGTGGACGAAAGCGGCGATCACGGCGGCAGCCTGACGGCTCCCATGCCCGGGAAGATCATCTCCATTGCGGTCAAGGCCGGCGACGCCGTGAAAGCCGGCGACGCATTGCTGGTCATGGAAGCCATGAAGATGGAACACACCATACAGTCGCCGAAGGACGGAACCGTGCAGGAAGTGTTTTTCGCAGTCGGCGACCAAGTCGGGGACGGCGCGGAACTGCTGGCGCTGGATTGATGGGCCGGGGTCAGACCCCGTACGGGGTCTGACCCCAAATCCAATGAAGCGCGCGGGGTCAGACCCCATTCGGGGTCTGACCCCATGCCTCTTAACGGCTCATGCCTCTGGCGCTGATGGGCCAGATGGCCTCTACGCGGTCGCCGCGCACGGCGACGACGCAGTCATGCAGGTTGAAGGTGGGGTCGCAGTGGCCTGGGATGAGGCGGACCTTGTCGCCGAGACGGGGGCCTTGCGCCCCTTCATCGATGCACAGCATGCTGTGCTCGTCGTTCACCGCCACGCAGCGGACGCCTTCGTAGCCGACCAGGCCCGGCATGCCGCTTTCGGCAGTGGTCGACTTCAAGCCCACGTCCAGCACGGCGCGGTCAGGAGAAGGAGCGCTCATGACGGTGGCGAGCAGGAAGAGGCTGTGGCGGAAAGCCAGGGTGTCGTCCCAGTCTATGCCGCCGTAGTCGGTGTCCATGAAAGCGTAGGTGCCGGCCTGGATTTCCGTGAAGACGTCGCTCTTGACATCGAAAGCGGCCGTGCCGGTGCCGCCGCCCGTGACAACCGGGCAGGCAATGCCGGCTTGCTCGAGCGCCTGCAGGTGTTTCCGGATCAGCTTGACGGCCTTGTCCCAGGATTTTTGCCGCTGTTCCAGGCTGCGCTTGTGCTGCAAGCCGCCGTGGTAGGCTTGAATGCCGGTGAAACGGATTTGAGGCAGGCGCTGTACCAGCTGGGCCAGCGCCACCAGGTCTTCGGACGACTGCACGCCGCAGCGTTTCTGGCCCACGTCGACCTCGACGAGCACGCCTACGCTGGCTTTCTCGGCCAGCATGGCGTCCGACAGATCTTGCGCGGCCCGGGCGTCGTCGACGCAGACGGTGATTTGCGCCTGCTTGGCCAGGCGCGCCAGCAGCGCCAGCTTTTCCGCGCCGACGACTTCATTGCTGATATGAATGTTGCGGATGCCGGCGGCGATGAACGGGATGACTTCGCTGACTTTCTGGCAGCAGATGCCCGTGGCGCCCAGGGCCAGCTGGCGCAGCGAGATCTCGGGGCAGCGGTGCGCCTTCGCATGGGGACGGAGTTCGACCCCATGGCGCTCCGCCAGCACCTGCATGGTGCGCAGGTTGTCTTCGAAGGCATCCAGGTCGAGAATCAGCGCCGGAGTATCGACCGCGGACACGGGATCACCCACCCGGGCTATCGGCTGGACGCAAAGATCGGCCGACGCCTCGTGTTTATCCGCCAGTGTAAGTGCTTCCATCTCCGTCTCCGTAGTCGGTTTAAACTGTTGGTCTCGCAGGCCGCACGGTACCCCAAGCGTGTGTTTGCAGCAACAGGCTGAATTGCCCCTCGTGGTAAATCAGCGTAAAGTCGTCAATAACTTTACCGGTCACGCTTTTTAAATATTCTGTCTTTTGCAAACGGCAACCGGAATCGCATCTCTATGTTCGATATATTGGTTTATTTGTTTGAAACCTACTATACACCGCAAGCCTGTCCCGAGGCGGACGTACTGGCGAACAAGCTTGCCGCAGTGGGCTTCGAGCACGAAGACATCGACGAAGCGCTAGGCTGGCTCCATGGCCTGGCGCAATCCACTGAGCAGTGCGGCCAGCTTGCGCATAATCCCCAGCGCCACAGCACCCGAATCTTCACCAACGATGAATACCAGCATCTGGGCACCCAGGCCATCGGGTTCATCACTTTCCTGGAAAACTCCGGCGTGCTTCCGCCCGCCCTGCGCGAAATCCTGATCGAACGCGCCCAGGCTACCAACGAATCTCCGGTTTCGCTGGCCAAGATCAAGATCATGGCGCTGATCGTGCTCTGGAGCCAGGAAGCCGAGGTCGATCATCTGGTTTTCGAAGAGCTCCTGGCCGACGATCATACCCGCTTATCGCACTGAACGCGCAGGCCGCATGGCATTTTCTGCAACCAACGGTACCGGTCGATATCGGGGGCGTTTTGCCCCCAGCCCAAGTGGTCCGTTGCACAACGGCTCGCTGCTGGCCGCCATGGCCAGCTACCTGGACGCCAGGGCGCATCACGGCGAATGGCTGCTGCGCATCGAAGACATCGATACGCCCCGCGTGATGCCGGGAGCCGACCGCTACATCATGCAACAGCTCCGGGCCCTGGGCATGCACTGGGATGGCACGCCGGTCTGGCAGTCCGAGCGGCTGGCGCTCTACCAGCAGGCTTTCGACGCCCTGGCTGCCGATGACCGCGTCTACGGCTGCGCATGCACCCGCCAGGAACTTCCGCCCGAAGGCGCCTATCCCGGCACCTGCCGTCACGGCCTGCCGCCGGGCAAGCGCACCCGTGCCTGGCGATTCCGGGTGGAACCAGGCACGGAGCGCTACACGGATCGCTGGCATGGGCCGCAGGAACAGGACGTACTGGCCGAAACCGGCGACTTCATCATCAAGCGGGCCGACGGCCTGTGGGCCTATCAACTGGTGGTCGTGGTGGACGACGGGGATCAGGGCATCACCCACATCGTCCGGGGCGCCGACCTGCTGGAGTCGACCGCCCGGCAGCGGGCCCTGGCGCGCGCGCTGGGGCTACGCTATCCGGAAGCGATGCACGTTCCCCTGCTATGCGACGAAACGGGCCGCAAGCTGTCCAAGCAGAACCATGCGGCAGCGATGGATTTGCACGATCCCGTCCTGACGCTGAACAAGGCATGGCAGGCCCTGGGCTTCGAGGCGCTGTCCGTGCCCGACTGCGCGGCATTCTGGGAAACCGCCGTGGAGCGCTGGGATGGTCGTTGGGGTCAGACCCCCGGTGGGGTCTGACCCCGTTACGCCTCAAGAAGGGGTCAGACCCCGTACGGGGTCTGACCCCAATGGCTGCAAGTCCTGGTCCAGCATGCGGCGCAGCAGGCCGGTGCCCTTGTCGCCCACGCGGATTTCCCCATAGCGGGCCGGCTCGTACAGGCGCGCATGGCCTTCCGGGAAAAACCAGGCGTCGGTAACGATGCGGACGTCGTTGTTGCGCAAGCGGAACTCCAGCAACGCGCTGTCCTGCGCCGCCCCATCGCCGCCCTCATCGCTCCGGTTCGCCCGCAGGCCCGCCAGGCGCCAGACGCCGTTCGAATCGGGACGCAAGACCATGAAGCCGCCGCGCTGTTCATTGATGGCGGACGCCACCGGCGTGGAGTCGTCGCGCAGCGCCTCGCGAATCTGGTTCGCCAGCTCGAAACGCAAGGCCATGTAGTCGCCCTGCATCAGGGATCTCGGATCGACGGGCGCCAGCGCCAGGACAACCGTCCTGCCCGTCGCCAGGATACGCTCCCTTTGCCAGATCCCCACATTGACGACGGCCAGGATGAGCAGCAGACCGGCCAGCAGGCCGGCAACGGTACGCGCCATGGGTAGACCCGACCCGCCCACCGCGCGGCCGCCGGGCCTGCCTGCCGGCTTCTGGGCATGCCTCAGCACCAGGCAAGCCAGCACCAGCCAGCCGCCGGTCAAGGCCAGCACCAGCGATTTCTGCAGCAAGGTGGAATCCAGCATGTAATAAAAGCGGCTTAGATAGGCCAGCAGGCTCAGGACGGCGAAGGCCAGCAGGCTGCGGCTGCCGAACGACCGTGCCAGCACCAGCCAAAGGAGCGCCATGGACACGCCGGGCGCGCCCATCCAGCCTATGGAGGCAATCGCCAGGACCGCCGGCGCAGCCGGCCTGAACGCCGGCGGCAAACCCGGCGCGCGCCACAACACCGCCGCCAGCACGCAAACCGGGAGCGCCGCGCAGGCAACCCACAGAAGCGCAATTTCCGGCGCCTGGCCCCAGGCGAGCGACAGCCCGAACACGGCCGGGGCGGGCGCCCCCCAGGCAAGCAGCTGGACGAGACAAGTGAGGGCCCAGGCCAGGGGCACAAGCCCGCGGCGCCGGGGCCGTTGCCCGATGGCCCACGCCAGGACGGCCGCCATCGCCAGCCACCATAAGCGGGAATAGGCGGGCATGAATGCCGTGATCGGCCTTCCGCCATCCAGCAAGCCAAGAAAAGCATCGCCCCCGGGCCAGCCGAGGATGAGAAGCGCGGCGAGGACGGTGAAGGCGCAAAGAAAACGCAGCACCGCATTGCCCGCCAGACCGTACATGGCCAGTCCGAACACCAGGATCATGCCCGAACGCGCCACGGCGGCCAGGTCGTCAAGCGCGAACAGGCCGCCCACGCTCATGAAGATGCCGGCCGCCCCCAGGACCAGCCCCGCTTCATGCGCCAGCCCTCCCGGCCGGGACCGCAAAAGCGCAATCCCGATGACGCTCACCGCCAGGCCGGCAATCCAGGCCGCTTCCACTGTGATGTTCAGCGTGATGAAGACATAGACCATCAACAACGCGGCGGTGAACGCCATGGTGACCAGCCGGAACAGGCTGATGAACCAGGGTAGCGGCTCGTCCGGCCCGGCCGGGGCCTTGCCGGACGCGGCATCGTTCAACGGACGGCCCGCCCGCCACAGGTGCAGCAAGCGGCGAATGCCCCACCCCGCCACCATCGTCAGCGCCAGAACGATGCCCAGCAGCGTCACGTCGGTTTCGATGGACGACAGCAGCGCAACGGCGAACAGCGTGAACGCCGTCAGCCCAGCCAGCGCCACCATGGCCAGGTCCGGTCGCCGCCGAGCATAGACAAAATAGGCGACGCCCGCGAGCAGCCAGCCCAGCGCCATGACGTGCCATGGCCCGAAACGCGCGTCCAGCGCCGCAAACTGCGCCGCGATCAACCAGCTTCCGGTCGCCGCAAGCAACGCGCGCGGCCCGATCCGCCACCGGTCGCCCAGCCGTCCCGCCGAGGACTCCCAGGCCGCGAGGAGCAGGATATTCAAGCCGGCGAGCAACAGGCCGCCACCCGCGGGCGTGTCGCCAAAAATCGCGCCGAACATGCCCAGTCCGAAGACACCCAGATAGAGCGCCGCCGCCACGTTCGCCAGGCATGCGCACAGCAGGCCCAGAAACAGGCCCGGGCGGGCCAGCAGCCAGGGAATGAGCAGCGCCATCCACAGGAAGAAGAGCTGCCAGGGGTCGGCGCCCGTCTGATATATTTGGCCGACCAGCGCCAAAAGGCCGCCGGCGACAACGGCGGCCAGGTCGAGCGCCAGCACCGAGGGCAGCGAACCCGTGTTGCGCCGCCCCGCCGCGAGCCAGCATGCCGCCAGGACCAGCGCCACCAGCAAGACCTGCACGCCCGCGAGCTTCTGGAAAGCCGTGGCGTATTCCCAGTTGGCGGCAATCCAGCTTATGCCGGCGGCGCCCAGCAGCAGGCAGCCCAGGGCAAAGGCGGTTTTCTGGAGGAAGACCGGCCAATTGGCCTTGGCCGGAAAAGCGGATTTATCACCCTCGACTTGCATAGTGCGTTTCTCACCTCGTATTATCCGCGCTATTGCTGCTGAAATGCAGTTACTGGAATCACATGACTAAAACGCTCATTATTGCCGAGAAACCTTCGGTGGCCCTGGATATATCGCGCGCCCTGGGTGGGTTCACCCGGGAGGGCGACTATTTCGAAAGCGATCGCTATGTGCTGGCCTCCAGCATCGGCCATCTGCTTACCCTGGTCGCGCCCAACGACCCTGTCCGGGGCAAATGGAGCTTCACGCATCTTCCCGTCATTCCGCCCAAGTTCGAGCTCGGCCCCGCCGACAAACGCTCCACGGAACGCCTCAAGCTGCTGGTGAAGCTGCTCAAGCGCAAGGATGTCACCGGTGTCATCAACGCCTGCGACGCGGGCCGGGAAGGCGAACTCATATTCCGCTACATCCTCCAGTTTTCGGGGGTGAACAAGCCTGTGCAGCGGCTGTGGCTGCGCTCCATGACGCAAGCCGCGATACGCGAAGCGTTCGAGAACCTGCGCGACGACGACACCATGAAGCCGCTGGAAGCGGCCGCGCGTTCGCGGGCCGAGGCGGACTGGCTGGTGGGCATCAACGGCACCCGCGCCATGACCGCCTTCAACAGCAAGGACGGCGGCTTTTTCAAGACGCCGGTGGGGCGGGTCCAGACGCCCACGCTGGCCATCGTCAACGAACGCGAAGAACGCATACGCAGCTTCGTGCCGCGCGATTACTGGGAGGTGCATGCCACCTTCGTGGCGGCGGAAGGCCTCTACAGCGGCCGCTGGTTCGATCCCAAGTTCATCAAGGATGAGCGCGATCCCGAAAAGCGCGATTCGCGGCTCTGGTCCCGCAACGCGGCCCAGACCATCGTCACGGCCTGCCTGGGGCAACCCGGACACGTCACCGAGGAATCCAAGCCGTCGACACAAGTCTCGCCCGCGCTGTTCGACCTGACCTCGCTGCAGCGCGAGGCCAACTCCCGCTTCGGGTTTTCGGCCAAGACCACCCTGGCCCTGGCGCAAACCCTGTACGAACGCCATAAAGCGCTTACCTATCCGCGTACCGACTCGCGCTATCTGCCCGAAGACTACCTGCACACGGTGCAGCAAACCATGGAAGCCCTCGCCGAAGGCGGGTCCTCCGCCGCCGCCGGCGTCCGTCCCTTCGCGGCGACCGTCTGCAAGCAGAAATGGGTCAAGCCCAACCGGCGCATCTTCGACGACAAGAAGGTATCGGATCACTTCGCCATCATTCCCACGCTGCAGATTCCGCGCGAGCTGAGCGAAGCCGAAGGCAAGATCTACGAACTGGTCGCAAGACGCTTCCTGGCCGTCTTCTTTCCAGCCGCTGAATTCCGGGTCACCACACGGATCACCGAGGTCTCGGGGCATCGTTTCAAGACTGAAGGCAAGGTCCTGGTCTCCCCGGGCTGGCTCGCGATCTACGGCCGCGAAGCCCAGGGCGACGACGCCAATCTGGTCCCCGTCGCCGACGGCGAAAAAGTGAAGACCGAAGACGTCGAGGCCAAGGAGCTCGTCACCAAGCCGCCCGCCCGCTACACCGAAGCCACGCTGCTGTCCGCCATGGAAGGCGCGGGCAAGCTGGTAGACGACGAGGCCTTGCGCGAAGCCATGTCGGAGCGCGGCCTGGGCACGCCCGCCACCCGGGCGGCCATCATCGAAGGCCTGCTGAATGAAGGCTATCTGCGCCGCGAAGGGCGCGAGCTCGTGCCCAGCGCCAAGGCCAGGCAGCTCATGACCCTGCTTTCCGGCCTGGGCGTCAATGAACTGACCTCGCCCGAGCTCACCGGCGAATGGGAGCACCGGCTCAAGCAGATCGAGCAGCGCGAGCTCGACCGCGACGCCTTCATGCGGGAAATCGCGCAAATGACTCAAGTCATCGTGAAGCGCGCCAAGGAATACGAGCGCGATACGGTGCCGGGCGACTATGCCACCTTGACAACCCCCTGCCCGAAATGCGGCGGCGTGGTCAAGGAAAATTACCGCCGCTATGCCTGCACCCAGTGCGACTTTTCCATAGGCAAGCATCCGGGCGGACGCACTTTCGAGATTCCGGAAGTGGAAGAGCTGCTGTCCAAGCGCGAGCTGGGCCCCTTGCCGGGCTTCATCAGCAAGATGGGGCGGCCCTTTGCCGCGCTGCTGCGCATCACCGATGAGTACAAACTGGAGTTCGATTTCGGGCAGAAAGACGACGAAGACACCGAACCGGTCGACTTCTCGGGCCACACTCCCGTGGGCGATTGCCCCAAGTGCGGGCACAAGGTCTTCGAATACGGCATGAATTACGTATGCGAGAAGTCCGTCGGCCCTGACAAGACCTGCGACTTCCGCACCGGCAAGATGATCCTCCAGCAAGAGATCTCGGCCGAGCAAGTCCACAAACTGCTCAGCGAGGGCAAGACCGATCTGCTGGACGGCTTCGTCTCCAGCCGCACGAACCGCAAGTTCAAGGCATTTCTGGTCAAGCAGGCCGATGGCAAGATAGGGTTCGAGTTCGAACCTCGGCCCGAGAAGGCAGGGAAGAAGACCGCGTCCAAGACCGCCACGGCAAGCAAGACGGCAGGTAAGACAGCCGGCAAGACGGCGGCAAAGAAAGCGGCTACGACTACCGCCAAGGCGGCTCCCAAGAAAGCGGCCGCCAAGAAGACCGCAACGAAAAAGGCCGCGGGCAAGAAGGCGGCAAGCAAAGCCGCTGCCAAAAAGGCCGCCGCCTCCCCCGCAAACGTCGATCCCCACGACGACGACCCGCCATTCTGATCTTGGGGTCAGACCCCGCATGGGGTCTGACCCCCTAAGTGCTGGTCTGACCCCTCTAAGTGTTTTCCCTAGTATTAGCCCAGCCTCGCACCGCAGTAGAATTTCTGAACTTACCGATCGTTCGGTAAGTTCAGAAATTCTACCCGCCCCATTCCAAGCCAGGAAGGAGACAAATGAAATCTCTCTTGTACGCCGTCGTGGCGCTCGCCTCTTCGGTGAGCGCCCTTGCACCGTCCTCCGCCGTTGCCGACACCACTTATCCCGATAAACCCATCCGCCTGGTCGTGCCTTTCGCGCCCGGCGGCGGCGCCGACTACAGTGCCCGGCGCTTCGCCCAGCCCTTGTCCGATGCCCTGAAGCAGTCCATCATCATCGATAACGTGCCTGGCGCGGGCGGGTCCATGGGGGCAAACAAGGTCGCCAAGGCGGCACCGGACGGCTACACCCTGCTGTACACCACTCCCGGCCAGCAGATGACCGCGCCCTACCTTATCGAGAACCTGCCGTACGATGCCTTCAAGGATTTGCGGGCCGTCAGCCAGCTCACCGCCGGCACCAATGTGCTCGTCGTCAATAAAGACTTTCCCGCTCAATCGGTGCAGGAACTCATCGACTACGCCAAGAAAAATCCCGGCAAAGTGAACTTCGCCAGCTCCGGCATCGGCTCCACCAGCCACCTGGCGGGTGAACTGTTCAAGAAGATGGCCGGCATCGACATCGTCCACGTGCCATACCGCGGTTCGGCGCTCGCGGCGGCGGACGTCATCGGCGGCCGCATCGAGATTTCCATCGATACGCTGAGCGTGTACCAGTCGCACATCCAGTCGGGCGCCGTGCGGGCGCTGGGCGTCTCGACGCTGGAACCCAACCCCATCATCCCCGATGTCCCGCCCATCGCCAGAACGCTGGACGGGTTCGAAGCATCGCCGGTGAATTACATCAGTGCGCCCGGCAATACGCCCGAGCCCATCATCAGGAAGCTCAGCGAAGTCATCATTGCCGTCGCCTCGGATCCGACCCTGCGCGCGACCTTCGCCTCGACCGGATCGAAGCTTGCCGGCAACACGCCGGAAGAAATGGAAGCATTGGTACGCAGCGAACAAAAACGCTGGAAAGAAGTGATAGACAGCGCCGGCATCGGCGTGGCCAGCACCAATTAATTGAATCGAAACATATATTCAAGCAATGAGAAATCCCATGAACAAAATCCTTACCAAACTGAGACTCGCTGGCGCCGTGCTCGGCCTGGCCTGCGCCGTGTCCGCCCATGCGGAAAACTATCCCGATCGCCCCATCACGCTCATCGTCCCGTACGCGCATGGCGGCGTAACCGACCTGTACGCACGCTCCATCGGCGATTATCTCGGCCGCCACTGGAATACCCAAGTCATTGTCGACAACAAGGGCGGCGCCGGCACCATGATCGGCACCCAGCACGTCAGCCGCGCCAAGCCCGATGGCTACACCATCCTGCTCACCAGCTATGCCTTCACGTCCAATCCGGTATTGCGCAAGGACCTGAACTACGATCCCGCGGCCTTCGAACCCATCATGCTGCTGGGCAACAGCCGAAGCATGCTGGTCGTGAACAGCGAAAGCGACTTGAAAACGCTGGATGATGTCATCGCCAAGGGCAAGAAATCTCCCGGCAACCTGAGCTTCGCCTCCTCCGGCAATGCATCCAGCCCCCATATCGCGGCCGAGCTGTGGGCCAAGGAAGTCGGCGTGACCATCACTCATGTCCCATACAAGGGCACGGCGCCGGCCATGAACGATCTGTACGGCGGACTGGTGGACGGCATCTTCGATGGCCCCAGCTCCATCAGCAGCGTGCGGGCCGGCCGCCTGCGCGCGCTGGGCATTGCCCATGACACCCGGCACCCCGCAGCGCCGGAAGTCCCCACCTTCAAAGAGCAGGGCATCGACCTGGTCTTTGGCAGCTGGTTCGGCTTCCTGGCGCCCAAGGGCACGCCTGAACCGGTTCTGAAGAAGCTCAACGAAGGCCTCAACCAGGCGATCAAGGACCCGCAAGTGCGCAGCGTCCTCGACAAGGCCGGCCTGTTCGTGTCGGGGGGAACGCCCAAGGAATTCGGAGATTTCCTGGCATATGAATCAAAGCGGTTGCAGGGGCTGGTCGATGCCGGCGTGCAACTGGTCGTCCAATAGTCCGTCATGGAAGCAGAAGTGATGAATTTCAAACACATAGAAGTCGAGCAGCAAGATGGCGTTGCCATCGTTTACCTGAATCGCCCGCCCGTCAATGCCCAGAACGCCGAGCTGCGTGCCGAGCTGATCGGCGCGTTCGACGCCTTCAACGACGACGATGAGGTGCGATGCGTGGTCCTCACCGCGCGCGGCAATGTCTTTTCGGCCGGGGCCGACATCTCGGAGCGCCCCGCCATCAAGAAGCGCGGTCCGGGCGCCTACTGGAACCACAATCGCCTGGTCCGCGAAGCCTCGCTATCCATCGCCGACTGCAGCAAGCCGGTGATCGCCGCCGTCAACGGCCCGGCGATCGGCGCAGGCTTCGGCCTGATGGCCGCTTGCGACATCTGGATCTGCTCGAACAACGCCTATGTCTCCATGCCCGAGATCAATGTCGGCCTGGCCGGCGGCACCGCGTTGCTGCAACGCGTGTTCGGCAAGTCGCGCGCCCGCCGCATGTTCTACACGGGCATGAAGGTTTCCGCCGACGAACTCTATCGCGTCGGCCTGATCGAAGCCAGCCTGCCGCCCGACGAACTGATGCCCTATGCGCTGGAACTGGCCCGCGAGATCGCCGGCAAGGCTCCCCTGGCCCTGCAGTATGCGAAGCAGGCGGCCCAGGTCACGCTGTCGATGCCGCAGCGCGAAGGCTACCGCTATGAACAGAACATCACGGTTGCTCTCTCCAATACGGAAGACGCCCAGGAGGCCCAGCGGGCGTTTCTGGAAAAGCGCCGGCCCCAGTACAAGGGGCGTTGAGCATGAAGCACGCATTGAACGAGCGCTTCCTGTCGCTGCCCAGCAGCGGCAATAACGAGACGGGGAAATACCTGGAGTTCCAGAACGAGGTCCGCCAGTTCGCCGAGCAAAACTGCCCGGACGATATCCGCGAGAAAGTCAGGAACGGCGAAAAGATCACGCGCCCCGTGTACAGCCGCTGGCAGCAGATCCTGCACAAGCAGGGCTGGGCGGCGCCCAGCTGGCCCAAGGAACACGGCGGCACCGGATGGGACTTGCGGCAACGCATGATCTTCGAAGAGGCCATCGCCGACTTCGATTGCCCGCCGCTTTACCACCACGGCCTGGGCCATATCGGCCCGGTCATCATGCATTTCGGCACGCCGGAGCAAAAGGCAAAGTACCTGCCTCGCATCATCGATACCTCGGACTGGTGGTGCCAGGGCTATTCCGAGCCGAATTCGGGCTCTGACCTGGCCTCGCTGCAAACCCGCGCGGAGCGGGATGGCGACCACTACGTCGTCAATGGCCAGAAGATCTGGACATCGCATGGCCACGAGGCCAACATCATCTACCTGCTGGTGCGCACTTCGCGCGAAGGCAAGAAGCAGGAAGGCATTTCATTGCTGCTCGTCGACATGGATACGCCGGGGATCACCGTGCGGCCCATCGAGACGATAGACGGCTGGCATCACGTCAACGAAGTCTTCTTCGAAAACGTCCGGGTGCCGGTCGACCGCCTGGTGGGCGACGAAGGAAAAGGCTGGAACTGCGCCAAATACCTGCTGGAACGCGAGCGCCTGCCGCCGGCCGCCGTCGCGCAGCTGGTGCGCCAATGGCGCCGCATCGCGCATCTGCTCTGGAACAGCAAGCAGGAAAACGCCCACAATCACGACTATGCGGCGCTGGACCAGCGCATGCTCATGCTGGCCGCGCAGATCAAGGGCGCACGTGAAATGCTGGCTTCCGCCATCGACGACATGATGCAAAAGCGGCCCTTGGGCGCCAAGCCTTCCGCCCTGAAGCTCATGTGCAGCCTGGCCGCCCAGTCGCTGACCGAAGTGGCCCTCAGGATCACCGGGCCGACCGCCACGCAGCGCTTCCTGACCGGCCAGGGCGATCAGACCGAATCCGGACTCTGGCTGCAGAACTATCTGTTCACCCGCTCGAAGACCATCGCAGGCGGCACGACCGAAGTTCAGCGCAATGTCGTCGCGCGTGAATTGTTAGGAGCATGATCCATGGCTTTTGAACCAGCAGTTGTATTTCCTGGCGTCCTGTTCGATGGCGCGCAGCGCTACGCCAAGGATGCCGACACGGCAACGCCCGCCCCTTCAATCATCCAGGAGATGGGCTGGAGCGCGACCCTGATCCCTGAGGCGGACGGCGGCTATGGCGGCCGCTTCAACGACCTCGGGTCGCTTATCGAAGGCATGGCGGCGCGTGCCGTCAACCTCCCCATCCTGACGCGCTGCGGCATCGTGCCCGCCATGCTGGGCGCGGCGCCGGCCGGTGCCGCCGTCGAAGGGCTTCGGGCTCAAATCGCCGCCGGTGAAGCCTGCGCCGAATTCGCCGGCCCCCTGACGCATCGCGAGAGCCGGGCGCTCCCCGTCCTGTCCTCCGGAACAGGCGGCTGGACGCTGGCGGGCAATCTCGAGTCCGTCGAACTGACGGCCGAGTGCAGCCACATCCTGTTCAACGCCGTCGACGCCGGTTCGGGCGCGGCACTGGTGATCCAGGCCGACGCCGCGCAACTGGCCGGGCGCGCGGCATCCTACGCCACGGTCGAGGGCCGCCCCGTACAGTCCGTGGACCTGAACGGACTCCCGCTGGCCGACGCCAATATCCTGGCCCGTGGCGATGCCGCCACGGCCATGCAATCCGCAGGCTGGCGGATCGCGCAAGCCGCGATAGGCGCCGACATCGTCTGCACGATGAACTATGCGCTCGCCGAGACATTGCGGTATCTGCAGGAACGGAAACAGTTCGGACAGGCGCTGGCTCAATTCCAGGTGCTGCGCCACGATGCCGCGAAGCTGTACGTGATTTTCGAGAGCTGCAAATGCCTGTTGATGTCGTCCCTGCGTTCGCTGGACGGCGCGAAGCATCCATCGGAAAGCGCGGCGGCCTTCGATCTGCTCGGCCTTTACGTACGAGAACAGGCGATAGAATTCGCACAGGCGGCCATCCAGCTGCACGGCGGCATGGGCATGACGCAGGAAACCCTGGCGGCCCGCATGGCCACGCGCCTGATCGCGCTGGCCTTCCGCTACGGCGATGCCTACAGCCACATCAAGGCGCTGGGCGAATTCCAAGGAGCAAGCGGCCAATGACTCAAGCAGCAATAGGGGCCCACGCCCTGGACCCGTTCTTCAATCCGCGGTCCGTCGCCATCATCGGCGCATCGTCCGACCCTTCCAAGCTGGGCGGCAGGCCCATCCGTTTCCTGCGTGAGGCCGGCTTTGCCGGCCAGATCTATCCCATCAACAAGCGCTCGGAGACCGTGCAAGGGCTGAAAGCCTACCCGACACTGGCTGACATTCCGGGCGAAGTCGACCAGGCACTGATCATCGTCCCTGCCTCGGCCGCCCTCGATGCGCTGCGCGATTGCGTCGCCAAAGGCATCAAGGCCGTGCAGGTGCTGAGCTCCGGTTTCGCCGAGGAAAGCGAAGAGGGCCGCCTGCGCCAGGAAGAAATGACCGCGCTGGCCGCGCAGCACGGTGTGCGCTTGCTCGGACCCAACTGCCTGGGCATAGTCAGTGTGCGGAATCGTTATTTCGCCACCTTCTCCACCGCCCTCGAAGCGCTCGTGCCGCAGCCCGGCGGCATCAGCTTCGCCACGCAAAGCGGCGCGTTCGGATCCTGCGCCTACGCCCAGGCGATCCAGCGCGGCCTGGGCATCGCCCGCATCGTGGCCACGGGAAATGAAGCGGACATCGACGTCACGGAATGCATCGACTTCCTGGCATCCGACCCCGAGACCCGCGTCATCTGCGCCGCCATCGAAGGCTGCCGGGACGGCAACCGCCTGCGCCGCGCCCTGTTGAAGGCGGCCCGGGCCGGCAAGCCCGTCATCCTGATGAAAGTGGGCAGTTCGGCCACCGGCCAGCAGGCCGCCGCCACCCACACGGGCGCGATTGCCGGCGACGACAAGATCTTCGACGTCGTCTGCCGGGAATGCGGCGCCTGGCGAGCGCAGTCCATAGAAGAAATGCTGGATATCGCCTACGTGCGCATCCAGCTTGCGCAGCCGTCGAATGATCGCGCCAACATCATCACGGTCTCCGGCGGCATCGGCGTCCTGATGGCCGACGACGCCGAGCGCTATGGCGTCGCCATCCCCACGATCTCCCCGGCTTTGCAGGCGCGAATACGCGACATCGTACCGTTCCTGGTGGGCGTGAATCCGCTGGACACCACGGCGCAAATCGGCGCCATCAAGCGCGGCATAACGGACCTGGTGGATCTGGTCATCCGGGAAACCGACTGCGCCACGCATTTCATCTATCTGGCCCAGATTCCCTGCGATCCGCGCCGCTTCGTCCCGCTGCTGGCGGATCTTGCTGAATTACGCAAGAAGCATCCGGATCGCCTCCTCGTGCTGGTCGGCCCGTCGGACGACGAGATGCGCCGACAGCTGGAGGCCGAGGGCCTGGTCATCTTTTCGGATCCGGGCCGTGCGGTACGCGCCGTGGGTGCGCTGTGCGAGATCGAGCGACGGCGCGCGTCGCTGCATCCCGGCCTGCCCGATCCCGACCGCCAGGCAAAACGGACGAGCACGTCTGTCGACCCGGGCGCCGGCTCGTTGAACGAGATGCAGGCCAAGCGGCTACTGGCGGATTACGGCCTGCCGGTCCCGCCGGAAACGCTTTGCGCGACCGAAGCCGAGGCCGTCGCGGCGGCGCAGAAGCTGGGCTATCCCGTGGTCGCGAAAATCGTCTCGCCGGACATCCAGCATAAAACCGAGTTCGGCGGCGTGATCCTGAACCTGGCGGACGACGATGCGGTACGCCAGGCCTTCGGCAGGCTGATGGGCAAGGCCGCGGCTCTGCCGGATGCGCCGCGGATCGAGGGGGTGCTGATCGCGCCCATGGTGCGCAAAGGAACCGAAACCATCCTCGGCGTCCACGTGGATCCCATCTTTGGTCCCATGGTGATGTTCGGCCTGGGCGGCGTGGCCGTGGAATTGTTCCGCGACGTGGCCTTCGCGTCGGTACCGCTTTCGCCCGCCCGCGCCGAACAATTGATACGTTCGGTCAAGGCGTCGCAACTGCTGCTCGGATGGCGAGGCCAGCCGGCCCAGGACGTCGGCGCGCTGACCCAGGCGCTTTTGGGTCTCTCGGCCTTCGCCGAAGACTGGGCGCATGTCCTGGAAGGCGCCGACGTGAACCCCTTCGTCGTGCTCGACGAAGGCGCCGCCTGCCTGGATGCGGTGGTTTCCTTCAACGCGGCCGCCTGAGGTCAAGTCCCTTCTATAATCCGGGCGTATGGCAGTCTTTCGAGGAGTATGCCGCAGGGCCTGTTGACGCTGACAGGCCTAGGGCCTGCTGGCGTCAGCAGGCCCTAACCCATTCATGAGGCTAGTTTCATGGCGACACGAGACCCTGATCGTCGACACAAAATCATCGAAGCGGCACGCCGCGTGTTCGCCCGGCATGGATACGAAGGCGCGTCGATCAGCATGATCGCCGCGGAAATCGGTCTGACCAAAGCGGCCTTGTATCACCACTTCACCAGCAAGGAAGCCATCTATCGGGCGAGCTCCCGAACCGGCATGGACGAATTGCTCATGGAGGTGAGCAGTGCGCTGGACAAGGCGGGGCCTCTACCCATAGACCGCCTGCGCGCCTACATGCACGCTTCCGCCGCCCGCTTCGAAAGAAACCAGGACAGCTGGATGTCCGGTTCGGCGATCTTCTGGAGCACGCAGTCCAGCGAGACGCGCTCCGAAGTCCTGCAGGTGCGGGACCGCTACGAGAGCCTGCTGAAGGAAATCATCCATGACGGCATGGAGGCCGGCCAGTTCCGGAAGGACATCGACATCAATCTTTCCAGCAAGTTCCTGCTGTCCATCGTCAATCAGCTCCCCCGCTGGTTCCGGAAGGGGGGCAAGTACAGCGCGGTGGAGATCATCGACATTTACCTGGACACGTATCTGAATGGAGTGCTCGACCGCGAGACCGTTCGGGCCTGACCCGTTACGGGACCGTTCGGGGTCAGACCCCGCACGGGGTCTGACCTCTTATTCGTCTATCCGGCGGCTGACAGCCGGTGCGCGCAGTATCGATGTCGGTATCTAATGCGGCCTGCCAGCGGCTTCCGGGGCAGTCGGGCTCCCGTGCACCGGTCCCGCTGACGCAGGACTGCCCGGCCAAGGCCAGGCTGTCGGGGCGGTCGCATAACTCACGCCCTCGGGCCAGTGGCCCGAAAACGGGCGCTCAAACAGATGCGCCCTTGCCTCCCCGCCAGCCTGGCCTTGGCCGGCGGTGCCCGAAGTCGCCCTCCTCACCCCGGAAGCCGCTGGCAGGCCTCACAGCTGCTCAGGCTGTGGCGATGAGAAGGGGTCAGACCCCGCACGGGGTCTGACCCCATGGCGCCCCGACCTCAAGCTCCATACACCAGCTCCTTGAAAAACAAGGAAATCTCAGGCACGTAAGTAATCACCATCAGGCAGGCAACCACCACGGCCACGAAAGGCAGCAGCGGCCTGATCAGGCGCTCGATGGGCAGGTTCGCCACGGCGCAGGCGGCAAACAAGTTCACGCCGAAGGGCGGCGTGACCATGCCCAATGCGAGATTCACCACCATGATCACACCGAAGTGCGCCGGATCGACGCCGAATTGCATGGCCACCGGCAGCAGCAGCGGCGCCAGCACCACGACCGATGCCGAGGTTTCGATGAACATGCCGATGATGAATAGCGCAGCGTTCACGCCCATCAGAAAAGTGTATTTATCGCTGAATAGATGGCTCAGCCAATCGCCCAGCGCAGCGGGGACCCCCGCCCGGTTAAGCAGGAAGCCGAACACGCCCGCATTCGCGATCACGAACATGATCACCGCCGTGGAAATCACGGAGCGGTGCAAGGTGTGGGACAGCGACGCGAACGTGATCTTGCGGTATACGAATATGCCGACCACCAGCGCGTACATCACCGCCACCGCCGACGCCTCCGTGGGCGTGAAGATGCCGCCGTAAATACCGCCCAGGATGATCACGGGCATCAGCAGCGCAAGCCATGAACGCTTGAAGGCCGGCCACAGCGCAAGCCGCCCGTCGCCGTCGTGCTTGCCATAGCCATGGCGGCGGGCATACAGCCAGACATACAGCATCAGCGCGCCGCTGATGAGCAGGCCGGGACCGATGCCGGCGATGAACAGTTCGCCCACCGAGGTGTCCGTGGCCACCGCGAACAGAATCATCGGTATGGAAGGAGGAATGATCACGCCCAGCTCTGCGGCAGAGGTCTGCAGCGAGGCGGCAAAAGGCCTGGGATAGCCATGCTTGACCATGGCTGGAATAAGAATGGCCCCGACGGCGAAGGTGGTGGCCACGCTGGAGCCGGCCACCGCGGCGAAGATCATGCAAGTGAGCACGCAGCTGCAGGCCAGGCCGCCTTGCAAGCCGCCGACCACGCTCTTGGCGAAATCCACCATGCGCTCGGAAATGCCGCCCGCCTCCATCAGGTTGCCGGCAAGGATGAAGAAGGGCACCGCCACCAGCGGGTATTTGTCCAGCGCCGCGTAGATCTGCTGCGCGATCACCAGCCAGGTCATCTGTCCGTCGTACGCTACGCCCAGCATGCTGGCCAGGCCGATGGACACCGCCACCGGCACCGACAGCGCAAAGAACAGCAGCATTGAAACAACCATCAACTGGGACATGGTTCAACCGCCTGTTGCGATGACTGGAGTTGCAGAATGCATGTTCATGTCAGATCACGGTTTCGTCGACGGTGGCCGGGTGGCGCGGGCCATCGGCCCAATGCGCCAGGACGGCCAGCATGGCCAGGACGGCACCGATGGGAATGGCGATGTACACCCAGGAAATGGAGACATCGAGGCTGGGCATGGTCTGGAAGCGCACGCGCCATGTCATCTGGCCGCCTACCCAGGCCATGAAGCCCAGGAAGCACAGGCAGATGGCGAGAATAAGGTGTTCGAGCCAGCGCTTCTTGCGTGCCTCGAGAAAGCCATGCAGCATTTCAACGCTGAGCATGGCCCCTTGCCGGAAAGCCAGTGAAATGCCCAGCATCACCGTCCAGATCAATGATGCGCGCGTCCAGGCCTCGCTCCAGTCGGCGGGCGACTGGAGCACGAAACGGGCCACCACCTGGTAAAAGCCCGCAGCCACCGCCGAGACGATCAACAGCTGGGCTGCTGCCGAAACCAGGCGGAACAGGCCGCGGTCAATAAAACGAAGCGCCGACACGAGCGATGCTTACTTGGTATTGCGAATGGACTCGACCAGTTCCTTGCCGAACTGCTTGTAGTACTGGGGATAGACGGGTTCCACCGCCTTCTGGAAAGCGGCGTGATCGACGGTGTTGACCTGCATGCCCTGCTTCTTGACCTCTTCGATGCCGCTCTTTTCGACCTGGTCGACATAGGCGCGCATGGCGACGGCGGCGTCGTGCCCGGCTTTCTTGAAGGTAGCCTTGTCAGCGTCGGACAGGCCGTCATACACGGACGGAGACATGAGTACGAGCGCGGGCCCGTAGACGTGCGAAGTCAGGGACAGATATTTCTGCAATTGCGGCAGCTTGGCCGACACGATGACGGACATGGGATTTTCCTGGCCGTCGATGGTGCCTTGCTGAAGCGCCGTGGCAACTTCGGGCCATGCCATCGGCGTGGCCAACACGCCCAGTTGGCGGAACGCCGCGATGTGGATGGGATTTTCCATGGTGCGCACTTTCAGGCCTTTTGCATCGGCCGGCTGCGCAACGGGACGCGTATTGTTGGTCATTTGCCGGAAGCCCTGCTCGCCCCACGCCAATGCGATCAGGCCGCGCTTGGGAAATTCGTCGAGCATCTTCTGGCCGATTTCGCCATCCAGCACCTTGCGGGCATGTTCCAGGTCGCGGAAAAGGAAGGGGATGTCGAACACGCCGGTCTTGGGGACGAAATTCAGCGTGGCGCCGGTGGAAACGATGGCCAGGTCGATGGTGCCCAACTGGATGCCTTCGATGACCTCGCGCTCGCCGCCCAGGGCGCTGTTGGGAAATTGCTGGATCTTGAATTGACCCTTGGTGCCGCCCTCGATGGTTTTCGCGAAAGCATCCGCACCCACCCCGTAATGGGAATTGGTCGAAAGCGCGTACGCCATCTTCAGGGTTTTTTCGGCCATAGCCGGCGCGGCGGCGAACACGCCTGCCACGGATACCGCAACCATCAGTTTGGAAAGCCAGGTCTTGCGCATTTTGTCCCCAAATTCACTTTACACGTTGATCGTGATTTGTACCTTAATTCACTCGTGCCGGAATATTGGGGTTTTCTATGGTGGCGCCTATTCTTCCACGTACCAATTGTCCTCGGAGAGCATCACTTGCTGATGGCCATAGCCCGCGGGCATCATGGGAAAGCAGTTTTCCTGGGGCTGAACGACGACGTCCAGGAAATAGGGGCCCGGATAGGCCATGCACTGCGCAAGCGCCGCTTCGAGCTCGGCGGGGTTCTCCACCCTGGCCGCGCCCCAGCCGAACGCCCGGGCCAACGCGACGAAGTCGGGAATCGACGCGTTGTAGCTATGGCTGTAGCGCCCGTCGTGGATGAGCTCCTGCCATTGGCGCACCATGCCCATGTGCTGGTTGTTGCACAGTACCACCTTGATGGGCGTCTGGTGCTGGCTGGCCGTCGCCAGTTCCTGGATGTTCATCAGCACCGACGCATCGCCGCTGACGCACACCACCGGCTTGTCCGGATTGCCGATCTGCGCGCCGATGGCCGCGGGAACGCCATAGCCCATGGTGCCCGCGCCTCCGGATGTCAGCCAGCGGTTGGGCCGGTTGAACTTGATGTACTGCGCCGCCCACATCTGGTGCTGTCCCACGTCGGTCGAGATGATGGCGTCGGTGCTCGTGAGCGCATGGTCCAGCGCACGCATCAGGTGCTGGGGCAGGATGGCTTCGGTCGACGGCTGGAAGCCCAGGCAGTCCTTGGCGCGCCAGACGCCAATGCGTTCCCACCAGGGCTGCAGGCGCGATGCATCGGCCTCCAGTTGGCCGATTTCCTTGCGCAGGGCGCGCAGCATGGGATAGCAATCGCCCACCAAGGCGACATCGGCGCGCACGACCTTGTTGATGGAGGCCGGGTCGATATCGAGGTGGATCTTGCTGGCATGCGGGCAGAAGTCGGAAAGCCTGCCTGTGATGCGGTCGTCGAAACGCGCCCCCACGCAGATGATGAGGTCGGCATGATGCATGGCAAGGTTGGCCTCGAGCGTGCCGTGCATGCCCAGCATGCCCAGGAACAATGGATCGTCGGCGGGAAAGGCGCCCAGGCCCATGAGTGTCAGCGTGCAAGGCGCTCCCATGTCCTGCACCAGGCTGGTGAAGGCATGGCAGGCGTCCAGCCCCGAATTGATCAGGCCGCCTCCGCCATAGAAGACCGGACGTTTCGCGTTGGCGATCAGCGAGGCGGCGCGCTTGATCGCGGCCTCGGTCACCGGCGTGGCGGTTTCGATGGCTTCCGGCAGCCCGGCTGCGTCTGCGCCTCCGGTCGTTGCAGGCACCAGCCCGATCTGCATGTCTTTGGGAAAATCGAGCAGCACCGGCCCCGGCCTGCCGGAACGCGTAAGGTTGTAGGCCTTCGCGGCCAGGGCCGGCACGTCTTCGCTACGGCGGATCTGGGCGTTCCATTTCGTGACCGGCCGCGAAATGCCGATGGCATCGCATTCCTGGAAAGCGTCGGTGCCGATCGCGCTGGTGGCGACCTGGCCGCTAATGCACAGCACCGGTATGGAATCGCACAAGGCATCCAGCAGGCCTGACGTGGTATTGGCCATGCCCGGGCCCGATGTCACGACGACCACGCCGGGCTTGCCGGTGGAGCGCGCATAGCCTTCAGCGGCATGGACCGCCCCTTGCTCGTGGCGAACCAGCACGTGCCGGATGCGCGGCTCGGAGTACAAGGCATCGTACAAAGGCAGGACCGCGCCGCCCGGATAGCCGAAAATGGTATCGACGCCGTGCGCGATCAAGGTTTCCAGCAGGGCCTGCGCGCCATTCCGGCTGACGGGTTCAGTAGAAGTATTCACGGCACATCGCTTTATTGCATAAGATATCGGGATACGGGAAGTGTATTCTTTTTTCCCTCACCCAAAAACCTGGAAAGCATGAGCCCTCAACCCGAACCCTGGCATCTGGTCAAAAAGTCCTCACTGCATGGTACCGGCGTCTTCGCCCTGCGCGACATCCCCGCCGGCACGCGCATCATCGAATACCGCGGCAAGCGCATCACGCCCGAGCAGGCGGACGACATGCATCCGGTCAATCCCGACGACCCCTTCCACACCTTCTTCTTTTCTTTGAGCAACGGCAAGGTGATAGACGGCGGTCAGAAGGGCAATGATGCGCGCTGGATCAATCACTCCTGCGCGCCCAATTGCGAAACCGAGGAAAACTCGCAAGGCAACCGGGTGTTCGTCATCGCCCTGAAGGACATCCCGGCGGGCGACGAGCTCTTCTACGACTACGGGCTGGTGATGGAAGGCAAGATCACCAAGACGCTGCGCAAGCAGTATGGTTGTCTTTGCGGGGCCGATACGTGCAGGGGGACGATGCTGGCGCTGCCCAAGAAGAAGCAGAAGAAAAAGTAGGAATCATGGGGTCAGACCCCATGCGGGGTCTGACCCCACGCTAAAGAGAATGAAGGGTCTGACCCCCGGCTAAAGAGGATGAAGGATCAGACCCCAGCTAAAGAATGAGGGGTCAGACCCCGTACGGGGTCTGACCCCAAGTCACGAATTTCCCTGTCGCCTCAGATACACAGCAAACAAGTCGGCCAGCAACGTTGCCGCGGACGAGGGCGGTGCATGCTTCAGGCGCAGGCTGCCCACGATGGCCTCGGGCAGGCGGATGCCGAAACGGGTCAAGCCATGGGACTCCGCGGCAATGGACGGCGCCTGGAAGAAGACGGACGGAAGCATCGTCAGCATGTCGCTGTTCCGTATCAGCTGCCAGTTCGACAGCGTCGAATTGCAATCCACGATGTGCTGCGGCGGCGCAAGGCCCTGGTCGGCGATCCACTTAAGGATGCGCTCGCTATAGCTGCCCGGATGCAGGCTGAAGATCCATTCGTAGTCCAGAAGCTGGGCCAGCTCTGTGGCGTGCCGGGCCGGATGCCCCGCGCGCCCGACGATCTGGAAGGACGTATGAATGATGGGTTCGAACGCCAACGTGTCGGGCACGAAGCCGGGATCGGCCATCACGACCGCGAAATCCAGCTCGCCTTTCAACAGCGCCGGCACGACGATCGACGGCAAACCCTCGCGCAGGTTCAAGGCGACGGCGGGCCGCAAGCGCCGGAAGTGCGTCCACACGTCCGACAGCACCGACAGCGCTACCATGGGCGTCACGCCCACCGCAAGCCGCTCCGGGGTGCCGGCCTCCGCAACGGCCAGCATGGTGAATGACAATAAAGTTCTGTTCCAGAGGGCCTTTGATGTCAAAGAGTTTTCTGAAAATGTGGAAAAATCCATGCCATTAAAGTTCTGGCCCAGATCTGCACCCTATGCTTAGGTGCATGACATTAAAGTTCTGGTCTGGGTGCCGCTCAATCACCGACGATGGCGTTGATTTGCAGATTGAGCCTGATACCGATGTACTGTATGGCTCTACTGTTCCATGGGAATGTGAATGCACTGGTTCGATCACAATCTGGTTCTGAGAGACCTCTATCGTCTCGCGTTAATGCTGGAGTTCGGAGCAAATAGACATAGCACTCGCTTCGAAGATGTGGGCTGGCTGGGCGGGCTACACGATGAATTCTCTCGGAATGAGGCCGGGCACCTTTTGGTTTCCATTGCTGCGGCGATTCGACGGATTCAAGATCGAGAGTGGAGTGCGATGTCTCCGCAGGAGCGCAAACACCATGCAATGCATCCGTTGTCGGATGAAGACAGCATTGGTCTTTATGCAAATAACCCGCCCAAGGATTCTCTGAACTTTGGTCTTCGCCAAGCGTGCAATTGCATCATGCACGGTGAGAACATCCAATGGAAGGACCCTGCCGAGGGGAATTTGCAGGCTGTTTGGACGGCTCCGTACTACGACATGGTCTTGAGTGGAGCAAGTCGAGCGGATGGAAAGAATTTCCTGATGACCGGTGCTTTTGTCTTCTTGGTCGGAGCTGAGAACGATGGCTCATGGAAGCCGTCGTGCACCTGCCGCGATTCCTGAAGGCCGCGACAGAAAAGGTCAAAGGGCTTATGCCTCAACGTATGGGCTATCGCAATGCGGCAATCATCTAGTTTTCAGACATGGCAGGCAGTAATCGACCACTTTTCCGACAAAACAATCGGCAAGCGACTGCTTTTCAGACATTTTTACCCAGCATCGCTGGGTAATCGAGTGTTTTTCAGACATCGGGGATAGGTTTGCGCTGTCTAGTGTCCTGTCGCATAAACACATTTCATAATATAAAATATACTCCGGATCAACGGACTGGAGTACGACGATGGCCTTGCGTGAAGATGCGAAGATCGAGTTAAGTCCAGAGCAACGTGCCGAGTTGGAGAAGGCCGCCCGATCACGACGCACCGCGCAAGCGGTAGCCCAGCGAGCGCGGATTGTGTTGCTCACGGCTGAAGGTCTGAGTCCTAGCGTCATTGGGGAGCAATTGGGCGTGTCCCAGCCGACTATTCGCAAATGGCGC
>JACCEN010000014.1 GCA_013416435.1 Alcaligenaceae bacterium | reverse complement strand
GCTGGAGCGCACCCAGCCGCTCTTGCCCATGGGGCTGGGCTACGTCGAAGGGGTCACGCATGATTATGTGCGCCATGGCACGGCCACCCTGTTTGCAGCACTCAATGTGGCCAATGGACAGGTCATCTCGCGCGTACGCCAGAAGCACCGACACCAGGAGTTCCTGGACTTTCTGCGCCAGATCGACCAGCAGACCCCGCCAGAACTGCAGCTACATCTGATTGTCGATAACTACAGTACGCACAAGCATGCCAAGGTGAAAGCCTGGCTGGCGCGTCATCCACGCTTTGAGCTGCACTTTACCCCCACCTACAGTTCCTGGCTCAATCAGGTCGAACGCTGGTTTGCTTTAATCAGCGAACGAGCCATCCGGCGTAATTCCTTTACCAGCGTGCATCAACTGCGCCAGCAAATCGAGCTGTTCGTGAAGCGTTACAACGCCGACGCCACCCCGTTTCGCTGGGCCGCGACGGCGAACTCTATCTTGCAGAAAATTGAAAAAATAGCGAAACGTATTTATGCGACAGGACACTAGTCCACCATGCTTGGTGGTCCACTAAATGAACAAGGGCTTACAGCAATTAAGCTGTAAGCCCTTGATTTTATTGGTCGGGACGGCGGGATTCGAACTCGCGACCCCTTGCACCCCATGCAAGTGCGCTACCAGGCTGCGCTACGCCCCGAAACTAACGGCTTAAAGCCCTTAGCATTTCACTGCAAATCGCTTGCGGCGTATGCCGTGTTGCGAAGACCGTAACTATAGCACAATATTTTTTCGTGTGGGGTGTTTGCCTGACAATGTGATCGTGTCCACGGCGCGGATGCGCATATCCCGATAGTCAAAGAGAGCCATGTCGGCGGGCGCTCCGCTTTGCTACACTTTGCACGTTGCATTTTGTTAAGCCTGCTGTTTCTCTCCCTACATTCGGAAGCTAACTGATGAACGACCAAACCATGCAATATCAGCAGTTGATCGCCAAGGCCTGGGCCGACGAGGGCTTCAAGCAGCAACTATTGTCTGATCCGGTTGCCGCGATGAAGGCCGAGGGCATCGATGTGCCGGACGGTGTGACCTTCAACGCGGTGGAAGACACCGTGGGCCAGCGTACGCTGGTGATTCCGCCCAGGCCGACGGAATTGTCCGAACAGGACTTGGCGAATGTGGTGGGGGGCTATTACTCGTTCACCACAAACCGTTCACCCTGGTAAGGCCGCACCGGCCGGCATAGCTTAAAGTGATCCGGTGTCCGGTATTCAAAGCGCAGTTGCTGGTGGAGATACTGCCGGGCGAAGGCGTGCTGCTGCTCTTTGAAGATACGACCAGGGCCTTGCATGGCCGCTTGTACGAGCACTTGGCGCCGTTGCTGGACGGGGCGCACAGTGTCCCGCAACTGGTGGCGGCACTGGCGCCGCAATTCGACGGAACGCATGTGCATTATGCCCTTGCGTTGCTTGAAAAAACGGCCATGAGCCGTGGCTTGGGCCGTTGTATGCACCAGGCGATGCAGCCTGCCACCGCTGCCTTGCCCACTACCTTGCGCGCAACCGGGTTGTACATTGTTTCATCGCCGAACGCCGTGGCCAGGTTGATCCGCCGATAACCGGCAAGGCCGCGCTGCCCGCCACGCTGGCGATGGCGGCGGAACTGCTGGCGGTCGAGATCGCAAAGTTCCTGGCGGGTGGGGCGTCCGTCTTGCTGCAAGAAGTGCTCAGCATCGATACCCGCAACTGGACCACGCTGCATCATCCGCTACGGCATAATCCATGCTGTACGGCATGCGGAATGGCGGCGTCATCCGGGCCTCGACCGTTGATGCTGATGCCGCGCCCCATGGCTTGCCTGCAGGACGGCGGGTACCGCAGCGTGCCGCCCGAGCAAACCTTCGAAAAATATCGGCACCTGATCAGCCCGATCACCGGCGTGGTGACGAAGCTGCGTCGGGTGCATGAAGACGGAGACATCGCGCACGTCTACGTGGCCGGACACAACGGGGCGTTCCGGATGGGCAGCCTCGATTTCCTGAAGCGCAGCCTGCGTGCGACCAGCAGCGGCAAGGGAATGTCCGACATCCAGGCCAAGGTCAGCGCCCTGTGCGAGGCCATCGAGCGCTATTCCTGCGAACGCCGGGGCGACGAAGTGGTGATTACCGACAGCTATCTCGAGATGCAGCGGCACTATGGCGACGATGCGATCCATCCCAATCAGGTCATGCTTTACAGCGAGCGCCAATTGGCCGAACGCAAAGCCTGGAATGACAGGAAGTCGATGTTCAATTGGGTCCCGGAGCCTCTGGACGCAACAATGCCGATCGATTGGACCCCCGTGTGGTCCCTGACGCATCAGCGGCACCGCTATCTGCCCACGCAATTGGTGTATTGCGGCTCCCCGGCAAGCACTGTTTGCGATGCGTTCTATGCTGTTGGCTGTTCGAATGGCAATGCGTCCGGCAACAACCCCGAGGAGGCTGTCCTGCAGGGTTTTCTCGAGCTGGTGGAGCGCGATGCGATTGCCTTGTGGTGGTACAACCGATTACGCAAGCCCGGCGCGTCCATGCGGGATGTGGACTTGGCCTATCCGAAAGCGCTGGCCGACCATTATGCGTCGATCGGCCGGGAGGCATGGGTGCTCGACCTCACCAGCGACCTTGGCATTCCGGTGTTCGCGGCACTGTCGCGCCGCCTGCATGCCACCCAGGAGCAGATTCTGTTTGGCTTCGGCTGTCACCTGGATGCGCGCATCGCCCTGCAGCGTGCCTGTGCAGAGATGAACCAGATGCTGGGGCTGGCGCAAGATGGCCGAGGGGGCAGTCATCCAGGCTTGGAAGACGAGGAAACCGTGGCCTGGCTCTCCACCGCGACGCTGGACAATCAAACTTATCTGGCGCCCGCCGCCGGCGTGCCGATGAAGCGCCCGGATGACTTTCCCATATGCCACAGCGGCGATTTGCTGCAGGACGTCACGCATTGCCGACGCGTTGTGGAACAGCGCGGCATGGAGGTGCTCGTTCTGGATCAGACGCGCGCCGATACGGGGCTGCCGGCGGTCAAGGTCATCGTGCCCGGTCTGCGCCATTTCTGGGCGCGTTATGGAAGCGGGCGCTTGTACGACGTGCCGGTGGCCATGGGTTGGCTACCCGAGCCACGCACCGAAGACGAGCTGAATCCGATCCCCATGTTCATGTAGCCTTGAGCATGGTGTCGCTCGGCAGGCCGGCCGTCACAGCAGCTGGGCGGCCGCCAGCCGGGCAAAGTGTCCGTCCGTGCTCATCAACTGTTCGTAGTTGCCTTGTTCGACTACGCGGCCGGCGTCCATGACATAGATGCGATCGGCCTTCGCCACGGTGCTCAGTCTGTGTGCGATCACGATCCGCGTTATCGACAGGCGGTCCAGGCTGTCGGTGACCACGGCTTGTGCCCGATTGTCGAGCGCGCTGGTGGCTTCGTCCAGGAGCAGGATCCGTGGCTGACCTACTATGGCGCGGGCAATCATCAGGCGCTGTATCTGGCCGCCCGACAGGGAACCGCCTTCGGTTACCGCGGTATGCATGCCCATGGGCATGCGCCGGATGTCTTCGGCCAGGCCGACTTTCCTGGCGGCGTCCCAGGCATCGTCCAGGCCGGCACGGGTGGTGCCGACTATGTTTTCATATAGCGAGCCGGGTATGGGATGGCTGTTCTGCAGCACAACGCCCATCTGTCGGCGCACGGCCAGGATGTCCAGCTCGCGCATGTCCTGTCCGTCCAGCAATATGCCTCCGGTTTCAGCGGCCTCGAAGCCCAGCAGCAGCCGCAGCAAGGTCGATTTGCCGCAGCCCGAAGCGCCGACGATGGCCACGAACTCGCCCGCCCGCGCGGATAGCGTGATGTCGTCCAGCACCAGCGGAGCGTCAGGCGCATAGCGGAAAGACAACTGCGTGACTTCCACGGCCCCGGAAAGCGTGCCCGGATCATCCTTGTCGTCGGCGGTTTCAGGGCTGGCCGAGAGAATGGGCAGCGCGCGTTCCAGCAGCGGCTGGACGGCCATCAGGCCGGCCGCGGTTTGCGTCATTTGCGTGATGCTGCCGCTGAAGTGATTGAAGGCGGCCAGGAATGCGGCGAAACCGCCTACCGCCAGCACGTCCGCCTGGCCGGGATCGCGGTATGCCCCGAGGACCAGAAAGAACAGGAAGAGCGCGGCCAGGCCGAATAGGCTGTTCAGCGCGGTTTGCATGTTCTGGTAGGCGGCCGCCGAATTCCGGAGGGTCTGCGATCTGGAAAACAATGTCGCCCAGCGGGCGAACGCGCGGTCTTCGGAGGCCGACAGGCGTATCTTCGAGATGCCCGTCACCATCTGCAGCGATAGGCCTTGCAATGCACCCTCGTTCTGCGCCAAATGGCGCTGGTGGCGCAATTGCATCCATATCAAGGCCAGCGTGGCGATGGTGTAGAGGGCGGTGAGAAGGGCGGCCCAGAGGCCGAGGCGCCAGTCGTAGTACAGCAGCAGCGTAAAGCTGAAGATGGCGAAGACACCGCCCATCAGGGCTTGGGCGGCGCTGCTCGAGACCAATTGGTCGATATGCGTGATGGCGGTTGCGCGCACGGCCAGATCGCCGGCGGAAAAATGACGGAAGAAACGGGCGGGCAGGCGCAGCAGCCTGTCGACGATGGCCGCCTGGAGAGCGGGAGCCGTGCGGCTTTGGAAACGGCTGAAAGCGATGCCGCCGACATAGGACATGATGAAGGTGGTGATTCCCAGGACGGCGAGAATCAGCCCGACTTGCAGCAGGTGGTTGCGGTCGTGCCCGGGAATGACCGTATCGATGAGATAGGCGGACCCGATGGGAACCGCCATGGCCAGCAAGCCGCCGCACAAGGCGGTCAGCAGGAAGGCGCACAGATCGCGCCAGCCGCGCGCCAGCGAGAAGCGGGACAGTGCCCGCCAGCCCAGCTTCCGGGAGGGGAGCGGGGCCGTGAATGCATATGCGGTGGGAGCAAGCAATGCCAGGGCATCCCGGCCGCGCAAGGTTTGCCGGCGCTCGGGATCGAAGACCTGCAATTCGCCATGGGCCTGCGGCAAAATGGCGAGCGGCCTGCCGTCGTCCTTGGCAAAGCCGAGCATGGCTTGGGTATCGTAGCGTTCCCAGCCGGCATCCAGAGCGACCAGGCGCGACCGCAAACCGCTGGCCTGGACGATGGCCTCGAGGCCGGGCGCTTCGTCTTCATCCCGTTGCCTGCGGCGGGCCGGCAGGCGGACGTCAAAGCCCTCATGGCGACCCACCGCCTGCAGGGCGAGCGCCAGGGCCGGCTGCCGGTCGTCGAGCAAGGCATTGCCGGCGATGCCGGATTCAAGCACGTTCTGGAGCGCGCCCAAGCCCTGCCGCCACTCCCGCCGAGCGGAATCCGACCGTTGGCGCAGGCGATTGTGCTCGTCCACCGTGGCCAGCATCAGGTTGAGTCTTGCGGTGGGAATCAGCAAGCGGTGCAGGGTTTCCAGGCCTGCCCATAAAAGGTTTCCGGACAGCAGCCGCATGCTGTCGCAGCCCAGCAGTTCCAGCGGCTCGCCGGCTTGTAGCCAACTGCTGCGGCTCAGGGGAACCAGGCACCGGTGCGGACCGGCGGGCAATTCCTGCGTGCTCAGGAACAGCGCGGCGTGCCGCGGAACATCGAGCCAGACAATCCCGCCTCCGCTGGCGATGCGGGTGTTGGTCGCCATGGCGAAGGCCGTATCCGGCTGTATGGATTGATGAATCACGGGACTGGGCGCAGCCCACCGGGCCAGCCCGGCGCTGACTGCTTCTATCCAATGGTCCACGGCTCCAGCCAAGTCCGGTACGGCCGCTGCCGGCGCCGCGCGCAGCTGCGCCAGCGCGATGCGTCGCACTTCGGTGTCGACGTGCGGGACGGCCAACACGACGAACGCGCCTGGGCCCGGCGCCTCTTCTTGCGGCAGGCCGAAAAGCAGCGTGCCGGGCTGGATGGTCGCGAAGTGATGCCTTTGGCCATGCGGCTCGCCATTGCGGATCTCGACGAGGAACAATTCTATGCATCCGCGTTCCAGCCACCAGCATGTATCCGTCTCGTCCAGCGGGAACGGCGTGTTGCCGGCGACCGCCAGCGGCGGGCTGGACGCATCCAGCAATGCCTGCAGCCCGGGGCCGCATGAGGCGAGGCGGTCAGTTCTCGATGAGTCCACGATACGTGCCGTTTCGACGCATGAGTTGTTCGTGTGTGCCGCGTTCCAGGACTCTTCCCTGGTCCAGCACGATGATTTCATCGCAGTCGCGGATGGTGCTCAAGCGATGGGCAATGATGATGCAGGTGCAGCCGCGCCGACGCAGGTTGGACATGATGTCTTTTTCGCTGATGGTGTCCAGCGCGCTGGTGGCCTCGTCCAGGATCAGCACGCTAGGGTTGCCGGCGAGCGCGCGCGCAATCTCGAGCCGCTGGCGCTGTCCGCCGCTGAAGTTGCGTCCGTTTTCCTGCACCAGGCTGTCGTAGCCGCCTCGGCGGGCCATGATGACGTCGTGGATCATGGCGTCCTTGGCGGCCTGGATCACGCGCTCCAGCGGCATGGAGTCATCCCACAGGGTCAGGTTCTCTCGCACCGTTCCTTCGAACAGCACGATTTCCTGGTCGACGACGGACAGCGAGCGGCGCATCAATTCGCGGGGCCATTGCCCGGCGGGCCTGCCATCGAAAAGAATCTCGCCGGTCCATGGGTCCAGCATCCCGGAAATCAGGCGCGCCACGGTCGTCTTGCCGCTTCCCGATCCCCCGACGAGTGCGACGCGGCTGCCCGGTTGCATGGCCAGGTCCAGCCCCTGGATGAGCGGAGGATCCAGGGGCGAGTAGCCCACACCGACGCCGCGCAGGACCACACTGCCCGACAGGTGGGAACGAACGCGATGGCCGTCCGCAGGCGGCTGGGCGAATTCTTTTGCAACGGGGTGGCGCAGGGTATCGTCCACCTGGGCCAATGGGCCTTGGGCATCGCGTACCGCGGTGGCGATGTTGAGCAGTTCGTTGACCGGCGCGGTGAACGACCCGACGATGATGATGAATGCCACCAGCATGCCCAAGCTGAGCTCTCCTTCGATGACGAACAGGCCGCCCAAGGAAATGACCAGCGCGCTGGACAGCGCGCCGGTCAATGTCGGCAAGGCGCTCAGCAAGGCCTGCATATGCGCCACTTTTTGTTGTGCGTTCACGAAAAGCACCTGCAGGCCGGCCCACTTGGAGAAGAATATCTGGTCCGCGCCGGTGGCTTTGAGGGTTTCGATCATCTGCAAACCCTGCATGATCTTGCCGTCCATTTTCACCGCATGCAGCGTAATGCTTTCCGCGGATTCGCCCAGGCGCCGTTGCAGCCAGCCGAACATCACGGCATTGGCGGCTGCCATCGAGATGCAGATGAGGGTGAGCGCCACATGATATTGCAACATCAGGGCCGTGAAGAAAGCCAGGGTGGCGATGCTTACGACCAGTTGCGCCATTTGCTGCGAAGCCAGGTCGGCGATCTGTTCGGCAAGCGGCAAGCGGGCGCTGACCATGCCGCTATGGCGCTGCGTGAAGAACAGCGACGGCAAGCGCAATATATGCCAGCTTAAGCGGCCGCCGAGCACAAGAGCCAGCTTGATGCGCAGCCGGGTGGCAAGGTGCAGGCGCAGCCAGCAGGCGCCGGCCAGGGCCAGCGCGGCGATGCCGATGGCCGTCAGCAAAGGGCCAAGCCAGCCATGCAGGCGCTCGATCAGTATGTAATCGATGAATACCCGATTGAAGGCCGGTGTGGCCAGCGAGATGAGCACCATCAGCAGGCCGGCGGCCACCACGGTCGCCAGGGCGGGCAGCGATTCCCGCAGGAGGCCGCCCAGCGCAAACAGCGTGCGCCGGGGCGATCCTCTGGGCTGGAAGGCATCGGTTTTCTCGAAGACGAGCGCGATGCCGCTGAACATGGTGTGGAAGTCGGCGGCGCTGACCTTGCGCCGGCCGACCGCTGGATCGTTCAGGTGAAAGAATCCATCCTGCATGCCTTCCAGGACCACGAAATGATTCATGTCGACGAACAGGATGGCGGGCAGGGCGATGCCGTTCAGCTCATCAGGCTCCAGCCGCATGCCTTTTGCCTGCAGGTCGAGCTTGCGCGCGGCCTTGAGCAGGTTAAGCGCCTTGCTGCCGTCGCGAGAAACACCGCACAGCACACGCAATTCCTCGAGCGGCACCCACCGGCCGTGATAGGCCAGCACCATGGCGAGCGCGGCGGCGCCGCATTCCAGTGCCTCCATTTGCAGGATGGTGGGCGTTTTGACACGCCGCGCCGTCGCCATCAGCGCGCTCCCGTCCAGCGGAACAGGTGATCGAAGAAGGGGAGGGCGAGGCTGATGACGCGGCGCCGTTCAACGACCATGTCCGCCCAGGCGATGGTGCCCGCGTCTATGCTGATGTCCGGACCCTTGCCCGAGGACCACTTATAACCGCTATACGAAGACGGGTCGGTTTCCAGTTTCAGCTCGACCTCGAAGGGGGCTCCTGTCTTGAGCAGGGTGTCGACCAGGGTGGTGTTCTTCAGCCGGCGCATGATGCCTTCGCGGCTGGACGGAATTTTGGCGACGCTAAGTACCTTGCCTTGCATGAACCCGTCTTTTTGCGGCGTGGTGGTCGACGGCATGACCTGAGCGTCCATGCCTTCCTTGATTTTCTTGCCATCCTCATTGGGCACGAAGACGATGGCATGCAGGGAATGGTCCTGGCCCTGGGCATTGGCCGCCGTCAGCAGGCGCATGACGATCTGCCCGGTGGTGACGAGATCGCCCGGATTGACGCTCAGTTCGACTGCCGTGCCGTCCACCGGCGCGATCAGGCTGCGGCTGCGCTCGTAGTCGCGTTCCATGTTGGCCAATTCGCGCTCAAGAGCCTGGACCCGAAGCCTTGCCTCGAGGATGTCTTGTTCTCTTTGTGCTTCATCGTCGAAATGGCGGAGCGCGAGTTCAATGCCGTCGGCCGCAGCCAACCGCCCGGCGTCCTGCTGCAGTTCCTGCCGCATGCGCTGACGCAAGGCCTGGTTGGACTGCCGCAGTTCCAGCAGGCCCCGGGCACCTTGCAGCTCGGCCTGCTTGGCTGTGATGGTGTCCAGGCTGGCGGGGCGTGTCAGCAGGGCCACCAATTGGCCTTTCTTGACGAGTTCGCCCGGTTCGACCAGTACGGCTTCGACGTGACCATCGCCGGGCGAGCTGACTACCGCCACTCCAGCGGCGGACAGCAATATCCCTTGTCCACGCACCGTGACCGGCGCCGAGGAAAGAATGCTCCAGGCCAGCCCGGCGAGGACGACCAGGGCAATGGCTGCAATGCCGATGCCATGCAAGGGGCGGACGACCTTGAGCGCGCGATCGAGCTGGTCGGGGTTGGAGATCTTTTCGAGGGCTGCTTGCCGAAACAGGCCGCTCATGCGCTATAGTGCTTGAGCAAATCCATGAATTGCCTGATTTCTTCGGGGCTTGCACGCTGGCTGGCGCCGCCCACCACTTCCAGCAGCAGGCTGTCGTCCAGGATGCCGCCCGGGGCGGCGTGGGGCGCCGCCCGGTCCAGCGCCATGCTGATGGCGCTTGCCGCGTCCGGCGCGTAGCTGACCTGCACGCCATTGGGTACGCGTATGCCGACGGCCGCAAGCGCTGCGCTGGTATCATTGCGGACCAGTTCATGAAAGGCGGTATCGTCGCGGAATCGTTCTGCAAATTGCCGCAGGGCGCCGTGGTCGGCTGGCACATTGTTTTGCCGCATATACATTCCCAAAAATGCTTGACCCGGGGATCGACGTAAAATTTCTGCGATATTTGTTTGATATTGTAAACGAGAGTCGAACAGCCGGTTTTGTTTTATATGGCCATACCCAAGAAAAAACTGTTGATCGTTGCCGATGATCATCCTCGTATCCGTGAAGCCCTGCAACACATCCTGACCGGACTGCATGGCAGCACGACCCTGTATAGCGGCGGCGATCCGGCCGAATTGAGGCGGATCGCCGACAGGCGCCTGGACGAGGCCGAGGAGCTCACCGTAGCGGACGTGAGCCTGCGGGAGGCAGGCCCGGAGCAAGAAGGCGCCGGCGTGGTCGCCCCGGGAAGCCACGAATCCCCGTTGATGGTCGTATCCGTGCAAGAGCGAGGCATCACCGCCAACTGGTTCGTCGCCATCGACGCCCAGCCCGGACAGGAAAGCGACGACACGCGCATCGAGGCGGCGCTCGATCAACGCGATGTCGTCATGGAGCTCATTCGTGGTTTGCGCGATGCGGCGCAATCGACCGGCGGACCGGAGCCCGAACCCCTGCAAGAAACCCCCAGCACGGAAAGCCTCATGAAGCTCGGACTGACACAGCGTCAGGCAGAGGTCCTGGTGCTGCTGGCTGAAGGGCTTGCCAATAAAGAAATCGCCCGCAGGCTGGATATTTCAGAATGGACGGTGCGCCACCACGTCAGCTCCATTCTGGAGCGGCTGGAAGTCAGCAACCGCGGCAAGGCGGCAGTCCTTGCCAGCCGGCTGGCGCAGGTGGGATAAGGGGTCAGACCCCATACGGGGTCTGACCCCGTATGGCTGGATCGGGGTCAGACCTCACATAGTTGAATCGGGGTCAGACCCCGTATGGGGTCTGACCCCTCAAAACACTCAGCCCACCTGAAATTCCGATTCCGGATAACGGATCCGGCTGCGCTTCTGGGTGGCCAGGCTGTAGACCAGAGTCAGGGGGCCGATGCGGCCCACGAACATCAGGATGGTCAGCAGGGCCTGGCTGGGTGCGCTCAGGTGCGGCGTGAAGTCACGACTGAGTCCGGTCGTGCTGACGGCCGACACCACCTCGAACAAGATGGTAAGAAAGGGCGCCTGCTCGAAGATGCTCATGAGCAGCGTGCCGATGAATATCAAGGCGCTCGTGACCAAAAGCAGGGCCAGCGACTTTTGCACGGTATCCGGCGAAATCGATCGCTTGAACAGCACGACTTCTTTGCGGTGGAAAATATACGAATGCACCGCCGCGAGCAGCACGATGAACGTGCCCACCTTGATCCCGCTCGCCGTGCTCAGCGAACCGCCGCCGATGAACATGAGCAGCATGAGCACCAGACTGGTGCTGTCATGCAGCTGGGTGATGTCTATGCTGGTGAAGCCGGCGGTTCGCGCAGTCACGCTTTGCAGCCAGGCCGCGAGCGCCTGGCCATGGAAAGGCAGCGCTCCCAATGTGGCGGTGTTGTTGAATTCCAGCAGCCATATTGCGGCAAAGCCGGCGAGGTTGAGCGCCAGGGTCGCCACGAGCATGAGCTTGGTATACGGCATGAGCGTGGCCCAGCGTTTCTTGTGCGAGACATCGCTGAGCACGGTGAAGCCTATCCCGCCCAGGATGATGCTGCCCGTGATCACCAGTATCGTCACGGGATCATCCACGAAGCGGGCCAGGCTGAAGGGAAAGAGGGAAAGCCCGGCGTTGTTGAAGGCGGCGATGGTGTGAAAAACGGCCTGGGGCATCGCGGTGGAAAGCGGAAACTCGCGCCACCACCATAACGTCAGCGCCAGTGCGGCAATGCCTTCTATGCACAACGATATCTTGATGACGGACAGCGCCGTGCGCTGGATCTTCGAGACGCTGGTCTGATTGAATGCTTCCAGCGCCAGCGCCTGATGCTGCAAGCTCATTTTCTTGCCCAGCGTGATGGCGGCAAGCACGGCGAAGGTAACGAACCCCAGGCCGCCCAGCTGCACAAGGGAAATCAGCACGATTTGCCCGAAGGCGGTAAGCATCGTACTGGGATCGAAGACAGTCAGGCCGGTGACCGTCACCGCCGATGTCGCCATGAAGAAGGCTTCGAAGAGGTTGATGGGCTGCTTTTGCGCGATCGGCAGATTCAGGAGCGAAGTGCCCAGCAGGATCAGTGCGAAGAAGCCCGCGGCCAGAATGACGGGCGGGCTGGCGCGCAGCATGCCCGTGCGCTTGATGCGCTTGTAGGTTTGATAGCCCTGCAGGGGCAGCCAGTTACGCATGAAATGTCAGGCAAGCTTGGGAGCAATGGTTTTCAATGCCGACAGTTGTCCCAGCAGCACGAGCACGTCCTTGGCCTGCAGCGTGAAGTCGCCGGGAGGATGCACGGTGACCTGCGTCCTGCGCTTCACCAGCAGTGCGTGCAAGGACTCCTTCCCGTCTTTCAGGACTTGATTCAAGGGGGTGCCTTCCAGGTGCTCGCTGACATCGATTTCCACGACGAATTCGCCGTTCCCGATGGAGATGTAGTCGTTCACCATGGGATAGCTCAGTGCCTGCGCCACGCGTATGCCCATTTCCTCTTCGGGGTGAATGATGCGGTCCACGCCCAATTTGCTTAGGATAAGATGCTGGGCGTGCGATGTCGCCTTGACCCATATGGGCTGTATGCCCAGGGATTTCAAATGGACCACGCACAGCAGGCTGGCCTGGACCTCTTCGCCGATGGCCACCAGGATGACATCGTAATGGTTCAAGCCCAGTTCTTCGAGCGCGGCGCGGTCCGAGACATCGGCGATGACGGCGTGCGTGATCTGGTCGGCGTGTTTGTCGATGACTTTTGGGTTGGTGTCCACGCCGAGTACGGAATGGCCCATTTTCATGAGCTCAAGAGAGGCGGCCGAACCGAAGCGGCCCAGTCCGATTACTGCAAACTGTCCCATGGATTTCACTCAAAGCGCTTGGTGACAAAGTGGCTCATACAATAGCCGGATTGCGACATTAACTCAAATTCTGGTAAAAACCCTTATAGACATATTATTTATTCATTTTGCTGTGCTGTTTTCGCAGCTCTTTTCCGGGCGATTCGGTCTGGAACCATTCAATAGTGATGAATATGGCAAGTTTGTTTGACCCCATCGACTTGGGGGCGGTAACACTGAAAAATCGGATCGTGATGGCTCCTCTGACACGCAATCGCGCTTCCGAAGGCAGGATTCCCAACGACTTGATGCGCATGTACTACACGCAGCGTGCAACAGCCGGCTTGATTTTGTCCGAGGCGACGTCGGTCTCGCGCCAAGGCGTGGGATATCCGGCGACACCCGGAATATGGTGCAGCGCACAGGTCGAAGGCTGGAAAAAGATCACCCGCGCGGTCCACGAGAAGGGCGGAAAGATTTTCCTCCAGCTCTGGCACGTGGGGCGCGTATCCGACCCGGAATACCTGAATGGCGAAATTCCCGTGGCACCCAGCGCTATTGCCTGCGAGGGCAATGTCAGCCTCATCCGGCCCAAGCGTCCGTATGTCGTGCCTCGCGCACTGCATACCGAAGAAATCCCCGGCATTGTCGGCGACTTTGCCGAGGCGGCGCGCAATGCCTGGGAAGCCGGCTTCGACGGGGTGGAAATCCATGCCGCCAATGGCTATCTCATCGATCAGTTCCTGCATGATGGCAGCAATCACCGCAGCGACGAATACGGCGGTTCGATCGAGAACCGAGCTCGCCTGCTGCTCGAGATCGTGGATGCATGCGTTGGCGTGCTTGGCGCGGGCAGGGTGGGTGTGCATCTGTCGCCGCGGGGCGATGCGCACTCCATGTCGGATTCCGATCCCAGAGCCTTGTTTTCCTACGTGGCTCGCGCATTGGGCAGCCGGGAGATCGCCTTTTTGTGCACGCGCGAGTATCTGGGCGATGACAGCCTCACCGCCGAGATCCGACAGTTGTTCGGCGGCCCCGTGATCGCGAATGAAGGCTACGGTCTTTCCCGGGCCCAGAGCGTCGTCGCAAGCGGTTTGGCCGACGCCGTGGCTTTTGGAAAGCCTTTCATCGCGAACCCCGATCTGGTTGCGCGGTTCAAAACGGGAGCGCCCCTCAATGACTGGGATTCGGCGACTTTTTACACCGAGGGCTGCCGGGGCTACACGGATTATCCCTGCCTGGGCAGCGCGTCTTCCCTGGTGAAAGAGACCTGCTCCTGAGGCGCGGCACAAAAAGCTTTCCCGACGCACACAAGCCGTGCTAACTTTTGACCGTGGCCAGTACGCGGTTCCCGCAGTATTCAGAGCGGGATCAGGCAAGGCATTCATTTTCAGGAGGCGGTGTGAGAACGCTAGCAGTCAGTGTTGGGGTGGCGGTTTGCTTGTCGGGATGCGCAATGGGCATACAGCAAGGGGCGGATTCTCCTACCGTGAGCTATACGGTTCCGCGCAGCTACCAGACGGTATACCTTCGTGTTCAGAACCAAGCTGATGAATGCCTGCGTGGAAAAGGCCATTACGATGTTTTTGCCGAGGTCGACCCCGCCATGCAGACGGGACTCGTGGCCGTGCGCAGCCCCCTGGGCGTTGAAGTCGCGCGGACGGAGCTCAAGGCCATCGACGCCCGCAACACGCAGGTGACCCATACCGTGTGGGGCCACAGTCCGTGGGACGGTTCCGCGCTCAACGCCATGCGCCAGTCGGTGATGATCGATACGTCGGTGTGCGTGGCGTATAAATAAACAAGGGGTCAGACCCCATGCGGGGTCTGACCCCACCGTGCATAAGGAAAGGGGTCAGACCCCGAATGGGGCCTGACCCCTCAAAGCCATCCCTCAAAGCCGAGCTTTCACCTGAGCCGAGACGGCCGACATGTCGGCGCGGCCGGCAAGCGCGGCCTTCACCATGGCCATGACCTTGCCCATGGCCGGAGCGCCGCTGACGCCCTGGCCTTGCACTTCGGCGATGGCTGCGGCGATGGCGGCCTCGACTTCTTCCGGCGCGGCGGCCTGGGGAAGGAATTCCTGCAGGACGGCCATTTCGGCTTTTTCCTGCTCGGCGGTTTCAGTGCGGCCGGCCTGCTCGAAAGCGGCGATGGATTCGCGGCGCTGTTTGACCTGTTTTTCAATGATGGCGGTGATGTCCGCGTCGCTGAGTTCGCGCTGGTCATCGACCTCTTTTTGCTTGATGGCGGCCTGCAGCAAGCGCAATGTGCCCAGGCGGGCGGAGTCCTTGGCGCGCATCGCGGCTTTCACGGCGTCGGCGAGTTGGGGCTTGAGCGAGTTGCTCATGATGACATCCTGGTTAAAGCATTTATTTTAATGGAAGTCGCGGCTGCGGGTGCGCAGCCTGCCCAGCAGCGTGGTCAGGTCAACCAGCCGGCTGGCCCGCAAATGGGTGACGCCTTGATGGCTTTGCCACACACCGTAGACGCCCATCAGTTGAGACTGCACCAGTTCCGTGCGCTGGCGCTGTGCCAAGTCCGCCTGGACAATGACGTTCACATTTCCGGTTTCGTCCTCGAGGGTCACGAAGATGGTGCCCTTTGCCGTCCCCGGGCGCTGCCGGCCGGTCACGATGCCGCAGGCTCTGGCCAGCCGGCGGTCGGGATAATCTTGCCGCAGCGTTTCAGCGGTTTCAAAGCGCCGCGCGGATAGTTCGTGACGCAGCAGCGCCAAAGGATGGCGGCCCAGGGACAGCCCCATGGACCGGTAGTCGGCAACGATTTCCTCGCCCTCGCTGGGCCGAGGCAGTTGCACCGGATCGTTGTCCCGCAGTGGGGCATTGCGCAGCAAGCCTTTCTGGATCGGGACGGCGGCTTGCCAGCGTGCCTGGCGACGGTCGCCGCTCAGGAAGCGCAGCGCGTCGGCCGCTGCAAGCGCGTCGATGTCCCGGCGGCCCAGGTTTGCGCGGGTGGCAAGGTCGTGGATGTCGGTGTAGGGATGCGCCAGGCGTTCGCCCTGCACGCGCAAAGCCGCATCGTGGGACAGGCCTTTGACCAGGTTCAGCCCCAGCCTGACGGCCGGCCTGGCCTGCGTGCCGGGCGGCTGGTCGGTGTGAGACTCCATGGGTTCCAGCGTGGCGTCCAGGTCGCTGTGCATGATGTCGACGGGCAATACCTCGACACCGTGCCGTTTGGCATCTTGTACGAGTTGGCTAGGGGAATAGAAACCCATGGGTTGCGAGTTCAGCAATGCCGCCAGGAAGGCTTCGGGTTCGTGGCACTTTAGCCAGGCGCTGAGGTAGGCCAGCTTGGCGAAGCTGGCCGAGTGGCTTTCCGGGAAGCCATACTCGCCGAATCCTTCGAGCTGGCGAAAGATGCCTTCTGCGAACTTCTCATCGCAGCCGTTATCCACCAGGCCTTCGATGAGGCGTTCGCGAAAATGCTCCACGCCGCCCCGGCGCCGCCAGGCGGCCATCGAGCGCCTGAGCTGGTCGGCCTCGTCGGGGCTGAAGCCCGCACCGACCATGGCGATTTGCATGGCTTGTTCTTGGAAGATGGGCACGCCCATGGTGCGCTCCAGGACCTTGTCGATCTCGGGTGTAAGCTTGACCACCTTTTCCAGCTTTTGCCTGCGGCGCAGATAGGGATGGACCATGCCGCCCTGTATGGGCCCAGGGCGAACGATGGCAACTTGAACGACGAGGTCGTAGAATTTCCTGGGCTGGAGCCTGGGCAGCATGCTCATTTGCGCGCGTGATTCGATCTGGAACACGCCCACGGTATCGGCCCGCCTGATCATGTCGAATGTCTTGCCGTCGTCCGATTCAATATTTTCCAGGGAAAAAGGCCGGCCGCGTCGCTGCGTCACCAGCGCGAGGCATCGTTGCAAAGCGCTCAGCATGCCCAGGGCCAGGACGTCGACTTTCAGCATGCGCATGGCGTCCAGGTCGTCCTTGTTCCATTGAATGATGCTGCGATCGGGCATGGCGGCATTTTCTATGGGTACCATGCGGCAGAGGTTGTCGCGGGCAATGACGAAACCGCCTGGGTGCTGAGAAAGATGGCGAGGAAAATCCAGCATCTGGCCGACCAGACTGCACCATAGCTTGGCCAGATGCGAGTCCGCCGGCAGGCCGTGCTGCGCCATTTTATCGAGCAGGTGATGGGAGCCGTCCCAGTACTTGCATGATTTTGCCACGCCGTCGACCAGGTCGGCGGACAGGCCCAGCGCCTTGCCGGTGTCGCGCAGCACGCTGCGAGTACGGTAGGTGCTGACGACCGCGGTCAGGGCGGCCCGGTGGCGGCCGTATTTTTCGTAGATGTATTGAATGACTTCCTCGCGCCGCTGATGTTCGAAATCGACATCGATGTCGGGCGGTTCTTTGCGTGCCTGGCTGATGAAACGGGCAAAGAGGGAATTGCCGTTTTCAGGATTGACTTCGGTAATGCCCAGGCAGTAGCAGACGGCGGAATTGGCGGCCGAGCCCCGGCCCTGGCACAGGATATTCCTGGATCTGGCAAACGTGACGATGTCGTAGACGGTCAGGAAGTAGGGTTCGTATTCCAGAGTGGCGATGATGGCCAGCTCGCTTTCCAACTGGCTGTGAACTTTGTCGCTGATCCCTTGTGGATAGCGCCGGCGGGCGCCCGCGAACGTTTCCTGGCGCAGATAAGCCGAGGCAGTCATGCCTTCGGGTACGATTTCCCGAGGATACTGGTAGCGGATTTCGTCGAGGTTGAACGAACATAGCCGGCTGATGAATACGGTTTCGGCCAGCGCTTCGGGCGGATAGGTTTGCATCAGCCGCATGCGGCTGCGCAGGTAATGTTCCGCATTCTGTTTGAGCTCATAGCCGCAAGCCTGTACGGGCGTCTTCAAGCGAATGGCGGCCAGCGTGTCATGCAGAGGCTGGCGTGAGCGCAGATCCATTTCTGCCTGGCCGGCTGCCGCCAGGCGTATGCCGAAGTCTTGGGCGGCTTGTGTCAGCTTGGCCTGATGCCGGTTGTCGGCATGCTGGTGATGCAGGGCCAGCCCGAGCCACAGCCGTCCCGGGAAGGCTTGCAAGAGACGTGGCAGTTGCCACTGGAGTTCGTGAGGGTCAGGATCGTAGCCGGGCTTGAACATGACCAGGCAATCGGGCAGGTTCTTCAGGTGCTCGTAACCGGAAGGCGGATGGGTCACGTCGCCAAGGCTGAGCTGGTATTGGCCTTTTCCGCTGCGCCGGCGCGCCAGGGTGATGAATTCAGACAGATCGCCGTAGCCTTTCTGGTTGCGAGCCAGGACGATGATTTCCATGCCTTCGATGACGAATCGGCTACCGATGATCAGCTTCAGCTTTTGTTTCTTGGCTTCGATATGCGCGCGGACCACGCCGGCCAGCGAACATTCGTCGCTCAGGGCCAGCGCCTGGTAGCCCAGATGGGCGGCCCTGGCCACCAGTTCCTCGGGATGCGAAGCACCTTTAAGGAATGAAAAATTCGAAATGCAGTCTAGTTCCGCGTAGTCGGCAAGCATGTCGGCCTCAGGCAAAAAAACCGTGCAGGAACCAGCCGGTTTCCTGAGCCGCGCGCGGCTCGCGCAGGCGATATAGCCAGTAACGCGCCCCTTGCGCATCCTGGGCGATGAAGTAATCGCGCTTTTCGTGGCCGTGAAGGCTCCACCAGCCGGTTTCCAGTCGCTCGGGACCATGGACCAGGCGCAGTGGCCGGCCCTGATGGACAGGCCGATCGCCTTTCATGACCAGGGCCTGGGGAGAGGGCAGCAGCCAGAATGGGCGGGCCTGCACGGCCAGGCGGGGTGGGGGAAGTTTGCTTGGCTGTGTCTGTTCCGCGTGGCATGGACGGGGCGAGGCGGCGGCCTGGACGGATCGCCACAAATTGGCCTGTTCGGGCATGTAGTGGGCGCCGGGCGCCGGCTGCCGGACACGCTCGGGTCCCAGACGGGCTTGCAGGAGATCCAGCAGCCGGCTTTCCTGGCGTTGCCACTGCCCGGGCTCCGGAAACAGCCCGACGTTGGCGGGCGTGCGAGGACGGCTGCTTTCGGCGATGAGCTCTACGGCAATGACCGCTGCGGGAAGCGACAAGGTATGCAGTTGCTCGGCCAGTACGTGGGTGAAGTCCTCGGGCCGCCAGGCGTCTTCCGACAGGCGCAGCGTGACGTTGGAAGGGGGCCGGGCATGCCGTCCTTTTTCGTGGTGCAGCAACAGCATGAGTTCGCTGCCGGCTTCCTGGCGGGCTTGCAGCCAGCCGCATAATTGTTCGATGAGCCGCTTTGCGACGGCCAGGATGGCATGGGTGTGCTCCAATCGTTCGATGAGCTCATGGCGTTGGGCAAATCGGGAAGGCGGCTGGAACCAGGTGAAGTGCTGCTCTGCTGCGCCATAGGCAAAATCGAGTTCCCGGACTACTTCTGGACTGCTGCGCTGCTGCAGTCCCTTGCGAGGCAGGCGGCGCAATTGCCCCAGGCTGCGGCAGCCTATGCCTTCGAGCCAGTCTCGATAAGGCTGGACGGACGGCAATGAAAAAGCCGGAAGAAGATCCAGTTGCCGTGGCAGCCTTCTGGTGCCGAACAGGCGGATCGGCCTGGCCGCCCGGCCGGCGAAGAGCCGGGCAGCCAGCGCGGTGGGCGCCATGCCGAGACGAGCGTGGCCGATGCCCAATTTGCGCAGGCTGCCGCGGATCAGCCGGCACAGGTTGCGTGCCCCCTTGAAAAGACTTAGGCTGGCCTGGACTTCGAGAAGAATGGAGTCTTCGTCGAAAAAAGCCACGTTCGGGGTGTATTGCAGCAGCGCCAGGGCGGCCTCGGGCGCGCCGGCAGGCTGCAAGGCCGGCATATGATCCGCCTGAGCCGCTGGGCACACAGTGTCAGGCGAGATGCCGGCGGGCGGACAGGACGGCAGGTAGAGGCTGATCCAGAGGGACATGATCGGAGGGTGCACGGGGCGCGGGAAGCCGTGGGCCGTACAGGGAAAGAGAAATGGGCCGGCTTGCCTGGGGGCCCTGGCGTTTTTTGATGTGGACTTCGATGCCCTGGGGCAGAGGCTGCAGAAGCAGGCGCAGGACTGCGGCACTGGCTTGCTGCAAGGCGGCGGGCGGACGCATGAGCACGAAAAGCGTGTCGCTTTGCTGGGCGGCCAGATGCAGGCGGCGCAGCAAGGCCGCACGCGGCATGGCCGCCCAGCACAACAAGGCGCCGCAGGCATTGTGCCGCAGTATGGTTTCGGCGGCCCAGAAGGTGTCGGATGGCGTTTTGGGTGCGACCCACAGCAATCGACGGTTTTCCAGGCCCCAGTTGACCCAGCAATGGAATTGCGGCGTGTACGGGGGACATAGAAGAATGACGCTGCGACCGGCATCCAGCCCGGCCAGGGCGGGCTGCAACAGAAAGAGCTCACCGATGCCGGCTTGCCGGGGCATGAGTTCGATGAGCGCGCCCATGGGCCAGCCATGACCGGGAAGCTCGGCATCCAGCGATTCAAATCCGGTGGAAAGGGTGGGGCGGCCGGCTTGCGCCAGCTGTGTTCCACGCCAGAGTGCCGGGTGGATGCCTTCCGGGTTCTGCACAGGAGACGGATGGTTGATGGGAGTCATTCAGGCTTTGGCGTATAGATATTTATACTGTTCAAATATACAGTATTTTTGAGTGCTAGTGCTTGCCGTTCGCCCGCTGGCGTACAATTTTCAGATTACTGATGTCCAGCCAACGTGGTGCAGGAGTTGTTTTATGGTTATCAATACGCCCCGAGGCCCCGATCCGCTCATCTTCGTTCCCAGGCAAGGCAAGCCGCAGTTGCTGTTTATATTGCTGCATGGCGAAGCCGCCTCGCCGGAACAGCTGTTTCCGCTCGCTGATGCCATCAAGCAGGCATTCCCCATGTCCATGGTGGTTCTTCCCTATGCGTTCGAGAGCATCATGGCGGACGATGGCTCCGCAACGGATGGAAAACAGGGAATTGCGGGCTATCACTGGATCGATCCCATCGGTTTGCAGGAAAGCAACTATGCCGGCCGTGTCGAACAAAAAGTCCCTTTGCTGATCCGGCAGATCCGCGAAATCCAGGAACGATTCGGCTTGGAAGGCCAGCAGACGGCTTTGGCGGGATTTTCGCAAGGCGCCTCCATGGCGCTCGAAGCCAGCCAGGCCGAACATGGCCTGGCTGGCCGTGTACTGGCTTTTTCAGGGCTGTATGCCAAGCCGCCGGTTTCGGTTCCCCCAGCCACCGTCCTCCATTTCTTTCATGGCGCCAGCGATCAGCAGGTATCCGTCGACCAGGTCGAGTCCACCTTGGTGCGCTTGGGCGAATTGCAAGGCGACGCGACCCTGGATGTCGCCTCGCGCATCGGCCACGAACTTCACGACGCCTTGATCAAGCAGGCGATCGTACGCCTGCAGACCTGCGTGCCTTTACGAAGCTGGGAAGACGCCATGAACGCGCTCGAGCAGCGTTCGTCCGGCAACGGCAACAATACCTTGCATTGATGTTTCGCAGGCATGGGGCCAGGCATGGGGTCAGACCCCGTACGGGGTCTGACCCCTCAGACGGAACGGCCAATCATGCCGCTGGGTGGGATGTCCCGCCGCATCGTAGCTCTGTTCACTGAAAAGAGCGCGGCCGCTGGCATGGATGGCCACGATGGTGGAGCACCGCGTGCCGTATTCGGGGCTGATGATGAAGGCGCTGCTGAGCAGGCGCTCGCGATCGAGCGCCAGGCCGGTGTCGGGCAGGTCCTCATCGCCGGCGATGCTCGTGTCCTTGAGAATTTCAAAAATCGGCGTGAGCGATGTATCAAGCTGCGCCATGGGCAGTGTGTCCAGCGCCTCGCGCAGGCGTTGCGCCTTGGGCCAGGGCGTATCGAGCAGATGATTCGACAGCACATACCGGCCGGCCTCCAGCTTGGTTGCCGAGCCCGATCCGCGATTGCTCAGGTACCAAACGGAGGCCGGATCGCCCACGATGAGGTTGAAGCCGTTATAGGCGGGCGCTTCGTTTTCCAGTCCGGATGCATAATCCTGAGGCGCACTCGAGCCGATGAGGAACCGTCGGACCAAATCGCCGCGCGATGGCGCGCCGGGCATGACGGAAGCCGGATCGCGATAGTTGGTGACCAGCGCGAACTTGCCGCTGCGGCTGACTCCCAGCCAGCTTCCTTGTGCCTGCAGGTCCAGGCCCGCTATGATTTCCGGATGGTCATCCCAGGGCGCGGCCGGTTTGCTTGGACGCGCATGGAATTCGTCGCGATTGGCCGCAATGAAGAGCGGCCAGTCGGGGTGGGCGGCAATCGCCAGATAAGCAATGCACATCTTGCCGCCATCAAAGCATGGCAAGCTTGCTTTCGTTTTCCACCAGATTGCGGATACGGACGGCGTCGCCGATGCGGGAGTAGCGTCCCGAGGAATTCAGCAGCACGATGGCAACGTCCCGGTTGTCGATCCGGGTCAGCATGACCAGGCATTCACCCGCTTCGTTGATGAAACCGGTCTTGGACACCGTGATGTCCCAATCCGCATTGCGGACCAGGCGATTGGTGTTGTTGTACACCAACTGGCGACCGCGTCCCACGGTCACTTCGTATTTGTCATCGGTGGTGTAGCGGTGAATCAGCGGCTGCTTGCTGGTGGCGCGCAAAAGCTTGACGAGATCGCTGGGCGTGGAGACATTGTCGCTGGACAGGCCCGTGGGTTCCACGAAATACGTATTCCGCATCCCTAGCGCGCGCGCTTTGTCGTTCATGGCACGCACAAATGCCGCCAGACCGCCCGGATAGTATCGTCCAAGCGCGTTGGCGGCGCGGTTTTCGGAAGACATCAGGGCCAGGTGCAGCATGTCGGCCCGGCTGAGCCGCGTGCCCACGGCAAGGCGGGACCGGGAATGTTTCAGGCGATCGACATCCGCTTCGGAAATCTGCAGCATTTCATCCATGGGCAAGCCGGCTTCCGCCACGATCAGCGCGGTCATCAGCTTGGAGATCGATGCGATGGGGCGTACTTCATTGGCATTCTTGCCGTACAGGACCGAAGCGCTCTCCAGGTCCTGGACCAGCACGGCTTCGGACCGCAGCTTGGCCAGATTGCCCGGCAGCGGTTCAATGGCGGCTTCGTCCTGGCTGCCGGGCATGCTCAGTGCATCGCCGGAGGAGGATGGATTGCTGTATGTCACCGGCTGCAAGTTCTGCGCGGTGACAAGCCGGGTACGGTAGATGGTTTTACCAGGAGCGGAATGACTGCCGTCGAGAACGGCAAAGCCATTGGCGGCAATGAGCTGGGATGCAGGGGTGGTTTGCGCGGAGGCGGGCGGCGTGTTCAAGCCGAGCGCTGCGGCCGCCACTGCCAGAGAGGCCGGCCGGACGATGCGGCGCAAGAGTGATTTTCGGATAAGAGGCATGACGCGTACCTGGGCTTATGGTCGAATTGAGCCTGATGGTAGCAGAAAAATCGCAGCTATATTAGTAAGTTACATCATTTTTTTAATATTTTTTTTAGCTTCATGAGGGGAAAGAGCGGCGGATGGGGAAATATCCTGTATGCATGAACAGGAGTTGGGTTGGGGTCAGACCCCGTAGGGGGTCTGACCCCGTTCCGCTGCGGCGAATAGGTCAGGGGGTCAGACCCCGTATGGGGTCTGACCCCACCACGGCCCATTTGCCCGGCCGGCGCGCACGAAGCAGCAGGAAACCGACGATGCTGACGTTCAGCAGGTTCCAGGCAATGCCGTTCATGAAGGCGGCCCGGTAGGAGCCGGTGAGGTCGAAGATGGCGCCCGACATCCAGCCGCCCAGCGCCATGCCAAGCAGCGTGGCGGTAAGAATGACCCCGACACGCGAGCCGGATTCCTGCGGCGCGAAGTATTCACGTACGACCAGCGCATAGGCCGGGACGATGCCGCCCTGGAACAGGCCGAAAAGCGCGGACACCACATACAGGGAAACGAGGCCGTTGCTGGGCAGGAAAAGGAGCAGGGCGACGCCTTGCAGCACCGAGCCCAGCAGCAGCGTCCGCAAACCGCCGATGCGGTCGGATATCCAGCCCGAAACCAGGCGGCTGACGATGCCCAGGCCCAGCATGAGCGCCAGCATCTCGGCACCGCGCGCGGCGCCGAAGCCCAGGTCGCCGCAATAGGCGACGATATGCACTTGCGGCATGGCCATCGCCACGCAGCAGGCGACACCGGCGGTGGCAAGCAAGGCCTGCAGCGTGCCGGGCGAGAGCCCCAGCGGCTGAGCCGGGTTGGAGCGGGACGCTTCGATCATGAAGGGTGCCTGCCGGCGCTTCTGCGTGGCGAGCGGCACGCCCACGGGTTGCGCAGGCGGCCGCCGCCTGTAAGTGAGCGCCAGCGGCAGCATGGTGATCAGGCAAAAGACGCCTATCCCGATATAGGTGGGCCGCCAGCCGGCTGAATCGATGAAGTGCTGCATGATGGGGGGCCAAAACGCGCCGGCCACATAGTTTCCGCTCATGCAGACGGCCAGCGCGATGCCGCGGCGCCGCGTGAACCACTGCGAGGTATCCGCCACCAGCGGCGTCATGGTCGAGGCGGAGCCCAGCATGCCGATCAACAGGAACTGCGCCAGGCTGTATTGCCACAGGCTTTCCGCCGAGCCCGCCCAAATGAAGCCGGCGCTGATGCCCAGTGTGCCCAGGACGATGGTGACCAATACACCGAAACGGTCGGAAAGCCTGCCCATCAGCATGCTGCCCAGTCCGAAGCCGATCATGGTCAGCGTATAGGGCAGGGAAGCTTCGGAGCGGCTGATGTCGAACTCGGCCTGGATCTGCGGCAGGACGACCGTGGCCGAATACATGCCCGACCCGCCTATGGTCATCAGCAACAGCGAGACGACCAGCCGCGCCCAGGCGTAGGGAGATTCAATGCCGTCGGAAGCGCCGGCGCTAGCGGTGGTGCTGCTGGTCATGTCTCTGATGCTTTGGCTTTGTTGTCTTGGCGGCGCGACGATGCTCATGGCCGCAGGCACTCAAGTATAGTGCTGCTTCAGGTTTTTTTATATCGGAGCAGGAATATGGCGAGCGCTTCCGTCGTCGAAAGACTCATACGGCGGTACGGGCTGCAGCCGCACCCCGAGGGCGGCTACTATGCGGAAACCTATAGAAGTCCGCAGCGGGTGCAGCATGCAACCGGCGGCGATGACCGGTCGGCGTCGACCGCCATCTATTATCTTCTGGACCAGACCGCTTATTCCGCATGGCACCGGATCGCGTCGGACGAGATGTGGCATTTCTACATGGGTTCTCCGCTGGATATCCATGTTTTGCAAGCGGGCGGTGCTGTGGAAACGCAGCGTCTTGGCAATCCGCTCGAGAGCGAAGGCGCGTCGTTTCAGGTGCTCGTGCCGGCTGGGTGCTGGTTCGGCGCCGAGCGTCCGGATCCGGAGGGCTACACCCTGGCCGGCTGCACCGTGGCGCCGGGTTTCGAGTTCAGCGAATTCGAACTGGCGGACTGCGGGGACCTGCTGCGGGCTTATCCCGGGCATGAAGCCTTGATCCGGCGACTGGCACGCGGGAAGCAGGGGTCGGACCCCGTAGGAGGTCCGACCCCATAGCAAACTTTAGGGGGGCAGACCTCAAACTTTAGGGGTCAGACCCTATAGGGTCTGACCCCATAAAAAACTGAGGCAAAGGGGTCAGACCCCGTACGGGGTCTGACCCCAAGTCGACATTACAATGAGCGCAATGAACACGCCTGCTCAAGCCGCCCCCGCCCATGCGCGGGCCGACCAGAACCTCGCAGAGTCCGCCGCGTCTCCGGTGTCCACGGAGCTCGTCGCGGTTCTGGTCGCGGTCACCGATGCGCAGCCCCGGGTGCTGACCCGGGAGTGCACCCATGCCTTGCCGGCCGGGCCCTTCGAGTCCTCGCACCGATCGCTGCAGGCCGGCCTGCGCGCGTGGGTCGAAGCGCAAACGCATCATCCCCTCGGCTATGTCGAGCAGCTTTACACCTTCGCCGACAAGGATCGGGCAAACACGGAGGGGCAACGCATCATTTCGGTCAGCTATCTCGGCCTGACGCGCGAGTCGGGCGATCTGGGCGTCGAGTCCGTCGGCTGGCAGGACTGGTACCGGTACTTCCCATGGGAAGACTGGCGCGACGGCTGTCCCGGCATGATCCAGGAGCAGGTGCTGCCCGCACTGCACGATTGGGCCGGCCGAGCCGATGGCGCGGCCGGGCAGCGGGAACGGCGCCAGCGCATCGGCTACACCTTCGGCACCGACATGGATTCCTGGAGCGAGGAAATGGTGCTGCAGCGCTACGAACTGCTGTTCGAAGCAGGCCTCGTGCCGGAGGCGGCGGGACGTAAGGGCGTCCAGGCCGATCGCATGCTGCCTGGCGACTCCATGCATCACGATCATCGCCGTATCCTGGCCACCGCCATGGCGCGTCTGCGAGCCAAGATCCGGTATCGGCCGGTGGTGTTCGAGCTCATGCCGCGCGACTTCACGCTCTTGCAATTGCAGCAGGCTTTCGAAGCGCTGGCGGGGCGCAGGTTGCACAAGCAGAATTTCAGGCGTTTCATCGAACAGCAGTCCCTGGTCGAGGACACCGGCCGAATGGCGCGGGGAACCGCCGGACGCCCGGCCAAGCTATTCCGTTTCCGAAGCGACATCATGCTGGAGCGCGCCATTGCCGGCAGCAAATTGCCGCTGGCGCGCTGAAACCTGTCGGCCGGCGGCACAGAATGGCTTGACGAATAATTATGCTCACTGTTAGCATAATTAAACAGGCCGAAGCTGGATTTCGGGTTGGGGCCAGGGCGGATCATGCTTTCCGCGCCATGTTTTCTTTCACTCTATTAATACTCACAATGAGCATAATTGAAACTGCGGAATTTTTGCGTTCCGGCGACGCGCACGTGCAGAGGACGATCCCGTCCCTGCCTTCCATCATGCTGGAACCTCTGGTTCGAGACGCGCTGCTGGAGGACCTGGGGCGCGCGGGCGACTTGACCTCCGATGCCATCGTGCCGGCCGGGACGCGCAGCGTGATGCGCCTGACGGCGCGGCAGCGGGGCACACTGGCCGGCCTGGACCTGGCCTGCATGGCATTCAGGATGATGGATCCCGGCGTCCGGATCGACCTGCGGCTTCACGATGGACAGCGGCTGCAGCCCGGCGACGAAATTGCCCGCATCGACGGCGACGCAAGGGCGATGCTGGGCGCCGAGCGCACCGCCTTGAACTTCTTGTGCCATCTGAGCGGCGTGGCGACCGCAACCGCTTCCATTGCCGACGCCATCCGGCCTTACGGCACGCTCGTCACCTGCACCCGCAAGACCGTGCCGGGCTTGCGGGCGATACAGAAGTACGCCGTTCGGGTCGGAGGCGGAAGCAACCACCGCTTCGGCCTCGACGATGCGGTCCTCATCAAGGACAACCATGTCGCCGTCGCCGGCGGGATCGGGGTGGCCGTTGCACGGGCGCGCGCGGGCATCGGCCACATGGTCCGCATCGAGCTCGAGGTGGACACGCTGGAACAGCTTGCCCAAGGTCTGGACGCCGGGGTGGACGCTGTACTGCTGGACAATATGTCGCTGGAAACTCTGGTTGCCGCCGTGCGCATGGTGGATGGCCGCGCCACCACCGAAGCGTCCGGACGCATTACGCCGGAGAGCGCCGTCGATGTGGCGCGTACAGGTGTGGACTTGATCGCGGTCGGCTGGCTTACGCATAGCGCGCCGGTCCTCGACATAGGGCTGGATTCATGAAGATGCGCCACGCGATGCGTGCGTTGGCGATAGGCGGGGGCTTGCTGGCCGTGGCGGCGACACTCGCGGCAAAGAATCCGGCGGAACCTTCATCGGCGCAATCGGCATCATCCTATCCCTCGCGTCCCATTACCCTCGTGGTCACATTCCCGCCCGGCGGAGGCACCGACCTGCTGGCACGCCGGCTGGGATCCTGGCTGGAGCGGGATCTCGGGCAACCGGTGGTCATCGAGAACAGGGCGGGAGCAAGCGGCAACATCGGGGCACAGGCGGTCGCGCGCTCGCCGGCCGATGGCTATACATTGCTGATGGTCAACAGCAGCTATGCCGTCAATCCGGGCGTGTTCCGCGATCTTGGTTTTTCTCCAGAGCGCGATCTCAAAGGGGTGGTCAATATCGGCTTCGTTCCGTCCGTACTGGTGACCTCCGCGCGATCTCCCTGGAATACCCTTCGTCAAGTGCTGGACGACGCTGCGCTGCAAAGCGATAAAGGCGTGGCCTACGCGTCCTGCGGCAACGGAACCCCCCAGCATCTTGCGGGTGAGATGCTGGGCCGGCGCGCCGGCGGAAAATGGCTGCATGTGCCTTATCGAGGTTGCGGCCCGGCCTTGACCGACGTGCTTGCGGGCAATGTGCCGCTGGGAATGGTGACCGCGTCGGCGGCGATGCCTTTCATCCATGCGGGCAATCTACGGGCGCTTGCGGTGACGGCGCCGAAGCGCTCCGCCTTCCTGCCGGAGGTGCCGACGGTCGCCGAGCAGGGCTTTGCAGGGTACGAGCTGGATCAATGGCATGGGGTTCTTGCGCCCGCTGCGACGCCGGCGGGCATCATCGACAAGCTCTCCGCCGCTGTCAACACGATTCTTCGGCGCCCGGACGTCAAGGAGGACCTGCGTGCGCTGGGCTATAGCGTCGAAGGCGGCGGTCCGAAGGAATTTCAGGGCTTGATCCTGCGTGATATCGCCAGGTTCGCCGAGCTGACCGGGCAGATGGGGTTGCGCATCGATTAGGGGCTGTTGACGCTGGAAGAGGGGCGGCCCCGGGGCTTGCCCGACGTGTTTTTTGACGGGGCTTGCTTTTTTCCGTGCTATCGTCACCGTCTCTTCCGATATTTTTCAGATACATTCATGCAACCCGTCCTGCCCGCTTATCTGCTAGCCCGCTGGCTGCTCGTACTTGTCGTTCTGGTGGGCTTGTATTTCCTGAGCGGTTTCCTGGTTCCCGTCCTGGCGGCGTTGATCATCTGCCTGGCAAGCTGGCCCTTGTATCAGCGGTTACTGCGCCGCTGCGGCGGGCGCAGCGCCGTGGCGGCAACGATTGCCTTGCTGATGGTGATCCTGGTGCTGATCGTGCCCTTGTCCATGGCGCTGACCTACGCCATCAAAGAGGCAAACAGCTTCATTGCCTGGGCGCTGGCGGCAAACCGCAACGGCATGCCGACGCCCGCATGGATCGTGGCGCTGCCCGTCGTCGGGCCGCATCTGGCCGAATACTGGGTGCAGTACCTGGGGGAACCCCACGCCCTGGGCGCCCTGGTCGAACTGGTCAGCGGCGAGCATCTGGGCAATATCTACCGCATGCTGCTTTCCGCGACCGGGGACATTTTCCAGTTGCTGTTGACCGTCATCTTCATGCTGATCACCTTGTTCTTCATCTACAAGGACGGCCTGCGCATCGTGGGGCAGATCGACATCATCGGCGAACGCATTCTGCCGGGGCGATGGCAGCGATTTTCCCGGGTGGTGCCGGCCACCATCAATTCCACGGTTACGGGCATGGGCCTCATCGCCCTGGGCGAAGGGCTGGTGCTGGGCGTGGCCTACTGGATTGCCGGCGTGCCGTCGCCGGTCTTGCTGGGCGTCATCACCGGCTTCATGGCGCTGATCCCGGGCGGCGCGCCGCTGTCCTTCACGCTGGTGTCGCTGTACCTGGTCGGATCCGGTCACGCCATGGCTGGATTGGGACTGTTCCTGTGGGGCACCATAGAGCTTTTCATCGTCGACAAGACCTTGCGCCCGCATCTGGTGGGAGGGCCGGTCAAGCTGCCTTTCCTGCCAACTTTCTTCGGCCTGGTCGGCGGGGTGAAAACCATGGGGATCGTGGGATTGTTCATCGGCCCGGTGCTCATGGCCTTGCTCGTGGCCATCTGGCGCGAATGGCTGCACGTCGAAGCGCAGCGTACCCACGATGAAATGATCGCCGTGGGGTCAGACCCCGCCATGGGGTCTGACCCCTGGGAGAGGTAGGGGTCAGGCCCCGTACGGGGCCTGACCCCATTATTTTCTCCAGGGGTCCGACCCCGCATGGGGTCTGACCCCCACATATCATTCAATATTCTGCGCCTGTATGTCGATCAGAATAAAAAGACTGTTTATAATCAATTAGTTATATTGATTTTTTATCTATTTTTACGATTGTACTCACCAATGTACCCACCACTTGGCTACGGTGTAGGCTTGTCAGGGGTTCATACCTCCGCCAGTCGCTTCATGGTGTCGGGAAACTTCTCGACCAGACGGATCAGCAGGGCAGCTTGGGCGTTGGGCTTGGCACGACCCTGTTCCCAGTTCTCCAGAGTACGTGGGTTGGTGCGCAGGTAGCGTGCAAACACAGGGCGCGATAGGTTCAGGCGCTCGCGCAGCGCCGTCAATTCGGCTGCGGTTACCTCCGGTGCGGGGTTGATTTCTACCTCGTGCGTACGCAGTGTTTGCTTACCGGCGCGTGCGTTCGCCAGGGCGTCGAAGCCCTCAGTGATTTCTGAAAACAGGTTCCGCTTTTTCATCGCCTCGCCTCCAATTCTACTTTCAACATACCCTTGAGCGCCTTCTTCTCGTCGGGATTCAAATCGGCCATTTCGTCCTTGTCGTACAGGGTGAAAAGCCAAAACTGCGAGCCGCCGTCCCACCAGTAATAGATCACTCGCAAACCACCGCGTTTGCCCTTGCCTCGGCGCGGGTCACCGTGCCGCAGCTTGCGCAGGCCGCCCGTACCCTCTATGACGTCGCCCGCCTCTGGGTTTTTCATCATGGCTACTTGCAGACTACGAAATTGCTCGTCGTCCAGGTAATCGGCCCGGTAACGGGTGAAGGCGGGCAGTTCGACGAAGACGGCTTTCATCAGTCAAATTATACGCAAGTTGCGGATAGATTCAATGGTGGCAATGGTCGCTATGCCCGTGCCGAATAGGATTTGAGCGAGTCTTTCTCGAAGCGGATGGTTGTCATGGTATCGCTGTTACCTGCCGGTCAGCCCCGGCAAATGAGTATTTTGCTGTCGTATATCCCAGGTGCTTCACAACCCTCTCTCATGGGCGTTCTGAATGAGAAATTCGATAATTTCGGTCTTGCTCATGCGTTCCCTTTTGGCAAGTTGGTCGAGCTGTGTCCTGGCGGCATCCGACAGAGAGAGATTGGTTTGTCGCTTGCCTTGGCGATTGGCCTGCGTTTGCTTGGCCTTGAATCGCCTCTTGATTTGCTCAAGATGATGAAGCTTCTCCTCTTGACTGAAAGTGGTGCCATCTAGAAACTCCAGAATATCCTCGAACCGAGAGAACTTAATGGCCCGTACGGCTACGGATTTGTGATGTTCGTGATACCAGTCCCAAGCGATCTCACATTTCTGCCTTTCTTTCCCGGCGCTTCCATACCAAGAGAGCTCCTTGTCTTGAAGTTGCCTCTCTACCCAGCATTCGTTCAACCATTCTAAGACTTCTAGCTTGTAAGCCTTCTCGGTCGGCCAACAATCAAACCATGCCACTAGGCGTTCCCTGGGCGTCAGGTCATCAGGAAATAACTGGTTTCCCCCATATGTCTGCTGTGCCTTTTGCAGTAGCCAGGCCGGTTGTCGTCCCTTTCTCTCGATCCAGTCAAACGCATGCTCGGAAAGGAGAGTGCGGTTTCGCTCACTATCGATTTTAGCGACGAGGCTATTTTCCTTTATGTAGTGAGCCATTTTAGCGCGCGTATTACGCGTACCAAAACTGTCGTGGTGGAAGCCTGCTCCTTGCGATTGGAGATAGAGCCATATCCAAATGGTCTCGCGACGTCCCAAGGGCCAGTGTGGAAACCAACCTTGCAACTGATCTTTGATGATGACAGCCATACCTATTTTTTTACTGAAATTGATAGTTATTATCTATTTGGAACTACTGAGAAACTAGCTCTGAGCTATGACGTCGCTACATAGGAACTATACGCGAACTATCTTTCCACTACATAGCGAAAATTTTACGTAATCCCCTATGGAAACGAAGGGAAAACGACGCATCATAGTCTGCAATGCGTGTGTGAACAACACCAGTCTAGGTCTGTGCCTTCCGATTTTTTACCTCACGTCCGATGCTGGCACGTTTCTGTGGTGCGGCAGCACGCTTCGCTTAGCCTCGTCAAAGAGTCGTAGTGGATGTAAGGCTGGTCGAATTTGCAGCGTGGTTGCTCAAGTGTGGAAAGGTAATTACGGCCAGATAACATCAGAGCAATATTTGCCGTTCAAGACGCCAGTCCGTCAGCCATGCGGGTGCCAAGAAAGGGATGTTTCACACCTATCTCGCACCTAGATATTGTTGGTTTAGTAATAGAGTTAGAAGCTGATGAGGTAATCGGGCATCCAAATGCCTGTATTGCTATGAATGCTGTTTTAAATAAAAAAACATTGAACACCCATTACCTATGACATAAACGCCAAAGGTAATGAGAATGAAATCGCATCGCTATAACCCTGAGTATCAAGCAATAAACTTCAATACGACTCTGAAAGCCTTGGAGGTTCATCCGAGACTTTTTGTTGTTCGCTGTGATTTACGGTTTCCTGAAGTCGAAACACTGGCACAGACTGACTCGCGTGTGATTACACGATTTTTCGCGTCACTGAAAGCCAAAATCAGGGCTGATCTAAAACGGAAAGAGAAGGCTTGGCGAAGGAAACTATCCTGTAACCTGAATTACGTTTGGGTGCGGGAGTACGGCGACGTCAATAGGAAGAAGCATTATCACATTCTGCTATTTCTTAACAAAGATGTATACCACTCGTTGGGAGACTATCTGGCCATAGCCGGTAATTTATCTTCCATGATAAGACAGGCTTGGCTCAGCGCAACAAACTTGAATCACCCGGATTTTTTCCCGTTGGTTGAGTTTGGACGAACCTTTTATCTTGATAAGAATAGTGCCGATATCAGATTTCAGATTCAAGGTGTGCTTGTAATCGCGGACTATCTGGCAAAGAACCTGACCAAGCGCTATGGGGATGGAGAGAGATCAATCGGGAGCAGCTTGTAGTTTTTTATTCTGTTGGGTCATGTTGTGGAAGAGATGTTGGCCCCTTCGGTCGACGTCGACTTCCTGCCTTTTAACAAGACAGGAGAACAACATGACCACACCTGCTGCCATTGCAAGCGCTCAGCCCACACCCATTCCCATATCGCTGCTCGAAGATCAATTCGTCGATATGGGGTTCATAGCTCGCTATACTGGGCTGACTGATAAATGGTTCTACCAGCTGATTAAAGAGGGGAAATTTCCCAAACCAGTGAAATTTGGAAGGAGGTCCAGGTGGTTGAAAAGTGAATTGGAAACCTGGATACAGGAACGCATCCAGGAATCTCGGGCCGCTTGATCGGATCTTTTCAGCCGTAACCGACGTCATCACGTACGTCACTCATATGGGGTTCAAGGATTAGCCTTGCCCACACAGTCCTTCCATTTCTCCCGCAAACAGGCGTTCTCTGCCTTGAGCCTCTGATACCGCAGGTAATGCTGGTAGCCGTAATGCACGAACACGGCGAAGCCTACGGTGGCAAGCAAGTTTTTGATCATCGATGCTCTCCTTTATCGTTGGGTGAATTGGCGTTCGGTGCGATACCGCGTCATCAGGCTGATGCCACTTCCGCTTCCGCAGCAATCCTTTCCAGCTTTGCGTTCAACGACGGTTTTTGTATGGGCTTGGAGTCTTCTACCGGCCGGCCTGAATAGAACTCCTCCATCACATCCAGCGCCTCATCTGGATCATCCTCAAACGCGCCATTGCCAAATCCAGCGCGAGCAACGGCATCCAAGGCCTGCTGGTCGTAAGCAAGGGCTTGGCGTTGCGCATAGGTCTGTTGCGCGTGGGTGAGCGCTTCGTCCAGCGTCATTCCTTCTCGTACGGTCAGATCGACGTAGTAGATCGGCGTACCACGCGACTGCGCGGTACTCTTTCCCCGTAGACGTAATTCCAGCGGCAGGCAGGCCAGGAGGTCGCCAGAAATAGCTTTGAAGTAATGCAGACGTGCCGCCAAGGTACGGATGCTGTTGTAGCCGGTGGTGCGAAAGATGAAGGTGCCCAGTTCATCGTCGTCGCCTAACTTCACGTTGAGCCGTCCGTAAGGCTTGCAGGCACCGCCTTTGGCCATTTCGCAGCCATCGGTGCCTGGGCATGGCAGGGTTTGGACGCCAGTCGTGGTAACTCGTCGGCATGTTTCTCCGTTCCCGACACACATCGGACGTCCGTTGCTACGGTCGAAGAGTGAATACTCTGCACGTAGGTTCAGATCGGGATCATTGAAAAGCAGAGTCACGGGAATCGAGCGCAGCTTTCGGTTGGGGCTGTTCTTTCGCAAGGTTTCGTCCAAGGGGTGCAGAACCCAACCGTCTTTGGTTTGTACCTGGCTGGTGATGGTGAACTGGTCGTCCTTTTCGGGAAGGCGTTTGCCGTTACGTTCAACGACGCGACCGATGGAGATGCGCCCCAGTACGGGCGGCGTGATGGATAGTCCTTTGATCATGGTGATCTCCAAAAAAACGAACGCCCGCTGGTCAACCAACGGGCATGTGTAAACGGATAACGCGGATGCGAAAAAGATGATGGGCGTTTATATGGCACCATGCTCAGCCAGTGACACGCACCCTTCAGTCGCTACAACGATGTGATCGAGCACCTTTACATCGACCAGTGCCAAGGCGTCTCTCAGCGTCTTGGTGAGGTCGACGTCAGCAATGCTCGGAGTGGGATCGCCTGATGGATGGTTATGAGCCATGATGAGTGCAGCTGCGTTGTGCTCCAAAGCCAGTTTGACGACTTCTCGCGGGTAAACGCTGGCCGTACTGATGGTGCCCCGGAACAACTCATGAAACCCGATGATCCTGAACCTGGAATCGAGTAGAAGTACCGCGAAGACCTCATGCTGATAGTCGTGCATGAGCTCGCGAACGTGGTCCTTGACGACGTGTGGTGCCGTCAACGACCGGCCTTTGCTTAACCGTTTGCGAGAGAGCTGTTTGGCCATCGTCAGGATGTCGTCTTCCGTGACAAGTTCAGACTCCATGAGGTAGCTGCCCGGCTCTGAGCCTGCTTTCAGTTTGTGATAACGCATGCTGTGTCCTTCACAACAAAAAGGCCGCCCCGAAGGACGGCCAGATGAAGATAATGGGATGGGGTGTAGGTAGTTTGTTTCTGCGCCAATGCGTCATGCCTGGATCAAGAAACGACGGCTTCCAGCGCGGGTGAGGCTGTATTGCGCCAAGAGTTCCGGCGAGTCTGTCAGCAGGCGCTTGGTGTCCAAGGCAGTGCTGTCCTTGCTACGCTTCCAGCTGACTGAGCCAGTTTCAAACGTGGCGTGACTGGCATTACCCATGGCCTGCTGGATCTTCTGTTTGTACTGTTCCTCCAGCTTCTTGTATTTATCCAACTGGAAACGCGCATCCTGGAGGTCAGTGAAGAGTGCGGACATCTGACTGTCCTGGCTGAAATCCAGGCGGTCCCCGTTATCGCGAGGATAGAGGCATTGCAACGCAGTGGCCGCTGAATCTGAACCATCGACAGGTGGCGGCGTGTCGCTGGTTACGTAATGCCAAAACCGCTCTTGAAGCATCATGAGCTTGGCGATCAGATCGTCATCACGCTGAATTCGGTGGACTTGTAGCTGTTGTCCGCAAATCAATACGGCGACATCTGCTGCGTGTTTGCCCGTCACGGCTAACTGATGCTGCACCTGCAGTTGAACGTACTCGGGAACGCCATCCTTCCAGAGACGTGCGCCGAATTCCCCGGCTGTCTTGCACTCCAGGATCTGCACATCGCCCGCACCGATCACTTCACGGTCAATATTGGCTAGCATCCAAGGCCGCTCGGGATGCTGTAGCACTGCATTCACCTTACGTACCCGGCGACCGGTCTGCTTGGTGTAGGACGCGGCGACGATGGGTTCCAGCAACGTACCCCAATAGACAGGCGCTGTCGTATCGTCGGGATCAGGCTTAGGTAGATCGGCATCGCGGCCTGTTTTCTCCATCCAGAGCTGTAACTGGCTCTTGTAGGGGTTCAGGCCGACGGCGGAGGCAGCGTCCGAGCTGCCAATGCCATGTTTACGGACTTCCAGCCATTCATCGCGAGAGAGCGTATTGGTTTTGACCAGACGCAGGGCAGGGCGATGATTTCTGGTTTGTAGTTGAACGGCAGTATTCATAATCAGACTCCATGAAAGGCATAAGGCCCGGCGCTATCAAGCTGCCGGGCCTTATGCCGTGGTCGTAGAAAGAATGTGTTTCATGTCAGCATTTCCAATGTGCGATCCAGGGCTTTTTGCTTCAGGGCAGCGCCTTGACCGAACCAAGCTGAGTCCAGCCGGTAATCGGTGTTGCGGGCGCGGCGCTCGTGGTCAACGAACTCGGTCACGGAATTGAGTAGTCCAAGCGCTGTTCCCTTGGAAGAACCTAGTTCTGCACCCCGGCCACGACCGTTGTAGATGTCCAGGGTCTTGGACATGGCGCGTTCATTGGGTTGCGTGGCAGCATCTTGGCGTGGATCGGAAAACAGTTGTCGAAAGAAGGCTTCCGCTTCCGTGTGCTTCACCGCACGCTCACTGAGCATTTTCATCCGGTACATGAAGGTGTCCCAGCTAGATACCGAGATACCCAACTGGCGTTTGACAGCCTCGGCATCGAAGGTAGTACTGTGCGGTACCTTCACCGCGCCTCGGGTGTCGTCAATGGCGACGGCCAGGGTGTTGTTGCAGACGACCCGCACGGCGGTGAACTGCGCGGTCGTTGCCAGCGTGCCATCGCAGGCGGTAGCCAATAGCACATAGGCGTTGGTGACATCGTTCGCCTGAATCGTGGCCGAGTGGCCTGTACGTGCCAATGCCCAAACCTTCTTACCACCTTTGAGGACACCAGCGGTTTCCAGCTGAAAGCCGGAGACTTCCGTCAGATCGCGATAGAACTCGAGAATCTCACGAGGCTGCACGACCTGATAGCGCTGACTGACAACAGACAAAGGGGCATAGGTGTCGGAGCGGTACAGAACCTTGCTCTGTGGGAAGGTGATGAGGCGGCTTTGCGTATCGTCCACCACATCGGTGAACTGCACGGGTGCTTCTTTGATGTCCCAATCCATCCCCGCTTGCTGTTGCCAGACTTCAATGGGTTGGTTGGCAGAGAGTTGATTGCCCAGGCCATGCCAGGGTGTTTGGCCGACATAGGCCATTTGCTCGACGAGATGAGCCATGGTGCGTCTCCAGAAGAAAGGTTATGAGGTCGAAAAGGAATGACCGCAGCGCAGGCACAGGTGGTTATTCAGCACCGTTTCATCGATGACTTGGCCGAGTGCCGCGCCGGTGGCGCAGCCCATGGCTCCACCCACGAACGCACCAAGTACGGCGACGGTAAGGCTGTTCATGGGTGTAGAAGGGCTAACAGCACGCAGACTGATCGCAGCGCCGACTGTGGCACCCTTGGCAGCGCCAGAGAACGAATTGGCGATACCGAAGCACGTACCGAAGGCGCCACCGAGCTTCTTGGCCCGATTCTTGGTCTGGGTTTTGGGAGAGCCGCAGCGCGGGCAGAAGATGATGCCTCGAGAGGGATGCGGAGCCTGCTGCTCACCCGGAGGCGGGGTAGCGAAGGTTTTAGACATTGAAACTCCTTGATGAAGAGGAAGACGGCATAAGCAGGCAGCAGTTGCTGCGTGCGTTCATCAAGGTGATATGTGAGTGAAAAAATCTGCGATCCGAACCAGGGCGTTTTTCGAGCTGTAATGCGCTTGCTGAGTCTAGCTTTACCCAGGCCTGGCAACGCCACAGCCTTGTGACTAAAAGCGGTGGTTATAAAAATAGGGTTCAGGTGCGTATCAAAAAAATACGATGGACGTCTGCTGATATGGTCAATATACTGTCGTCGATATTTACGTAGTAATACCTGGACCCATTTAGTCACAATGTCTTTAGAAAAGCTTGCAGAGCTCACCCAGCCACAACGTGACCGGCTCGCGTTTGTGGAGTTGCGCGTACGCTTTATGGGGGAAATACGTCGTCAGGACGTGGTTCTGCGTTTTGGGATCCAGTCTGCTGCTGCCTCCCGAGATCTAGCGCTGTACCGCGACTTGGCGCCCGGCAACCTTAATTACGACCCCAGGGGGAAGTCTTATGTCTTGGGTCCGGAATTCCGACCGATATTTGACTCTCCGCCCGAACGGGTGTTGTCGTGGCTGACTCAGGGATTCGGCGATGGCGAGCCGACGAGACTCAAGGCGTGGGTGGCGAGCGAAAGCCAGTCACGGCTCACTCAACCAGACCTGGATGTCTTGGCAAGCTTGACCCGGGCTATTCACCAAGAGTGTTCGGTCGGCATCGTTTACCACTCCATCTCCAGTGGTCGCACCGAGCGGCAGATCGTTCCGTTCGCGCTGATCGACAACGGCCTCCGTTGGCACGTCCGCGCCTTCGACCGAAAGTCCCAGGAGTTCCGGGATTTCGTCATCACCCGGATCAAACGCCCGGTGGTGCTCAAGGGGCAGCCAGTGGCGCCCCACGAGATGAGCGATCAGGACATTCAGTGGACCCGGATCGTCGAGCTGGAGCTGGTGCCGCACCCGGATCAACCCCGGCCGGAGATCACCGAGATGGATTACGGCATGCGCGACGGCGTGCTGCGGATGAATCTGCGCGCTTCTACTGTCGGATACATCCTGCGCAAATGGAGTGTGGACTGTTCCCCGGACCACAGCCTGCGCGGCCATGAATACCGACTTTGGTTGAAAGACCACCTTGCTATTTACGGTGTGCGTAGCGCCGTTTTGGCGCCGGGCTTTGCGCAGACGAATGCAAATGCGTCGATAGATGACTGAACGGGAGCGACCATGAAGTTGATCCACAACACCGGCGCAGACCGAGTCATCGATCTGATCCGGCCGCATCTCAAGCACGGCAATCAGCTCGGCTGCGTGACGCCCTCGTTTTCTCTCTACGCGTTCGCTGAAATGCGCGAAGCGCTGTCAGTCCTTGATCGGGTCCAGTTGATCCTGTCTCCTGACGACGGGGCGCTCGAGTTCCTCGGCGCGGAGGGCGATCGTGCCGCACGCAATCGCTTGCAAGCGCGATGGTTGGCCAATCAATGTGCGAATTGGATAAGTCGCAAGGTGGACCTTCGGCGGGCGCTGGGACCGGTGCCACAAGGCGCTGTGGTCATGCGCACGCCTGACGCCACACCTGAGCAAGTGGTACTTGGATCGCTTGCCTTCAGTACCGCCGGCCTTGGACTAACGCCCGGTAACCCATTGAGCCTGATCCAGGCATCTGAATCCGCCGACGAGGCAGCCCAACTCGCCCGGTGGTTCGATCAACAGTGGGCGAGCCTGCAAGGGCAGTCGGGGGAATCAACAAGCGGCCGAGACGCACTGATCAGCGCCTTGCAGGCCATTGGCGAGCACCGCGATCCGTTCACCGTCTACACACTGATATTGCATCACCTGTTTCGTGATAACGGTGACGAGATGGACGAGGACCGAATCGTCAAGTCCGCTACCGGCATCCGCAATACCGTGGTGTGGAAGAAGCTGTTCAAGTTCCAACGTGATGGCGTAGTGGGCGCCATCGACAAGCTGAACCGCTTTGGTGGCTGCATCATCGCGGACAGCGTCGGCCTCGGTAAGACCTTCGAAGCCCTGGCGATCATCAAATACCACGAGCTGCGCAACGATCGTGTTCTGGTGCTGGCGCCCAAGCGTCTGCGCGACAACTGGACGCTCTACAAGGCCAACGACAAGCGCAACATTCTCGCGGCGGACCGCTTCAACTACGATGTCCTGAACCACACCGATCTGTCACGGGACGGCGGCACCTCCGGCGACATCGATCTGTCGCACGTGAACTGGGGCAACTACGACCTGGTGGTGATCGACGAGTCGCACAACTTCCGCAACAAGGCGACACACAAGGGCAAGGAGTCGCGCTACGACCGGCTCATGCGTCGGATCATCAAGGAAGGGGTCAAGACCCGCGTCCTCATGCTGTCGGCCACGCCAGTCAACAACCGGCTTGCAGACTTGCGCAATCAGATCGCTTTTGTCACCGAAGGCGATGACACCGCCTTGCTGGAGCACGGCATCGCCAGTATCGAGGCGACCACCCGCAAAGCCCAGGCCCAGTTCAACCGTTGGTTGGCGATGGATGAGTCCGAAAAGACGCCATCGAAGCTGGTTGAAATGTTGGGATTCGACTATTTCACTCTGCTGGACCACCTCACCATCGCCCGCTCGCGGCGGCACATCGAGAAATACTACGGCACCAGTGAGACTGGCCGTTTCCCGGATCGCCTTCCGCCAATCAACATCAAAGCAGATGTTGACCTCGCCGGCGAGTTCCGCGCCATCCGCGATATCAATCTGGAAATCCGCCGCCTCACACTGGCCAGTTATGCGCCTCTGCGCTATGTCCTGCCACACAAGCAGGCGGCTTATGACGCCAAGTACAGCACCCAGGTTCGCGGCGGCGAGGGCTTCTTCCGCCAGGTGGACCGCGAAGAGAGCCTGATTCACCTGCTTCGCGTCAATGTGCTAAAGCGCATGGAAAGCGCAGTGTCGTCCTTCACGCTGACGGTCCAACGGCAGCTCAGGGATGTGGAAGCCACGTTGGCCCATATTGAATCGCACACGGACGAGCTCGAAGAAATCGACATCGCCGATGTCGACATAGACGACCCGGCTTTCGAGGCGCTGCTCGTAGGGCGCAAGGTCAAGGTGCTGCTCGGCGACGTTGACCTGATTCGCTGGAAACAGGATTTGATCGAGGACCGCAACCGGCTGGCCACACTGCTGGCGGCGGCCAAACAGGTCGATGCCGCCCGTGACGCAAAACTGGCTGCGCTGCGCCAGATGATCGAAGACAAGTGCCGCCACCCCATCAACAGCGGCAACCAAAAGATCATCGTATTCACCGCCTTCTCGGACACCGCGCACTACCTCTACGCGCAGCTCGCCCCCTGGGCCAAGAGCACGCTGGGGATTGACGCCGCACTGGTGACCGGCAGCGCCGGCATTCAGACCACCTTGCCCGGTTTGCGCAAGAGCATGAGCGGCGTGTTGTCGGCGTTCGCCCCGCGTGCCAAGGAGCGCCCCGAAGAGCTCGCTGCTGAAGGCGAGATCGATTTGCTCATTGCCACCGACTGCATTTCCGAAGGCCAGAACTTGCAAGACTGCGACTGGCTGATCAACTACGACATCCACTGGAACCCGGTGCGCATCATCCAGCGCTTCGGCCGGATCGACCGCATCGGCTCGCCCAACGAGAGCATCCAACTCGTCAACTTCTGGCCGAACATGGAGCTGGAGGAATACATCAACCTGGAGCAGCGCGTCAGCGGCCGCATGGTGCTGCTCGACATCTCCGCCACGGGTGAGGAGAACCTCATCGAGCAGCAATCCGGCAACCCGATGAACGATCTGGAGTACCGGCGCAAGCAACTGCTCAAATTGCAGGACACGGTCATCGACATGGAGGATCTGTCCACCGGGGTGTCGATTACCGACCTGACCCTGACCGACTTCCGCATCGATCTGGCGCAGTACCTGAAGGCGCACCCCGGCAAACTCGACACCCAGCCGCTCGGCGCCTATGCCGTCACGACCACCCTGGATGCCGATATTCCGCCGGGCGTGATCTTTTGCCTACAAGCCTGTGGTCCGGCGGCCAACAAAGCCAAAGAGTCTGACTACCCCTTGGCACCGCATTACCTCGTTCATGTCGGTGACGACGGCGCCGTATTGCTGCCTTACCCACAGGCTAAGCACATCCTCGATCGCCTCAAGCGTCTCGCGCTCGGGCGCGAAACTCCAGACACGGGCGCCTGCGCCCGGTTCGACAAGGCGACCAGGCAGGGGGAAGACATGCGTCATGCCCAGAAGCTGCTTGCCTCAGCGGTCGCTTCGGTCGCTGGCAAGAACGAGGAACGCGCCGTCGCCAGCTTGTTCACGCCGGGTGGCACCCACGCCATCAAAGGTGAATTCGCCGGCAGCAATGACTTCGAGGTGGTCGCGTTTATGGTGATCCTGCCGGAGAGCGAGACGCCATGACGCTTAGCCCCGCATCAACCCTTTCGGCGAAAGCCCTTATCCACGCCTTGCGCTTGCCCGAGAGTTGCCGGGTGGATCAGCGCGTCCCCAAGAAATTGCTGCTGGAGAATGGTGCCCCCACGGCGGCAGACAAGCGCTTGATCACGGAGGCCATCGAAGAGATCCAATGGATCGCTGCGCTCAAGCCCAACACCATTGGCGTACCCAGCTACCGGGACGCGCTGCGTGAGTACCTGGAAATCGCTGTGCTGGCAGTGACTGTGCGGGGTGTCGTTAAACCTGCAAGTCACTCGCGGCTCGCCGAGCTGTTACACCGAGCCGTGCCTTATCCGGTGCTGCTGCTGGTAGCACCACAGATGGAAGGGCAATCGTTGACCCTGTCGCTGGCCCACAAACGCTGGGCACAGAACGAGGCCGCCAAAGTAGTGCTCGACGGCAGCCCCATATCAGTAACGGTAGCGGTGCCAACATCAAACACAGCGTCGACCTCGCTGTCCGATGGCCATGCTTCCGGTTCATCTCACCTCGATCCCACGGCCGTTGCCGATGTGGAGAATGCGTTCATCCAGTCGCTGTCAGTCACGCGCCAACCTCAGGCTACGCTGCACGCCCTCTATCAAGGCTGGGTGGATTGCGTGCAGGCATTGCTCGCCGCTCGGCTGACGGGCAGCTACCAAGTCCCGACAACCCCGGAACAGGCCGCAAAGCGTCGGCGGGCCCTGGCTAATTGTGAACGGCTTGAGGCCGAGGTCAGCCGCCTTCGGGCGCAAGCGGCAAAAGAAAAACAACTGGCACGTCAGGTCGAACTGAACCTGACGCTCAAGCGCGTGCAGGCCGAACTGGCCGCCGCGCGCCGACAACTTTGAATCATTGAGCTTTAAAGCTTGAACGACTGATGGAGAACAATATGAACAAACTCACGGCAGCCAGCCCCGAGGCCCAGTCCGCCGATCTGGTGGCGGGCAACATCGACCAGCTCAAGGCCCTGTTCCCGGACCTCATTACTGAAGGCCCGAACGGCAAGGCGGTGAACGTGGATGTGCTCAAGGCGCTGGTGGGTGACCAGACCGTCACCGATGCCGATGAGAAATACGGCCTCAACTGGCATGGCAAGCGCCGCGCTCGGCAATTGGCGCTGACACCGAGTACCGGCACGTTGCGGCCCTGCAGGGACGAGAGCGTGGACTGGGACACCACCCAGAACCTGATGATCGAGGGTGACAACCTCGAAGTGCTCAAGCTGCTGCAGAAAAGCTACGCTGGCAAGGTTAAGCTGATCTATATCGACCCGCCCTACAACACCGGCAAGGACTTTGTGTACCCGGACAACTTCCAGGACAACATCAAGAACTATCTGGAACTGACCGGGCAGGTGGAAGGCGGACAGAAGATCAGCAGCAATACCGAAGCCAGCGGGCGGTTTCACACCGACTGGCTGAATATGATGTATCCGCGATTGAAGCTCGCAAGGAATCTGCTGCGTGATGACGGAGCACTGTTTATCAGCATTGACGACGGCGAGATCGACAACCTAAAGAAGGTATGCTGCGAAATATTTGGCGAGGAGACTTTCGTTGGAATCCTATCGGTGTTGGTCAATCCGCGAGGCCGTCATCTCGATAAGTACATCGCACAGACACATGACAACATCGCGGTCTTTGTAAGAGATCCTGATGTGGCCGGGAGTATCGTCGGCATGGCGAAAGAAGGAGCCATGTTGGAGGAATATGACAAAGAGGATGAGCGCGGCAGGTATCGCGAGCTGGGACTTCGTAATCGAAACCAGGCGTTCAATCCGGTCACGCGCCCGAATTTGTTCTACCCGATCTATGTGGAGTCTTCAACCGGTAGAGTGTCCATAACCCAAGACGATGTGTTTACAGAAAAGGTCCTTCCAATAACTGCTGACGGCGTAGAAACCTGCTGGACCTGGGGGCGTGAAAAAGTCGAAGCAGATAACGATCTGCTCATCGCAAGCCAGATGAGCGATGGCACTTGGCGAGTTTTTCGGAAGGACTATCTGAACGGCGAAGATGGTGAAACGGCAACTACGTTGGTCAAATCAATCTGGCTCGATAAAGAGTTCAATAATGATTATGGGCGCAAGTCAGTCAAGGACTTGCTTGGCGCGCCAGTGATGGATTTTCCAAAGTCCCCATTCTTAATTCAGAGAATCGTGTCGATCGCATCCGGATCGAGCGACATTGTCATGGATTTTTTCGCAGGCTCAGGAACCACTGGACACGCAGTTCTGGCACAGAACGCAACTGATGGCGCGAAGCGGCGATTCATCATGGTTCAGTTACCAGAGGCTCTTAGCACCGAAAACAAGGAGCAGAAGGTTGCAGCCGAGTTCTGCGATGATCTGCAAAGGCCTCGCACGATTGCCGAAATAACCAAAGAACGTCTACGCCGCGCCGCAGCCAAGGTCAAAGCCGACAATCCCCTGTTTGCCGGCGATACCGGCTTCCGCGTCTTCAAGCTCGACCACTCCAACATCCGCGCCTGGAACCCCAATCCGGCGGATCTGGAAGCCGCGTTGTTCGACCACCAGGATCATTTGCTCGAAGGTCGCTCTGAGGCGGACGTGCTTTACGAACTGCTGCTCAAGCTAGGCCTCGACCTGTGCGTGCCCATCGAGCAGCGCACCATCGCGGGTCGTGAGGTGCATGCCGTGGGTGGCGGCGTCTTGATGGCCTGTCTTGCCGAACAGATTACCCGTGAGCAGGTGGAGCCGCTGGCCCAGGGCATTATCGACTGGCACAAGGAACTGGCGCCCGCCGGTGACACGACCTGCGTGTTCCGCGACAGCGCCTTTGAAAACGATGTCGCCAAGACCAACCTCGCCGCCATTCTGGAGCAGCACGGCATCCAGAACGTGCGCAGTCTATGAGGGGGGCGCTATGAAACTTCACTTCGAGCCCAACCTCGACTACCAGATGCAGGCCATTGAGGCCGTGTGCGACCTGTTCCGTGGCCAGGAGGTGTGCCGCACCGAGTTCACGGTGACGATGAAGGCGCCGACGCCGGTGGGGTCGGATCTGTTTCTCGGGACCCAGCCTGAGCAAATGACCCTGGGCATGGCCGAGTCGGATCTGGGTGTCGGTAACCGACTGACGCTGCTGGACGATGAGCTGCACAAGAATCTAGCGGACATTCAATTGCGGGGTGGTCTGCCCCCATCCAGCGCGCTGGCGTCCGGCGACTTCACCGTGGAGATGGAAACCGGCACCGGTAAGACCTACGTCTATCTGCGCAGCATCTTCGAGCTGAACAAACGCTATGGCTTCAGCAAGTTCGTCATCGTGGTGCCGTCGGTGGCGATCAAGGAAGGCGTCTACAAGACCCTGCAGATCACCGAGGACCATTTCAAGGGCCTCTACGCCGGGGTGCCCTTCGACTACTTCCTCTACGACTCCAACAAGCTCGGGCAGGTGCGCAACTTCGCCACCAGCTCGAACATCCAGATCATGGTGGTGACAGTGGGCGCCATCAACAAGAAGGACGTCAACAACCTCTACAAGGACAGCGAGAAGACCGGTGGTGAAAAGCCCATCGATTTAATCAAGGCGACCCGGCCCATCGTCATCGTGGACGAACCCCAGAGTGTGGATGGTGGCCTCGAGGGGCGTGGCAAAGAGGCTCTGGATGCGATGAATCCACTCTGCACGCTGCGCTATTCCGCGACCCACGTGAACAAGCATCACATGGTGTTTCGCCTCGACGCAGTCGATGCCTACGAGCGCAAGCTGGTCAAGCAGATCGAGGTGGCCTCGGCGACGGTGGAGGATGCGCACAACAAGCCCTTCGTGCGGTTGATATCGGTGGCCAACAAGCGCGGGACCATCAGTGCCAGGGTCGAACTGGATGTGGCCACCGCCAGCGGTGTGAAGCGGCAGGAGCTCGTCGTATCCGATGGCGACGACCTGGAGCAACTTGCCAAGCGTCCGATCTATGCCGATTTTCGCGTCGGCGAGATCAACACGGCCAAGGGCGACGAGTTCATGGAGCTGCGTTACCCCGGTGGAGAAGTGTTCTTGAAGCCGGGTCAAGCCCACGGTGATGTGGATGCACTGGCCGTGCAGCGCGAAATGATCCGTCGCACGATTCGCGAGCATCTGGACAAGGAAAAGCGCCTGCGACCGTTGGGTATCAAGGTGCTGTCGCTATTTTTCATCGATGCGGTGGACAGGTACCGCCAGTACGACGCGGACGGCAATCCGGTCAAAGGTGACTACGCGCGCATCTTTGAAGAGGAGTATCGGCGTGCCGCCAAGCTGCCGGCCTACCAGAGCCTCTTCGCCGAAATCGACCTGGACGCCGCCGCAGAGGAAGTGCACAACGGCTATTTCTCCATCGACAAGAAAGGCGGCTGGTCAGATACCGCGGAGAACAACGCCGGCAACCGTGAGAATGCCGAGCGTGCGTACAACCTGATCATGAAGGAAAAGGAAAAACTGCTGTCCTTTGGTACGCCGCTCAAGTTCATTTTCTCCCACTCGGCCCTCAAGGAAGGCTGGGACAACCCGAATGTGTTCCAGATCTGCACCCTCCGGGACATCCAGACCGAGCGCGAACGTCGTCAGACCATCGGCCGCGGATTGCGTTTGTGCGTGAATCAGCACGGTGAGCGTGTGCGGGGCTTCGAGGTCAACACCCTGACCGTAGTGGCGACGGAGAACTACGAACAGTTTGCCGAAAACCTGCAAAAGGAAATCGAGGCGGATACCGGTATACGCTTTGGTATCGTTGAGCAGCACCAGTTTGCCGCCATCGCCGTCACGGCACCGGACGGGCAGACCGTGCCCTTGGGCGTCGAGCAATCCAAGGCGTTGTGGGAGCATCTGAAGGCCGCCGGCCACATTGACGCCAAGGGCAAGGTGCAGGATTCGCTGAAAAAGGCGCTCAAGGAAGGCACCCTGGTGCTACCCGCCGAGTTTGATGCCCAGAAGGGCCAGATTGCCGAGGTGCTGCGCAAGGTGTCGGGCCGCCTGGAGATCAAGAATGCCGATGAGCGCAAACAGGTTCCACTGCGCAAAGGCCAGGATGGTAAGGCGATATACCTGAGTGACGAGTTCAAGGCGCTATGGGATCGCATTAAGCATCAGACCACCTATCGCGTGCAATTTGACAACGCCAAGCTGATCACTGATTGCATCAGCGCTCTGCAAAAGGCACCTGCGATTGCCAAAGCGCGCCTGCAATGGCGGAAGGCCGATATCGCCATTGGCAAGGCGGGCGTTCAAGCGACCGAGAAAGCGGGTGCAGCGACGGTGGTGCTGGATGAAACGGACATTGAGCTGCCGGACTTGCTGACGGACCTGCAGGATCGAACCCATCTGACCCGCCGCACGATCACCAGCATCCTGACCGGAAGTGGGCGCCTGGACGACTTCAAGCGTAACCCGCAGCAGTTCATCGAGCTGGCTGCCGAGACCATCAATCGATGCAAACGGATGGCCTTGGTCGACGGCATCAAGTACCAGAAGTTGGGCGACCAGCACGTCTACGCGCAGGAGCTGTTCGAGAAGGAAGAGCTCACTGGCTATCTCAAGAACATGCTGATGGACACCCAAAAATCGATCTACGAGCATGTGGTGTACGACTCGACGACGGAGCGAGACTTTGCCGACGCGCTGGAGAAGAACGACGCGATCAAGCTGTATGCAAAGCTACCGGGCTGGTTCAAGGTGCCAACCCCGCTAGGCAGCTATAACCCCGACTGGGCCGTGCTGGTCGAGGAAGACGGCGCGCAGCGTCTTTACTTTGTAGTGGAAACCAAGAGCAGCCTGTTTACCGATGACCTGCGGGACAAGGAGAGCGCCAAGATCGAATGCGGCAAGGCGCATTTCCACGCGCTGGCAGTTGGCGAGAATCCGGCACGCTATGTGGTCGCGCGTTCAGTTGATGACCTGTTGACGGAAGCGGCCAAGGGATAAGCGGGGAGGAAGAGCATGGCGTTGAATCTACGACAGGCAGTGGTCGGTTTCCTGAAGGATCGTGCGGAGCAGAAGTTCACTGCGCGGCAGATTGCGGAGTGGCTATTCGAAACCTTCCCCGAGGAGTGTCAGGAAAAGCGGGCCAAAAGCCAGGGCAACTACATCAAGTCGGATGCTGATCTGGTGCAGCAGCTCGTCGCGGAGATCAGCTCGCAGCGCCCGCGCTTGCAGAAGAAGCATCCAGAGCTCAAGACGACCGAGGGCCGCCCACGGAAGTATTACTACTCCGGAAAATCAGACAGTGCCGAGGTGGCGGCAGCAGAGAGCGCGGTCGTCGTGCCCACGGCCGACATGAACGATACCAAGCTCGGCGAGCACGCGATGTATCCTCTGCTGTCGTTGTATCTGTGGGAAGAGTTTGGGGTGTACTCAAAGCGCATCGACGAGAAACGTTCATCGAACAAGCGCGGCCCGAACGGTAACCGCTGGCTTTACCCGGATCTGGTGGGCATGGAGGACCTGGGCGCCGATTGGCACCAGGAGGTGCGGGACTGCGTGAATCAGTATTCGGACAAGCGCACCAAGCTGTGGTCGTTCGAGGTCAAGCTGCTAATCAACCGGTCAAATGTCCGAGAATGCTTCTTCCAGTCCGTCTCGAACTCCTCGTGGTCCAACTTTGGCTACCTGGTGGCCGCCGAGATCGAGGGGCAGGACACATTGAAGGAGCTGCGAATGCTGTTCGCGGCTCACGGCATCGGCCTGATCAAGCTGGATGCCGACAACCCGGCGGAAAGTCAGGTGCTGATTCCAGCCCGGGAACGGGATGAGATCGATTGGGATATGGCAAACCGACTAGCCACGGAGAATCGGGATTTTCTTGACTACGTGAAGTTGGTGAAGCAGTTCTACCAGACCGGCGAAGCACGGCTGGCCGACTGGGACGTGCCGGAACTGGACGATTGATCACCTATTCCAGGTGACCGATCACGTCGAGGCGTTCGTCACCGCGCTGAAACGCACCGAACCAACCGTCGCGGGAGTCTGCGCGGGTGCGGCTCACCAACAAGATGAAGCCATCGCAACCGCGCCCTTTGGCGGTGGCGAAGTCGGTAGTGTCGAATTTGGCCTCGCGCGCCAGCGTCGAGGCCACCGACTTCATCGCCGACTCGAACAGGTCGAGCAGATGGTCTTGCAGGCTGGCGTCGATGTTGCGCGAGGTCACGTCGTCGATGACGGCGTGCTTGAATCTATTGCTCATGGTCAATGCTCCGTGGTGGGTACGGATGACATGAACGCGCTGTCTGGGCTAAAAGCCAAGCGTGTTCGACTTACTGGCTTGCCGTGCCCATTTCGCTGACCCACGTCTGCAATGCTTTCAGTTGTTCGGCATTCTCGTGGCAGGCTTGGTAGTTGGCGGTGACAGTTCCGGCGACAGCAGAGAGCGCAACTCCTGCGGCGGCCTCATCAGCATTTCGGGCGGGCTCGGGTAGTTCACCTGCGGCGGCAGCGTCGTGCAGGCGCACAAAACCACGGTTGATAGTGCAAGTAGTCGTCCCTTACATGGACGTCTCCTGGAAAACAAGTTTTTAGCGTGTGAACGTTCAAAGAGGTTGCAGCCTTACATTCGGCCTGTTGATGCAGGCGTTTAACCTGCTGGCCCTGATGGCATTCGCGGATAAGGTTCCCCCCTGAAAATCGAGCTTGTTTACGCTCTGGACGACTATCGGATTTTCCTTACCCAGGTCTGACCTGTTTTCCCATCACGTTGCTTCTTGCTTGCTCTCCTTTGAAAACTCGGTATTTACGCTATCAGTTTTTATTACACAGTCGCGCCAGCAACTTCCCATTGGGCCTGATCAAAGGCTTTGCCTCTGGTCAGGAGTGCCCAGACGGTGCGGGCCAGTTTATTAGCCAGCGCAGCAACCACGACGCTAAAAGGTCGACGCGCAAGTAGCTGTTGGATCCAGGCAGTTTGGCGACTTCGGCATATAACGGCTCGCGCACCATGCATCAGCAGGGTGCGCACATAGGCGTCACCACGTTTGGATATCCCAAGTTGACGTGTCTTGCCCCCGGTACCGGTTTGTCTTGGCGTTAGACCCAGCCAGGCTGCAAATTGTCTGCCAGAATCAAAGCTCGACAGCTCGGTCGCCGTGGCCACTAATGCTGTGGCCGTCAGCGGTCCAATACCAGGGATGGTCTGTATGGCCTGCATCTGGAAGTTCTGTTTAACCAATTGAACAAGACGCCTGTCGAGCTGGTCGATGTCTTGCTGTAGGTGTGAAATACGTTTCAACTGCTCCTGAACACTGACTACAACGATCTCCGAAAGTCGACCGTTCTCCTGCGCTTTGGCCAATTCATCTGGAATGCGTTTGAGCAAGGCCTGGTGACCTTCCGGCAACACAATGCCGAACTCGTAGAGCAATCCTCGCAAGGCGTTTGTTTGCATGATACGCATCTTCATCAGCTGCGCGCGCATGCGATGCAACGCGAGACAGGCTTGCTGTTGTTCGCTTTTGACGGGTACCGCTCGTATATGAGGTTGCTGTGCTGCTACCCAGATTGCCTGCGCGTCGCGCGCATCAGTCTTGTCACGCAAAACAAAGGGGCGAACATGCTTGGCAGGCAGTAGCTTGACTTCGTGACCCAAGCGACGCAATGTTCTGGACCAGTGATGCGCACCGCCGCACGCCTCCATGGCCACCAGCGAGCGCTCGTGGTTCGCGAAGAAAGCAGCAACATGATCGCGCTTGAGCTTGTGGCGTTGTACTTCACCCGTCTTTGTATCGACAACGTGCAGCTGAAATACATTCTTAGCGATATCCATTCCCACGACAGGCAGATTTACGGTAGATTCCATGGCGGGGTCTCCAGTTCATGTAGTGTTAACGAACTTCTACTGTGGCACATTGATGCCGTTGCTGCGAGACCCCAATCAGATCTCATGCCAACAATGGCGGTAAGGGTGGAGACGTCCATACCATCTGAATAATCCCCGTACCCCGCATGAACACTGAGTATTCGGGCAATGTCCGATACCCGTAACTCCCAGTTTGTTGTTCAATAGAGGCTGTTTTCTGGGAGTTTTGCCGTGATGTTCACCTGCCCCGCCACCGACGATTTCTTTCGCGCCCGCATTGACCAGATGATTGACCTACGCCATCCCTTGGCAGTGCTGGCCTCGCGCATGCCGTGGCAGGAGATCGAAGCCGGGGTGGAGTTACGTTAAAACTCGAACTGTGCTCTTCCAGGAAATCGGCAGTGGGAGGAGGTGGTAGGCAGCATGCCTCAAGTCGAATGATGTTCAAACTCCAGAGGGTCTATTTTGTATCCCATGGCACGGTAGCCCTGCTGGCGCTTGCCCCACATCCGTAGCAAAGCCGGATGGCCTGTGTCCACAAAATCGATGATCCGCACGTCGCTCTTGCTGGCGTGTTCCCTGTGGAGGCGTCCGGCGTATTGTTGCAGGGTGCCTTTCCAGGACACCGGCATGGCCAGTATCAATGTGTCGAGAGGCGGATGATCGAAGCCTTCGCCAATCAGTTTTCCCGTCGCCAGGAGCACACGAGGCACATCTGGCAGCAGTATTTCCAAATCCTGCACCAGTGATGCTCGCTGCTTTTTCGACACCCCCTCTGTCACAATAGATGTCCGCTCGTTTTTCGTTAACATTTGAGGGAGCGGTCGGAGTGAAGAAGTGCCCAGCTATAGCGCAGAATTCAAAGAACAGACAGTCAGGAAATTGATGCCGCCGCACAATCGGACGGTGGCCAGCCTGTATTGATATTGCCCCTGTTTTTTGTAGTCCTTAGCTCGGGGGTCAAGCTGCGATTTTATATTGACTCGCGTGCCAGCGTTCTTCGTATTCCATCGGGCTGATATAGCCCAACGACGAGTGTAAGCGTCGGTGGTTATAGAAGGATATCCAGTCCATCACGGCAGCCGTGGCTTGGCGATGGGAGCGGAATTTCCGGCCCTCAAGGCAAGCCTGTTTCAGGCAGGCCCAGAAGCTTTCCGTCGGAGCATTATCCCAGCAGTCGCCTTTTCTGCTCATGGAGGCACGTATCTGCCACGCACGCAGAGCGTCCTGGAATTCATGACTGCAATACTGGCTGCCTCTGTCGCTATGGAAGATGAGTCCCGCAGCGGGTCGCCGTCGCAGGCAAGCCATCGTCAAGGCATCCTTGACTAACGAGGTCTGCATGTGGGGCTTTAGACTCCAGCCTACAACCTGGCGGCTGAACAAATCGACTACCGCCGCCAGATACAGCCAGCCTTCGTCAGTAGGAAGGTAGGTGATGTCACTACACCAGAGCCGGTCTGGTGCCGTAGCGGTGAACTGTCGCTGCACCAGGTTTGGAGCAAGAGGCAATATATGCCGGCTATCGGTGGTGGCAACATACCGGCGTTTAGCCTTGCCCCGGATGCCGTGTGCCTGCATAAGCAAACGCACACGCTCCTTGCCCACCCGCAGGCCTCGGCGCCGCAGCTCGTGATAGACGCGTGGCCAGCCGTATTCCTCCTTCACTTCGCGGTGGATGGCACGGATATGTACCAGGAGCTTCTGATCTGGAACACGGGTTGGGCTGGATATTTTCCCAGAGCGCCGCCAGGCCATTGAGCCCATTATTGGTCACTTGAAGGCGGATCATCGGATGGACCGCTGCTATCTGAAAGGCGAACAGGGCGACCGACTACATGCGGTGCTGTGCGCGGTGGGCTACAACATCAAATGGCTGCTACGCATGATTGCCAAGAAGGGGGTGTCCTTCTTGTGGCACCTTTTTTTGCGCCTGCAGAAAGCGTCGAGCACAGGGTGGTTCCAGTCGTTCTTGGCTGCGAGGAGTTCCAGTGGCCGAATCAACCGCCACCGCAGCTCAATCCAACCGGCGCTTCTGGCCGCCTGAAGCAGTCCCTGACTGTCGAAATGAATATTTCAGGGCCGACGAATTATTGTCGCTCGTGAAAACCAGTTCTTTATCACCCGACCAACTATAAATGCGTCTCATTACTATTTTTGCTTTTATACCCGACGGGGCGGCAGGGGACATGCACTTCTTGGCGTACATATACCTCACATCAACGGCGCCAGTTTTCTGGCCAGTAGTTCCAACGCCTCCCTTCGTTCATTGAAGTAGTCGTGACGGTTGTAGATGCCCTCCACGCCCTTCAGTGTGTGGTTAAGGCATCGCTCGGCCACATGGCCAGGCACCCCTAATGAGGCCAACAGGCTGCGGCACGTGCGCCGCAGGTCATGGACGGTGAAGTGTTCAAGATCACCCATCTTGTTCTCAGGCTGTACTGCTCTTCCTGGCTCTCTCCCAAACAGTTTGGATATCGCCCGATTTAAAGTGTCCGAGCCCATGTGGGGCATTTTGCTTGCTCGTCTGTTAGGGAAGACATAAGAGGAACCAAAAGCGCGCACCTTGAGTTCGTTCAGCCATTGGATAGCCAGGTCTGGCAGGGGGATGTCAATGGCTACACGGGATTTGCTGCGCTCCTGAGGCAGATACCAAACCTTTTCCTCCAGATCGAACTCGCTCCACCTTGCTTCAGTTAGCTCGGCTTTTCTGACTCCGAGCAAGACCAAGAGCGCACAGGCCAAGTAGTTGTCCCGGGTGAAGCTATCTGATTCTTCCCGGAATATCTTGAAGATGAAGGCCAGCTCTTCGGTGGTGAGCGCTCTGTCTCTGCTTTTTTCTATGCCGCCCGCATCGTCTACGGCGAAGGCGCTGGCCGGGTTGCTGGCAATCAAATCCAGCTTGACGGCATGGTTAAACAGTTGCTTGCAGTACATCAACGCATCGTTGGCGGTGCTCGGTCTATTGCTTTCCGCTATGTTTCTCAAGACCTGCCTGATGTCGCGGCCCGTGACAGCATCTGGCTTCATTTGCCCAATGACAGGTGAAATTTCTTTGGTGTAGACCCGAAAGGGGATGTGGTGGTGCTTCAGACGCTTGACGTTGCCTTCGTGCCAGTCGTTGAACAGGTCATCAACACATTTGATGTCGCTATAGCTGGCTCTTTTCTTTTCAACAAGAGGGTCCAGCCCCTCACGAAGCTGCTTCATCTGTAAAGCAGCGGCTAGCCGTGCATCAGCAAGAGACAGGTCATCCACGTTACCCAGCGTCATTTGCTTGCGCTTAGCGTTGGTCGTGAAGCGCAGCGCCCAATAGGAGCGTCCCCGGGCTGGTACTACAAGGTATAGGCCGTTGCCATCAGCAAAATGTCCGGGTGGTCCTTTGAGCTTTGCACTAACTGACTTGCTTGTAAGTACTGCCATAACGTCTTCCTCTAAATGTACTCACCACTGGCCGCAGAGAATTTCTGCTTATTGAGTATTGTACTCACCATTGTACTCACCACTTGGTGCTTGATTCTGGTGAGTGCAGGTAGACCTTGGTTGACTAGGAAATACGTTATCTAATTGATTTTTATAATAAACATTGAGCTTGGTTGACCCCGGTTCCCATCACTCAATATTCTGCGCCTGTTCCCGCAGTTGCTCGATCAGCAGCTTGAGGTCGATGGCCGCACGCGTGACATTCAGCGCCCCGGCCTTGGAGCCCAGGGTATTGGCCTCGCGGTTCATTTCCTGGCATAGGAAGTCCAGGCGCTTGCCCGCGCTTCCGCCGCCGGACTTCTTGGCTGCTGCCGTTTCGGCCTGGTCGCCGCCCAGCAAATGCCCCAGCTCGACGATGTGGGAGCGCAGGCGCGAAAGTTCTTCGGCGACGTCGATGCGCAAGCCGAACAATGAAGCTTCCTGCGCGATGCGTGCGGACAGTTCTGCGCCGCTGATGTGGGCGTAGCCGTCCGGGCTGACGGCTTGCAGCGCATCGCGCAGCTTTTGCGTGACGCGCTCCTGATGTTCCGCCAATACCGACGGCAGTTCCCGCTCGACCTGGTCGACGATCGCGGACATGTCCCGCGAGCAGCCCAGCATCATCTCCGCCAGCCTTGCTCCTTCGCGTTCGCGGGCCGCCTGCAGCTCCGACAGGGCCTGGCGGGCGGCATCCGCGCACATCGCCGTCCACGCTTCGGTATCAAAGGCCGTGGCATCGCCCGGCCCCGAGCCATTGAGCAGGTCCGCGAGCGTGGGCGCCGGCACGTCCGGAATGGCCTGCCGCGCCTGTCGCAGCTGTTCGCTCATGATGGCAAGCCGTTCCGGATCCAAGGTCTTGGACAAGGACGTCTCGGCACGCGAATAATTCACCCTTATGTCGACCTTGCCACGCTTCACAAACCGTCCGAGCTCTTCTCGCACGACGCCTTCGGCCATGCGCAGGTCTTCCGGAAGCCTGAAATTGATATCCAGAAACCGGCTGTTGACCGTGCGGAATTCAATGGTAAGGCTGCCGTGTTCGGTATCTGAGCGGGCATTGCCGAAGGCGGTCATGCTGCGGATCATGGGTGGTCCTGTGAGGTCGTCGAAAAGGACTATTGTAAGTGCACGCTGAGCCCAGCGATGCGGCACCGCCGGGCTGTGAGAGAATGCGGCTATCGTTTTTTGAATCAGGAGGCCCGTGTGCCGGAATCCTTGCCACCCTCATCATCCCCGATCCGTCCCTCGGGTCGCCAAGCGGACGAGCTGCGGCGCTTCTCGATGCAGCTCGGCTATACCCGCCATGCCGAAGGCTCCGTCCTGGTCCAGGCGGGCGACACGCATGTGCTATGCAACGCCAGCGTACTGGACAAGGTGCCGCCTTTCCTGAAGGGAAAAGGGCAAGGCTGGGTGACGGCGGAATACGGCATGTTGCCGCGCTCCACACACACGCGATCCGACCGTGAAGCGGCGCGCGGCAAGCAAAGCGGGCGCACCCAGGAAATCCAGCGGCTGATCGGCCGCAGCCTGCGCGCGGTTTTCGATTTGACCGCCCTGGGCGAACGCACGCTGCATCTGGATTGCGACGTGCTGCAGGCGGACGGCGGCACCCGGTGCGCGAGCATCACCGGCGCCTGGGTGGCGGCGGCGCTGGCCGTGCGGGGGCTCATGAACGGTGGCGTGCTGTCGTCCAATCCCTTGCTGGATCACGTGGCGGCCGTCTCGGTCGGCTTCGTGCATGGCGAGCCCGTGCTGGATCTCGACTATATCGAGGACTCGGGCTGCGATGCCGACATGAACATCGTCATGACAGGCGCCGGCCAGTTCGTCGAAGTCCAGGGCACGGCCGAAGGCCGGACGTTCAGCAGGCAGGCGCTTGACGGCTTGCTGGACCTGGCTGAAACCGGTATACAGAGCCTGATCGCGATACAGAAAACCGTGTTGGGGTCAGACCCCGTACGAATCGAGCTGGGGTCAGACCCCGTACGGGGTCTGACCCCTTAGCCAGTGAGAAGGGTCAGACCCCATGCGGGGTCTGACCCCGGCCCAGGAAGTTTTAGGGTCAGACCCCATGCGCGGTCTGACCCCCAAAAGTTTCCGGGGTCTGACCCCCCGGAACAAAACCGCCGACCATGTCGTTATCGGCAAGCGTCCATACGCGCTCTATGAGCGTGTCGATTTCCTCGGGCGTGGCGGCGTTCCGGTAGGTGCCGAGCCGTCGCGCTTTGTCTTCCAGCTCGGCGCGGCTCAGCGTATTGCCGGGGTCGCCTTTGGGCTCGTCCACCCGCGCGTCCAGGACGCGGCCGTCCGTAGTGGTCACGCGCACCTTCCCGATCCACTTTTCGGGGTAGGCCTGGTCGACCTCCGGATCCAGAGTCATCACCACCTTCTTGCGAAAAGCCGAGATGGCGGGGTCATTCAAGGCGGCGTCGAACTCCGGCAGTCCCGCGCGGCCCTGCTGCGCGATCAGGCCGAGCACCGTCCCCATGGAAAACTTGGATTGATGTACGGTACTGGGATCGACCACCGGTCCGAGGACATCGATGGCTCCCTGGTGGACCAGGGCGTCCACGCGCGCGATGTCGTCGATGGACAGCGCATGGGCCTGGACCAGCGCCAGCAGTGCATCGGCCGCCGGATGCGTGTGACGGCACGAGGCGTGATACTTGAACGAGGTTTCCAGCACCGTCCACCGGCTGCCCAGTCCGTGCGTCAAGCGTGCAGGATCGGCATCGCTGGACATGCCCGCCGCCATGCCTTGGGCGCCTTCCAGGATGTGGCGGGCGCCCGTGAAGCCGTCGTTGGCCAGGTAGGCGGCAATGATGCCGTTGACCGCCGCTTTGGACGTATGCAGCTGTTTGGAGTCGGCCGCGTCCTTCAGGAATTCCCACAAGCCCGCCGCTTGCGTGCCCGCCGACCCGATGGCATCGAGCATTTGTGCGGGGTTCAGGTTGAGCAGCCGCCCGACGGCGGCCGCGGCGGCCAGGGCGCCGGCGGTGCCTGTGGTGTGGAAGATCTTGTAGTGCGAGCGTCCCAGGAATTCGCCGACGCGTATGCCGCTTTCGTAGCCCGCCACGCAGGCGGTCAACAGCTCCTTGCCCGATCGGCCCAGCGCCTGGGCGACCGCGATGGCCGGCGGAAACACCACCGCCGCGGGATGGAAGACCGATCCATTGTGCACGTCGTCCTGTTCGACCATATGGGCCGCGGCCGCATTCGCCATGGCCGCGAACAGCGGGCTGCTCGTACGGCGGGTGACCATGTTCTCGGCGGGGCCGCTGGTAGGCCCCATGGCGTCGGCGAAGCGGGCGATGCTTTGGACCGGGCGCGCGCTGGACCCGGCCAAAACCGACGCCAGGCAGTCCAGCATGAGGTCTTCGGTACGGCGCAGCACCGGTGAAGGGATGTCTTCGTATTTCAGTTCGGCCGCGAATTCGGCAAGCTGGGCGCTGGGATGGTTCATGGAATCACCTTAGAAGGAGCGCGGCAGTCCCAGGACATGCTCGGCGACATAGGACAGGATCAGGTTGGTTGAGATGGGCGCCACTTGATAGAGCCGGGTTTCACGGAATTTTCTTTCGACGTCGTATTCGTTCGCGAACCCGAAACCGCCATGGAATTGCAGGCAGGCGTTGGCGGCCTCCCAGGAGGCATCGGCCGCCAGCAGCTTGGCCATATTGGCCTGGGCGCCGCAGGGCTGCCTGGCATCGAACAGCCGGGCGGCCTCGAAACGCATGAGGCTGGCGGCCTCTATATTGATGTGCGCGCGGGCAATCGGAAACTGCACGCCCTGATTTTGGCCGATAGGGCGGCCGAACACGATTCTTTCCTTGGCGTAGGCGGAAACCTTGTCGATGAACCAGTGGCCGTCGCCTATGCATTCGGCCGCAATCAGGGTGCGTTCGGCGTTCAGGCCGTCGAGGATGTACTTGAAGCCTTTGCCTTCTTCGCCGATCAGGTTCTCGGCGGGAATTTCAAGGTTGTCGAAGAACAGTTCGTTGGTCTCGTGGTTGACCATGTTGGGAATGGGGCGCACCTGCATGCCGTGGCCGATGGCCTGGCGCAGGTCGACAAGAAAGATCGACATGCCTTCCGATTTCTTCCTGACCTGATCCAGCGGGGTGGTGCGCGCCAGCAGTATCATGAGGTCTGAATGCTGGATGCGCGAAATCCACACTTTCTGCCCGTTGACGACGTATCGATCACCCATTTTGACGGCGGTGGTCTTGATGCGGGTGGTGTCGGTGCCAGTCGTGGGCTCGGTCACGCCCATGGATTGCAAACGGAGTTCGCCGGTGGCGATGCGCGGCAGGTATTGCCGCTTCTGGGCTTCCGAGCCATGGCGCAGCAGGGTGCCCATGTTGTACATCTGGCCATGGCATACGCCGGAATTGCCGCCATTGCGGTTGATTTCCTCCATGATCACCGATGCGGCGGTAAGGCTCAGCCCGGAGCCGCCATATTCTTCGGGGATCAGGGCGGCAAGCCAGCCCGCTTCGGTCAGCGTCTTGACGAAAGCTTCCGGATAGCCGCGCTCTTCGTCTATCTTGCGGAAGTATTCCGGCGGAAATTGCGAGCACAGATCGCGGATGGCGTCCCGGATTTCCTGGAAGTCGTTGGCGTGCGAGGTCATGGTTCCTTGGCGTGGTTCATTACAATAGCGTGAACTTTGCCTGATTGCGACCCGCTTGACCATTGTTCGTTGATGAAGCGGGTGTTTGCCAATATTTAAGAGTAGGCCACATGGCTGTATATTTTGACCTGACCGACATGCACCTCATGGTGAACGTCGCGGCCGCCCAAAGCATGACGAGAGGGGCGGAACAGTCCTTTCTCTCGCTGCCCGCGGCAAGCAACCGGGTCAAGAACCTGGAAAGCCGGCTTGGTACCGCCTTGCTTTACCGCAACAGCCAGGGCGTGACGCTGACGCCTTCGGGCGAGGCCTTCGTGCGGCATGCGCGCATCGTCCTGAGGCAGCTCGAGCATCTGCGGGGCGACATCCAGGAATATGCCAGCGGCATCAAGGGGCGAGTGCGGGTGTATGCGAACACGACGGCGATGAATGAGTTCATGCCCGACATCCTGGCCCGCTATCTGGCCGAGCATCGCGACGTCAACGTCGAGCTGCGCGAGCGCCTGAGCCACCAGGTCGTCAAGGCCGTGGCCGACGGCGCGGCGGATATCGGCATTACGGCGAAGGCCGATGGCGGCGAGAACGTCGAGTTCCTGCCCTACCGCAACGATAGGCTCGTGCTGGTCACGCATGCCGACCACCCGCTGGCGGGCCGCGAATCGGTGGATTTCGCCGAAACGCTGGCCTACGACTACGTCAGCCTGTCCGAAACGAGCGCGATCCATGCGTTCCTGCTGCAGGCCGCCGACGACCTGGGCCGCATGTTGCGGTTCAGGGTCGAAGTCGGCAACTTCGAGGCCGTATGCCGCATGATCGCGGCCAACGTCGGCATAGGCGTGATCCCGGCATCGGCCGCAAGCCGCTATGTCCGCGATCTTCCGCTCCGGCGCGTCGCGCTCAACGATGCATGGGCCTTGCGCCGCCTGCACATCTGCGTCAGGCAATTCGACAGGCTTCCCATTTTCGCTAAAGAACTGGTCTCGGTCCTTCTGAGGGACGAGGCCGAAGGTGTTACCCATGACTAAAGTAGTGCTCGCGTCCAACAACGCGGGAAAGCTGCGGGAGTTTTCCGCTATTCTGTCCGAAGCCGGCCTGGACATGGTTCCGCAGGGCGCTTTGGGCGTGCCCGAGGCCGAAGAGCCGCACGCGACCTTTCTGGAAAATGCCCTAGCCAAGGCCAGGCATGCCAGCCTGCTGACCGGGCTGCCGGCGCTCGCCGATGATTCGGGCTTGTGCGTGCAGGCCCTGGACGACCGTCCAGGTGTTCTTTCCGCACGCTATGCGGCGCTGGCCGGTGGCGAAAAATCGGACAGCGCGAACAATCGCCGCCTGGTTCAGGAGCTTGCCTCGGTCCAGAATCGCCGCGCCAGCTATATTGCGGTGCTGGTGTATGTGAAATCGGCGGACGACCCCAGGCCCATCGTCGCGGAAGGATGCTGGGAAGGAGAAATCGTCGACGAACCGCGCGGCGACAACGGCTTCGGCTACGACGCCCATTTCCATATTCCGTCCTTGGGAAAAACGGTGGCCGAACTCGAGCCCCGGCAGAAGAACGCCCAAAGCCATCGCGCCATGGCATTGCAGTCCCTGCTGCAGGCGCTGCGCGCACGGGGTATGTGAGCCATGGCAGCCTTGCAGCAGAATGCCGGCCACGGCGCATCCCAGGCGGCGCGCAAACCCGGTGTCGTTACGGGTCCGGGCGGCAGAACCATCCTGTCCGGCCTGCCTCCGCTGTCGCTGTACGTGCATGTGCCTTGGTGTGTGCGCAAATGCCCGTATTGCGATTTCAATTCGCATGAACTGAAAGGCGAACTGCCGGAGCGGGATTATCTGGACGCGCTTCAGGCGGATCTGGAACAGGCGCTGCCTTCGGTATGGGGCAGGCAGGTGATTTCCATCTTCATCGGCGGAGGAACGCCCAGCCTGCTGTCGTCCGCGGGCCTGGATCGCATGCTGGCGATGTTTCGGGCCTACCTGAATGTGTTGCCGGATGCCGAGGTCACTCTGGAAGCCAACCCGGGCACCGCGGAGGCGGGGCGCTTCATGGATTATGCCGCCAGCGGTGTCAACCGGATGTCGCTGGGCATCCAGAGCTTCGACGACCGCGCCCTGAAGGCATTGGGACGCATACACGATAGGAAGCAGGCCATGACCGCCATCGAGATGGCCCAGCGCGCCGTTCCGCGGGTGAACCTGGACTTGATGTTCGCCCTGCCCGGGCAGTCGCTGGACGAGTGCGAGCGGGACCTGCGCTTGGCCATGGGATTCGGGACGGGGCATTTGTCCCTTTATCATCTGACGCTGGAACCGAATACCGTTTTCGCCAAGTACCCGCCGGTGGTTCCGGATGACGATGCCAGCGCCGCCATGCAGGAAATGATCGCCCATGCCACAGCCGATCAAGGCTGGGAGCGCTATGAGGTTTCCGCTTACGCCAAGCCGGGCCAGCGCTGCCGGCACAACGTCAATTATTGGGAGTTCGGGGATTATCTGGGCATCGGGCCCGGCGCGCACGGCAAGCTTTCCTTCCATGACCGCATCGTGCGTCAGGCCAGGCTGAAGAACCCGGCCTCATGGATGGAAAAGGCAATTCGGCGCGACGGCAGCCATATTGCGCAGGATCGCCCCGTGCAATGGAAGGAGCTCGGCTTCGAGTTCATGCTGAACGCACTGCGCCTGAAGGAGGGCGTCGAGCGCGGCAGTTTCGTCGAACGCACCGGGCAGTCCATTTTCGCGATTGCGCCGGCCATAGAGAGGGCCACCTCCAAAGGGCTGCTGGATCCGGATCCAGCCCGCTTGCGAGCCACCCCTCTCGGCTGGGCTTTTTTGAATGATTTGCTCTCCGAGTTCCTGGATTGAATCATTGCCGCCCGCTTTTTGCACTAAAATTTGCACCATGATGGTGCCTGTCGCCCCGGTTTGGTGAAAACCGCCGTTTCCGGGGCGCTCACCCTGCGCATTCGTGGGGCTGGAAGTTGGCACGGCATTTGCGTTATGTCTGATGTCCTCACTCATTCTTGTGTTTTACTGGTTCAGGAGCCTTTTCTATGTCCACCCCCGAAGATGTCGTGAAATTGATCGCCGATCGCGAAGTGACTTTTGTTGATTTCCGTTTTACGGATACACAGGGCAAAGAGCATCACCTTACCGTGCCCGCCCATTCGGTGGACGAAGAAAAGCTCGAAACCGGTGTCGCATTCGACGGTTCATCGATTGCCGGCTGGAAGGGCATCGAAGCATCCGACATGGTCCTCATACCGGATACCAGTTCGGCGCGCATGGATCCGTTCCGTGAGGAGCCCACGCTCAATCTGACCTGCGATGTGGTCGAGCCGTCCGACCTGAAAGGCTACGATCGCGACCCGCGCTCGCTGGCCAAGCGCGCAGAGGCCTACCTGAAGTCCAGCGGCCTGGGCGACACCGCTTTCTTCGGTCCCGAGCCCGAATTCTTCGTTTTCGACGGCATCACCTGGAACGACGATATGTCGGGCTCCTTCGTGAAGATCAAGTCGGAAGAGGCGCCATGGTCGCGCAGCATCGATTTCGAAGGCGGCAACATGGGGCACCGTCCCGGCATCAAGGGCGGCTATGTTCCCGTGCCCCCCGTCGACTCCTTCCATGACATGCGTTCCGAAATGTGCCTGCTGCTCGAACAGCAAGGCGTGCCCGTCGAAGTGCATCACCACGAGGTGGCGGGCCCCGGCCAGCTCGAGATCGGCACCCGGTTCAGCACCCTGGTGGAGCGCGCCGACTGGAGCCAGATCCTGAAATACACGGTGCACAACGTGGCGCATGTGTATGGCAAGACGGCCACCTTCATGCCCAAGCCCATCGTGGGGGACAATGGATCCGGCATGCATGTGCACCAGTCCATCTGGAAGGACGGGCAGAACCTGTTCGCCGGCAACGGCTACGCGGGCTTGTCCGAGTTCGCGCTGTACTACATCGGCGGCATCATCAAGCACGCCCGGGCGCTGAACGCCATCACCAATCCCTCCACCAACTCGTACAAGCGCCTGGTTCCCCATTACGAGGCCCCGGTCAAGCTGGCATACTCGGCGCGCAACCGCTCTGCGTCGATCCGCATCCCATACGTGGGCAGCCCCAAGGCACGCCGTGTGGAAGCGCGTTTCCCCGATCCCATGGCCAACCCCTACCTGGCCTTCGCCGCGCTGATGATGGCGGGCCTGGACGGCGTGCAGAACAAGATTCATCCCGGCGATCCCGCCGACAAGAATCTGTACGATCTGCCTCCCGAGGAGGACGCAAAGATCCCCACCGTGTGCGTGTCGCTCGAAGAAGCGCTCGAGGCATTGGACAAGGACCGCGAATTCCTGACCCGTGGCGGCGTATTCAGCAACGACATGCTCGACGCCTATATCGCGCTTAAGATGGAGGAGGTCACGCGCCTGCGCATGACGCCCCATCCGGTCGAGTTCGATATGTACTACAGCCTCTAAGATGCGGGCGGCCCATGGGCCGCCCGGCAAGCGAAGGCGCGAGCATGGACCTGGACAGTTACGATCTGCTGTCGACGGCGGTGCTGCTGCTGGATGAGGCGGGCTGCGTCCAGCACGGAAATACGGCGGCGCAGGAGCTGTTCAGCGTTTCGCGCAGACAGTTGCTGGGCCAGCCGGTGGACCGCCTGTTCGGTGGCGATGCCGAACTCGCGGCCCGGCTGCCCGATGCCATCCATGGCAAGTTCGGCGTCTTGCGGCAGGACTTGTCAGTCGAGCGGCGCGGCGACATGGTGCCGGTCAGTCTGGCCATCGTGCCCTTGCAAAAGCAGGAATGGGCGGCCTTGCTCGAGGTCCGGGTCCTGGAGCACCACGTATTGCTGGACCGCCATCGGCAACTGAGCAAAGAGCTGGCCACGCAGCGCGAGTCCTTGCGCAATCTTGCCCACGAAGTGAAGAATCCGCTTGGCGGCATCCGTGGCGCGGCGCAGTTGCTGGAAGCCGAGCTGGGCACCGATGCCCTGCACGAATACACCCAGGTGATCATCGCCGAAGCGGACCGGCTTGCCGGATTGGTGGATCGTCTCATTGCGCCCCAGGGCGCAACCCTGAAGAAGACGCGTTTCAATATTCACGAAATTTGCGAGCGCGTGCATACGCTGGCCCGCGCGGAGTTCCCCCGGATCACCTTCATCCGGGACTACGATGCCTCGGCTCCCGAGCTGGTCGGCGACAAGGAGCGATTGATGCAGGCTTTCCTGAACATGGTTCGCAACGCCGCGCAGGCGCTCGACGAGTCGGGCTCGACGGCGTCGGCGCAGATCACCCTGCGGACCCGCATAGGGCGTCAGCTGCTGCTCGCCTCGCGCCAGGCGAAGCTGGCCATCGTGATGTCCGTGATCGACAATGGCCCCGGGGTCCCGGCGGCCTTGCATGACAAGATATTCCATCCCCTGGTCACGGGCAGGGCAAGCGGCACCGGACTCGGGCTCAGCCTGGCGCAGGAGTTCGTTCAGCAGCATGGCGGAATCGTCGAGTTCGATTCCGTGCCCGGCCGGACGGAATTCAAGATGGTCCTGCCTTTGGAGCAAACATGAAAGCGGTATGGATTATTGACGACGACCAGAGCATACGCTGGGTGCTGGAAAAAGCGCTGGCCCGGGACTCGATCCCGACCCGCAGTTTCGCCTCGGCGGCCGATGTCCTCGATGCGCTGCAGACCGCCACGCCCGCCGTGCTGGTCACCGACGTGCGCATGCCCGGCCAGGACGGCTTGGCGCTGTTGCATCGGATCAAGCAGGCGCACCCTGGGCTGCCGGTCATCGTCATGACGGCGTTTTCGGACCTGAACAGCACGGTCGAGGCTTTCCAGAAGGGCGCTTTCGACTACCTGCCCAAGCCTTTCGACGTGAACAGCGCGGTGGCTCTCATACAGCGTGCCATGCAATCGGCGGAGCGCGAGGATGCCGGCGCGTCCGATGCAAGCGGCACCGCGGCCAGCCCCGGGCGGATCATGATGCAGTCTTCCTCGGCGGCGATGCAGGAGGTGTTTCGTGCGATAGGACGATTGGCGTCGAGCACGGTCACCGTATTGATCACGGGAGAGTCGGGAACAGGCAAGGAGTTGATCGCCCGCGCGCTGCACGAGCACAGCAACCGGTCCGGCGGGCCTTTCGTGGCCCTGAACGCTGCCGCCATTCCTAAGGATTTGCTCGAGGCCGAGCTGTTCGGCCATGAGCGCGGGGCTTTCACTGGCGCAACTCAGCAGCGGCGTGGGCGCTTCGAGGAAGCCCGCGGCGGCACCTTGTTCCTGGATGAGATCGGCGACATGCCGTTCGAACTCCAGACGCGTTTGCTGCGCGTGCTGGCCGAGGGCAGCTTCTATCGCGTGGGCGGTTCGCAGGCTATCCAGGCCGACGTGCGCATCGTTGCCGCGACGCACCAGCCGCTGGAGCAGCGGGTGGCGGAAGGGCGCTTCCGCGAAGATTTGTTCCATCGCTTGAATGTGATCCGCCTGCGCCTGCCGCCGCTGCGCGAACGCAAGGAAGACATCCCGGCCCTGGTCCGCTTGTTCCTGCAGAACAGCGCCGCCGACCTGGGGGTGCCGGTGCGTCGCATAACCCCCGAAGCCTTGCGGTCGCTGAGCGCGTTCGACTATCCCGGCAACATCCGTCAGCTTGAAAACTTCTGCCAGTGGCTGACCGTGATGTCCTCCAGCCAGGTGATCGAATCCAAGGATCTGCCCCCGGAGATCCTGGCGTGGCAGCAAGGCGGGGAGCGCCGAGCCGAGGCTGTGCAGGAAGATTCGCCGGATGGAAATGCATCGACGCCCGGCGGCATGCCGGTGGCGGCGCCGCCCTCCAACGGTTGGCTCGAAATGCTCGCCCGCGAGGCCGAGTCGCGCCTAGCCCGCAACGAACCCGCGATCATGGCGACACTGACCCGCGACTTCGAGCGCGTGCTGCTGGAGGCGGCCCTGGACTACAGCCGGGGCCGGCGCATGGAAGCGGCGCAGCGCTTGGGAATAGGGCGAAATACGCTCACCCGCAAATGTGCGGAGCTGGATATCGGCTGATTGGGTGGGGTCAGACCCCGCACGGGGTCTGACCCTATCAAGCGGACCTGGGGTCAGACCCCATGCGGGGTCTGACCCCTTGCCTCACCTCAAATCCCGTCTGGGGTCAGACCCCGTTCGGGGTCTGACCCCTTTAACCCGCCTCGCCCCGCAGATACGCCTGGGCGCGCTGGGCCATCAAGGCTTCGCGCCTGATGAAGTCGGCCACATAGTCGCTGGCCGGGTTGTGGTGCAGGCCATAAGGGCTGTCCCATTGCACGATGGTCCCCGCCTGCATGACGCCGATGTTGTCGGCGATGGCGAAGGCCTCGGCCTGGTTGTGGGTTACGAGTATGGCGGTGTGGCCGATCTTTTTCAGGATGTCGCGCACCTCAAAAGCCAGCCGTTCGCGGGTATCGACGTCCAGGTTGGAAAACGGTTCGTCCAGAAGCAGCAGTTCCGGCTCAGGCGCCAGTGCGCGGGCGAGCGCCACGCGTTGCTGCTGGCCGCCCGACAGTTCATGGGGATAGCGCTGCGCCGAGCTCTCCAGGCCGGTAAGGGCCAGCAGTTCTTTCACGCGTTGATCGCGCCAGGCCTTGGGCCGCTTGCGCAAGCCAAAGGCGATGTTCTTTTCCACGCTGAGATGGGGGAAGAGCGCATAATCCTGGAACATCATGCCCACATGCCGATGTTCGGGCGCCACCTGCCTGTCCGGCTCGGACAGCACGGTGTCGCCCAGCAGGATGCGGCCGGCGCGCAGCGGCTCGAAGCCCGCGATGGCCCGCAGCACAGTCGTCTTGCCGCAGCCCGAAGCGCCCAGGAGACAGCCTATGTTGCCCTTTTCCAGCCGCAGCGACAAGTCGCGCACGACCGGATTCAAGCCTTCATCGGTTTCGTAGGACAGGCTGATGTGGTCCAGTTTTAGCAGGTCGGTCATGCCGTGTTCTTCGAATTTGATTTCTTAGTGCGTGGGTCTGAGTTGGGCGCGCGCAAGCAGGATGACGGGCAGCAAACCCGCAAGCACGATGGCAAGCGCCGCCACGGCGCCTTCTTCGTAAGTACCGCGCGCCGCTTCGGCATAAAGCCAGGTCGAAAGCGTATCGAAATTGACCGGCCGCAACAACAGCGTGGCGGGCAGCTCTTTCATGGCATCGACGAAGATCAGCAGGGCTGCCGCGCCCAGCGCCGGCCTCAGCAGTGGCAAGTGTATGCGCCTGAGCGTTCCGCCCGGTGTCTCCCCCAGCAGGCGCGCCGCCTGCTCCATGGAAGGTGGAATGCGGGCGAGTCCGGACTCGATCCCGCCGATGGAAATGGCCAGGAAACGTATGGCATAGGCGCACACGAGGGCGGTGCTGGTACCCATCAGCAAAAGCCCCGGATCCGGATTGCCCAGCCGCTGCCATAGCGACGAGGCCAGTCCGTCGATCAGCATGAGAGGCGTGAGCAAGCCGATGGCCAGCACCGTGCCGGGAATGGCGTAGCCGCTAGTGGCCAGGCGGGCGTACAGCTTGGGCAGCCGCGGCCCTTTGCCTTGCCGCTGGGATCTTGCCGCCCATGCCACGGCCAGGCCGGCGGCCAGGGTGACCAGGGTGGCGATGAAGGCGATCCTGACGGTGTTGTAGGCGCTCAGCAGGAGTTGGTCCGACACCGAGCCCACGGTATGGAAATGCTTGATGGTTTCGTTCAATAAATAGAGTGACGGTGCAATGAACCCGATGAGAACGGGCGCCCAGCCCAATCCGAAAGCGAGCAGGGCGGCGGCTCCCTTCAAGCGCCGGGGCTGTATCGATCGCGTGCGTTGGGTGCTTGCGTAGCGCTGGCGCCGGCGACCGTGGCGTTCGATCAGGATAAGAACGGCGACGATGGCCAGCATCGCCAGCGCGATCTGGGCTGCGCCGGCCAAGTCCGACCGCGTGACCCACGTGGTGTAGATCGATACGGTCAGGGTCTGGATGCCCAGGAATTCAGAGGCGCCGATGTCGTTCAGCGTTTCGAGCAAAGCCAGGCTGATGCCGATGGCGATGGCGGGCCTGGCCATGGGCAGGGCGACCCGAAGGAAAGCGCTGCGGCCGCTGGCGCCCAGGACGCGTGCTGCTTCGATCAGGCTGGCGGCCTGGGTAGCGAACATGACGCGCGTGCTCAGGTAGACGTAGGGGTACAGCACGAATCCCAGCAGGAAGATCGCGCCAGGCAGGGAACGCAGGTCGGGCAGCCGGAATTGGCGTGGGCTGGTATAGCCCAGCAGTTCTCGGATGGCGGTCTGCACCGGTCCGATGGGGTGAAGAATGTCCAGGTAGGCGAACGCGACGATATAGGTGGGCACGGCCAGGGGAAGCAACAGAGCCCAGGAAAGCATGCGCCGAGTGGGGAAGTCGAAGGCGGTGATCAGCCAGGCGCTGCCGACACCCAGGCAGCCGACCAGCACTCCGACACCCAGCAGAAGCAGCGCGGTGTTGCGAAATGCCGTTGGCAGAACGAATTCAAGCAGGTGCCGCCAGTGCTCCAGGCTGCCTTGAAAGGCGAACCAAAGGAGGGCGATGACAGGCGCCACGACGCCCGCTGCGATGAGCAGCGAGGCCAGGCGCCAGCCAGCGCCGGACTCGAGCGAGACGGCGCGGCGCAAACGCGGCGGAGGTGCATCTTTTTGCAACGGTCGAGAAAAAGCGGGCTGTGGCGCCCGCTTTGCCTTGAGTGGAGCAAAGGTGTCTTTAGTTGTTGAATCCAACTTTGTCTACCAGTTCACTGGCTTGCTTGCGATGCTTTGCGATTTCGGTAAGCGGCAAGGGATCGACCACCAGTTCGCCGAAGCTGGCTACGACCGGATCGAGCTTCACGCCCTTTCTGACGGGATATTCGTAGTTCGCATTGGCATACAGGTTCTGGGCCTTGTCCGACACCAGGTATTCAAGGAGCTTTATGGCGTTGTCTTTATTGGGCGCGTATTTGGCTACCGAGGCGCCGGAGATATTAACATGGGTGCCTTTGCTCTTGTCGCTGGCAAAAGTGGGGCGCACGACCTTGATGGCATCGCCCCATTTGCGGCCGTCGGTGCCGGGTTCGGAGTTCTTCATGCGGCCGACATAGTACGCGTTCGCAATGCCGATGTCGCAGATGCCGCCCAGGATATCGCGTGCAACGTCACGGTCGCCGCCGGCGGCCTTGCGCCCAAGATTGTTCTTGACGTTGCGCAGCCAGGATTCGGTGGCCTCGACGCCGTTGTGGGCGATCATGGCGGCGATCAGCGCGGTGTTGTAAGGATGCTGGCCCGAACGTATGCACACCTTTCCTTTCCACTTGGGATCGGCGAAGGCTTCATACGTGATGGCATTGACGTCCAGATCGTTGGCCACATACGCCACCCGATCGCGCAGCGACAAGGTATACCACTGGTTGTCCGTGCCGCGCAGATTGGCGGGGATCACTTCGTTGAGCGTGCTGGACTGGACGGGCTGCGTGATGCCGGCCTCGACCAAATCCAGAAGATTGCCGATGTCCACGGTCATGAGGACATCGGCGGGGGATTTTTCGCCTTCCGCCTTCACCCGTTCGATCAGGCCGTCCTTGACGAAGACGGTATTGACCTTGATGCCGGTGTCTTTGGTGAACTCATCGAGCAAAGGCTGGATCAGCTTGGGTTCACGGGTGGTGTACAGGTTAACGTCGGCGGCGACGGCTGCGGACGACAGGCCGGCCAAGCCAAGAAGGCCTGCAGCCAGCAAGGTGCCGGCAAGTTTCCGTGGCTCGTATTTTGAGCGCATCGAGATTCTCCAGAAGGTGTAAGCGCTGGATGCGGTATGCGCCAGCGAAGCAGGAAGGGTTGGGGGTCAGACCCCGTGCGGGGTCTGACCCCCGCGCCTAATTCAACAGAGAATACAAATGATTCTCATGTTGCAATCCGAAAGATAGCAGAGTCCGGAAAAGTATTCAATGCATGACGCAAGAGCAGCCGCATCGGGCGATTATTCTCTTCGATCTTGATCCAGATTAAAGATAATGTCCTTGCGCAATGTCCGGCAATGGGCGCTTGCGGGCGAGCGTAGGCTAAAATCATGGTTCCACTTGTGCGGCGCACAGTCCCCGGCGGCAGGGCAGGCCGATTGGACGCGTCCATTCTTCGATTACTCATGGCAGCTTTCAATACCGAACAAGTCCAGAGCGTTCATCATTGGAACGACACCCTTTTTTCTTTCACCACGACACGCGATCCGGCCTTGCGGTTCCACAACGGCCACTTCGTCATGATCGGCCTGGAGGTCAACGGCAAGCCTTTGATGCGCGCCTACAGCATAGCCAGCGCCAACTACGAAGAAAACCTCGAGTTCCTGAGCATCAAGGTGCCCGACGGCCCGCTCACTTCCCGCCTGCAACACCTGAAACCGGGCGATTCGGTGCTGGTCAGCAAGAAGCCCGTCGGCACGCTGGTCGTCGATGACCTGAAACCGGGCAAGCATTTGTACCTGTTCGCCACGGGCACCGGCCTGGCACCGTTCTTGAGCATCATCAAGGACCCGGACACCTACGAGCGCTTCGAAAAGATCGTACTCATGCACGGTGTGCGCTACAAAAGCGAACTCGCCTACTCCGACTTCATCGAAAACGAGCTCCCGAACAACGAATATTTTGGCGACGTGGTCCGCCGGAAGCTCATTTATTACCCCACGGTCACGCGCGAAGCTTTTCGCAACGAAGGGCGGATCACCAAACTGGTCGATACGGGCAAGCTCTTCGAGGACATCGGCTTGCCCCCGCTGAATCCCGAGACCGATCGCGCCATGCTTTGCGGCAGTCCCAGCATGCTGGCCGACATCTGCAACATGCTCGATACGCGCGGCTTCACCGTGTCCCCCGGCGTCGGCCAGCCAGGCGATTACGTGATCGAAAGGGCGTTCGTCGAGAAATAAGCGCTGTGGCGGCGGTGGGGGGGGGGCTTTTAATTTTTACTATAGATGATTAAACTCTGATAGTTGTTGTGTTTATTCCCTTCACAAACAGAGAACGCATTTATGACCAAGCAAATCATTCACACCGACGCCGCGCCCGCCGCCGTGGGCCCATATTCGCAGGCGGTTGCCGTTTCATCCGGAAAGACAGTGTATTTGTCGGGTCAGATCGGGCTCGAACCGGGCACGGGTGAACTCGTGTCCGAAAATTTCGAAGGCCAGGTGCGTCAATCCTTCGCCAACATGCAGGCTGTCATCGAGGCCGCCGGCGGCACGCTGGAAAACATCGTCAAGCTTACGTTGTTCCTGACCGACCTGAGCAAGTTTGCCAGCGCCAATGCCATCATGGCCGACATCATCCCCCAGCCGTTCCCGGCCCGCTCGACCATAGGCGTCGCCGCGCTGCCCAAGGGCGCGCAGTTCGAAGTCGAAGCCGTCATCGTCATCTGACATCCGCCGGGCCAGGCATTGGCAGGTACCAGCGCAACGGGTCGGCGCAAGCGCGGGTCCGACAAGGGCTTCGCCGGCACTACCGAGCCTGCGGGAACTTCCCTGCTGGAGCGGAAGTTCCGCCGCCTGGGCCTGCTTCACCCATCCGATTTCATCGTGCACCTGCCGTTGCGCTACGAAGACGAAACCCGCATACAAACGATAGCCGAATTGATACCGGGCATGCCGGGGCAGATCGAGGCTGAAGTCATGCATAGCGAAGTCCAGTTTCGTCCGCGGCGCCAGCTTCATGCCGTCGTCCGCGACGACAGCGGACAGATCGCGCTGCGCTGGCTTCATTTTTATCCCAGCCAGCAGAAGCAGCTGGCGACGGGGCAACGCCTGCGTGTCCGCGGCGAATTGCGCCACGGTTTCGGCGGCTACGAGATGGTTCACCCCAAGCTCAGCGCCGCCGGAGGCGTTTTGCCGCAAGCGTTGACGCCCGTCTACCCCACCACCGACGGATTGTCGCAAGCCAGCCTGCGCAAGGCCATCGACCAGGCCCTGATGCAGGCGGATCTTTCCGATACGCTGCCCGACGCCTTGCTGCAACGCTACGGGCTGATCCCTTTCGCCGATGCGATCCGGGTGTTGCATCATCCCCCTGCGCGGGTGTCCTATTCCGAATTGCTCGAACGGGAGCACCCCGCGTGGCTGCGGATCAAGTTCGACGAGCTCCTTGCGCAGCAACTGTCGCTGGCCGAGGCGCGCGCGGCACGGCGCAAGCAGCGGGCGCCGGTATTGTCAGCGCGCGGCGGCAACCTGATGCAGGCATTGCATGACAGCCTGCCATTTGCCCTCACGGCGGCGCAAGAGCGTGTGGTAGGCGAAATCTCGGCCGATCTCGCGCGGCCCTTTCCCATGCATCGCCTGCTGCAAGGCGACGTTGGCAGCGGCAAGACCATCGTGGCGGCTTTCGCGGCCGTACAGGCCATTGCCTGCGGAAGCCAGGTCGCCATCATGGCGCCCACCGAAATCCTGGCTGAACAGCACTATCAGAAACTGGGCGCCTGGCTGCAGCCGCTGGGCATAGAGCTGGCCTGGCTGGCCGGCAGCCTGGGGGCCAAGGCGCGCAAGTCGGCATTGCAGGCCACCGAAACCGGGCAAGCGCAACTGATCGTGGGCACGCAGGCCTTGATCCAGGAAAAAGTCGATTTCCACAATCTCGGCCTGGTGATACTCGACGAGCAGCACCGATTCGGCGTCGGCCAGCGGCTCGAACTCAGCCGCAAAGGGGAGTCCGCCGTCGCCGGGCGAAGCCTGATACCCCACCAGCTGAACATGAGCGCCACGCCCATCCCGCGCACGCTGGCCATGACCTTCTTCGCGGACCTGGACGTGTCCGTCATCGACGAATTGCCTCCCGGGCGCAAGCCGGTCCTGACCAAGCTCATCTCCGATGCCAGGCGCGAACAAGTGCTGGGCAGCGTCATGGCCGAAGTGCGCAAGGGCAGGCAGGCTTACTGGGTTTGCCCGCTGGTCGAGGAAAGCGAGGCCCTGCAGCTGCAGACGGCGATCGACACCCACGCCATGCTGGTCCAGGCGCTGCCCGACATGCGGATCGGGCTGGTGCACGGAAAATTGGCCACGGCCGCCAAGCAGGAGGTAATGCAGGCTTTCCGTAGCGGCAACATCGATCTGCTGGTGGCCACCACGGTTATCGAGGTGGGCGTCGACGTGCCGAACGCTTCCCTGATGATCATCGAGCATGCCGAGCGTTTCGGGCTGGCCCAGCTGCACCAGTTGCGGGGCCGGGTGGGCAGGGGCAGCGCCGAATCCATCTGCGTGCTGATGTACCAGGCGCCGCTGTCGGGTATTGCGCGCCAGCGCCTGCGAGCCATGTACGAAACAGGGGACGGCTTCGAGATTGCCCAGCGCGACCTGGATCAGCGCGGGCCGGGCGAGTTCCTGGGCGTGCGGCAATCGGGGCAGGAGCTCCTGCGCTTTGCTAGCCTGGAAACCGATGCGCGCATCGTCGAACAGGCGCAGGAGGCGGTTCCCATCCTGCGCGATCAGTATCCTGAACATGCAAGGGCCCATCTGGACCGTTGGATGCGTAACCGAGAAGATTATCTGCGTACTTAGCGCAGGTGTTTTTTATACGCGAGACCATCATGACTTTGACCGAGCTGAAATACATCGTGGCCGTTGCCCGGGAGCGGCATTTTGGCCGTGCCGCCGAGGCATGTTTCGTCAGCCAGCCCACATTGTCCGTCGCCATACGCAAGCTGGAGGAAGAGCTGGGCGTCGTGCTGTTCGAGCGCGGCGGTGCCGAAGTGGGTATCACGCCCATCGGTCTGCGCGTGGTGGCGCAGGCTCAACGAGTGCTGGAAGAGGGCGCCAACCTGCGCGAAATCGCCCGCCAGGGGCATGACCCGCTGGCCGGCCCCTTGCGGGTGGGGGTGATCTACACCATCGGCCCTTATCTGCTCCCCCGGCTGGTGCCGACTCAGATCGACTCGACGCCCCAGATGCCGCTGGTGCTGCAGGAAAACTATACGGCTCGTCTGCTGGAGCTTTTGCGGCAAGGGGAAATCGATTGCGCCATCGTGGCGCTGCCTTTGCCCGATGCGGGGCTGGCAGTGCAGCCGCTCTATGACGAACCGTTCTATGTCGCAGTCCCGAAGAGCCATCCGTGGGCCACGCGCAAAGAGATCGACGCCTCGGCCCTGAAGGACGAAACCATGCTGCTGTTGGGCAGCGGGCATTGCTTTCGCGACCAGGTCCTCGAGGTGTGCCCCGAGTTCTCCCGCTTTTCGGCGGCAAGCGAAGGGATACAGCGTACATTCGAGGGTTCATCGCTCGAAACGATACGGCATATGGTGGCTGCGGGAATTGGCGTCACCGTGCTGCCGGCCAGCTCGCTGGCGGTGGCGGGCAAGGAAAACGAACTCCTGGCCTTCATCCCATTCAAGAAGCCGGTGCCCGACCGGCGAGTGGTGCTGGTATGGCGCAAGAGCTTTCCAAGGGCGGCGGCCATCGACGCCCTGATCGCGGCGATCCATGCCTGCGAACTGCCCGGCGTGCGTTATCTCGATGAACCAAGCGTCGCGGCCGAGCCGGCCTGATTCGAGTCCTGGAGTCACAAACCCTGGGGTCAGACCCCGTACGGGGTCTGACCCCTTGCGACTTAAACTCCGGGAACTCCGGGGTCAGACCCCGCATGGGGTCTGACCCCAAATTTTCCATCACACAGGGCCTGGCTCTGAGCTTTTTTCGCAGTCCCCATGCTATTCTAATCTGGTCTGATCACCAGGTTCTTCCCGGAGGTTTTATGGCTAAAACAAGCAAGCTGGATGCCAAAACGGCAAAAATGAGCGACAAGGGCATGCCCATAGACATCGGCATCTCGGACAAGGATCGCGCGGCGGTTTCAGAAGAGCTGTCGAAGATGCTGGCGGATTCCTACACCTTGTATTTGATGACGCATAATTTTCACTGGAATGTCACCGGTCCGCTATTCAATACCTTGCACGCCATGTTCATGACGCAGTACACCGAACAATGGCAGGCGCTCGACAGCATCGCCGAACGCATCCGCGCGCTGGGCCACTACGCTCCGGGCACCTATGCAGAGTACGCCAGGCTTTCCTCCATTTCCGAGACCTCATCGGTGCCGAACGCCGAACAAATGATCCAGTTGCTGGTCAAGGGCAACGAAGCCGTTGCCAAGACGGCGCGCGCCGCCTTGAAGAAAGCCGATTCCGTCGACGACCAGCCCACGGTGGATCTGCTCACCCAGCGCCTGGACATCCATGAAAAGAATGCCTGGATGCTGCGCAGCCTGCTGCAATAAATCTTTGGGCCGGTGCCGCCTGCCTTTTAGCGTTAACAGGCCCTAGCGTAAACCCTGAAAGCCGATCCCGGCCTCGGGGTTTATTTCGGTGTATCCTTTCCTGGCTACTTTCAGGAGGCATCATGAAAATCCGCTTTACGCCCGTTGCGGCGGCCCTTGGTCTGGCCGCCGGTGTATTCATGTCGGCCGGCGCCATGGCCGACACCATCAAGATCGCCGTTGCAGGCCCTTTCACCGGCGCGCTGACGCAGTACGGCACCATGGTGAAGGAAGGGGTCGACACCGCCATCGAGCAAATCAACGCCTCTGGCGGCGTGCTTGGCAAGCAGCTTGAAGCCGTCACCATCGACGACGGCTGCGAACCCAAGCAGGGTCCGGTCGTTGCCAACCGCGTCGTGAACGACAAGATCCATTACGTCGTCGGCCACGTCTGCTCCGGCGCCACCATTGCGGCCACCGACATCTACAACAACGAAGGCGTCCTCATGGTGACCCCTTCGGCCACGTCGCCCGCCGTGACCGACGGCAAGAATTACGACACGATCCTGCGTACCATCGGCCGCGACGACCAGCAGGGCCCGGCTGCCGCCAAGTTCATCATCGAAAAAATCAAGCCGCAGCAAGTCGCCATCCTGCACGACAAGCAATCATACGGCCAGGGCATCGCCAGCTCGGTCAAGTCCGAACTCGAAAAAGCCGGCGTCAAGGTCGCTCTGTTCGAAGGCATCAATGCGGGCGACAGCGATTACTCCGCCGTCATCACCAAGCTCAAGAGCTCCGGCGCCGACTTCGTCTATTACGGCGGCTACCACCCCGAAATGGGCCTGTTGCTGCGCCAGGGTTCCGAACAAGGCCTGAAAACCAAGTTCATGGGCCCGGAAGGCGTTGGCAACCCGGACATCAACGCCATCGCCGGCGCCGCGGTCGAAGGCCTGCTGGTCACCTTGCCCGCCGACTTCACCCAGGACGCATCCAACGCCGCCATCGTCAAAGCGTTCAAGGACAAGAAACGCGATCCGGGCGGTGCCTTCCAGCTGACGGCATACTCCGCCACCAAGGCGATCGCGGACGGCATCAAAGGCGCCGGCAAGGACGACCCGGTCAAGGTGGCTGAATACCTGCACGCCAACAGCGTCGAAACCCCCATTGGCAAGATCTCCTGGAACAAGCAGGGCGACCTGAACGATTTCAAGTTCGACATCTTCAATTGGCATAAAGACGGTTCCAAGACCGTTTATAAGTAAACGGTCGAGGGGTCAGACCCCGGATGGGGTCTGACCCCATGCACCAAAAATAAGGGGTCGGACCCCATGCGGGGTCCGACCCCAGAGCTTTGCCAGAGCTTTGATGGTTGGGGTCAGACCCCATCCGGGGTCTGACCCCCAGATCCAGTTCCTTCGATGCGCTTACCGGTTTCCGCGTCGAACCAGTGCAGGGCATGGGCGCCATCCCAGCCTACTTGCACTGTCTCGCCGATCTGCAAGGGATAGCTGCGGGTCAAGCCGACGGGACAGCGCAGCACGATGGGCGTGTCCGCGTGCGTGCCGTGTATCAGTTGCTCCGAACCCAATACTTCCACCATTTCGATGTTGATGGGAATGCCGTCTGCGTGAAGCTTCATGTGTTCGGGGCGCATTCCCATCACCACCTTGCGATTGGCGACTTCCGGAGGAAGCAGCGAGGATTGGAAGTGCAAGGGGATGTCGTTCTCGTCGTACACCTGGCGCTGCGCATCGACGCGGACCGGGATCAGGTTCATGGGCGGCGAACCGATGAAGCCGGCGACGAACATCGACGCCGGCTTCTCGAATACCTCGATGGGCGTGCCGATCTGTTCGGGCACGCCCTTGTTCATGACGACCATGCGCTGCGCCAAGGTCATGGCTTCGACCTGATCGTGCGTCACGTAGAGGCTGGTCGTTTTCAACCGACGGTGCAGCTTCTGGATCTCCAGGCGCATCTGTACACGCAGCTTGGCATCGAGATTGGACAAGGGCTCGTCGAACAGAAATACCTTGGGATCGCGCACGATGGCCCGGCCCATGGCAACGCGCTGCCTTTGCCCGCCGGACAATTGCCGCGTCCGTCGGTCCAGCAAATGGGTCAGTTCGAGGATCTTGGCGGCGTCCTGTACACGGCGCTGGATCTCTTCTTTGCTGAACTTGCGGATCTTCAGGCCATAAGCCATGTTGTCGAACACGGACATGTGGGGGTACAGCGCGTAGTTCTGGAACACCATGGCGATGTCCCTTTCGGCAGGCTCCAGGCTGTTCACGACCTTGTCGCCGATCAGGATCTCGCCCTCGGTGATCGACTCCAGCCCCGCCACCATGCGCATCAGCGTGGATTTCCCGCAGCCCGAGGGGCCGACGATGACGATGAATTCTCCGTCTTCGACGTCCATGTCTATGCCGTGTATGACGGCGATGTTCCCCGGATAGGTTTTTCTAACGTTGCGAAAACTCAGTGTAGCCATGTGTGATTCCAAATTCGGGATTGAGCGCGCCGTCGGCGGCGGCTTATTTTTCCGAGTCGATCAGACCCTTCACAAACCATTTCTGCATGAAAACGACGACCAGCACCGGCGGAATCATCGCCAATAGCGCGGTGGCCATGACGAGGTTCCACTGGGTGACGCTGTCGCCACCCGAAATCATGCGCTTGATCCCGATGACGACGGGATACATGTTTTCCTGGGTGGTGATGATAAGAGGCCATAGATACTGGTTCCATCCGTAGATGAACTGGATGACGAACAGCGCGGCGATGCTGGTGCGCGAAAGCGGCAGCAGGATGTCCTTGAAGAAGCGCATGGGGCCCGCGCCGTCTATGCGGGCCGCTTCGACGAGCTCGTCGGGGACGGTAAGGAAGAACTGGCGGAACAGGAAGGTGGCGGTCGCTGAGGCGATCAGCGGCAGCGTCAGCCCGGCGTAGCTGTTCAGCATGCCCAGGTTGGAGACCACTTCGTACGTGGGCGCGATGCGCACTTCGACGGGCAGCATCAGCGTGACGAATATCATCCAGAAGAAAAGCATGCGGAAGCGGAAGCGGAAATAGACGACGGCGAACGCCGACAGCAGGGAAATGGCGATCTTGCCGATGGCGATCACCAGCGCCATGACGGTGCTGACCCACATCATGCGGCCTACGGCGGGCGCCGAGCCGGCCCCACCGGTGAGAACCGCGAGGTAGTTGTCGATGAAATGGCTGCCGGGCAGCAGGGACATCGGCGCGCGGGCGACTTCCTGCGCGGTCTGCGTCGACGCGATGAAGGTCACGTACAAGGGGAAGGCGATTACCGCTACCCCCAGCAGCAATACGACATGGGTGACGATATCCAGGACAGGGCGGCGTTCAATCATGGGTCGGCTCGAATGCGCTAAGGCTTGTGAAAGTGAAGTGCATCAGTAATTGACCTTGCGGTCTATGTAACGGAACTGCACGATGGTCAAGGCCACGACGATGATCATGAGTATGACCGATTGCGCCGCGGAGGAGCCGATGTCCAGCCCTTTGAATCCAGCGTTGTAAACCTTGTAGACCAGAATCGAAGTGCTCGTTCCCGGACCGCCCTGCGTAATGATGTCGATGATGGCAAAGGTATCGAAGAAAGCGTAGATGATGTTGATGACCAGCAAGAAGAACGTGGTCGGCGACAGCAAGGGGAAGACGATGGTCCAGAAACGGCGTACCGGGCCGGCGCCGTCTATGGCCGCCGCTTCGATCAGCGAGCGCGGTATCGCCTGCAGGCCGGCCAGGAAAAACAGGAAGTTGTATGAAATCTGTTTCCAGACGGATGCCAGAACCACCAGTATCATGGCGTCGGTCGAATCGAGCCGGGGATTCCAGGCAATGCCGGCTTCCATCAGATAGACGGCCAATATGCCCACCGAGGGAGAAAACAGGAAAAGCCACAGAACGCCGGCAATCGCGGCCGCGACCGCGTACGGCCAGATCAGCAGGGTCTTGTAAATGGCCGCGCCCTTGACCACCCGGTCGGCCATGACGGCCAGCAAAAGCGAAATCGACAGGCCCAGGACGGCCACCAGCACCGAAAAAACGGCGGTCACCTTGAAGGAGTCGAGGTAATCCGAACTGGCCAGTAGCTCGGCATAGTTGGCCAGCCCGACGAACTCCGAAGACAGGCCGAAAGGATCTTCGAGCCGGAAGGATTGCCACATGGCTTGTCCCGCCGGCAGGAAAAAGAAGATGACGGTAACGGCCAGCTGAGGCAGGACCAAAAGATAGGGCAGTACCTTATGGCTGAAAACGACGCGCTTTTCCATGTTCAGCGGTGCCTTGTCTTGAATGGATATGGGCGGAAAGAGGGGCGGCTTGAAACTTCAAGGGGCGTCCGGGTACCCGGACGCCCCTTGCCGCCCTTGATTTTAATCCAAGGGAAACGCTTCCCAAGGTTTATTTGGCGCTTTTCTCAAATCGCTCCAGCAGCTCGTTTCCGCGGCGCGTCATGTTCGTCAGTCCGGCTTCGACGGTGACGGCGCCCGAGAAGATCTTCTCCATTTCGCCGTCTTCGATGTCGCGGATCTGCGGCAGAAAGCCCAGGCGGATGCCGCGAGAGTTCTCGGTGGTGGCGGCGTCCAGCTGCGTCACCGCGACAATGGTGCCCGGGTTCTTGTCATAGAAACCGGACTTTTGCGTCAGCTCGTAGCCTTCCTTGGTCACCGGCACATAGCCGGTTTCCTGATGCCACTTCGCGGCCTTTTCGGGGCTGGAAATGAACTTGAAGAACTGGGTCACGCCCTTGTAGGTCTCGGGCGATTTCTTGGCAAAGACCCACAGCGATGCACCGCCAATGATGGTGTTCTGGGGCGCGCCCTTCACGTCGGCGTGATAGGGTAAAGAAGAAATGCCCAGTTCGAAGCCGCCGGTCTTGAGGATGTTGGCGCGGCTGCCGCTCGAGCCGGTGAACATGCCGCATTTGCCGGAGGTGAACAGCGCGTTGGGCGCGTCGCCGCGGCCGCCGTAGGTGAAGGTGCCTTCCTTGGCCATCATGGCAAGGTAGCCCAGATGCTTGACGAACACGGGGTCTTCGAGCTTGAGGCGGGCGTTCAATCCGCCGAATCCATTATCCTGGCTGGCATAGGGAACGTTGTGCCAGGCGGCGAAGGTTTCCAGCTGGATCCATGCCGGCCAGCCGGTGGTGAACCCGCATTCCATGCCCGCGGCGCGCAGCTTCTTGCCTGCTTCGTGGACTTCTTCCCAGGTTTTGGGCGGGTTGTCGACATCGAGGCCGGCCTTCTTGAAGGCGTCCTTGTTGTAATAGAAGACCGGCGTGGAGCTGTTGAAAGGCATGGAAACCAGCTTGCCGTCCGGCGATGAATAGTAGCCGGCAACCGCGCCGAGGAAGTCGGACGCCTTGATGGGGTCGCCGGCTTTCTCTGACATTTCCTGTACGGGCTGTATGGCGCCCTTGGCATACATCATCGTGGCGGTGCCGACCTCGAACACCTGCAGGATGTCGGGCGCATTGCCGGCGCGGAAGGCGGCGATGCCGGCGTTCATCGACTCGCCGTAGGCCCCCTTGTAGACCGCATTGACGACATAATCGGACTGGCTTTTGTTGAACTCGTCGACCAGAGCGTTGACGCGCTCTCCGAGCGCGCCTTCCATCGAATGCCAGAACGTGATGTCCGTGGCGGCGTGGGCCGTTCCGATGCCGGCGATCAGGCCCGCAAGTGACAGAGCAACTAACTTGGCTTGCATGTGTACTTCTCCTTGATGATTCCGTGCGGCGATAGCGGTAAACTTTCGCCGCCGGAAGTTTATGTCGCGTTCATGACGCGGACATGACGGCGGCGGGAAACGCATGCCGATCGATGTGCCGCCGGCCTGCATGCAAATAATACGCCCGTCCCACTGAAAATCGTACAATGAACCCCTATGACCAAAGAACTCACCATTGCATTCATCGGCGGCGGAAACATGGCCACCGCGTTGGCCGCCGGCCTGATCGGCAAGCGTTGCGGCGCGCATGACGTCCACGTCATCGACAAGAACTCCGCGGTCCTCGACCGCTGGGCGCAACAAGGTGTGTCGGTCGCACAGGCGCCCGACGCCACGCTGGCCGGCCGCCGGGTCTGGATTCTCGCCGTCAAGCCGCAATTCCTGAAAGAAGTCGTCGAATCATGCCGGCCGTTCCTCGCCGACGACACGCTGATCATCAGCGTGGCGGCGGGCATATCGGCCCAGGCCATCGGCGCCTGGCTGGCCAGCGACGGCAGGCCGTTCACCAGGGTGATACGCTGCATGCCCAACACGCCGGCCCTCATCGGGTCGGGGGCCAGCGGGCTCATGGCGCTCGACGGCGTTACACAAGATGACCGCACGGTTGCCCAGCATATGCTGGGCGCGGTGGGCGAAGTCGTCTGGGTCCAGGACGACGCGCAAATTGATGCCGTCACCGCCTTGTCCGGCAGCGGCCCGGCCTACGTATTTCTTTTTCTCGAAGCGCTCATCCAGGGCGCCGTGCGGCAGGGCCTGACCGACGACCAGGCGCGCACGCTTGCCCTGGCGACGCTAAATGGCGCGACCCAGCTGGCCGCACTCTCGCACGAAAGCCTGGCCGTCTTGCGCGAACGCGTTACGTCCAAGGGGGGCACGACCGCCGCGGCGCTCCAGGTGCTGAACGATCGGGATTTCCCCGCCATCGTGCAGCAAGCCATGGACGCCGCACGGGACCGCGCCGCCGAGCTCTCGAAAGAGTTCTCCTGACGCGGGGCGATAAGGGCTTATCCGTAGTGACAGCCATCGGGTGAATCGTCAGAATACGCTAGCCGTTTCAGGCCGAGCTAATAACATGGCTTGCCGCATATTTCACGAGCCCTCCCACCAGGAAGGCTCTGAACGGCAAGCCCAACCGGAGATTCCCAGGCATGAAGTCCTTCAAACGCGTAACACCCCTGGTCATGGCATTGGGCGCCCTGGCCATCGCAGGTAGCGCCTATGCAGCCGACACCATCAAAATCGGCATTCCCCAACCCATGACGGGCCCCGCCACGCAGTATGGCGACCAGATCCAGGCAGGCGCGCTTACCGCTATCGAGGCCATCAACGAGGCCGGCGGCGTCAAGGGCAAGAAACTCGAACCCCTGCTGATCGACGACGGCTGCGAACCAAAACAGGCGGTCCCCGCCGCCAACCGGGTCATCAATTCGGGCGCCAAGTTCGCCGTGGCCCACGCATGCTCGGGCACCACGGTCCCGGCGGTGAACGTCTATGAACAGGAAGGCATCGTCGCCATCACTCCGGGTGCGACCTCTCCCCTGGTCACCGATACCATCAAGCCGCATTATTTCTTCCGCACCATCGGGCGCGACGACCAGCAAGGCCCGTTCGCCGCCGATTACATCACCAAGCACCTGAAGCCCAAGTCGGTCGCCATCCTGCACGACAAGCAAACCTATGGCTCGGGCGTCGCCACCCAGGTGCGCGACAACCTCACCAAAAGCGGCGGCAACGTCACGCTGTTCGAAGGTATCAACGTGGGTGACAGCGACTATTCCGCCGTCATCACCAAGCTCAAGTCGCTCAATCCCGATCTGATCTATTTCGGCGGCTACCACGCCGAACTTGGTCTGCTGCTGCGCCAGGCGCGCGAGCAAGGTCTGACCACCCAGTTCATGGGTCCCGAAGGCGTCGCCAACAAAGATCTCGTGGCCATCGCAGGTCCGGCGGTCAAAGGCCTGCTGGTTACCTTGCCGTCCGACTTCACCAAGCTGCCCGGCAACGAGAAAGTGCTCGAGCACTTCAAAAAGTACAAGCGCAGCCCCGACGGCGCCTTCACTCTGACCGCCTATGCGGCCGTGCAGATCCTTGTGGACAGCATCAATGCCGTGGGCGCCGACCCGGCCAAAGTGGCTGACTACATGCACAGCAACGCTTTCAACACCGCCATCGGCAAGGTCGAATACGACGCGAAGGGCGACCTGAAGGAGTTCGAGTTCGCCGTCTTCAAATGGGACGACGCGGGCAATCTGGAGCAGCTGAAACTGTAAGCGCTGCTTCGCCAGCTCCAGCCTCATCCAGGCTGGAGCCTTTCTTTTGCCGGTCTGCCCCAACTCACCCGCGAGGCCGATTCACCGGAATACGTGGTTCTTATGTCTGATCTCATACCCCAACTTACACAGCAGCTGTTCAATGGTCTGTCGCTGGGCGCCATTTACGCGCTCATTGCCATTGGCTACACAATGGTCTACGGCATCATCGGCATGATCAACTTCGCCCACGGCGAGATCTACATGATCGGCGCCTATGTCGGCCTGGTCACCTTGTCGGCCATTGGCGTCAACAGCGGGCTGCCCGTCCCCGTCATCATTCTCGTCATGCTGATCATCGCGGTTCTCGTCACCGGCGTATACGGATTCGCCATCGAGAAGGTCGCGTATGCGCCGCTGCGCGGGGGGCCGCGCCTCGTCCCGCTCATTTCCGCCATCGGCATGTCCATTTTCCTGCAGAACTGGGTGGCCATCGGGCAGGGCGCCCGCGACATGGCCGTGCCGGCGCTCGTCACGGGCTCGGTCCAGTTCCAGCTCGGTTCTGATTTCGTCATCACGGCGCCTTACTCCCGCATCATGATCATCGTCGTCACGGTGCTGCTGATGATCGCGCTGTCGCTGTTCATCAAGTATTCGCGCATAGGCCGCGCTTCGCGGGCGTGCTCGCAAGACCTGCGCATGGCCAACCTGCTTGGCATAGACACCAATCGCATCATCTCCTTTACCTTCATCATCGGGGCCATGCTCGCAGCGGTGGGCGGCGTGCTCATTGCGCTGGCCATCGGCAAACTCAATCCCTTCATCGGCTTCATCGCCGGCATCAAGGCTTTCACGGCGGCGGTGCTGGGCGGCATCGGCAGCATACCCGGCGCCATGCTGGGCGGTGTGCTGCTGGGTCTGGCAGAGACTTTCGCGGCGGCGTACATCTCGTCCCAATACAAGGACATCGTTGCGTTCGGCCTGCTGGTCTTCATACTGCTGTTCCGGCCTACCGGCTTGCTGGGCAAACCCGAAGTGGAAAAAGTGTAATGAGCAACAATATCAAGAATGCCTTGATCGCGGCCTTCATGGCCGGCGTGATCATCGCGCCCATTTTCGGCCTGCAGATCGTCCGGAGCGGCATGCAGACTCATCTGGATCCGGAATGGGACATGGTCCTGTTCGGCATGGCCATCGTCTTCGTGTTCCAGATGATCCGGCCTTTGTTCAGCCGCGTATTGAAAAGAGGCGAAAAAAAGCGCGCAATGCCGGTGCTGCCCGACTCGGTCCGCCGCGGGCTCGTCTTCCTTCTTATCGCATTCGCCTTGATCTGGCCTTTTTTCACCGGACGCGCCCAGGTGGACATCGCCACGCTGGTGCTGATCTACGTCATGCTGGGCCTGGGCCTGAACATCGTCGTCGGCTTCGCCGGCCTTCTCGACCTGGGGTTCGTAGGATTCTACGCAGTGGGGGCCTATACCTACGCCTTGCTGTATCACTGGGCGGGCTGGGGCTTCTGGGAGGCACTGCCGTTCGCGGGCGCCATGTCGGCCCTGTTCGGCTTCCTGCTCGGTTTTCCCGTTCTGCGCCTGAGGGGAGACTACCTCGCCATCGTCACGCTCGGTTTCGGCGAAATCATCCGGCTGCTGCTGATCAATCTGTACACCCTCACGGGCGGACCCGACGGCATTTCGGGGATACCGAAGCCCACCGTGTTCGGTTTTCCCATGGCGCGGCGTGCGCCGGAAGGCGTGACGACTTTTCATGAACTCGTCGGCTGGAACTTCGACAACCAGGATGTGGTCATCTATCTTTACCTCATGGCCTTGTGCCTTGCATTGGTCACGCTCTTCGTATCCAACCGCGTGATACGCATGCCCATCGGCCGCGCCTGGGAAGCATTGCGCGAAGATGAAATCGCCTGCCGCTCCCTTGGGCTGAACCCCACGCGCATCAAGCTGTCCGCCTTCACCATGGGTGCGATGTTCGCCGGTTTCGGCGGCGCGTTTTTCGCCGCTCGGCAAGGCCTGGTCAATCCCGAATCCTTCACCTTCATGGAATCCGCGCTCATCCTGGCCATCGTGGTTCTGGGCGGCATGGGCTCGCAGGTGGGCGTGATCCTGGCCGCCATCGTGCTGACCGTGGTGCCCGAGATTGCGCGCGAATTCGCGGAATACCGCATGTTGATATTTGGCCTGGTGATGGTATTGATGATGATGTGGCGTCCGCAAGGCTTGCTGCCGGTCAAGCGTCCTCAGGTGGAGCTGAAGGCATGAGCGAAACATTATTGAAGGTGTCGGGCCTCACCATGAGGTTCGGCGGGCTGCTGGCCGTGGACCAAGTGGAATTCGAAGTCAAGAAAGACGAAGTCTTCGCCATCATCGGCCCCAACGGAGCCGGGAAAACCACGGTGTTCAACTGCGTCGGCGGCTTCTACAAGCCCACGACCGGCAGCATCCTGATGGACGGCAAGCAGATCGACGGCATGCCCAGCCATAAGGTGGCGCAGCATGGGTTGGTCCGCACGTTCCAGAACGTACGCCTGTTCAAGAACCTGACCGTGCTCGAAAACCTGCTGGTCGCCCAGCACACGCATATCGAAACCAGCTTGATCAAGGGCCTGTTCAAGGTGCCGTCCTACCGCAAGTCGGAACAGGATGCGCTCAAGAGCGCGGCCGAATGGCTCGATTTCATGGGCATCCGCCAGTTCGCCAACCGCGAGGCCGGCAACCTTGCCTATGGGCACCAGCGCCGCCTGGAAATCGCGCGTTGCATGATCACCCGTCCGCGCCTGCTGATGCTGGACGAACCGGCCGCCGGCCTCAACCCTCAGGAAAAGCGCGACCTGCAGCAATTGATCGATCAATTGCGCAAGGAGTTCGGCGTTGCGGTATTGCTGATCGAGCATGACATGAGCCTCGTCATGGGCGTGTCCGATCGCATCCTGGTCATGGAGCACGGCAAGCCCATCACGACGGGCCTGCCCGCCGACGTACGTTCCGACCCTCGTGTCATCAAAGCCTATCTGGGAGAGGAATAAAAGTGCTGAAGCTTCAGAACGTACACACGTACTATGGCGCAATCCAGGCGCTCGACGATGTTTCGGTAGAGGTCAACCAAGGCGAAATCGTCACCCTGATCGGGGCGAACGGCGCGGGCAAGACCACGCTGCTCATGACGGTCTGCGGCTCGCCGCGGGCGAGCAGCGGAACCATCACTTTCCTGGGCGAGGACATCACACGCTGCGACACGCACACCATCATGCGGCGCGGCATCGCAATCTCGCCGGAGGGCAGGCGGGTATTTCCCGACCTCACCGTGTCGGAGAACCTCAAGATGGGCGGGTTCTTCCTCAACTCGCGCGAGATCGACGAAGGCCTGCAACATGTCTACGAACTGTTCCCGCGCCTGAAGGAAAGGGCGAACCAGCGCGCGGGCACGATGTCCGGCGGCGAGCAGCAGATGCTGGCCATCGGGCGGGCGCTCATGACGCGGCCGCAGCTGCTGCTGCTGGATGAACCCACGCTGGGTCTCGCGCCGCTGATCATCGCCCAGATCTTCGACATCATCCGGACCATCCGCGAGGAAGGCGTCACCGTGTTCCTGGTGGAGCAGAACGCCAACAAGGCCTTGCAGGTCGCAGACCGCGGCTACGTCCTGGAAACCGGCAAGGTCGTGCTGGCGGACACGGGCGCCAACCTGCTGGTGAACGACCAGGTGCGCAAGGCTTATCTGGGCGCTTGAGGGATGGCTTGAAGGGGTCAGACCCCGTACGGGGTCTGACCCCCTGTTGACTACAGGCCTTGTTCCTTCAGCGACTTCTGCACGGCCGGGTCGGCTTCCATGCGGGCATAAAACGCTTCCAGGTTCTTCAGTCCGCTGAGGTCCACGTCCTTCGCCTTGGCCCAGCGCATGACGGTATACAAATAGGGATCGACAATCGAACGGGCGCCCGCAACCCATTCCTTGCCTTCCAGTTGGCGGTCGACGATGGTGAAGATGCTGCGCAGCTTTGCTGCGGTTTTCTCGGCCAGTTCCCGTTGCCCTTCCGGCGTGCTGACTAGGCCGGCAACTCCGAACAGGTTCCCGAACGTGCGGTGGATGTCGGCGTTGACCAGGCCCAGCCAGCGGCGGACTTCGGCCCGGCCCTGAGCCGTGTCGGGCAGCAGGCCGGCCTCGGGACGGGTTTCCGCCACGTATTCCAGAATGGCTGCGCTTTGAGTGAGCGTCAGGTCGCCATCCACCAGCACGGGTACGGCGCCCATGGGATTCATGGCAAGAAATGCCGGTTGCTTGATTTCCTCACGGCTGACGGCTTGCAGCTCATAGGGTATGTTCGCCCAATTCAGGGCGATATGCGTTGCCAGGGGGCAGGCGCCGGGAAGGTAATACAGCTTCATCATGTGTTTTCTCCATCAGGCTTGTGGTAGATGCTTTGCCAAAAAGCGCTCCATGCGCTCATAAAACTCGAATTTGTTTTCATCGTTGTGAAAACCGTGGCCTTCGTTGTCCTTGACCATGTATTCGACCTCGACGCCGCGGTCGCGCAGCGCTTTCACCATTTGATCGCTTTCGTCCTTATTGACCCTGGGATCGTGCGCGCCTTGGGCAATGAACAGCGGAGTCTTGATGCGGTCGGCGTTCAGGGCGGGCGAGGTGGCCTCGAGGCGCGCGCGGTCGGTGTCGGGGTCGCCCACCATGCTGTGCATCTTGACCAGCATGGGCTTCCAGTACGGCGGAATGGTGTTCATGAAGGTAAGCAGGTTCGATACGCCAACGTAGTCGACCGCGGCGGCGTACAGGTCGGGGGTATAAGTGATGCCCGCCAGCGTGGCGTATCCGCCGTAGCTGCCTCCGTAGATCGCAATGCGGTCGGGATCGGCGATGCCCTCTTCGATCAGCCATTGGACGCCGTCGGTGATGTCGTCCTGCATGCGCAGGCCCCATTGGCCGAAGCCGGCCTCCCAGAATTTCCGGCCGTAGCCCGTGGATCCGCGAAAGTTCATCTGCAGCACGCAGTATCCCCGATTGGCGAGAAACTGCGCCTCGGGATTGAATCCCCAGCTGTCGCGCGCCCATGGGCCGCCGTGCGGATTGACGATGCAGGGCAGGCCGGTGGCGGGTTTGCCCAAGGGAAGCGTGAGGTATCCGCGTATGGTCAAGCCGTCTCGCGAAACGTACTGGATGGGCCGTACCGGTGCCATCGCGTCCTCAGGAAGATAGGGATTGATGTCGGCCAGTTTGTCCAGCGTGTCGCGTACCGCATCGTACAGATAGCGGCTGCCCGGGCTGCGGTCATTGTAAGCCGCCACGATGAACTTGTTCTCGTCGCGCGTACTGCTTTGGAAGGCGATCTCGTAGCCCGGCAGCTTTTCTGAAACTTGCGCATGTCGCTGTGCGCTGAGCTCGTCGAAGAAATGGTATTTGGGCTTGTCGGTCTGGTAGGCCACGACGGTCAGGACCTGCCGCAACCTGGAGTATCCCGCTGCGTCCAGGTCATGGTCGGCCACTTCGTAGACGAGTTGTTCGTCTTCCGGGTTCTTCGGATCGATGACGACCAGCGCCAGGCAGTCCCGGTTGCGGTTGCTCAGCGCGTACAGGCACTGATCGTCGAAAGTAAAGAACTGGGGGCTGACGACAGTGCGGAAATCGGTGCTGATCAGCGGGCGGAAGTCGTCCGACTCGTCCTCGCGATACAGCAGCTTGGTGTGCAGGCCGTCGCTGGCGATTCCGATCCTTACCCGCCCCTGGTGATCGGTCTGCCATCCCACGATATTGCCCGGATTTTCCGCGACGAGCGTCAGTTCGCCGCTGCGGATATTGGCGCGATAAACGTCGAAGATCTCGGGATTGCGCCCGTTATGGCTGATCAGCAGATGGTCGGGGTCGTCCGGCAGATCGTCCTGAATGTCGGCCCGTACGCCAGGGAAGGGAGTGAGATCGGTGATCTTGCCGCTGGCGGCGTCGACGGCCAGCACATGGAAGTTTTCGTCGCCGTTGAAGTCCTTTTCGTAGATGACGGTGTCCGAGCCTTTCCAGAAGTATTGGGCGATGTCGCGGTCGACTTCGGCGGTGAGGCGCCGGGGCTCGCCCACGGGTGCGCTGCCGTCAAGGGGCTGGACGAATACGTTCATGCGGGCCGGCCGGCCGTCGATGGCCGCCGGTTCCATATAACCCAGCAATGCTCCGTCGTCGGATAGGCGAAAGAAGCCGCGATCGGGATTGCGGAAGAAGTCCTGGACCGGGAATTTTTCTGGCTGCATGCAATGTAATCCTGTATAACCTGTGTGCTCGGCAATCCCATTACTATATCGGATTTGATTCTTCCCCCAACCGGACCTCAGAAGGAAAAGCATATGGCCGCGCAAGTACTGCAAGTCGTCTTCCTCGATCGCGATACCATTTCGCCGGAAACGGTCTTGCGCAACCCCTCGTTTCCGCACGAACTCAAGGTATACGCGCGTACCCGTCCCGAGGAAGTGGCCGAGCGCATTGCAGAGGCCGACATCGTCATCGTCAACAAGGTGCCTGTCGGGCGGGAAGCCATCGAACAGGCCCAGCGGCTGAAGATGGTTGCCGTGGCGGCGACCGGCACCGACAACGTGGATCTGGAAGCCTGCGAACGCAAGGGCGTGGTGGTGTCCAACATACGTCGCTACGCCGTCAACACGGTGCCCGAGCATACTTTTGCCCTTATTTTTGCGTTGCGGCGCAGCATCGTCGCCTACCGCGAGTCGGTCAAGGCGGGCCGGTGGCAAGAGGCGCAGCAGTTCTGTTATTTCGACTATCCCATCAAGGACCTTGCCGGTTCCACGCTCGGCATCATCGGCGAAGGCGTGCTTGGGCAGTCGGTCGCGGCCATCGGCAGGGCGCTGGGCATGCGGGTATTGTTCGCGGGACGCAAGGGTGCGGAGCGTCAGGGCAGCTTGTACACACCCTTCGAGCAATTGCTCGCGGAAAGCGACGTCATCACCTTGCATTGCCCGCTGAATGCCCAGACGCGCGATCTGATCGGTGACGCGGAATTCCGGCTCATGACGCGCAAGCCGCTGTTGATCAACACCGCGCGCGGCGGGCTGGTCAATGACGAGGCCCTGGTCCGTGCCATGCGTGCGGGCGTATTGGGCGGAGCGGGGTTCGACGTTGCAACGCCCGAGCCGCCGCCTGCCGACCACCCTCTGATGCAGCTTCTCGATCTGCCCAATTTCATCCTGACGCCGCATGTCGCGTGGGCAAGCCAGGAAGCCATCCAGGGGTTGGCGGATCAACTGATCGACAACATCGATGCTTTCCAGGCCGGAGAACCGCGCAACGTCGTCAAGCCTGGGGTCAGACCCCATACGGGGTCTGACCCCGCGTCCGGCATTAACAGGCCCTAGCAGGGGTCAGGCCCCGTACGGGGCCTGACCCCGCCTCCGCGTCGACCATTCCTCAGTCTCGTCGATATCCTCTTTTTTCATATCAGGTTGCCATTCATGCGAGTTGTGATAGCTCCGGACTCATTCAAGGAAAGCCTTAGTGCCACAGGGGTTGCCGCGGCCATTGCCGACGGCGTGCGCGATGCTGCGCCCCGCGCGGATGTCGTGTGCGTGCCCATGGCGGACGGCGGCGAAGGTTCGCTCGAAGCAGTGCTGGCGGCGACGGGCGGCGAACGGCGAGAACTCAAGGTTCGAAACGCCAACGGCGAGCCGACGCAGGCGAGCTGGGCGTGGCTGGGCCAGGGCAAGGCCTTCATCGAGATGGCATCCGCCGCGGGCCTGGAGCAAATCTCCCCTGCGGAGCGCAAGCCGCTCCACGCCGGCACCTACGGCGTCGGCCAGTTGATCTCCAATGCACTTGACGGCGGCGCGCGTCATATCGTCATCGGCCTGGGCGGCAGTGCGACCAACGATGCCGGAGCCGGCCTGCTGCAGGCCCTGGGCGTCCGGCTGCTCGATGCCCAAGGCAATGAGCTTCCGCCCGGTGGCGCGGCGCTCGCCTCGCTGGACCGCCTTTGCTTGCGGCATGTCGATCCCCGCTTGCAAGAGGTGGTATTCGAGCTGGCCGTCGACGTGGACAATCCTTTGTGCGGACCGCGCGGCGCCTCCGCGATCTTCGGGCCGCAAAAAGGCGCGAGCCCGCAAGACGTCGCAACGCTGGATGCCGCCATTGCGCGCTTTGCCGATGTCTGCGCGCATCACTTCGGCCGCGACGAGCGCGATACGCCGGGCATGGGTGCCGCCGGGGGGCTGGGCTTTGCCGTCAAGGCATGCTTTTCCGCGAGCTTCCGGCCCGGTGTTGAGCTGGTGGCCGAGCTGTCGGGCCTTGAGGCGGCGCTAAAGGGTGCGGAGCTGGTGTTTACCGGGGAAGGCCGCATGGACGCCCAGACTTTGCTGGGCAAGACGCCCGCAGGCGTCGCCCGCTACGCCAAGAAAGAGAACATACCCGTCTTCGCGCTGGCCGGATCGCTGGGCGACGGATACGAGCAACTCTATAGGGTGGGCATCACAGCGGCTTTCAGCATTGCCCCCGGGCCCGTGACCCTGGACGAAGCATGCAGGAATGCCGGGCCCTTCCTGCGTCAGAGGGCGGGCGACTGCATGCGTGCATGGCTGGCGGGGCGCGCCGGCCGTCCGGATCAGGCTTCCCACTGAGGCGGCGGGGTTTCCATGCTCAAGACTCCTGATTTTTCCCTTGAAGACAAGACCGCGCTGATCACGGGTTCCACGCAAGGGCTGGGCCTGGTGATCGCGCGTGCCTATGCGGCATCGGGCGCGCGGGTCATCATCAACAGCCGCCATGCCGAACGCGCGGCCGAGGTCGTTGCCATGCTCAGGGGCGAAGGCGGACAGGCAGAGGCGTTCGTCCACGATCTGGCCGACGTCCGTGGGCTGGAGCAACGCTACGCTCGGTTGTGCCAGAGCACGGGCGTGCCCGACATTCTCGTGAACAATGTCGGCATCCGTATCCGCAAGCCGATGTCCGAGGCAACGCTCGACGATGTCGTGCAGCTGATCAACATCGACTTGATCGCAGCGGTCGAGTTGTCGCGCCTGGCCGCCCAGGCCATGGTGGCGGCGGGCAGGGCGGGGCGCATTCTTACGCTTACCTCGATCGCGGGCGAACTGGCCCGGGCCGGCGACGCGATCTATCCCGTCGCCAAGCAGGGCCTTGCAGGGCTGGTGCGTGCGCTGGCGGTGGAGTATGGCGGGCAGGGCATCACCAGCAATGGCATCGCCCCGGGTACATTCGCCACAGAGACCAATGCCGCCCTGGCGGCGGATCCGGTCAAGGGGCCGGTGGTGGTCGGCCGCAATCCGCTCGGCCGGTGGGCGCGTCCCGACGAAATCGCCGGTGCCGCGGTGTTCCTGGCGTCGCCGTCGGCTTCTTACGTGAATGGGCATATCCTCGTTGTCGACGGCGGCTTTTCAGTGACTTTTTGAAGGGCTGAGGGGTCAGACCCCGTAAGGGGTCTGACCCCCAATCAACGCCCCCAGCCGATGCAGCGGGGTCAGACCCCGAATGGGGTCTGACCCCCGATCAACGCCCTCAGCCGACGCTGCAGGGTCAGACCCCATTCGGGGTCTGACCCTTGGCCTTCAGGTATTGCACGAAGGCCGTCACCGCCCTGGGTACATAGGCGCTATACGGTCGTATCGCATAGATGGCGTCGCCAAACACGCCCACCGGCTTCCATTGCGGCAGGAGCTGCACCAGGCGGCCGGCCTGCAGGTCTTCGCCGGCGCTGAAGTCGGGCAAGAGCGCGATGCCCTGGTTCGCCATGACGACTTCGCGCAGTGCTTCGCTGTTGTTGGCACAGAAGTTTCCCTTGATGGCAACGCTTTGCCGGTCTCCCTTGCGGCGCAGCGGCGCGAAACTCCAGGCCGGTGACGCCGCGGAACGCAGGTAGTACAGGCAGTTGTGCCGAGAGAGATCCTCGGGCTTGCGCGGCTTGCCATGCCTTGCCAAGTATGCGGGTGTCGCCACCAGCAAGGTCTCGGAAGGGCGCAGCAGCCATGCGACATGCGTTTCGGGCACGGTGCTGGTGTGCCGTATGGCCAGGTCGAAGCCTTCCTGAGCCAGCGAGCTGACATGGTCCGAGAGCTCGATTTCGATCCGGACTTCGGGACACTCCTCAAGAAACTGCCCGATCAACGGGACGATCTTCTGACGCCCCAGCGCCACCGGCGCCGTGACCCGCACCGCGCCGCGGGGCACCTGCGCAAGGTCGCGTATGCTGTCGAAGCCTTGCTCGATGGAGGCATAGGCGTGACGGGTACTGTCAACCAGGGCCTGCCCGGCGTCGGTCAGCCGCACGCTGCGGGTCGTGCGCTGCACAAGGGCGATGCCCGACGCCTGCTCGAGTTCGGCGATGCGCTGGCTCACGGCCCCCTTGCTGACGCCCAGGCGCTTGGCGGCCGCCGTATAGCTGCCCGCGCCGCCGAGCATGCTCAGCCAGTAGATGTGCGACCACATCATTTCTTTCTTGTATTCGTTCATGCCGTGCTCCCATCCTGGATTGATTGTTCAGTATTTTAAACAATGAATCAATAAATACGTTCTTGTGATGGAGGCCGGAGACGCCTATACTTTTTTGCATTCCATCCAGCATATCAAGGAGATAGCAATGAAAGACTCGGCCAGCGTGCTCAGTTCGCAGCCCGCCTACGTCGACAGCGGCGACGTGGTCAACTTCATCAACGGCCAAGTGGCTGAAAGCGGCAGCCAGCGCAAGCAGGCCGTGTACAATCCGTCCACCGGCGAGGTCTCCCGCCACGTGGTGCTGTCCACCGTCGAAGACGTCAATACCGCCGTAGCCGCGGCCAAGGCGGCGGCGCCGGCTTGGGCCGATACGCCCCCGCTGCGGCGTTCGCGCATCCTGAACCGTTTTCTCGGTCTCATGAACCAGCACACCGACGAGCTCGCCGCCATGATCACGGCCGAGCACGGCAAGGTCTTCACGGATGCGCAAGGGGAAGTGGCCCGGGGCATCGACATCATTGAATTCGCCTGCGGCATTCCTCAATTGCTCAAGGGCGATTTCACCGAACAGGTATCCAACGGCATCGATAACTGGACCATGCGCCAGCCCCTGGGCGTGGTGGCCGGCATCACGCCCTTCAACTTCCCCTGCATGGTTCCCTGCTGGATGTTCCCTGTCGCCATCGCTGCCGGCAACACCTTCATCCTGAAGCCCAGCGAGCGCGACCCCAGCGCCGCGCTGTTCATGGCCAGGCTGCTCAAGGAGGCCGGTTTGCCGGACGGCGTCTTCAACGTGGTCCAGGGCGACAAGACGGTGGTGGATGCGCTGCTCGAACACCAGGACGTCGCGGCATTGAGCTTCGTGGGCTCGACTCCCATTGCGCAATACATCTATGAACGCGGCGCTCATTTCGGCAAGCGCGTGCAGGCCCTGGGCGGCGCAAAGAACCATATGGTCATCATGCCCGATGCCAACATCGAACGCACGATCGACGCGCTGGTTGGCGCGGCCTACGGATCGGCCGGCGAGCGCTGCATGGCGATTTCCGTCGCGGTTCTGGTGGGCGATGTCGGCAAGAAGATCATTCCGGCGTTGATCGAGCGCGCCAAGACGCTCAAGGTCAAGGACGGCATGTACCTGGATGCCGAAATGGGCCCGGTCGTCACCAAGGAGGCCCAGCAGCGCATCGAGAACTACATCGGCATCGGCGTCGAGGAAGGCGCCGAGCTGCTGGTGGACGGCCGCAGCTTCACGGTGCCGGGCAACGAGAACGGTTTCTATGTCGGCGGAACGCTATTCGACAACGTGACGCCGGACATGCGCATCTACAAAGAGGAAATCTTCGGACCGGTCCTGGCCTGCGTCCACGTCAACGACTTGGGCGAAGCGGTCGACCTGGTCAATCGCCACGAGTTCGGCAACGGCGTATCGTGCTTCACCAGCGATGGCCATACCGCGCGCGAGTTCTCGCGCCGCATACAGGTCGGCATGGTGGGCATCAACGTGCCCATTCCGGTTCCGATGGCATGGCATGGCTTCGGCGGCTGGAAGCGCAGCCTGTTCGGCGATACGCATTCCTACGGCGAAGAAGGCGTACGCTTCTATACCAAGCAGAAGTCGGTCATGCAACGCTGGCCCGAAGACATCACCAAGGGCAATGAATTCGTCATGCCGACCATGTCGTAAGCGGTGAGGGGTCAGACCCCGAATGGGGTCTGACCCCGGTTTTTTGCCATGTCGTAACGGTTGGGGGGTCAGACCCTGTACAGGGTCTGACCCCGGTTTTTGCTTGAAGGGTCAGACCCCGAACGGGGTCTGACCCTTGAACCGTAGTACAGTTGCAGTATTGTCATTCTTTCTACGGGTTCGAGCAGGTCATGAAGCTTCCTTTACGTTTGGCGATCAACGGCTACGGCCGCATCGGCCGTTGTGTCTTGCGGGCTTTGCAGGAATCGGCACTCAAGGACAGCTTCCAGGTGGTCGCCATCAACGAGCCCGCCGACCTAGCGACCATGGCATACCTGACGCAGTTCGATTCCACGCATGGCGTTTTCCCGGGCCAGGTCGAGCGCGCCGGCAGCGATCTGATCGTGAACGGCCGCAATATCCGCGTCAGCCATAGCCGGGATCCCGACGGCGTCGACTGGGCGGGCCTTGGCATAGACATGCTGCTTGAATGCTCCGGCCAGTACGGCTCGCGCACGCAGATTCAGAAGTTTCTGGACGCGGGCTGCCCGCGGGTTCTGGTGTCCCATCCGGGCAACAGCGCGGCCGACGTGGACTACACCGTGGTTTACGGCATCAACGAGCAAGGTCTGGAAGGGTCGGAGCGCATCGTGTCGAATGCCTCGTGCACCACGAACGCCATCGTGCCGGTTCTTGCCGAACTCGACGGAGAGTTTGGCGTGGTGCATGCATTTTTGACTACGCTGCACTCGGTCATGAACGACCAGCCCATGATAGACGGCTATCACCACACCGACCTGCGCCGGACACGGTCCGCAATGCAATCCATCATTCCCGTGGAAACGGGCCTGGCTCAAGGGGTCGAGCGCCTTTTGCCGCAACTTCACGGCAAGGTGCAGGCCAAAGCCATCCGGGTACCCATTCTGAACGTCTCGGCCATCGATCTCATGGTCAAGCTCGGGCGCGATGTCTCCGTGCAGGATATCAATGCCCTGATGATGGAGGCAACGAACCGGTATCCAGGCCTGATGTCGTATTCCTTCCATCCGCACGCGTCCGTCGATTTCAACCACAACGCCCATTCGGCCATCGTCGACGGCAGCCAGACCCGGACGAACGGCGATGGATTCGCGAACCTGTTCGTATGGTTCGACAACGAATGGGGATTCGCGAACCGCATGCTGGACGTTGCCAAGGCATGGTCCGATCGAATATCGGATACAGGCCGATAGGGCGGTTCCAATGATGCGTTTGTTCTTGCCTCCGCCCAGCCATTGCGACGCCTGTCCACCAGCGCTTCAAGCAAGCGTTAACAGGACCTAACCATTGTGCAAACAGAAAGGAGCATGTCATGACAGCCAGCCGCATAGAATCCGACTCCATGGGAGAGATCGAGGTTCCCGCCCAACACTATTGGGGTGCGCAAACGCAGCGGTCCATCCAGAATTTTCCCATTGGCGTATCGCGCTTCAAGTGGCAGGAGCCCGTCATTTCGGCGCTGGGCATCCTGAAAAAGGCGGCGGCGCAAGCCAATGCAGAGCTGGGCGAGCTGCCCGGCGAGATCGCCGACCTGATCGTCTGGGCCGCTGACGACGTGATCAGCGGCAAGCTCAACGACGAATTCCCGCTCGTCGTTTTCCAGACCGGCTCGGGCACTCAGTCGAACATGAATGCGAACGAAGTCATTTCGAACCGGGCCATCGAACTCTCGGGCGGCAACAAGGGCAGCAAGAAGCCCGTGCATCCCAACGACCACGTGAACCGCGGCCAATCCTCGAACGACACCTTCCCGACCGCCATGCACATCGCGGTTGCTCAGCAGCTTGCCAGGCGTTTTTTCCCCGCAGTGCGCGCTTTGCGCGATACGCTTGCCGCCAAGGCTGAGGCTTACCAGGACGTCGTCAAGACCGGACGCACCCACTTGCAGGATGCGACCCCCATTACGCTGGGTCAGGAAATCGGCGCCTGGGTGGCCCAGATCGACTTCGCGCTCGAAGCTGTCCAGGCCGACTTGCCGGGCATATACAGCCTGGCCATAGGCGGTACTGCGGTCGGCACCGGCCTGAATGCGCATCCGCGATTCGGCGGGCTTGCGGCGCAAAAGATTTCCGACATCACCGGCCTGCCCTTCGAGTCGGCCGAGAACAAATTCTTCGCCTTGTCCGCTCACGATGCGCTCGTGAATCTATCGGCATCCTTGCGTACGCTTGCGGGCGCGCTCATGAAGATGGCGAACGATGTGCGCTGGCTGGCCAGCGGCCCGCGCTGCGGCCTGGGCGAGCTCATCATCCCGGATAACGAGCCCGGATCCTCCATCATGCCGGGCAAGGTCAATCCGACGCAGTGCGAAGCCATGACCATGGTGTGCGTCCAGGTATTCGGCAACGATGCCGCCGTCGCGTTCGCGGGCTCGCAGGGGAATTTCCAGCTGAACGTCTACAAGCCGGTCATGGTCCACAATGTACTGGAAAGCATAGAGCTCATCAGCGATGCCTGCCTGGCATTCAATGACCACTGCGCGGTGGGCATCGAACCGAACCGCGAGCGCATCGCCGAGAACCTCGATCGAAACCTGATGCTCGTCACCGCCTTGAACCGGCACATCGGCTACGACAAGGCCGCCGCCATTGCAAAGAAGGCCCAGAAGGAAGGAAGCACCCTGCGCGAGGCGGCGCTGGCGCTGGGCCATGTGACGGCGGAGCAGTATGATGAATGGATCAATCCCATCGATATGACGCATTCCGGCTAAGGAGGGCGGGCCATGCCACAGCACGTACAGATCAAGCGGGTCTATGATGCCCCTCAGCGGGGTGACGGCTATAGGGTGCTGATCGATCGGCTGTGGCCCCGCGGCATCAAGAAGGAAGAACTTGGCCATGATGCCTGGCTCAAGGACCTGGCGCCCAGCCCGGAATTGCGCAAATGGTTCTGCCACAAGGCAGAGCACTGGGACCGCTTCCGCGACGGATACCAAACCGAGCTGCGCACGCCGGAGCAGCGCGCCCGCATGAAAGACCTGATCCATGCGGCCGGCAAGAAGAAGATCACATTGCTGTATGCGGCCAAGGACGACAAGCATAATCACGCATTGATCCTCGCGGACGAGCTGAACGGTCTATACTGACCATAGCTTCACGTTCGGCGTGGCGGCTCGGGCAAGCGCCTTGCTGCGCGCCTCACCAGGGGGCACCATGAGCGTTTCGTACTGCATGCGCCGGTTCTTCGGGTTCTGGCTTGCCGCGTTGACCGGTCTTTTCATCGCCATGATTCCATATCCCGCCAATTCGGCAGGAGGCCTCGTCACGGTGCTCAAGGTGGAAGGCATCATAAGCCCTGCGAGCGCGGACTTCATCCAGCGGGGCCTGAAGCAGGCCCAGGACAACGGCGCGATGCTGGCGGTGCTGGAGCTCGATACCCCCGGCGGCCTCGACAGCTCCATGCGTTCGATCATCCGCCAGATATTGTCTTCGCCCATCCCGATCGCAACTTTCGTCAGCCCGGGCGGCGCGCGGGCGGCAAGCGCCGGTACCTTCATCCTGTATGCCAGCCACATCGCTGCCATGACGCCCGCCAGCAATCTGGGCGCCGCCTCGCCGGTCTCCATCGGGGGTGCCGCGCCGGCTCAGGACAAGGACGGCGAAAAGAAGGGCGGCACCGACACGATGACGAGCAAGGTCACGAACGATGCGGCGGCCTATATCCGCAGCCTGGCCCAATTGCGGGGCCGCAACGCAGACTTCGCCGAGAAAGCCGTGCTGGAGGCGCGCAGCATGTCGGCCCAGGAAGCCTTGTCCGCCGGCGTCATCGACCTGATTGCGGGCGGCATTCCCGAATTGCTTCAGAAACTGGACGGCAGGAACATCACGCTTGACGGCGGAGCCGGCATCACCCTGGAGACGCAGGGCGCTCGCGTCGAACGCATCGAGCCTGACTGGCGCAATCGCGTTCTTTCCCTGCTTGCCAATCCCCAGATCGCCGTCTTGCTGATGATGGTCGGCATCTACGGCCTGTTTTTCGAACTCACCAGCCCTGGCGTGGCGCTGCCCGGCGTGGCCGGGCTGATCTGCCTGCTGCTCGGGCTGTATGCCTTCCAGATGCTGTCCGTCAATTGGGCGGGCGTGGGGCTCCTGGCCGCCGGCGCGGCGATGATGATCGCCGAAGCCTTCCTGCCAAGCTTCGGGGTGCTGGGCGTGGGCGGCATCGTCGCCTTCGTGCTTGGCGGTCTCTTGCTGATGGACACCGACATACCGGGTTATGACCTGACCTTGCCGTTTCTTGCTGGAGTGGCGCTGGTCAGCTTCGGCATGATCGCCGCCACCGGCTGGCTCGCGGCTCGTGTCAGGCGGCACCGCGTCGTAAGCGGCAAAGAGCAGATGCCCGGCCTGCCGGGCGTGGTGACCGCCGTCGGCGGGGGCACGATATATGCCGAAGTCCGCGGTGAAAGCTGGCGCGTCGTCTGCGACCAGCCTTTGCAGGTCGGGGACCAGGTACGGGTCCTTTCCATGAACGGCCTGCTCCTCACTGTCGAGCGGGTGTCCGGTCCGGGCGGCTGACGCCGGACAGTACTAAAAAGGGGATACGCATGTACTACAGCTTCAACATCGGCCTGAGCGCCGTCATCATCATCCTGGTCATCGTGGTGTTCAATGCCATCAAGATCCTGCGCGAATACCAGCGCGGGGTGGTGTTCACCCTGGGCCGGTTCACCAGCGTCAAGGGCCCGGGCCTGGTGTTCGTCATACCCGTGCTGCAGCAGATGGTGCGGGTGGATCTGCGCGTGGTGACCATGGATGTACCCAGCCAGGACGTCATTTCCCGGGACAACGTGTCGGTCAAGGTGAACGCGGTCATTTATTTTCGAGTCGTGGCGCCCGAAAAGGCGATCATACAGGTAGAGCGTTATCTCGAAGCCACGAGCCAGCTTGCGCAGACCACGCTGCGCGCCGTGCTGGGCAAGCACGAGCTCGACGAGATGCTGTCCGAACGCGAGAAGCTCAACATCGACGTACAGAACATCCTGGATGCGCAGACCGACTCCTGGGGCATCAAGGTCACCAACGTCGAAATCAAGCATATCGACCTGAACGAAAGCATGGTCCGCGCCATCGCCCGCCAGGCCGAGGCGGAGCGCGAACGGCGCGCCAAGGTCATCCACGCCGAAGGCGAAAAGCAGGCCGCCCAGGCCTTGATGGAAGCCGCCCAGATACTCGCGTCGCAGCCGCTGGCCATCCAGCTCAGGTACCTGCAGACGCTTACCCAGGTTGCGGGCGACAAGACTTCGACGCTGGTGTTTCCGGTGCCCGTGGACCTGCTTTCATCCTTTCTGGACAAGAAGCCCGATGCCTGACGCGTCGCGGGCGGGGTTTGTGGCACGATTATGGTTTTTTTCAGGGGATGCGCATGCAGTTAGGTATGGTTGGTCTGGGACGCATGGGCGGGAACATGGTGCAGCGGCTGCAAAGCCGCGGCGTGCAGTGCGTAGTGCACGACAGCCAGCCCGCGTCGCGCGAGCGGGCGGCGGACATGGGGGCCCAGCCCTGCGAAACGCTGTCCGGGCTCGTGGATGCGCTGGCAAGGCCGCGTGCCGTCTGGCTGATGGTGCCGGCCGCCGTCGTGGATACCGTGTTGCACGAGCTTCTGCCGTTGCTCGATGAAGACGATCTCGTCATCGATGGCGGCAATTCTTCCTATCATGACGACATACGCCGCGCCAAAGAGCTGGCTGAAAAAGGCATCCACTACATGGATGTGGGCACCAGCGGAGGCGTGGCCGGGCTCGAGCGCGGATACTGCCTGATGGTGGGGGGGGAAAGCGCCGACTTCGACCGCCTGGCGCCCGTATTCGAGGCCTTGTCTCCCGGTGCCGAATCAGTGGCGTCCACCGCCGGACGGCTCCGCGAAACCACCGCCGATCACGGCTATCTGCATTGTGGTCCGCACGGTGCCGGCCATTTCGTGAAGATGATCCACAACGGCATCGAATACGGAATGATGGCCGCCTATGCCGAGGGCCTCAATATTCTGCGTCATGCCAACATCGGCCGGCATGACCGCGAGCAGGATGCCGAGACGACACCGCTGCGCCATCCGGAGCATTACCAATACGATTTTGACATCGCCGAAATCACCGAGGTCTGGCGCCGCGGCAGCGTGGTCAGTTCCTGGCTGCTCGACCTCACGGCGCGCGCCCTGCAGGAAGACCAGGGACTGGCGGGCTACAGCGGCCATGTTTCCGACTCGGGCGAAGGGCGCTGGGCGCTGGCGGCCGCCATAGACCAGGGCGTGCCCACGCCGGTGCTCAGCGCCGCGCTGTTTTCGCGCTTCGAGTCGCGCGGCAACGGCGATTACGCCAATCGTGTTCTTTCGGCCATGCGGCATCAGTTTGGCGGCCATATCGAAAAGAAAAAAGGAGGACCCGTCACTTGATGGAAACGACTCCCGCGCGTTCCGATGCCCTGGTGCTTTTCGGCATGACGGGCGATTTGGCGCACAAAAAGATTTTCCCGGCCTTGTATGCAATGGCGCGCGATGGCACCCTCGACGTACCCGTGGTGGGCGTCGCGTCGTCCGAAATGGACCGGGCACAGTTGAAGCAGCGCATCGTCGACAGCCTGGAACAGGCCGGGGTGCCGCACGACGAGCGAGCGCTTGAACAGCTGTGCGAGCGGGTCAGCTACGTAAACGGCGATTACAGGCAGGCCGCTACCTTTCAGCGGCTGAAGCAGGCGTTGGGAAACAGCGTCCGGCCCGTGCATTATCTGGCCATCCCGCCGGCGCTGTTCGAAACCGTAATCAAGGGGCTGGATGCCTCCGGCCTGGCCGAGGGCGCCCGCGTCATCGTCGAGAAACCATTCGGCCGCGACCTGGAAACGGCTCGCGAGCTGAACCGGCTTGCGTGTTCGGTGTTTCCCGAAGCATCCATTTTCCGGATCGACCATTTCCTTGGCAAGGAGGCGATCATGAATATCCTGTATTTCCGCTTTGCCAATTCCTTTCTTGAACCGATCTGGAACCGCAATTATGTGGAAAGCGTCCAGATCACCCTTTCGGAAACCTTTGGCGTCGGGAACCGGGGGGCCTTCTATGAAAGCGCAGGCTGTCTGCGCGATGTGGTGCAGAACCACTTGTTCCAGATTCTGGCGCTGCTGGCGATGGAGCCGCCCGCTTACCGGGGCTACGCCGCCGTTCACACCGAAAAGGCAAAGGTCTTTCGCGCGATGCGACCGGTGCAGGCGCACGATCTGGTGCGCGGGCAGTACGAGGGCTATCGCAAGGCGCCGCACGTGGCGCCCGATTCCGACGTGGAGACCTTCTGCGCGCTGCGCCTCTATGTCGATTCATGGCGGTGGGCCGGCGTGCCGTGGTTCTTGCGCTCGGGAAAATGCCTGGCCCAGGATTTCGCCGAAGTCGTGGTCCAGTTGAAAGCCCCGCCGCAACCTTTGTTCGCGGATGCGCATTCCGATGCCGAACGGTCCAATTACATACGGATGCGCCTGTCTCCGCGCTCGGCGCTGGCGCTGGCGGCGCGCGTCAAGCGTCCCGGCAAGGAGTTCGTCGGCGAGCAGTTCGAATTGTCCCTGCTTGATGCCGATCCCGGCGAAGAGTCTCCCTATGCGCGCTTGTTGGCCGATGCGATTGCGGGCGATCGGTCGCTGTTCGCCGGCGAAGACGCAATCGAGGCGGCCTGGGCCGTGTTGGATAAAGTGCTGTACCATCACTCCGAAGCCCTGCCTTATGAACCGGGAAGCTGGGGGCCGCGCAAGGCGGATGAACTCATCGCTTCCTATGGCGGCTGGCACAATCCCGCCGCCGAGGCACACGAATGACGGGAGTATTCGCCATGATTCCGAACATCCCTTTGACCACCCGGACGTCAGCACGAAAGGTTGCCGCCGGCTTCGGGTTGGGGTGCCTGGCCTCCGCCGCCGCTTGCGCAGCCCAAGTACAAGTTGCCCCGGCGTCGCCGCCATCGACGCGGGCCGAGGTCAAGGAAGTCGCCAAGAATCTGCATAACCCGTGGGCCATGGCTTTTCTCCCCGGCGATCAAGGAATCCTGATTACCGAAAAGTCCGGCGCATTGCGTTTGCTCGACCGGGGCGGCAAGCTGTCGGAACCCATCCAGGGCGTGCCCAAAGTCTTCGCGCGTTCGCAAGGCGGCTTGCTGGACGTGGCGCTCCCGCCCGATTTCAACGACACTCGGCGAGTCTATCTGACCTATGCGGAAGAAGGCGACGACGGCCGGGCGGGCACTGCCGCGGGTTACGGCGTTCTTTCCCAAGACTTACGCCAGTTGCGCGATTTCAAAGTCATTTTCCGCCAGATGCTCAAGCTCTCGTCGGGCCATCACTTTGGCTCCAGGCTGGTGTTCGACCGCCAGGGGCACTTGTTCATCGCCTTGGGCGAAAACAACCAGCGGCCGACCTCCCAGGACCTGGACAAGCACCAAGGCAAGATCGTCCGCTTGTTTCCCGATGGGCGCGTACCGCAGGACAATCCTTTTGTGGGACGCGACGGGGCGCGGCCGGAAATCTGGTCATATGGGCATCGCAACCAGCAAGGTGCGGCGCTCAATCCGTGGTCCGGGCGGCTTTGGACCCACGAGCATGGCCCGCGCGGCGGCGACGAGGTCAATATACCCCAGGCAGGCAAGAACTATGGCTGGCCGACAGCAACCTATGGGGTTAACTATTCGGGGTTCGCCATTCCGGAGGCGAAGGGGCAGGAAGTAGCGGGCATGGAGGCGCCCATTTATTACTGGAAGGCGTCGCCCGCGATTTCAGGCATGGCCTTCTATGATGCCGACCGGTTTCCCGCCTGGAAGCATTCACTGTTCATTGGCGCACTGAAGGACCAGGAGCTGATACGCCTGACGCTGGACGGCGACAAGGTGACCGGCGAGCAACGCCTGCTGAAGGATCTGAACGAGCGGATACGCGATGTGCGGGTCGGGCCCGACGGCTATGTTTACGTACTGACCGATGACTCGAAAGGCAGCTTGCTGAGGGTAGGCCTGCCGGAATAGCAGGCCGGGCGGGCGCCTACTTGATCAGTGTGACGGGAATGTCGACCAGGCTGAGCACCTTGGTCGCGATCGAGCCCAGCACCATGCCTGTTACGCTGCCCAGGCCGCGCGTGCCCATGATGATCAGGTCGCAGCCGTGATCCTTGGCGTATTTGGCGATGGTTATGGCAACAGGGCCCACCTGGACCGAGTCCTGATAGCTGACGCCGGCTTCGTCGAGCACGGTTTTTGCTGGGAGAAGGGCATTTCGGCCTTCATCCTGGTAGTAGTCATTGATGGCTTCGGCCGAGAAAAACCGTGTGACGTTGCCGGAAACAATGGGCGGATGGACCGTGATGACGTGCAGTTTGCAGTCTTTGAGATCTTCCATTGCCTGGATGGCGGCCTTGACTGCGCGTACGGAGGAATCGGAGCCGTCTACGGGAACTAGGATGTTTCTCATTAAAGCCTCTTTATGGGTTGCGATTGATGTGTGGCTGCCCCCTCGTTTGGCGCGAGCCGGACGGCAGCCTTATATTAGAAGCTACAGTATACGGTGTACTGATCAAAATCAAGAATTGTGTCACCATCGTATCAACGCTTCGAGCCCGTCCCTTTATTGCTGTGATTATCAGGAGGAATATGGCATCCCGAATCGAAGATTACGCTTTGTTAGGCAATTGCCGCACTGCGGCGTTAGTGTCCAAGGAGGGAGCCATCGATTGGCTGTGCTTCCCCCGTTTCGATGCCCCGGCCTGTTTTGCCGCGTTGCTGGGCACACCGGAAAACGGACGATGGCAAATCGCACCGACAGCGCCCGTACGGCGCGTGACGCGCCAATATCTCGACGGGACCATGATCCTGGAGACCACTTTCACGACGGATGAGGGCGAGGCGAAGCTCATCGACTTCATGCCTTCGACGTTTCGGCATTCCAGCGTCGTGCGTATCGTGGTGGGCGTCAAGGGGCGCGTCACTTTCAACATGGACCTGGTCATGCGCTTCGATTATGGCCGCACCGTACCGTGGGTCGAGCGCCACGACCCGCTCACCCTGACCGCGGTGGCGGGGCCGGACATGCTGGTGTTGCGCACGCCCACTCCCATCAAGGCGCGGGCCATGCACTCCACCGCGCGCTTCAGCGTCGACGCGGGGGAGCGCAAGTCGTTCACGCTGATGCACCAGCCATCGCACGAACCGGTCGGCGAAGGCTTCGATGCCGAGGCGTCGCTGGCCAAGACCCGCTATTTCTGGCACGAATTTTCCAGCCGGTGTCCGGACGTCGGACCCATGTCCGCCCTGGTCAAGCGCTCCTTGATCACTTTGAAGGCCTTGACCTATCTGCCCACGGGCGGCATCGTGGCCGCCGCCACGACTTCGCTGCCGGAACAGATCGGAGGGCAGCGCAACTGGGATTACCGGTATTGCTGGCAGCGCGATGCCACCATGACCCTGCTGGCGTTCATGAACATGGGCTATTTCGAAGAGGCCAGCGCCTGGCGCGATTGGCTGACCCGCTCGGTGGCGGGCCGGCCCGATCAAATGCAGATCATGTATGGCCTTGCCGGCGAGCGCCAGCTGCATGAATACGAACTTCCCTGGCTATGCGGCTACGAGGGCTCGCAACCCGTGCGCATCGGCAACGCAGCCGCCACCCAGACCCAGCTCGATGTATTCGGAGAAGTCGCCGACGCCATGGCGCAGGCCATCAAAGGCCATCTGCCCCGGCATCCGCGCATTGAAGCGATTGCCGAAGTCATCGTGCCTTTCCTGGAAAAGGCCTGGCGCGAACCCGACGAAGGCATCTGGGAAATCCGGGCAGCCCAACGGCACTTCACGCATTCTAAGGTCATGTCCTGGGTCGCGTTCGACCGCATCGCGCATGTGGCCGGCGCCATGGAGAACGGCCAGGAGTTCGCCAGCAATTGCCGTCGCATCGCGGATGAAATACATGAAGAAGTCTGCCGCCGCGGCTTCAATGTCGAGATGAACAGCTTCGTGCAGTCCTACGATTCCACGCTGCTCGACGCCAGCCTGTTGCAGATCCCGCTCACCGGCTTCCTGCCGCCTGATGATCCCAGGGTGGTTGGAACAGTCGCAGCGATCGAAAAGCGGCTGATGCGCGACGGTCTGCTGCTACGCTACGAAACAGAGCACGGCATCGATGGCTTGCCGCCCGGCGAAGGCACTTTCCTGGTCTGCTCTTTCTGGCTGGCCGACGCATACGTGCTGTTGGGCCGCGACGATGACGCGCGCGAGCTGTTCGGCCACCTGGCGGGACTGTGCAACGACGTGGGACTGCTGGCCGAGCAATACGATCCGCTGCATAAGCGCATGCTCGGGAACTTCCCGCAGGCTTTCAGCCATGTGGGCATCATCAATACCGCATTAAACTTGCACCGCGTGCAGGCGCCTGCTCAGGAAAGGGCGCATGCTTGACCAGCGGATAGTGAACGACATGAAGAAGTTGCATCAGACAGAAAACGTGGAAACGATACGCGCGCGGGTCACCGGCCGCGTGCAGGGAGTGGGATTCCGGGCGGCGGCGGTCCGGCAGGCACATATGCTGGGCGTGACAGGCTGGGTGCGCAACGATGCCGATGGCTCGGTCGAGGCCTTGCTGCAGGGCGGGCATGACCTGATCGATCGCATGCTGTCCTGGCTGCACATGGGGCCGCCAGGCGCCAAGGTGGCAGAGGTGGACCATGCTGAAGAGCAGACCGAAAGGCGGTTTGATCGCTTCGAGCAGATCTAGGCGGTGGGGTCAGACCCTGTATGGGGTCTGACCCCTTGGGAGCAGGTCTAGACGATGGGGTCAGACCCCATACGGGGTCTGACCCCTTGACCCCTGGGGATCGACCCCTTGAGGTCCATCAGGCGTGTTTTCTTACCCACGCCGCATACTGGTTCATCCAGCCTTGCAAGAACTCCTTGCTGCGTTCGTTCAGGTTTCCGTCCGGCCCGTACAGGGCGTCGTTGGAGTGGACGAAGGCTTCGGGCTGACCCATGGTCGGCATGTCGAGGTAGGCCAACACATTGCGCAGATGCTGCTGCGCCAGGGCGGAACCGATGGAACCGATCGAGGTGCCGATGACGCCCGCCGGTTTTCCGGCCCAGGCGCTTTGGCCATACGGGCGCGAGGCGTTGTCGATGGCGTTCTTCAATACACCGGGTATGGAGCGGTTGTATTCGGCGGTGACGAAAATCACCCCTTGAGAAGCGCTGATTTCCGCCTTCAGGCGCTTGACGCTGGGCGCCTGGTCGTTGTCGTCGTCCTGGTTGTACAAGGGCAGATCGCCGATTTCCAGGTACTTGAAGGAAAACTCGGGCGGCGCGAGCTTGGTAAGTGCCTGGGCGAGCTTGCGGTTGAGGGAATCCTTTCTGAGGCTGCCGACGACCACGGCGATTTGATACTGGCTCATGTGGGTGCTCCTGCAAAGTGACGAACGATTGTGCAACTGCGCCGTTCAGTCTGCGTCAAGCAGGCGACGAAATCAAGCTATTTCGACCCTCAGCGCGAGCGCAGGGTAGTCAATGCCCGGGACCACGTGCCCTCTCCGCATCGTGGGCATTTCAGTTGCCGGCGCTCGGCGATTTCTTCGATGTTGCCGCAGTTGGTGCATGCATGCAGCCCCGCGAACGGCGTGGTTTCGTATATGGGCCTGTGCTTGGGAGGAAGCACCGAGAGTCCGGGCCTCGTGTTGTCATCGTCATAGAAATAAAGACTGATATTGCCATCCACTTCGATGATCGCCAGCCGGATCTGGCCCAGATGCTCCACGCTTTGCTGCCGCAGCTCCATCAGGAACTCGTCCTCGGAAACATTGAGCCGGCTCATGCTGTCGATCTCGTACATGCCTTCGTGTATGAAGGTGACCGGTTCGCCTTCCATCCAATAGCTGAAGCGGACGCTGCGCGACATGAGGTAGGTGGTCAGCCGGTACAGGGCCAGCAAGGCCGCGAAAACGAAGAAGACGGGCAACAGGGGGACATCGTGATAGAACGTGACGTCGCCGGCTGCCGAGCCCAGGGTCAGGATGACGACGATCTCGAACAGCGACAGCTGCTTGATTCCACGGCGACCCGATATCTTCAGGAACAGGAAAACCAGGACGTAGGCGAACAGGGCGCGAAAGAGGACTTCGCCCAGGAAAGTCCAGGGAAATTGATCGAGCAGCATGCGCTGCCAATCGAAGGCGTTCATGTCGGCAGCAGCCGGATCTGAGTGGGCTCCAGTCCCACGGACACCGGCGTCCCGGGCGCGTACAAACTGATGCCGGCAAAATGCGCCTGATCGGCAGTGAGGGTCTGTTGTCCGACCTGGACGGCATAGCGGGTGAATTCTCCCAGGAATTCACTATGCTGGATGACGCCGGGCAGCCAGATGAAGCGCTTGGTCTGGCGCTCGGGCTGGTCTTCGAGCTGAACGGTATGCGGGCGGAAACTCAGCGCGAGCTGGTCGTTGATGGCGGCCTCTGCATGCAGCGGCAGGGCGATTTCGCCGACGCCGGCCACGTCCATGGCCACCATTCTGTCGCTTTGGCCTCTGACCTTTCCCTCCAGCACGTTCATGGTGCCGACGAAGTTGGCGACGAAGCGGTTGCACGGAAAATCATAGAGTTCCGACGGCTTGCCCACTTGCTGCACCACGCCCTGGTCGAGAACGGCCATGCGGTCGGCGGTCGTCATGGCTTCTTCCTGGTCGTGCGTCACGAAGATGGTCGTGATTCCCAGGCGCCTTTGCAGGGACAGGAGTTCCTGGCGCATTTGCACGCGCAGGTTCTTGTCCAGGTTGGAAAGAGGCTCGTCCAGCAGGAGCACCTGCGGTTCGATCACGATGGTGCGCGCCAGCGCGACCCGCTGCTGCTGCCCTCCGGATAGCTCGTTCGGCCTTCTTTTCGCATAGCTGGTGAGGCCCACCAGGGCGAGCACCGAGGCGACACGCTCTTTGATTTCAGCGCTGGGCAGGCGCCGTTCGACCAAGCCGAAGGCAACGTTGTCCCAGACCGTCATGTGCGGCCAGAGCGCATAGCTTTGAAAGACCATGCCGATGTTGCGCTTGTAAGCGGGCACGGCGCTGACGTCCTGGCCGTCGACCAGCAGGCGGCCTGCGCTATGGCGGTTGAATCCGGCAATAAGCCGCAACAGCGTGGATTTGCCCGAGCCGGAGGGCCCGAGCAATGCGAAGAACTCGCCTGGTTCTATGCGAAGATTGATGTCCTTGAGGACTTCCGTGCTTCCATAAGACAGCCGTATGTTCTGGCATTCGACGCTGACTTTCTTCATGGGACTTCCTTCAGGACGCGCGCGGGGCGCTGGCGGGCCGAGGCGCGTTCAACGATGAGATGCGAAGCATAAGTGCCCACGGCGACCGCGACGACGGCAAGCACCCCCAGGGCGGCGCCCGGCCCGCGGCCCGACGCGCTTTGCATGTACAGATAGATGCCGTAGCTCATGGGTGCATCGCTGTCCCGCGTGACCAGCATGATGGTCGCCGACAGTTCGACCGCCGCCGTGATGAAGCTGGTGACGAAGCCGGCCAGCATGCCGCCGGCCATGAGCGGTATGACGACGCGCCGGATGGTGCGATAGCGATTGGCGCCCACGGAGGCGGCCGCCTCTTCAAGCGAAAGATTGATCTGCTGCAGCGCCGCCACGCAGGAGCGGAGCGCGTAAGGCAGACGCCGAACGGAATAGGCAATCATGATGAGTATCCAGGTTCCCGTCAACGCGGTCCCCGTACCGGGGATTTCAATACCCCGGAAGGTCCGCATGAAGCCGATGGCAAGTACGATGCCCGGCACGGCCAGCGCGGCCGACGCAATCCAGTCCAGCCATTGTCGTCCGGGCAGGCGGGTACGCAGCATCAGGTAGGCGATGGCCGTACCGAGTATCACATCGATGCCCGCCGCCAGGCCGCAGTACAGCAGCGTGTTGCCTATCATGCCGGGGGAGTCCTGGAAGATCGTGGCGTAGTGTTCGAGCGTGTAGCCGTCTGGCAGCGGCGCATAGCTCCAGACCGTTGCCAGCGACAGCAATAGCACGCCGATATGCGGCGAAAGCACCAGCAGAAGGACCAATAGTATCCAGGCGTAGGCCAGTATGGTCTGCAACCCCGTCAGCTCGCGCTGCTGCAGAGAACCCCCGCCTTTCTGCAGCGTCGAGTAGTCCTTGCCTTTCAGGGCTTTGGCGGACAGCCACAGGGCAATAATCGAAAAACCGATCATGATCACGCTGATGACGTAGCCCAGCGGGTCATCCAGGCCGACCTGCGTGATGCGCAGATAAGCCTGCGGCGCGAGCATGTTGGTCACGCCCAGCACCAGGGGCGTTCCCAGGTCGTCGAAGACTTTCACGAATACCAGCGATGCGCCGGCCACATAGCCCGGCAGCGCCAGGGGAAAGATGACCCGGCGGAACAGACGCCAGCCTTTGGCGCCGAGATTGACCGCGGCTTCCTCCATGGCGCCGTCGATATTGCGCAGCGCCACGGTGAGGTTCAGCAGGATGAAGGGAAAGTAATGTAGGGACTCGACGAAGATGATGCCGTTGAGTCCATCCATGATGGGTAGCGTGACGCCCAGCCACTCGTCGAGGAGCAGGTTCACGCTGCCGGAACGGCCAAAGATCAACTGCAGCGCGACCGCGCCCACGAACGGCGGCATGATCAGCGGCAGGACACCCAGTGTCTGGATGATGAGCGCGCCGCGGAACCGGAAGCGCACGGTCAGGTAGGCAAGCGGGATGGCGATGACGGATGCCCAGAACGTCGAGGCGAGGGCGACGTACAGGCTGTTGAAAAAGGAATCCTTCAGGAGCGTTTGGTGAAAGAAGGCGCCGAAGTGCCCGAAGGTGAAGCTGCCGTCGGCATTGACGAAAGCGCTGTAGAAGACGCTGCCGACGGGTACGACCAGAAACAGGACCAGGAAGGCCAGCACCAGCATCGCTGCGAGCGCCAGGCCTGAAGTGAAGCGGGGCTGACCATCTTGGCTGTTACGCATGCGGTGGGATCCCGTTTATTTCGCGGCTTGCTGCGCCAACGCGACCGCCTTGCTGTAGTTTTCGCCGGCTTGCCGATTCCAGTCGCCTTGCAGCTTGGACAGCTTCTGGCTGATTTCGGCGTCTTTCTTGTTGCCGGCGAACACGGCGACAAGTTCGGGGTCGGCAACCTGCTTGGCATCCAGGATGGGGCTCCAGGCCAACTTCCTGGCTTCATCCAGCAGCTTGGCGGCTTCGCCGGCCGGGTTCGCGCCCAGTTTCTGGGTCGCATCGTGAATGGCCTTGGTGGCTTGCTGCAGTTCTTTCAAGCGGAACGTGATGGTCTGGTCGAACAGCGACTGCACGATGTAGTACCGGCTTTGCGACAGGTTGACGTCGAACTGCACTTTGCTGCGCTTGGCGATGGCGCCGGGATCGGGATAGCCTTCGGGGATGTTGCTGAGATCCGAGTATGGCAGAACGGGCAGCCGGGATATCTGGGGCTGGAGCAGGATTTCCTGACCAGGCTTGCTGAGGGCGAACTGGATGAACTTCTTGCCCTCTGCGGCATTGGACGACCCTGCGATGAGCGCGATGTTGGCCGGCACGATGGAAGTTTCCTCGGGGTAGACGAACTCGACCGGAAACTTCGAGTACTTGCTGGACAGGCCGAAGAAGTCGATGACCGGGCCGGCGCCGAACTGGCCGTTGTTGACGCCATCGGGCACCCCGAAGGAACGCTCCGTGATGGCTGCGCTGTTGCCCGCCATGCGCAACATGGTGTTCCAGCCTTGTTCCCAGCCTTCGCCCTGGAGTATGGTTTCGACGGTCAAGTGCATGGTGCCGGAACGGGAAGGCGATGTGATGCCGACGTTGCCGAACCATTGCGGCTCGAGCAGGTCGGCCCAGGTGGTGGGATCGGGCAGCTTCTTGGCTTTGAGTAGGCGGGTGTTGTACATGATGCCGTAGCCCGCGAGCGCCTGGCCCATGAACATGCCGTTCGGGTCATTGATGGGAAAGCTGCCGATCTTGTCGGGCACGCTGGGGTTGGCGACGTCGGTCGCGTTCTCGAGCAGCTTGTCGTTGGCCAGCACCTCGAAGGCGTCCGGCGCACTGGCCCAGAAGACCTCGGGCCGTTTGCCGGCCGGTGTTTCCTTGACATAGGCGATGCCGGACACGGTATTCTTGTTGAGCATCTCGAGTTTGATGTCGGGGTGGGCTTTCTCGAACGCGGTCTTGTACGCCTGGGTGAGTTCCTTGGGAAAGGAGGTGATGACGGTCACCGTGCCCGCAAGCGCGGGCGCAGCTGCCGCAAGCGTCAGCGCTGCCAGGAGCGGCGTCAGTTTTAGGGTGCTCATGTTTGTCTCCGGTTTTTGCCTTGCGGCTGTAATAGACATGCAACAGTCGGCGTCAAGTCTAATGAAAAAAAGGCAAGCAGCCAATGTGCACCAGCGGGCATGCAGCATAATCCGGGTTAATCCTAGGATCACATATTCTCTTGATGCCATATTGCATTAGATCGAGTTTGATATTTTCGCTTAGTATTAGTGACATTGCGCTCGCGCAACTGCATAACCACTGGAATCGGGCGGAAAGAACATGAACGTTTTTTCGATGATCAAGTCCTTCTCCGTCTTTCTTCCCGCGGAGCGCCTCCGCTTGCTTCCTACACTGGCCGTGGCGGTGGCTCCCATACTATGGCTGGTGTTGAGCCCACAGCAACAATGGCCCGTCATCAAGGAAATTTATCTTCCCTTGCATACCCTGATGGAGATTTTTTCCGTCGTGGTCTCGGCCATGATCTTTGCGTTGGGCTGGCACAGTTTTGACCAACGAGCGCCGATGGCTGTTGTCGTCCTTTCCACCGGCTTTCTCATGGTCGGGCTGTTCGATATCGGCCATATATTGTCCTTCCCGGGCATGCCGGCTTTCGTGACTCCCAGTTCGGTCGAAAAAGCGATTGAATTCTGGCTCGCGGCAAGACTCATCAGCGCCGCCACCATCCTGATGGTGGCGGTCATGCCATGGCCGTGGGTCTGCCGGGCGTCTGTGCGCTATGCGAGCATTCTGCTTTCTTTGGGTTTCGTTGCACTGGTGTTCTGGGCGATTCTCTTTCAGCCTTTCCCCGTGCCCGACACTTACTTAGAAGGGCAGGGGCTCACGGCGTTCAAAATTGCCATGGAATACCTGTTTGTCGGCATGTATTTGCTTGCCGCCGTTCTGTTGCTGCCACAGAGATCCGGCGGGGACCTCAGGCGCGGCGGCCACCTGGCGAGCGCCGCGCTCATCATGGCGCTCGGCGAGCTTTGCTTCACCATGTATTTTCAGGCTGACGACGCGGCCAATCTGCTGGGACACGTCTACAAAGTGGTGGGCTGCCTGTATTTGTACCGTGCAGTATTCGTGTCGGGCGTGAACGAGCCTTATCAGCGCTTGCAGCGATCGCAGGAAAGGCTCAGACGCAGCGAAAGCAAGTTCAGGGGCTTGATGGAGTCCGCCCCCGACGCCATTTTTCTGGTCGATCAGGTCGGGCGCATGCAGGTCGTCAATGCCCGTGCCGAATTATTGTTCGGCCTGGTGCGCGAAAAGGCGCTCGGGTCATCCATCGACCGCTTCATTCCTTCATGGCCGCAGTGCCAATCCGGCAGCGATGTGCTGTGCTGGAATTCGCAAGGCCAGATCTTCCATGCTGAAATCAGCACGGGCATGCTGGAGGCCGACGACGACACGCTGACGATGGCCATCGTGCGCGACCTGACCGAACGCCGAAAGCTTGAGAATGCGCTGGTGGACCAACTGAGCCACGACGCCTTGACGGGCTTGCCCAACCGTTCGCTGATCCTGTGCAAGCTGCGCGAGGCCTTGCTGCGCTCGCGCCTCAGCCACCACATGGTGGCCGTGCTTTTTCTCGACCTGGATTTTTTCAAGAAGGTCAACGATACGTTCGGACATGCCCATGGGGATCAGGCCCTGCACGAAACGGTCAGGCGCATCGAGGCGCAATTGATGGGCAATGCCTTGCTGGCGCGCCCAGGCGCAGACGAGTTCATCGTCGTCCACAGCGAGATCAAGAACAAAAGCGAGGTTTCCAGTCTCGCCGAGAAGCTGCTTAAGGCCATGCGCGCGCCCTTCAGAATTCAAGGGCATGACGTTTTCCTGAGCGTCAGCATCGGCATTGCGATTTATCAGAACGATGAAACGACGGAAGAGGGCTTGCTGCAGCAGGCACATCTGGCGCTGACCAACGTGAAGCGCGATTCTCGCAACAACTACCGCTACCATACACCCGATATGGAGCAGGGCCTGAAGGAGAAGATCGCCATAGAAGGGCTCTTGCGGCGGGCCATCGAAAGGAACGAACTCTTGCTGCATTACCAGCCGCGCATCTGCATGCGCACCGGGTTGCTCAGGGGCGTCGAGGCTTTGGTGCGTTGGCAGCATCCCACCTTGGGCATCGTGCCTCCCGCTCACTTCATCCCTGTCGCCGAAGAAAGCGGTTTGATCGATGCCATCGGTACATGGGTATTGCAAGAGGCCTGCGCGCAGGCGCGACGCTGGCGGGAACAGGGGATCGGGAAATTACGTGTGGCGGTAAATCTGTCGCCACGCCAGTTTCACCATTCGAAGCTGGTCGTGCAGGTGCAGGGCATTCTGGCGCAGTCGGAACTCGAGCCCGACTGCCTGGAAATCGAGATCACCGAAAGCGCGGTAATGAAGGACACCGAGTCCGCGATCAACACTCTCCATCTGCTGAAGGAGCTCGGCGTCGTTCTGTCGGTCGACGATTTCGGCACGGGCTATTCGTCGCTAAGCTACCTGAAGCTGTTCCCCATCGACATCCTCAAGATTGACCAATCCTTCGTCAGCGACATGATGGACAGCCCGAACGATGCCGCCATTGCTCGCGCGATCATCGCGCTGGGCCAGAGTCTGCGCCTCACCGTTGTGGCCGAAGGGGTTGAAACGCGAGGCCAGGCGCAGTCGCTGAAGGCCTTGGGTTGCGATGAAATGCAGGGCTACTACTTCAGTCGACCTGTCACAGCCGCACAGATCATCGATATCGCGCAGCGGCAAAGTGCCAGGCACGCCCGTGAGTGGGTGGATGCGATCAGCTAAGGCCGCCGACGCAAAAGAATCGTGGTAAATTGCAAGGCTAATAATCGGTTACGTTTTTGAACATACAAGAACGGCCGGCAGGGCAGCGGGGCGTGCTGATACCCGACGACAATGTCGCAATTCGTTCGTGAGACCCTGATGTCCACTGGAGGATACCTTGAATAAGCCGTTTCCAGCGTTACTTGCGGTAGGCGGCGCGCTCGCGCTGCTGGCAGGAGGAACCGCCTTCGGGTGGTTGACGAAATCCGCTACGCAGCCTGCGGAACCCACCGTCATACTGGGCGATGGAATCACCACGCCCAAGGACATGGCCTGGGTGCCGCCGGGTACCTTCCTGATGGGCAGCGACAGCAAGCTTGCCCAGCCGAACGAGCGTCCGGCCCACTCCGTTCGCGTCCAGGGATTCTGGATGGACGTCACGCACGTCACCAACGATCAGTTCGCGGAGTTCGTACGGCAGACCGGCTACGTGTCCACCGCAGAAAAGAAACCCGATTGGGAAACCATCCGGGTGCAGCTCCCTCCCGGCATTCCGAAGCCGCCGGACGACGTGTTCGTGCCCGGCGCCATGGTCTTCGTCGGCACCAACGGTCCGGTCAACCTGGCCGACTATAGCCAATGGTGGCGTTATGTCGCGGGCGCGGACTGGCGGCACCCGCAAGGGCCCGGCAGCTCCATAGAGGGCAAGGGCGACCATCCGGTGGTCCAGGTCAGTTATGAGGACGTCCTGGCCTACGCAAAATGGGCGGGCAAGCGCCTGCCGACAGAAGCCGAATGGGAATACGCGGCGCGCGGAGGCCTGGAGCAGGCCACCTATGCATGGGGCGACGAGCTGATGCCGGAAGGCCAGGTGCAAGCCAATTACTGGGACACCCGCCAGCGCACCTTCCCCGTGGTCAGCCCCCAGGCGGGCGGCGCCGTCGGCACCATGCCCGCAGGCACCTTCCCGCCAAACGGCTATGGCTTGTACGACATGACCGGCAACGCCTGGCAATGGGTGACCGACTGGTATCGGTCCGATTACTTCGCGCTCCAGGCTCGCGGCGGCAAGGGACCCATCGACAGCCCGAAAGGACCCGCGGAGTCATTTGATCCGTCCGAGCCCGGCGTGCCGGCAAACGCGCCCAAGCGCGTCATTCGCGGCGGCTCATTTCTGTGCAATGAAAGCTATTGCCTGTCGTACCGGCCCAGCGCGCGGCGCGGCTCCGATCCTTACAGCCCCATGTCCCACGTGGGTTTCCGGCTGGTGAAGGACGCAGCGGCGCCTAAAGGATGAGGGGTCAGACCCCGCATGGGGTCTGACCCCAGAGGCGCAGGGTCAGACCCCATGCGGGGTCTGACCCTTTGATCCTCAGGCGGCTCGGCACTCCTTGCCCATGTTCTGCTGAATGATCGCCAGGTCGCTTTCATCCGTCACGCCGTCGTGATTGAAATCGTACCAGCTGGAATTGCCCCCATTGGCGGTGCTGAAGCGCTTCCAGTTCTCGATGTCGCGGTTGTCGACCACCAAGTCCAGGTTGCCGTCACCCGGACACTGGACGTGGCTGTTCATGAGCGTCTGCAGTTCGGACTTCAAGGACGCATAATGCTGCTGCTGTTCGGGCGTCATGGCGGGCCGGGTCAACAGATTATGCAGTGCGTTGTCCAGCTTGGGCAGCGGCGCAGCCTGGTCGACCTCGTAGAACTCGTCGACGGATTCGATTTGCCCGCTGGAGCAGTTCAGGCGCTCGATCCGTACCAGTTTGAAGAACTCGTCGCGTATGGCTTTTTGCGAATCAGGCAGGATGTCGACCGCGCTATCGCCCTGGGACACGAGGTAGTCATTGACGGCGCAGCATGAGGGCAGGCCCGCTTGGCCGGCCGCGCCGCCCGCCCCGTACCAGATGCCGCCTTGATCTTCGCATACGCCCTGCTGCGGAAAGACTTGCACGCAGACGTTGGAGGATGGAAGGACGCAGGGCGGGGCCGGTGGAACTTTCGTGGACGCTATGTTGGTCCCCATTTCGGTGTAGTTGGTGCTGCGTATGCCGGCGTGGCCGGGCTCGGTCAGGTAGGGCAGTATCGGCTTGGCGTCCAGCGTGTGGGAGGCCGGGACGGCTTGGCGCACGTCCAGGCCCGCGAGCTCGCCGAACAGGCTGAACATGTCGGCGGAGTTGACCATGTGCGGAACCTCGCGGCCCGCCTGCTTCACCATGGGTCCGGCGACGATCAAGGGCACCCAGACGCCCGTCTGGTAAGGGAAGCCCTTGGCGCGCGTAGGGTTGAACGGCGCCTTGACGCTAGGCGCATAAGTGCCGTTGTCGGCCATGATGACCACGGCCGTATTCGTCTTTTCGGGTTGATAGTCCAGGCTGCCGTCTTCCTTGAATCGGGCGAGCCCGATCTCGACCAGCAGGCGTCCGATTTCCTTGTCCATGGCTTCCGTCATCTGGTTCGTGAGCACGCGCTGCTCGTCGAGACCGGTGCAGGTATAGCCGGAGGTGGCAATGGCGCCGGATGGAAGCAGTGACTCCGGCGGCTGCTGCAGCGGCGTGTGGATCGCGGAATAGCCGACGCTGAGCATCCATGGCTGGTTCGGCGCCTGCTCCCGGACCCATTTGACGGCCCGGTCGGTTTCCATCACCGTGCGGTATCCGCGGCTGCGCGGATCGGAGGGGGGAATGACTTCGACGCTGCCATCGGGCCGATTGACGATCCATTCGCCGGTGTAATAACCGTTCTGCACGCTGAAATCGATATACGAGGGGCGGGTCGCGCGGCAGGATTGCCCCGGGTCGAAGATGCCGCCGCGCTCCATGCAGGTACGCCCCGGTGTGGGTGCCGTGGACGTCGACAGGGCGGTGCAGCCACCGTCTGACTGATAGCAGGCGCCGCTGTCGGCGCCGTGGGCCGGGTCGTCTTTCGTGCTGGGTATGAAGCCGCAGCCGTATACGCCGCCGCCTTCGCTCAGGCGGCTGATGCCGCCCGCAGTCGTATCGATGGGGTACGGGCCGCCATCGAGATAGCCTTCGAAATAATCCCATCCCAGTTCGTGCATGACTCCGTTGCCCAACGGATTATTGGCGGGATTGAGGTCAGAGCCCGAGAGGTGCATCTTGCCCACTAGACCATTGACATAGCCCTTTTCTTTCAGGAGCTTGGGCGTCGTCATTTCGAAGGGAGACACCTGGGAATTGGCCAGATCGAGCGCAACGACCGCGTTCTTGACGTCGGTGCGGAAGGGGTATCGGCCCTGGAAGAACGTGGCGCGGCTGGGTGTGCACGTGGGCATGGACCAGGCATTGCGGAATCGTACGCCGGCGTGGGCGATGGCATTTATGTTGGGCGTTTGTGGCGCCGTCGCGCCTCCGTAACCATAGAGAGCCAATTGATCTACCCCGAAATCGTCCAGCACCACAAACAGGATATTGGGCGGCTGGGAAGGGGTGTCGCTGGAGGCGACGTTGCTGCTGTTGTCGCACGAGGCAAGAGTCAGCGCGGCTAGCGCGGCGGCAAGGGTGGCCGGAAGCTTATTCAAATTGATTCCCCTGGCGGCTCAGGCTGCGCGACGCCGGCCGCCTGCCGTCGATGTTGAAATATGAAACAATCGTAACAGCAAATAGTGTGGGGGCGCCAGGATTTTATTGTGCGGAATGGGGTCGGACCCCGTACGGGGTCCGACCCCTCTTGCCGTGTGGGGTCAGACCCATTGGGTCTGACCCCTAAGCTGAAAGGGTCTGACCCCAAGCAATCCGGCTCAGCGTATCATCTGATTGATCTCGATGATGGGCAGCATGATGGCCAGTACGATGAACAGCACGATGCCTCCCATGATCAGGGTCATCATGGGCTCGAGCAGCGCCGTCATGGTCAACGCGCGGCGTTCCAGTTCGTTTGACAGCGTACGCGCCGCGCGTTCGAGCATGGCCGGCAGCTCCCCCGTCCGTTCGCCGCTGCCGATCAAATGGATCAACAAGGGCGGGAACACCTTCTGCGCCTGCAGGGCGGGCGCAAGAGAACTGCCTTCGCGGACGCGGCGCGTGGCCTCATCCACCGCCAGGCGAAGCCGGTCGTTGCCCAGCGTGCGGCGAGCGGCGTCCAGGGCCAGCAGCAAAGGGACGCCGCTGCTGGTGAGTATGGCGAGCGTGGATGCGTAGCGGGCGGTATTCACGCCAAGCACGAAGCGGCCCAGCAAAGGAAGCCTCAGTACTCGCGCATGCCAGGCCAGTCGGGCGGCGGGGTGGCGCAGATACCAGCGCCAGCCGGCGAAAAGCAGCAGCAGCGACAGAGCTGCCAGGGCGCCCCAGTCGCGCACGAAGGCGCTTAGAAACAGCATGATGCGCGTCAGCAGGGGAAGCGCCTGCTGGGTCTGGCTGAAAGCGCCGACCACTTGCGGCACTACATAGGTGAGCAGGAAGACCACGATGGCGATCGCCACCAGCGTGACGATCGCCGGATAGATGAAGGCCGTCAGCACCTTGTTGCGCAAGGCGCCGCGCGACTCGATGTAATCGGCCAGTTTTTCCATCACTTGCGACAGCTCGCCCGATTGCTCGCCCGCTTCGATCAATGCCCGGTAAATGGGCGGAAAATCGCGCGGCCGCGCCGCCATGGCATCGCACAGCCTGTGTCCGCCACGGACATCGGCGCGCACCGCCGCCAGCGCATGGGCCACGTGCCGGCGCTCGGCTTGTTCGATGGTGGCGCTCAGTGCGGCCTCCAGGGGCAGGCGCGCCGCAAGCAGGCTCGCCAGCTGTCGTGTCAGCCAGCCCAGGTCTGAATCACTGAGGCGCGGCCCCGAAAGCATTCCGCCCGCCGCTGCTCCCCCCGTAGGGCGCAGCGACAAGGGCAGCAAGCCGCGGGCGCGCAGGATCTGGCGCGCGTTCCGCTCGGTGTCCGCATCGACCAGTCCTCGTTCGATCTTGCCGGTGTCATCGGCGGCTTCGTACTGGTAGCTTGGCATGCCGCCTCCTTTCTTCCCGTTGGCCGTCGCTAGGCTTCGCGCGTGACGCGAGCCAGTTCCTCATTGGTCGTGATGCCTTGCGCGATCCAGCGCATGCCGTCCTGGCGCAGGCTGCGCATATTGCCTCGCCGGGCGGCTTCGCGCAAGGCCTGCTCGTTGGCGCCCGCATGGATCAAGCCGCGCGCTTCGTCATCCAACGTGAATAGTTCGTGGATGCCGGTTCTTCCGCTATAGCCGGTATGGCCGCACTCCGCGCATCCGCCCGGCTGCCATTCGGCCGTCCCGTCAGCATGGCGCGTCTTGCAATGCGGGCATAGCTTCCTGATCAGGCGCTGCGCCAACACGCCTTGCAAGGTGGAGGCGAGCAGGAAGGGTTCCATGCCCATGTCGACCAGGCGGGTGACTGCCGAGACGGCGTCATTGGTATGCAGGGTTGCCAGCACGAGATGGCCGGTCAGCGAAGCCTGGACCGCGATCTGCGCGGTTTCGAGGTCGCGGATCTCGCCGATCATGATCACGTCCGGATCCTGTCGCAGGATGGCGCGCAGCGCGGCGGCGAAGGTCAGGTCGATGCGGGCGTTCACCTGTGTCTGGCCAATGCCGGGAAGATCATATTCGATGGGATCCTCCACGGTCAGGATATTGGTGGTCGAAGCATCCAGCCGACCGAGCGCCGCATACAGCGTGGTGCTCTTGCCGCTGCCCGTCGGGCCTGTGACCAGTACGATGCCGTGCGGCCGGTGGATCAGGCCGTCAAGGCTTTCCAGGACGTCGGGCGCCATGCCCAGCCGCTCGAGCTCCAGGCGTCCCGCCTCTTTCTCCAGCAAGCGGAGCACGGCGCGCTCGCCGTGACCGGTGGGCAAGGTGGACACCCGCACGTCGATCGGACGGCCGCCGACGCGCAGCGCAATCCGCCCGTCCTGCGGAAGGCGCTTCTCGGCGATGTCCATGCTGGCCATGATCTTGATGCGCGAAACCAGCGCATTGTGCAGGGCGCGGCGCGGGCTGACGATATCGCGCAAAGTGCCGTCCACCCTGTAACGCACCACGGAGTGCGTCTCAAACGCTTCCAGGTGGATATCGCTGGCGCCGTCGCGCGCGGCCTGGGTAAACAGCGCGTTGATCATCCGGATGACCGGCGCGTCATCGTGAGCTTCCAGCAGGTCCTCGATCTCCGGGATGTCCTGCATCAGCCTGTCCAGATCGATTTCGTTCGCCGCGGCATCCACGACCGCCGCGGCGTCTCCGGTTTGCGCGTAGGCGGCGGCCAGCAGCGTGTCGAGCTCCGAGTCGGACACTTGGCGCTGCGGCAGCTCGCCATGGCGTCGCCGTATCTCGTCCAGCGCCCAGGAGGGGGTGCGCGGCGAGGTGGTCAGCAGCTCGCCCGAAACGCCCGACTGGATCAGGGCCCGATGAGCCCGTGCCCAGGCATAGGGTAGCCGTATGCTCATAGTTGTTCGAAGGGATCGGGGCGTGCCGGCTTTGCGGGCGCCGTTCCCGAACGCGAAGGCGCCGATGATGGCGCGGGCTGCGTACTCGCCTCTTCGGACTCGCGCAGATCCAGCAAGCCCGAAGAGGGATTGCGCTCGAAGGCCGGCAGCGGGGGCATGCCCGATTCCGGCGAGAACCAGGTGGATCGGACCGGCAGCTGGGATTGCGCCGCCCGCATATAGTTGTAGCGATCCAGCGTGACGCTTGCGCCGTCCCGCGCATTGCGCACGATATGGGGCCGCAGAAAAACCATCAGGTTGGTCTTGCCGTGGCTGCGCTTGTCGTAGCGGAAGAGATTGCCCACCACCGGAATGTCCCCCAGCAGAGGCACCGAGCGCGTGCTGTCGGAAACGGTGTCCTCGAGCAGGCCGCCCAGCACGATGATCTGGCCGTCATCTACCAGCACGTTGGTTTCCAGTGCGCGCTTGCGCGTGACGATCCCCGTTTCCCGCGAGGAGCGGGCGTCGTCGATGGCGCTGACTTCTTGATAAAGCGCGAGCTTCACCGTGCCGCCTTCCGAGATCTGCGGGCGTATGCGCAGGGTCAGGCCGACGTCCTCCCGGGTAATGGTCTGGAAGGGGTTGCTGGCGCCATCGCCTGAAGTCGTGTATTGCCCCGTCACGAAAGGCACCGTCCGTCCCACGACGATGCTGGCTTCTTCGTTGTCCAGCGTCATCAGGTTGGGGGTGGACAGCACGTTGGCGCCGCCCGTCGTCTGCATGGCGCGGGCCAGGACGCCCAGGTTGATCACCTGGTTGCCCAGGATATTGACCGTTCCTTTGACCACGCCCAGGCTCAGGCCTTGTCCCAGCGCGTCAATGGTGGTTCTGCCCGCGGTATTGATGCCGGTGCCCGCCAGGTTGGCGCCGCCGATGAACGAGGAGCTGCCGCTCGCGATGTCGTCGCCGCCCAGCATCCATTGGATGCCGAACTCCGCCGCGTTCTCGCTGGTGACTTCGACGATAAGGCTTTCGACCAGCACCTGCGCGCGGCGCTGGTCCAGTTGATCGATGACTTCGCGCAGGCTGCGATACAGGGGGTCGGGTGCGGAAATGATGAGGGTGTTGGTAGCCGGGTCTGCTTGTATCGTCGCGCCGCCGGCTGAAAAAGCCACGGTTTGCGTCGAGTTCCGGTCCGAACCGCCCAAGGTTCCGGATCCGCCCCCCATGGCCGGCCTGCGGGCGGCGCCGCCAGACGACGAGGATGCCGAGGCGGCGATGGCCCCCGGCGTGCCGGCCCCGATGCCGCCTCCCAGGCCGCCGGCCATGGTGCCGGTGGCGCTGAGCGATTCAAGTCCCAATGACTGGCTGCCGCCATCGGACGTCTGCCCGCCGCCACCCTGAGCCCCTCCCAGGGCGCCGCGCAGCACTTCAGCGAGCTTGATCGCCTGGGCATTGCGCAAATACACCACGTGCAGATTGCCGGCCCGGCTTTCGGGACTGTCGATGCGCTCGACCAGATCGCGGGCGAGCTGGAGCTTGTCCGGGCTGCTGGCCCGAAGCAGGACCGAATTGCTGCGGGGATCGGCCACTACGACGGTATGCTGGGCGGGGTCGCCGCCGGTCCTGCCGTCCAGCAGTTGCGCAGCCAGCGCCGCCACGTCGAGCGCCACCCCGTATCGTATGGGAACGACGTCGGTGCTGATCGAGTCGGGTGTGTCGATGCCGGCGATGACTTCGGCGATGCGGTCGAGGTTGTCCGCATAGTCGGTGATGACCAGTGTATTGTTGCCTGTGTAGGCATTGATGGTGTTGTTGGGCGCGATCATCGGCCTCAGTATCGGCACCAGGTTGGTGGCGCTTTCATATCGCAATTGAAAGACGCGGGTGATGAGTTCGCCGCCATGCGCGCCGGCCGGTGCGGTGCTGCTTCTGACCGGCGTGCCTTGCAGCTTGGCATCCGCCTCCGGCACGACGCGGCTGACGCCATCGACGTCGACGACCGCATACCCTTGCATGCGCAGAGCGCTGAGCAGCATGGAATAGGCGGTATCCGGATCCACCGGCGCTTCGGACACCAGCGTCAACTGGCCCTTGACCCTCGGATCCACCACGAAGTTGCGGCCCGTGAAGCGCGCCAGGGCGCGCACGACGCCTTGCAAGTCGGCCTCCACGAAGTTCAGCATGGTGGCGCCGCCCGCGGGCCGGCGAGTCTCGCTTCGCTCGGGCGGGGTGCTAGTCTGGCCGGTGGTGAGGCGGCGGGTGGGGCGTGCCCGCGAGGTGGTTTCCCGAACCGGGGATGTCTCTGTCCCGGGCGGGCCTTCCAGCCGCCATCCCTGTCCGGTGGACGTGTGGACCACCAGTTGGGAAGCGCCCTCGGCCTCGCCGCCCGGTTTGGGCGGCGTGGCGCATCCTGCCAGGACCAGACACAGAGTCAATGTCGACAAGGCTGGATGGAATCGGCGGCGGTGGGTCACTGTGGTGCAGGAGTTGTTCATGACGGTATCGTTGAGCCTGTGGTTCTTGCTGCGTCAGCGGAAACGCAACAGTGTCTGATTGTTCCGGCGCGGGCCCAGGGCAGCGAGCAAGTCGCGCAACGCGGCGTGGATCTCGGATCCGGCCGCGGGGTCGGCCTGGGCCGTCCCTTCGAAGCTGAAGCGGTTTCCACCCTCGAGCGCGCCGGCGCCGGTCAGCATCAGCGGACCGTTCCGGGTGCTGAGGACCACGTCGATCCGGTTCTCCGCCGCCTGTTTCAGGGCAAGGTCATAGTCGCCCAGCGGCCGTATCGGCGTGAGCGCCGAGACGGCGTTGCGCCATTGGGCATCGAGCAGCACCGTCCCGGAGGGACGCTTGGCGGCGCCTATAAAGGTGGCGGGCCATTTGATCGAAAGGTCTCCGCCGGGATCGACGGCCGCTACGCGGGCGTCCAGCGTCCCGAGTGCGGACGCGGGCAGCCGCAGGGTCTGGGCCGATATGCCGACGCCTCGCCATCCTGCGCTCACAATGAGAGGTCCGCCCAGCCAGGGATGGGCGAGATGCAGCTTCGGTCCGCCCACCAGCGACAATCGCCAGTCGAGCGGATCGGGAAGGCTGCGTCGGCGGCTGGGCGGGCCGATCGCTATGGTGGCGCTGCCGGACCATATCGTTCCGTTCGCGTCGACGACGGCCAGAGGCCAGGACGCGGGCACGGCAGCCATGATCCATCTGGCGGGAAGCACGGCCAGCGCTGCTCCGCAGGCAATCAGCGCGAGGAGCACGATGAGGGATAGCCGATGCTTCTTCATGGCGTGCCCTCTGGCTGGCCGATGAGCACGCGTCCCGAAACATGGCCGGGGCGGTCGCGGCCTTCGATACTGGCGCGGCGCAGATCCAGGCTTTGAATACGAAGCCTGAGCAGATAGGGCAGGCCCGACAGCCATTCCATGCTGCGCTGCGCATCGGCATTGTCCAGAATCACCTCCCATTGCCGTGCCGAATCCTCCGAAGAGCTGATTTCGCTCAAGGCCGAAGTCGATTCAAGGCCGGCGCGCCGCAGGCTGGCATCCAGCGCCTCGGTAAGCGTGCCCGCCTCGAGCTGGCCGGATCGCCGATGCGTCAGCGCCTGGGTCTCGAGGATCAGGGCATCGACCTGCGCCGCGTCGGCGTGCAGGCGTGGCAAGCGTTCCCGGGCTTGCTCGATGTCGCGCAGCGCCGGCCTCAGGCCTATCGTCCATATCAGCGCGATACCGACCGCCAAAGCGCCCGCGCTTAACAGAAAGCGCTCCCTGGGCGTACGCTCCACCCACCAGGCATGAGCCTGCTTCCGCAGCCTGGCAAGCTGTTGTCGCCAGAGCGCGCTCTGGGAAGGATTGCGGGAGGCGGTGGGCGGGATCATGAGCGCCCCTCGCGGTTTGCCTGGACGCCCGCGCGCCGGATATGCCAGGTATGGGCGGCGTCCTGGTCTTTTTCCAGCATCAGGGACTGTACGGCGGCCGCCTGGTGCAAGGCGGCCTCGTTGGTGGGCGGTACATAGCCTTCAGCGAGCACCAGGGTCAGCTTGTCGTTTTCGTAACGCAGGGATGCGACATGGCCCTCGGCAAAGCCCAGCACTTTGGCGGCGCCGATCGCCAAGGGCATGAAGTCGTCGTCGGCGGCGGTTCCTCCGGCCAGGCGCAGCATGTCACGCTGGCCGCGTGCCTGGCGAACCGGATCGATGATCACCGGAAGAGTGGGGAAGGCCTTGCGCACCGCCTCTTCCATGGAAGCTTCCAGCGCCCGCGCTTCGCCGCGCAACTGCGCGGCATGGATGTTCACGCCCAGCAGCCACAGCATGACGGCGGCTCCCCCCCACCAGGCCGCCTTGCGCCAGCGATTCGTTTTCGAGGCGGGGCGCCATTCGGGGCGGGCGAGCGACCAGCGCGGCAGCTGCGCCTGCCAGCGCTCATCGACAGGAAGCGAGAGCGGCTGCTCGGGGCGAGGGTCGCCTTGGGGGAGGGCCAGCGGCAAAGGCACGATCGCAGACAGCTTGAGGCCGGCCTCGGCAAGCACTTGCCAGGCATCTTGCAACGCTTTCCGGTCGATCCAGGCAACCGTGATCTTGCCATCGCCGGAGCGCGGCCCATGCGCCACGCACAGGTCGTTGATGTCGCTCAATGCCATCGGCTCGATGCGTGCCCGCACGGCGTCATCCAGCCGCTTGGCGGGCAAGGGTGGAAGGTCGATGTCGACGACGATGGCGTCTCCGTGGTGCAGGATCGCCTGAACGTCATCCAGCGGCACGGCGCCGGCGAGTTCGCCCAGAGGCAGCGCGCCGCTGCGCAGCAGGCGGCCGCCACGATCGAACAGCGCAAAAGCCATTTCGGATTGCAAAGTGATGCGGGCGAGGGGCGGCAAGGCCAGGCGCAATCGACTCTTCATTTCAATCTTCGATCCATTGTATGAGAGGCGTTCGATCGCCCTGGCGGTGCAACAGCGCCTGCATGCCGACGGCGGCATGATCCAGGGTGACTTCCCCGGTCACCTTGAACCAATCGCTGTTCACTGCGACCTGGCCGGCCGGCACCATTTCGGCGTCGCCCAGCCGATTGATGAAGTCGGCGCGGCTGTTGAACCATAGTCCCCGGTCACGCTGTTCGGTCAGCCCGCGCGCGCGGGGCAGGTCCAGCCCGGGGACGCTGGCGCTCAGGACCTCCGCGCTGGCCGTATTGACATTGATCGCGGTCTTCTGAGGAAGAATCGTCAGATAGCCCGATAATGTGGCGGCCATATCGAGCGTCATGCCCTCGATGCCCAGCAAGTCGCCCGTGACGCGCAAGCCGGGAGCTTGCTGGGGAGACGGCCCAGCCTGGCTTTCGGCGACCCGTTGAGCAATGGCGGCGGCCAGTGAGGCGGGCATGCCCAACACCGCTATCAAGCGCTCCAGAATGGCAAGCTCGACCGGCTGCACGGTGCCATGGACCGCCAGCCGCCAAAGGTTGTACTTGCCTTGCTCGTCCTCGATCTGGCCGGAAAAATGGGCTTTGCGGGTTTGGCCGGGTGCGCTGATTTCGAGACCGGCGATGGGCTGAGCCCAAATCGCATTCTTCAGCGTGACGGGATTGTTGCGTGCATCGCTATGCAGGATGATGCGCGCCCAGTCCAGCCCGCCGCGAAGCAGCCACCTGGCCTGGGCGCGATCGCGCTCGCCGGCCAGGGTCTCGGCAAGCAGCGACTGGCGCTCGACAATGGCAGCAGCCGTAACGGACGCAACCGCCACGACGACCAGCGCGCCGATCACCGCCATGCCTTGCTGCCGGAAGCGCGCGGAACGCACGAACGCGTGCATGCGCGCCGTCATGGCAACAGCACCACTTTCCGGTATGCCTCGTCGATGTCACCGTGCCGGCGTTCGATGACGACTTCCAGTCCGGTCGCGGCAATACGCGTTTCGGTCGAGTTCAGAGAAGACCATCCTTGTCCGGGTATCCAGGCCCTTACCACGAAGCCCTGGACCTGCTCCAGCACGACTTCGCCCGGACCGGTTTCCGGAAGGGGAAGAACATTGGCTGCCGGCCCCACGGCCCGGCGCAGCGTATCCCCGGCTTTGACCCAGGCCACCTGCTGCCAGGCCCCGTTGTTTGCGGACCTTACGACGGTAAGCACCGGATCGGTCCAGCGGATTCCAGCGGGCAGCATCACGCCATTGGCGGCCGATCCGGCGGATGGCAGGATGCCTTCATCGGCGTGCCGGCTGATGTCGCTTTCGATCTGCCCCAGCACGCGCACCAGGGCGAGCGTGTCATCGGCGCTGGCGTTCAATTGTTCGTTGGAACGGGCCGTGACGTCGAGCGCCTGCCACGAAAGAATGCTGAGCAAGGCCATCAGCGCCAGAGCAATCAGGATCTCCACCAGGGTGAAACCCCGCTGTTCGATGAGTGCCTCCGTCATGGCAACGACGACAGCAAGCCGCTCAGTTCAGCCAGGACCGGGCCTTGCGCCAGCCGGGCCCGCACGGTAACCATGCGGAAGCTCCCGTTTACGGTGCGCTGGAATTCTTGCTCGCATACCAAAGCCAGCGGACCCTGGGCGCAAGGTTCCACCGTGCGTCCAGGCGCCGGAAACGCGCGCAGCAAACGGAGCTCAGCCAGGCGGTTTTCGGCGGCCTGAAGGGCCAGGCTGCGTTGCTGCATGGCGTGGGCGCCGCTGGCGCTGACCCCCAGCGCCCGCAAAGTCGCCGCCAGAGCGATGGCGACGATGGCCAGCGCCACAAGGACCTCCAGCAAAGTGAATCCATCCTGCGCGTGAGTCGGGATCATGGCAGGACCTCGTAGTGGCCATTGCCCGAACGCTGGATGCGAACCGTGTTGAGTCCGTCTTGAAGTTCGATCAGGGATGGGCCGGATATCCATTCCGTGTTGAAGACGTTTGCGGCTGAAGGGTGGACGGCGACCTGAATGGCGCGTTCGCTGGCCCAGGACCTGGGCCGTAGAGATCCCGTGGCGGTCGTATCATGCGCCAAAGGCTGGAAGGAGGAGTGATCGAGCACGCCGACGGGCAGCAGGCGATGGCGGGGAATGCGGACGAAGCGGTAGCCGTCGTTGCCGTACTCCCATACGATGGGCGTGCCTCCTTGGCGGGCCTCGGACTGCGCCAGGGAAAACAATTGCGCCAGCCGCGTGGCGTCCTGGCGCAGCGCGCGGGCGTCCCCATCGGAAAATGCGGTTACGCCGGCAAAGGCGGTGGCGATCCCGATGATGGTCAGGACGATCAGCACTTCCAGCAGCGAGAAGCCCCGCTGAGAAATACTGCTACCTCGACCAGGAACCGATATCGGCATCGTTGCCTTCGCCTCCCGCCCGCCCGTCGGCGCCCAGTGAAAACACATCGATTTCCCCGTGCACCCCGGGATTCAGATATTGATAAGGCGTGCCCCATGGGTCGTTGGGCAAACGGTCCATGTAGCTGCGGCCCTTGGGCTGGCCGGCCACCGCCTCGCCGGTCAGGGCGCGCAGCCCTTGCTCGGTTGTGGGATAGCGGCCGTTGTCCAGGCGATACAGTTTGAGTGCCTGCATGATCGCGCCGATGTCCTGGCGAGCCGCCACGCCGCGGGCCTGATCGGGGCGGTCCATGATGTTCGGCACGATCAGGGCTGCCATGATGCCCATGATGACCACGACCACCATGATCTCGATGAGCGAGAATCCAAGCTGACGGGCGCGCAGGCTGGGCCGAGGAGTGCGGTTGGAGTGGCGATTCATTGGTGACGCTGCACGGAAGGAAAGGTTGTCATTTTTAGCGCGAAATTGTTAAGTTTATAAATGACAACAGCAAGCGTGGTCAATTGCAGCGCATTATACTGACGCTCCTGAGTGGAGGCTGGATGAACGCACTAAGACATTTATCAGCGCTGCCGCGCATCGACGGGCCCGCGTTGGCGCGAGGCAGCGCCATGTTGGCACTGGCAGTGGGAGCGGGAGTGTGGGCTGCGCTCCTTTTGGCGCCCGCTCCCAAAAGCCTTCCGCCAACGTTGGACACGTCGGCTGCCGCCGGGCACGATACCGGCGCGGTCGCCCGCTGGTTCGGCGGCGGCGCACTGCGCGTGCGGGTAGCCGTGCTGGGCCTGATCTCGTCCGAAGACGGGCGCGGCGCCGCCTTGCTTGCAATCAACGGCGGCACGCCGCAGGCCTACCGGACCGGCCAGGTACTGGCGCCGGGGGTTTCCCTTGCCGCCGTGGCCGCCGACGCCGTGTCCATCGATCAGGACGGCATGGTCGAAAGGGTCGCCGTGCCGTCCCGGCCGGGAAGCGTGGTCCAGGGGTTTATACCCGTTTCCGGCGCGGCGACCAAGCCCTGATGCTTGCTTTGCCTGCCATGTGGTCTCCCTGGGTCATCGGGCCGGCCGGCGCCATGCTGGGCGCGGCGGTCCTGGCCCTGGCGTTTGCCTCGGTGCTGGCTTGCGTGGCTTTTCGGCTTCCCCGCGCGATCGACCCCGACCTGCCGAATGAACCAACAGCCCGTCATCGCCGCCTTCGTGCAGGCTTTCTGACGGTGGCGCCGGCTCTCGCCGCGCTGTGCGCGTGGCGCTACGGCTTCACGGCGGCGTCAGCGGCGGCCATTCTCTATATCGTTGTGCTTTTGGCGCTCGCCTGGATCGACGCGGAAACCGGGCTGTTGCCGGATGCGTTGACTCAGCCATTGCTATGGCTGGGGCTATTGGTGAATTTGAATGGCGCGTTCACACCGCTGGCAGACGCTGTTCTGGGCGCCATGGCGGGCTACCTGCTACTCTGGTCCGTGTCGCAGGCCTTTCTGCTGGCGACCGGCCGCGTAGGCATGGGGCACGGCGACCTCAAGCTGCTGGCCGCGCTCGGCGCATGGATGGGGTGGGGAAGCCTGCCTTCGATATTGCTCCTGTCGTCGGGCCTGGCTTTGGCTGCGGCCTTGGCCATGCGCGTACTGGGGCGTCTGGAAGCCGGACAGGCATTGCGCTACGGCCCGTACCTCGCTGGGGCGGGAATCTGGGCCTTGTTGAGTCTATAGTGCGCCTCGAGGTCAAGATTTGCCGTGCGGCACCATGCGCTCGACCGCAGGCGCCTGCCATGAACGCAGCGTCCTTCAGCGCGATGCTCACAGCAGCATGTCCAGCGTAATGGGCAGTTCACGTACACGCTTGCCGGTTGCATGGTAGACCGCGTTCGCAATGGCGGCTGCGGTGCCCACGATGCCGATTTCACCCACGCCTTTGACGCCGAGCGGACTCATTTCGCTGTCCGGTTCTTCTACGAACACCACATCGATATCGTAGACGTCGGCGTTGCATGGGATGTGATACTCGGCCAGGCTGTGGTTCATGATTCGGCCAAGGCGATGGTCGAACAGGCTTTTTTCCTGGAGGGCCATGCCTATCCCCATGACCGCGCCCCCCAGGATCTGGCTGCGGGCGGTCTTGGGATTGATGATGCGGCCGGCCGCAACGGCCAGCGTCAGCCGGGTGACCCGCACGATCCCCAGTTCCTGATCCACTCTGACTTCAGCGAATACCGCGGCGTGGGTGTTCTTGGCCTTGCTATTGGTACTGTCTTTTTTTGGGTCTACCGATGCCTCGCAATTCATCGAGGAGGCGCCCGAGAGCGCCACGACGTCCCGCAAGTCGATGAAGCGCGCAGGTTCTTTGATGACGCGCATGCGGCCTTCGCAAAACTCCACTTCATCGAATCGCACGATGCCCAGCGGGCTGTCTTTCGCTTGCGCGGCGGTATCGAACAGGCGCTTTGCCAGTTTGCCGCAGGCGCGGTCGACTGCCGCGCCCACCGAGGTCGCCATGCTCGATCCGCCTTCGAGCGCGGCGGGAGGCAGAGTGGAGTCGCCGATGGACACTTGGATTCGCTCCAAAGGCAGGCCCAGCGCGCCGGCAGCGATTTGCGCCATGACGGTATAGGTACCGGTGCCTATGTCCGATGCCGCCGAGGCGATGGTCAGGATGCCGCGCTCATCAAGTGTCGCCCGGGCGCTTGCCTTCAGCATCAGTGCGTCCCAGATGCCCGTGGCCATGCCCCAGCCCATCAGCTCCGTGCCCGCGCGCATGGAGCGTGGTTCCCGTTTGCGTTCGCGCCAGCCGAAACGCTCCGCGCCTTCCCGATAAGCGTCCAACAGGGCCTTGCTGGTGTACGGCAGACCGGTGAGCCCGTGCATGTCAGAGTAGTTGGCCTGGCGAAGCGCAAGGGGATCGATGCCCTTCGCATAGGCGAGCTCGTCCATGGCGATTTCAAACAGGTTCATGCCGGTGGCGGCGCCGGGTGCGCGCATATTGCCCGGCGTGGGCGTGTCGATGGCGGCCACCCCGTAGTCGAGCCGGAGGTTGGCGCAAGGGTAGGCCGTCGGACCCCAGCCAATGATGTTTTCCGTATAGGTTTCGAACTGGGAAGTGCTGGTGGTGGCCTTCAGGGCAATGGCGGTCAGCTTCGACTCTCCATCGCACGCCAGGATTATGTCTTCTATGCAGGCGGGGCGGTGTACATGGGTGAACATCTGCTGGCGGGTCAGCGTGACACGCACGGAACGCTTCAGCATGATGGCGGCCAGCATGGCCAGATAGGCCTGGTAGGCGGGACGCAGGCCTGAGCCAAACGCGCCGCCCACGTAAGAATTGAGAACCTTGAGCGTATCCGAGTCATAGCCGAACGCCTGTGCCAGTTGCTCCTGGGCATTCTGCGATCCCTGGTTCTTATCGTAGACCGTGAGGGTGCCGTCTCCATGCCATTCGACGGTCGTTGCATGCATTTCCAGGGGGTGGTGCTGCTCCATCGCCAAGCGATAGCGCTGCTCGATCTTCGCTGCCGCCTGCGCGCTGGCGGTTGCGACGTCACCCTTGATCGTGTTGCTCTTCTTCTTTTTCTCGGGCGTGTATCGATGCGCCAGGGCCGCTTCCAGGCAAGTGTTGTGATCCGTCTCCTCGTAGCTTGCCGTGACCAGCATGGCGCCCCGGCGCGCCGCTTCGAAGCTGGTGCCCACGACCAGGGCGATGGGCTGACCGGAAAATAGAATATCGTCATCGCGCAGGACCCGGAAAGGAGGCTTGGTGGTGTCGGCGGAACCGCCTTCCTCCATGTCGAACCAGGGTACTTGAGGGCGATTCTCATGCGTCAGCACCTCGACCACGCCTTCGGTCCGTCGTGCCCGCGATGTGTCGATGGATGCAATGCGGCCGCGGGCGACGGCGGCGCTGACGACGACGCCATACAAAAGACCGCGCACCTGATGTTCGCCTGCGTAAAGGGCGTGTCCGGTGACCTTCATCGCGCCGTCGACGCGGCTCACCGGGGTGCCGATGCTGGGCTGAATCGTCATGTTCATCTCCTTGGTACCTTTTCGAGTTGACAGGCGCTAGACGATTTGCTTGTCGACTTGCGATTGAGGGGTGCCCGCAGCCGCTTGTGCGAGCGCCCGCGCTATGGCGCGTTGCGCCAAGGTGATCTTGAAATCGTTGTCCCCCCGGCCCTTGGCTTCACTCAGCAGATCACGGGCAAAATCGGCAAAATTTTCCGGATTGGCCTGCATGCCTGTCAGGCTTTGCTCTGCATCCGGATTGCGCCAGGGCTTGTGGGCCACGCCACCCAGCGCAATACGCGCGGCGGCGATGCGGCCACCATCGATCTGTAAAGCCGCTGCCACGGAAACCAGGGCAAAGGCATAAGCCAAGCGATCACGGATCTTCAGATAGCTGTAATGCTGGGGAAATCCGTCGCGCGGGAGCTCGACGCTGGTGATCAGTTCGTGCGGCGCGAGATTATGATCGAGGTGAGGCGTTTCGCCGGGCAGGCGATGGAAATCAGTGAATGCCATGCTGCGCGGGCCGTCCGGTCCGACCACGTTCACACGGGCCCCGAGCGCCGCCATGGCGACGCACATGTCCGACGGATGGGTGGCGATGCATTGGTCGCTCGTGCCCAGGATGGCATGGATGCGCGTGACGCCGCCAATGGCGCCGCAGCCCGAACCGGGTTGCCGCTTGTTGCATGGCGTCGCGACATCGTAGAAATAGTAGCAACGCGTGCGCTGCATCAGGTTTCCGCCAGTTGTCGCCATATTGCGCAACTGAGGGCTGGCTCCGGCCAGCAGGGCGCTGGACAGCAGCGGATAGCGCGCCCGCACTCGCGGGTCGGCGGCCAGAGCGGCATTGCGCACCAGCGCGCCTATGCGCAGCCCGCCATCGGCCGTCTCTTCAATATGGCTCAAGGGCAGGCCATTGATGTCGATCAACCGCCCAGGCTGCTCGACGTTTTCCTTCATGAGGTCCAGCAGATTCGTGCCGCCGGCGATGAATCGCGCACCTCCGATCGCTGCTTCCTGTATGGCCTGCGCAAGGTCTCGCACCCGGATGTAGGAGAACGGATTCATGTGCGTCCCCGCTCTTGCAGCACTTGCATGATGGCGTCCACGATATTGGTGTACGCGCCGCAGCGGCATAGATTGCCGCTCATGAATTCCCGGATCACATTGCGCAACTCGCCATCGGATCCGGCTTCGCCGTGCCTTGGCGTGTCGGCGTGGCCTTCGTCGATGAAGCCGACGGCCGAGCAGATCTGCCCGGGCGTACAGTAGCCGCATTGGAAAGCATCGTGCTCCACGAAGGCGCGCTGCAAATCATGCAGAACGTCGCCTTCGGCCAAACCTTCGATCGTCGTAATGGAACGGCCGTCCTGCATGACGGCAAGCGTCAGGCATGAGTTGACGCGGCGTCCATCCACCAGCACGGTACAGGCGCCGCATTGGCCGTGATCGCAGCCTTTCTTGGTGCCCGTCAATTGCAGGCGCTCGCGCAAGACATCCAGTAGTGTTGCGCCGGCGTCGACCGCAAGCGTACGCGTCCGGCCGTTCACGGTTAAATTCAATGGCAGTGCATCCATCAGGACTCCTTGCTCGAATTGCCCTACCGGGTTTCCGGCAAGGCCCATGCGATTACGCTGTCACCCAGTTTCGTTTCCATGCGGTCATGGCCGCCGATGGCCGCGACGATGTACTGGCGGCCGTCTATTTCGTAGCTCATGGGATTGGCTTGTGCCCCGGCGGGTATGCGGACCTCCCACAGCAGTTCGCCGGTTTCCGTGGAGAAGCCTCGCAGGAACTGATCGAGGCCCGCGCCGATGAAGGTCAAGCCTCCGGCGGTGGTCAAGGAGCCGCTGTTGTTGGGGGTGCCCATTGTCAGCTTGATGCGCGAATGGATGCCAAGCGGCCCGGCATCGTAGCCGGTGCCCAATGGCCTGCGCCAAATGACTTCCCTCGTGCGCAGGTCGGTCCCGGAAACGTATCCCCATGGCGGGGCGATGCAAGGCGTATTCAGGACGGACATCCACGGCTCCTTGCGGGCGCCGTACTTGGAACCCCTTTGCGCCATGTACCCCGGGGTTTCGCTTTTGCCGCGGAAAATCGACACCACACCCAGCTCGTCCATGGTCTCACGTGTGTAGACATGCTCGGTGTAGGGCAAGCGGTTGCTGTTCATGATCAGGATGCCGCGCTGTATGTCCACCGACACGCCGCCCCAATTGATGCCTCCATGGTTGCCTGCAAAGGCGAGCGATCCCTGCAGCGTCGGCGGCGTGTAGGCGCCCTCGTAGCGCAGGCGCTTGAATTCGATGCGGCACTGCAGCTGGTCCAGCGGTGTAATGCCCCACGCATCGCTTTCCGTAAGCACTTCCATTTCCTTGCCGGGAGGGCCGACCGTGTTCGGCATCTCGGGAGAAAATGGCTGCGTGGCTGCGGTGAACTCGTCGGTATCCGTCCCTTGCGGGACCTGTGTCTGAACGACCGGCAAAATGGGCTCGCCGGTGGCGCGGTCGAGCACGTAGACCTGGCCGTTCTTGGTCGCCTGCAGCACGGCGGCGCGTGGCCCATCCGGCATGGGAAAGTCGATCAGATTGGGCTGCGGGCTCAAATCGAAATCCCACAGGTCGTGGTTGACCGTGCGGAAGTGCCAACGCTCTTGCCCCGTCTCCGCGTCGACCGCTACCAGGGCCGAGGTGTATTTCTCTTCCTGTTCGGTACGGTCGGCGCCATAGAAGTCGCTTGCGGCATTTCCGGTAGGCAGATAGACCAGACCAAGCTCGTCGTCGCCGGCGATCAGCGACCAGACATTCGGCGTGCTGCGCGTGTAAGTCTCGCCAGGTGGGGGCGGCGTCGTCACTCCGGGCCGGCCCAGGTCCCATGCCCAGCGCTGCTCACCCGTCACGGCGTCATAGCCACGCACCACGCCCGAAGGTGCGTCCCGCTCGCTGCCGTCGCGTACCTGGCCGGTGCCGATGATGGCCAGGCCGCGCATGACGAGCGGCGGGGAGGTGGGGGCTACGAAACCCGGAAATTCATTGCCGGTGCCTTCGTTCAGGTCGATATAGCCGTCCTTGCCGAAGTCGGTGCACAGCTGTCCGGTTTCGGCATCCAATGCACCCATCCGTCCGTCGACCATGGGCCAGATGATGCGCTTGGGGCACTGCGCCGCCGGCTCGGGCGCTTCAAAGTAGGCGACTCCCCGGCAGGTGCTGGCGGCAATATTGCGCATGGCCTTTCTATCGACCTCGGGATCGAAGCGCCATTTCTCCGTGCCCTTTGCCGCGTCGACCGCAATCACGATCTGGCTGGGGGTGCATATGTACACCGTGTCCTCGACCATCAGCGGGGTATTCTGGAATGCGTATGCGAATTCGGCATCTTCGGGCTTGTTGTCCCCGGTATGGAAATGCCAGGCCACTTCCAGCTGGCTTACGTTCTCGGGAGTGATCTGTGCGGACGGGGTGAACTTGTTCGACAGGTTGGATCCGCCATAGGAAGTCCAGTTCGTGGCGTCATGGCTGCCCGCCACGTTGCCGTCGGGCACGCTCACCGTGGCGCGGCTGAAAGGTTCGGCTGGGCGGGATCGGGCCAAGTCGGGATTCGCCAGTTCGATGCTGGAGGGATTCAGCAACGGCACGACCATGAGCGCAATCATGACGACAGGCAGCACGCCGGCGCCGGCGAAATAGACGGGCTTGCGCAAGCCCGCGAATGAACGGTGGAATACCACCCAAAAGGCAAGCATCAGCAGGCCGAAGCCGCTCAGCCAGGCGAGCCGGGGAATCAGCGCCCAGCCATCAAGGCCTACTTCCCAGAGCGCCCACGCGAGCGTCGCCAGCGACGCGATACCGAACACCACAACTCCGCTGCCGCGCCGCAATGCGAGCAATACTCCCGCCGCCACCGTTGCCAGGCCCATCAGCGCGTAGTACCAGGAGCCACCCTCGAAGATCAGCATCGCTCCCATTACGAACATTGCTGCACCGAACAGAATCAGTACCAATGTATAAAGCCAGAATATCCACATCACCCAGCGTGGAACGAAATCTCGCTGCTCTTGCATGCCGTGCCCTCCATAAGTCGGAGTCGGTCAGCAACGCGCATTCCCGGCGGGTTTCCACCGCAGTGCAGCTCGCGAACCAGGCAAGTCAAGGCTGTGGGGCTGCTGCCTTGCGTGCTACATTAGCAAAAAAGCGGTAGGGCAACAGGATGAGAGAGGTAGCAAGTGCAGAAGCTTAGGCGTGTGTCAAGTGGGATAGAGGGCCTCGACCGAGTTCTGGACGGCGGGTTCATCGAAGGGGCTTCATATATCGTCCAGGGCCGCCCCGGCGCGGGTAAGACGATACTTTCAAACCAGGTCGCGTTCGCCCGTGCAGCCGCTGGTGCGAAGGTGCTTTATGTGACCCTGTTGGCCGAGACCCATGAAAGGCTGTTCCAGGCGCTTTCCACGCTGGATTTCTACGACGGCGAAAAGGTGGGGCAGCATATCGTCTATCTCAGCGTGTTTCAGGCGCTCAGGGATGAAGGCCTGGGCGCGATCGTCAAGCTGCTTCGCAATGAGACCAAGCGCCATGGCGCGACTCTGCTCGTTTTCGATGGGCTGCTGAACGCGCGCGATCGCGCCGACACCGACCTGGACGTGAAAACCTTTGTGGCGGAAATCCAAAGCCAGGCTGCTTTCGTGGGCTGCACGGTACTGTTTCTGACCAGCACCCGGTTGGAAGACAGCAGTCCGGAACATACGATGGTCGACGGCGTCATCGACCTCAGCGACGATCTTTTCGGCGTGCGTACCATGCGGCGGCTGCAGGTTCGCAAATCGCGCGGCACAGGGGCGCTGGGTGGATTGCATCAGTTCGAAATTTCCAGCAAGGGCATCACCGTCTACCCACGCCTCGAGCAGGCCTACGCCCTCTCGACGGAAGGAAGCGAGCCCAGCGATAAACGCATATCCACCGGATGCGCCGATATCGATCTTCTCATAGAAGGCGGATTTCCCAGCGGCTCCGTCACGTTGCTGGCCGGCCCGGCCGGTTCCGGCAAGACGACTTTCGGCCTGCATTTTCTAAGCCAAGGCAGCCCCCAGGAGCCCGCCCTCCATTTCGGTTTTTTCGAGACGCCGGCGCGCCTGCGCATGAAGGCAAGCAAGCTTGGCATCCATTTGCCGCCGGAACCTTCCTTCAATGTCGTCTGGAATCCGATCGCGGAAAACTGGCTCGACAAGCTCGGCCACCAGTTGCTGGATCGTGTACGCGAACTCAAAGTCAAGCGGCTGTTCATCGATGGCCTGGGCGGCTTCGAACGCGCGGCGATCCAGCGCGAACGCCTGACCGAGTTTCTCAGCACCCTGGCAAACCAGTTGCGCGAGCTGGGCGTCACCACGGTATTGACGTGGGAGCTCAGCGAAATCCCCACTACCGCTGTAACAGGGCCGACGAGCCAAATGTCCGCAATCATCGACAACCTCATTCTGTTCAGGCAGCTTGAAAAAGATCATGATCTGGAGCGGACGATTGCCGTTCAAAAGATGCGCGACAGCCATTTTGTGACGACGACGCGCAAACTCGACATCACCGACAAGGGGCTGGCCATTGGAGATCGACTATCCTCGCGTGAACGCAGTGGCGTGACCGCGAACAACTCGGACAAGGTTTGAGCGTCATGAGTAAGGCGCAGGGGACTGGGATATGGCGTTAATCGTCGTTGCGGACGATGAAATACTGCTCACCGAGATGCTGACGGCGGTCCTCGAGGATGCGGGATACGATGTCCTTGCCGCCGCGCACGGCAAAGAAGCGCTGGAGCTCGTCAAGCAAAACAATCCCCAGCTCTTGATCACGGATTTCATGATGCCCGTCATGACCGGACTGGAGCTTGCTGAATCGCTGCGGCAGGAAACCCAGTTCGCCGAGCTGCCGATTCTGCTGGTTACCGGCGCACAGGGCGCCGTGGCGCGACGGCATCCCGAGCTTTTTACGCAGGTGTTGGACAAACCGTATAACGTGCAGCGTCTGCTCGACATAGTAGGCAGCATCCTTCCCATTTAAGGCCTGTCGGCTGCGGCTTCGTGTCGCTGAATTTCGACCTTTAATTAGACTAATAGTATATAATTTTACTATTATTCAAGTTCAAATTATTGCGTACGCTCATGTCCGAATCATCCGCTTCCTCCATCCTGTGCGCCAATAGCAATACGATCGCTCAGCCGGGCGGCCACTATTCTCATGTTTGCATAGCCGGAAATACGGTCTATGTTTCGGGCCAGTTGCCGCTGGACCGAGACGGAAAAATGGTCTCCACGACAGACGTCCGCAGCCAGATCATCCAGGTATTGCATAACCTGGATGCCTGCCTGCTCGCGGCGGGCTCCAGCCGCAACAACTTGGTGCAAGTGCGCGTTTACATACAAGACATGGCGCATTGGCCCGAATTCGACCAGCTGTACAAAGACTGGATCGGCGCTCACAAGCCGGCCCGTTGCGTTGCCGGTGTTGCTTCGCTGCATTACGACGCCGCCATCGAGGTCGAAGCCACCGCATTGCTGGGCTAAGGCCTGTTAACGCTGAAAGGTGGGTGTCATGACCACGAAAACCGTTGAACAACAAGGCGCGAAGCGCACCATGGCCGAGGAACAGGGTGAAGACCGTCAATTGATCATTGATCAATTGATCGCGCTCGCATCGGGCATCGGCAAGACATTCGCTCCCTTTTGCGAAGTGGTCGTGCATGACCTGAGCCGTAGCGACCATGCCGTCGTGCATATTGAAAACAACCTGACGGGACGCGCCGTCGGCGATCCCGCCACCGAGCTGGGGCTGGCCAGGCTGGCCGATCCGCATTACAAACAAGTCATCGCCAATTATCAGAATCAACTGAAGGATGGCAGGCAGCTCAAGAGCACGTCGGTTGGAATCCGCGACGGCAGCGGCAGGTACGTGGCGGCGTTGTGCCTGAATATCGACCTGACGCAGTTCCATAGCGTTCTTGGCATCCTGGAGCAATTCAGCCGGATCGAAACGGAAAACGGCCCGCTGGAAACCCTGGAAACCACAAACAACGATCGAATCAAGAAGCACATCAATGCCTTCGCTGCCAGGCACGCGTCTGCGCCCAGGTCCTTGAAGACAGAGGAGCGGCAAACCCTGGTCCGGGAACTGAAGCTTGCCGGCCTGCTGGATATTCGCCATGCATCCAGCACGATCGCGAAATACCTGAACGTGTCCAGGGCGACCATCTACAACGACATGAAACTTTCGAACATTTGACAAAGGAAACACGCATGCCTTCAAGCATTCAACTTGCCGCTTCCACGGAGCCGGATGATCTGGCGCGTCCCGGCATCGATGACGTCGTCGCGGCGGCGGCACGCCTTCAAGGCGTCGCCCACCGCACGCCCGTACTGACCTCGCGAACGGCCGATAAAAAAGCGGGCGCGCAACTGTTCTTCAAGTGTGAGAATTTCCAGCGGGGCGGCGCGTTCAAGTTCCGTGGCGCATACAACGCCATCGCGGCGCTCACGGATGAGCAGAGGCGGCGTGGCGTCGTCACCTATTCATCGGGCAACCATGCACAGGCCGTGGCCTATGCGGGCAAGCTGCTGGGAACGTCCACGACCATCATCATGCCCAAAGACGCGCCTGCCTTGAAGATCAGGGCGACGCAGGAGTACGGCGGCCAAGTGCAGTTCTACGACCGCTATACGGAAAATCGTGAGGAGATCGGACGCCGGCTTGCGCAGGAACGAGGCCTGACGCTGATCCCGCCTTACGATCATCCGGATGTCATCGCGGGGCAGGGCACGGCAATGCTCGAGCTGCTGGACGAGGCGCAGCACCTGGACGTGCTGTATGTGCCGCTGGGCGGTGGCGGGCTCCTGGCGGGCAGCGCCATCGCCGCGCGCGCGCATCTTCCGAACATACGCATCATCGGCGTGGAGCCCGAGGCGGGGAACGACGGACAGCAGTCGCTCAAGGCGGGAAAAATCATCCATATCCCGGCGCCGAAGTCCATTGCAGACGGCGCCGTCGTCACCCATGTCGGCCATCACAATTTCCCCATCTTGCAGGACCTGGTCGACGATATCGTTACGGCTTCCGATGCGGAACTGGTCGCGACCTTGCGTTTTTTCGCGGAACGCATGAAGATCGTCGTGGAACCCACCGGCTGCCTGGGCGCGGCGGCGGCATTCGCCTCCGTGAATCAACACCGCGGCCAGCAACGGGTCGGCATCATCCTGAGCGGAGGCAACGTCGATCTGGAGCGCTACTCCAAATTCCTGACGGAATCGTCGCACGCCTGAACATGACTTCGTCCATCGTACTGTTCCGGCGGCTGATGGCAAAAGCCCGCCTGCGCCACTTCCAGGCGATGGTCACGGTGGCGAAACTGGGAAGCATAAAGGGCGCTGCCGAACAAATGGGCCTGACCCAGCCGGCGGTGACGCAATTGATAGCGGAACTGGAACGCCTGACGGATTGCCAGCTCTTCTATCGACACGACCGGGGAACGCGGCCCACCGAGCTGGGATTGAGGCTGCTGCCTCACATACGGGACGCGCTGGCCGTGCTTCAAGACGGCGTAGACCAGTTCGTGCTCGGTCTGGACAGCACAATGAAAACCGTGCGCGTCGGCGCAATAGAAGGCGCGATCAACGGTTTGCTCGAACGCGCGTTGCCGACTTTCACGCATCAGTATCCGCACATCAGCGTTTCGGTGCAGGAAGCAACCGCCGAACAGATCGGTGCGCTGATGGCCAGCCGGCATGCGGATCTGCTGCTGGCCCGAAAGCCTGACGTCATGCCGCAAGAGTGGATGTTTTCCAGCCTGATGCAAGACGAACTCGTCGCGGTATGCGGCCCCCGGCATCCCTTGGCCACGCGCGCGGGCCTGTCGATGCACGAGCTGGGAAATGAGTCGTGGATGCTCCTGCCGCCCTCTACCGAGGCGCGGCAGCGCCTGGAAACCCAGATACTGGACCGCGCCGGGCATTCCAACGCGTATCGGCAGCTGCAGACGCGCTCGTTCGCCATTCTCCAAGCGATGCTGCAGGCTGAACGCCTGCTGTTGCTCGCCCCCTTGAGCATCATCCGGCCGCGGCTGAACGGCGGACAACTGATCAGGCTCGACCTTGCGGAATCCTTCCCCCTGGCACCCATCGGTGCCCTGATGCCGATAGACGCCGCCGCCGAGTCGGCCGCGCAGATCCTGAAGCGCTTCCTAGCGGACTTTGCGTCGTCCCGTCCTTGATGGGGTCGGACCCCGGAACGGGGTCCGACCCCTTCCCAGAGGTATAAGCAAATACGCAGTCTCGCCGCAATTTCTTATTTGTGATTAATACGCCTGTCACGCAAAATACCCTGGTCATTCATCGGGGGTAAACAGGTGACCACGCTGCTGCAACAAGCCAAGGACGGCATACAAGACATCATCGCGATTCGCCGCGACATACACGCTCATCCCGAGCTCGGGTTCGAGGAAACACGGACGTCGGCGCTGATCAAGCGCACGCTTCAGGAGTGGGGCATCCAGGTCGAATCGGAAATCGGAAAGACCGGCATTGTCGGCACCATTGTGGGGAACCGTCCCGGAAGCACGGCCATAGGCCTGCGGGCCGACATGGACGCGCTCGCATTGACCGAAGGCAATGGCCTCGAGCATGCATCGCAGCATCCCGGCCGCATGCACGCCTGTGGCCACGACGGCCACACGGCCATGCTGCTCGGCGCAGCCAGGCTGCTGGCCCGGAATCCCGATTTTGCCGGAACGGTCCACCTGATCTTCCAGCCGGCGGAGGAAGGGCGGGGCGGCGCCTTGGCGATGCTGGAAGACGGCTTGTTCACGCGCTTTCCCTGCGAACGCATCTACGGCATGCATTCCTATCCGCCCCTGCAAGCCGGAACGTTCGGCACCCGTCCGCAGGTGCTCATGGCGGCTTCCGGGCGCTGGAAGGTCAAGTTTTGCGGCACGGGCGGACACGGCGGCGCATCGCCTCACCTGGCAACCGATCTCACCATCGTCCAGGCCAACTTCATCCAGGGCCTGCAAACAGTGGTCGCCCGAGAAATACCGCCGCTGGATACCGCCATCATCAGCGTAGGCTACGTGCACGGCGGCGATCCGAACGCCATGAACGTGATGCCTGCGGAAGTCTTCGTCGCCGGCACCATGCGCGCCTTTTCGGCGGAAATCCAGGCACTGCTGGAGCGCCGCATCACCGAGCTTGCGAACGTGCATGCCAACCTGATCGGCGCAACGGCGCAGGTCGAGTGCTGGTGGAACGCGATTCCGGTGGACAACGATAGCAAGGCAACGGAGGTCGCCGTCGAGGCGGCGCGGATGGTGGTGCCGCCGGAAAAAGTGAACGGCGAAATGAGGCCGGTGACGGCCGGCGAGGATTTCTCTTTCATGCTGAAAGCGCGCCCGGGCGCCTTCATGTTCATTGGAAACGGGCGCAGCGCCGGTGACGGCGGTGGCGACCTGCACATGCCCAACTACGATTTCAATGATGATGTGCTCCATTACGGCATCGCCTATTGGCTTGCCGTCGTGCAGCAAGAGCTGGGCGAACCGAAATAAAGGACAAGAATATGAGCCTGATCGATCTACGCAGCGACACCGTCACGCGTCCTTCCGAGGCAATGCGCGCGGTGATCGCCGGCGCGGAAGTCGGCGACGACACCTATGGCGACGACCCCAGCACCAACGCGCTTCAAGCGCATATTGCAGGCATGCTGGGTTTTGAAGCGGCGCTTTTCATGCCGACCGGCACACAGGCCAACCTGTGTGCCATCTTGTCGCACTGTCAGCGCGGCGATGAATACATTGCCGGCCAGGATGCGCACTGCTATCGCTTCGAAGGCGGCGGCGCCGCCATGATGGGCGGCGTGCAGCCGCAGCCCATTGCCCACGCGGCAGACGGCACGCTGAGCCTTGACGACATAGCCGGCGCGGTGAAGCCCGACGATCCGCATTTTCCCCGCACCCGCTTGCTGGCGCTGGAAAACACCCTGGGTGGGCGCGTCATGCCAATGTCCTACCTGGAGGCCGCCACCACCGTGGCCCGCAGCCATGGACTGAACTGCCATCTGGACGGCGCACGCCTGTTCAATGCGGCGGTGGCACAGGCCGAGGAAGCGGGCACGACGCCGCAGGACGAAGCCAAGCGCATTGCGAAGCATTTCGACAGCGTTTCCGCCTGCTTTAGCAAAGGCCTCGGTGCGCCCGTCGGCTCGGCCTTGTGCGGTAGCGCCGACTTCATCGCCCGCGCACGGCGCCTGCGCAAGACGGCCGGCGGCGGCATGCGGCAAGCGGGCATTCTGGCCGCAGCGGCCGACTATGCGCTGACCCGGCATATCGAGGATCTTGCGCGCGACCATCGCCTGGCCCGCCGACTCGCCGACGGCCTGCAAGAGATACCCGGTTTAAAGATGCTGTACTGCGCCACCAATATGGTTTTCGTTGAAATCGAAGGCGATGCAGACGATAGGGCGCGGACAGGGGAGGCGCTGCTGCGGCACCTTCGCGCCGAAGGCATTCTCACGACAGGTGTATATACGCTGCGCTTCGTGACGCACCGAGATGTTGACGAGACCGGCATAGACCGCGCCATCGCCGAGATTTCCCAGTTTTTCAAGCAAATACAACGGTAAGCGATCCGGCCCGGACGTTTTCGTTTCAACAGGAGGCAATAGTGAATAAAGGATACTCATTTGGCAGTTTGCGGCGCGGCTTGAAAGCGCTGTGCTTGGCCGGCTTGATGCTTGCCTCGGCAAATGCCTCGGCGGCATGGCCCGACAAGCCCATCACGATGGTCGTATCTTATGGGGCCGGCGGCAGCGTGGACTACATTGCGCGCCTGCTGGCTCCGAGGCTGTCGGAACGGCTGGGCCAGGAGATAGTCGTCAAGAACGTGGGCGGCGCGGCGGGCTCCATCGGCGCCATGCAAGTAGCGAAATCCGCGCCGGACGGCTACACCTTGATGCTCGGATCGGGCAGTGAAGTCGCCATTGCCTGGGCGGTGAATCCCGACTTAAAATACAACGGCCTGAAGGATCTGGCGGCCATCGCGCTCGTCGGCACCTCGCCCATGGTCATCGTCGGCAACAAGGGCGTCGCGGCGGGCAATCTGGACGCCTTGCTGGACTACGCCAGGACGAATCCGGGCGCCCTCAGCCTTGCGACGTCGGGTGTCGGCACGCCACAGCACCTGCTGCTGGAATACATCAATCGGCGCGCCAAGACCGACATCCTTCATGTGCCTTACCGCAGCGCCGGATCGATCCTGTCCGACGTGATGGGCGGACGCGTGGACCTTTCCATCCTGACGCTTACCACCGCCTTGACGCAGCTTGAAAGCGGCAAGCTGCAGTCGTACGCGCTGACCGGAAAGCAGCGCATGGATGTACTGTCGGGTACACCCGTGCTCGAGGAAAACGCCGCGCTGAAAGGCGCTGATTTCAGTCTCTGGTTCGGCTTGCTTGCGCCTGGCGGCACATCGAAAGACATCGTCGAAAGGCTGAACCGGGAAGTGAACGCCATTCTTGAAGAGCCGGCGATACAGAAAAGCCTGAAAGAACAAGGATTGGATGCGGGAGGCGGGACATCCGCCGAATTCGCCGAGTTCATCAAAAAGGATTCTGAAAAGTATCAGCAGATCATCAAGTCGGCCAATATCGTGGTCCGGTCGTGATCGTTTAGGATGGTTCGCCCCTCGGCCGCGTCATAGACTGCCGCGGCCGGCCTTGGCCTGGCGCGCTTTCTGGATCATGGCCAGGCCGAATACAGCCACGCTATCGCTGGGCTGCGGGAAGGGCGGGGTCGGACCCCATACGGGGTCCGACCCCTATATGGCTGCGTTTTATTTGAGAAAGGTTTACGAGACTCATCGTCCGGGCACGGCGCCTGCGCAAGACGGCCTGCAAGCGATACGCGGTTTGAAGGTGCAGTATTGCGCCACCAATATGGTTTTTGTCGAAATCGAAGGCGATGCAGACGAACGAGTTCGGACTGGGGAGGCCTTTGCTGGGGCATCTTCGTGCCCAAGGCATTCTCGCCACCAGTGTCTATACGCTGCGCTTCGTGACGCACCGGGACGGGGACGAGGCCGGCATAGACCGCGCCATCGCCGAGATTTCCCAGTTTTTCAAGCAAATACAACGGTAAACGATCCACTCGATTTGCCGTCGGTGCGCATGCTGATCGACTATCTGGCGTTGAGATTTACCGAGCTGCAAGAGGAATGAGCCGTGCTGCCCCAAGGGTCACCCTGGGGTCTGCCCCGGATTCATCCTATTCGTGGGAAGGTGGATGCCGCAGAATCAAAGTCCTTCTGTACTGTTTGATCCGAAGCGAGGATGCGCGCGATCAATTCCGCCGCATAGTCCGGCAAATCTTTCGCTGACCTGGTGACCAGTTGTTGCTTGCGTTGGGCCCAAAGCTCTTTAATGTGGACGTAGCCGACATTGCCCGACGCAATGTCGCGTGCAGCCACCGACCGAGGCACCAATGCAATCCCTGCTCCGTCCCGAACGCAGTTGATGACCGCGACGAACGACGGCGCATGCAACCTTACCCGCGGTGTGATGCCAATATTCTGCGCAAAACTCCATAGGTATTTGAAATTGCTGGTTTCGCGCCCGACCGACACCAGGTCGTATGAGATCGCGTTCGCCAGCGAGGTATAAGCATCCTCCAACAAAGGGTGATGCGGCGGCGTAATGAAAATGAGTTCATCCTCGCCGTACTCGGTGCTTTCGAGCCCTCTGGTATCGACTGGTCCAGCGACCAGTCCTATGTCGGCAGTCCCCTCCAGTACGGCCTTGACAATATCCTCACTCAGGTGTTCGACCAAGTCGATATTGACATTCGGGTAGCTGCTCAAATAGCCGCCCAGCAACGGTGCCAATCCACTTAACGTGCTGCTGTTGGCGAATAGTCGGATGTTTCCTGTGACGCCTATCCTGTGCCGGGAGACCTCGGATTCGAGGCGTTCAACATTGCTCATGATGCGCTCGGCAAATTTTTTGACTGTCATGCCTGCGGCCGTCAATACCATGCCTTTTGTTGTGCGCTCGAAAAGCGTGCATCCCATGGCTTGTTCGAGATTCTTCAGCCGATAGCTTGCGGATGGCGCGGTCATGTGGACGGTCTCCGCGCCGCCGCTTACGCTGCGTTGGGCCGCCACCGCCAAGAAAACTTTCAAATCCGTTAGCTCGTAGCGCATGGTCGCCTCCTGTACAGAATCGGTAGACGAATTGTGACATCAATCCACAACGCGCATCATGCCGCGCCAGCGCGGGAGTTAGAAACTTTCTAATGGGCTCCCCATTCTTTCGAATGGACATGTTAGGCGCATGGGACGATGATCCACGACACATTGAAGCTTAAAAATCTCGCCGCGATGAAACACTTGTCGTGGCGCTCATATCGATGGCAATGGAGCAGCCGAAGCAGCTTACCGGCCCTTGACGCTCCTGATTTTCGACAGAATCAGTTTTATTGGAGTAACTATGAAGCCCTTGACGGGTCTGAAGGTCATTGATCTAAGTAAGGTTCTCGCCGGGCCGTTGTGCGGCCAATTCCTTGGAGAACTGGGCGCAGACGTTCTGAAGGTCGAGCCCATCGGGCAGGGAGACGACACCCGGGCTTGGCTTCCGCAAAAACAGGGCCAGTCGGCCACTTTCCTCGCGGTCAACCACAATAAACGCAGCGTAGCAATCGATCTGAAGTCGCAAGACGGGCGCAAGCTGGTGCACGAGCTCGTCGCCACCGCCGACATCGTGCTACAGGGCTTCGGCGCCGGTACGGCGCGCAAGCTGGAGGTGGACTACGAAACGCTCAGGAAGGTAAACCCGCGCGTGATTTATCTGGAAATCTCGGGTTACGGGCGAGAAGGCCCGTTGGGCAAAGAGCCCGGCTATGACGTGATGCTTCAGGCCTTCAGCGGGATGATCAGCACGATGGGCGAACCGGGCGGCCATTTCGCCCGTGCCAGCTTCTCGCCGGTCGACCTTGGCACAGGCTCCTTCGCCTTGAGCGGCGTGCTGGCGGCGCTCATCGAGCGCCAGAGAACCAACGAGAGTGTCTATATTGAAGTGTCGCTGCTCGACACGGCGATTTCGCAAATGAGCTACCTGGCGCAGAACTACTGGTGCACCGGTGAAGCGCCGCGGCGGATGGGGACGGGGCATCCGTCATTATGCCCGTATCAGGCTTTCGACACGCTGGACGGACATTTGATGCTTGGCGTTGGAAACGATGCCCAATGGCGACGTTTCTGCTCGGCAGTCGCAACTGAGCATCTCGTGGATGATGCGCGGTTCGCGACGAACGCGGCACGTGTTACGCATTTTGAGGACACGGTACGTCTTGTCAGCGAGGTGATGCGGTCAAGGACGACGAGCGAGTGGCTGGATCTCCTGCGCTCCTGCGGCGTTCCTTGTTCTCCAATCAATACGCTTGACCGGGCGCTTGTGCATCCCCAAGTGGATGCCCGCCAACTTTTGGTTCATACAGAGCACCCCGTGCTGGGACCTATACAGAATGTCGGCATACCCGTGAAGTTCAACGGAGCGCCGCGCGAGGCGACCCGCCCGGCCCCCGTGCTCGGCCAGCACACCGAAGAAGTCCTGGATGAGATGGGGTTATCGGCCAATGAAATTTATCGGCTTGCCGAGCTTGGGGTGGTTGGCCTGCCTAAGACGCAGTAGGCCCATTCACACTTCAATCCATTCATTTTTTGACCTAGAGAAGACAAATGTCGCATTTCAAACAGTATTACTTTGATGATTTCACAATCGGGGAGGACTTCCCGATTCCGTCGCGCACGATGACGGACGCGCTTTTCGCAGCCTTCCAACTGGCGAGTGCCGACAACCACCCTAGTCACTACGATGTGGAGTATTGCCGCAAGCACGGCATGCCGAACCTGGGGGCTCACGGCTTTCAGATTCTGATTCAAAGCGCCGCAGGAGCAGGGTGGTTTCCGCACTATGTGGAAGATTCAATGAAAGGATTCATTGAACAATCCAGCCGCTTCCTGAAGCCCGTGTATGTCGGCGATACGCTTTACCCGCATCTGAAGATTTCCCAGCTCGATTGTGGTCGCAGCACCGGCGTCGTGACGCTTGCTTCGACCATCCATAACCAGCGCGAAGAGCTTGTTATGGAAGGCATCCAAAAGTATCTGATCAAGCGCCACCCTAGCAAACAATTTTAACTTTAAGGAAGACATATGAATCGTCGTGATTTCATCGTGGCAAGCGCCATCGCGCTCCTCCCACTGCATATCAGCGCGCAGACGCCTGCAGGCTATCCAGAAAAAGCAGTCAGAATAGTTGTGGGATTTCCAGCGGGGCAGGCAACCGACATCATCGCTCGCATCGTTTCGGAAAAACTGGCGGAGCGCCTCGGACAGCCTCTGGTCGTTGAAAACAAACCTGGAGCAGGGGGCGGCCTGGCGCTTTCTTACCTGCTGCGGCAACCGGCGGACGGATATACCGTTTCCTTTGCGAATACGGGTGCTGTGATCACCAACCAGTTCGTCAAAAAAGATCTGCCCTACAATCCCAACGACTTGCAGCCCGTTGCGCTCTTGGGAGACATCCCGCTCGTATTGGCTGTGAGGGGCGACAGCAGTATCAAAAGCCTGGAAGACTTCATCAATCAAGCACGCGCCAATCCTGGCAAGCTGAGTTACGCAACGCCGGGGGTCGGCACGACTTCCCACCTTGCGATGGAATCGCTCAAACAGGCGACCGGCATTGATGTGCTCCACGTTCCCTATACGGGTAGCAGTCGTTCCCTGTCCGACGTGGTTGCAGGAAATGTGGACGTGTCCTTCGACACCATCACGACTGTTTATCCTTTCACCGAGAACGGAAGACTCAGGCCGATCGCGATCGGCGTTTCGGAACGTGTGGCGCTGCTGCCCGACGTACCCACGTTGGCAGAGTTGGGCTATCGGGACATCGTTGGCGCGGTGTGGGTCGGTGCCTTCGTGCCTCCTGGCACGCCGACAGCCATCGTGCAGACGCTCGAGGCCGGTATCGGTGAAGTAGCCAAGAACCCAGACGTTGCATCTCGCCTCGCCGCCGCGGGACTTTATGTTAGGTACGCTGATGCGGCTGGCTTTGCTGCGAGCCTGGCAACCGACAAGCCCAAGATCCAGGAAGTGGTAAAGTTTTCCGGCCTGCAGCCGAACTAATCAGCGAGCGCATCAGGCCGCCGGCGGCCATGGGGTCAGACCCCGTACGGGACCTAGCCCCATGGCCGCCGGCGGGCGGCAAAATTAGGCACGATGGCGTACGCACGTTGAGGAGTAAAACGCTTTTTCATGGAAGAGACCAGTTACACACGACACTTCCCCCCGCCCGGGTTCGAGCCGTACCCCGCGATCAGCCCGTTTATGGCGCTGTTAGGGCCAATGTATGCGCACAAGGAGGGCGATCACAACATCACTGTCGGTCTCTTCGTGCAAGAACACCATTTGAATCATCAAGAGATCGTGCATGGCGGCGTCGCAGCCACACTCGCCGACAACGCCATGGGCTACCAGGCATCGCATGCGCTGGGCGGCCCGGTAGCCACGGTAAATCTTGCGGTGGATTATCTAGCCAGTATTCGCGCTGGAGACTGGCTGGAAGTACGTAGCCGGATTGATCGAAAGGGTAATCGGATGCTCTTCCTGGCCTGCATGGGCACCGTGGGCGATCGACTCGTCTTTCGCGCCCATGCCGTGTTTTCCGCGGTGCGGCGCCGCTCTTGACGAGCGGTCGTCCGCCTTGCCACTTAAAGCGTCTTGAATAATTTCGAACGCTGCCATCAAAAACTTCAACTGGATACACATTTGCTTCCGTCTTAGACTCTCACGGGTTATGTGGACTAGGGCGAGTACATGTTGAATGCAGCATTGAAGGGCGTAAAAGTCGTTGATTTATCGCGCATATTGGCGGGCCCATGGTGCACACAGAACCTTGCCGATCTGGGTGCGGAAGTCATCAAGATTGAAAAGCCTGGCAGCGGTGACGATACTCGCGGCTGGGGGCCGCCTTACCTGGAGTCGGCCGACGGCGACACCTTGTCCGCTTACTTTACGTGCTGCAATCGAGGCAAGAAGTCGGTTGCGCTGGACTTTACCCAAGAAGCCGACAGGCAGCGGTTGCTGGCGCTTATACGTGAAGCAGACGTGTTGGTCGAGAACTATCGTGTCGGCACACTGAAGAAGTACGGACTGGATTACGATAGCGTCAAAGCTGTGAACCCAAGGCTGGTCTACGCATCGATTACGGGCTATGGTCAAACCGGCCCGAAGGCGCATCGCCCCGGCTATGACTATATTTTCCAGGGATTGGGCGGGCTAATGAGCTACACGGGCCCGGCTGACGGCGAACCGGGTGCCGGTCCCTTGCGCACCGGTGTTGCCGTGGTGGACATCACGACAGGCATGTACGCCACATCCGCTGTCCTGGCTGCTTTGTTCCAACGCACGCAAACAGGGCAGGGCGCGTGGCTGGACTTGGCGCTGCTCGATGTGGCCGTCGCCATGAATGCCAACCAGGCAGCCAACTTCCTCGTGTCGGGCGCAAGCCCGCAACGTACGGGCAATGCCCATCCGAACTTGGCCCCCTACGAGGTCTTTCGCGCCAGCGATGGGTTTTTCATCCTGGCGATTGGCAACGACACGCAATTTGAGCGCTTTTGCGATTTTTGCGGTCGGCCGGAACTGGCACAGGACGAGCGATTCAAGACGAACAGTGCCCGGATCAACAACCTGCCTGTATTGCGCGGCATTTTGAGTGAGGTATTGGAAACGAAGCCACGTCGATACTGGACCGAAGCGCTCGATACGCTGGGCATATCCTGGGGTTCGGTCAATTCGCTCGAAGAGGTTTTTCAAGACGAACAAGTGCTGCACCGCCAAATGCTTCAAAAAACCACCCATCCCAAGCTGGGTGAAATCAACCTGGTCAAAAATCCCATGTTGGCCGGAAACCGAGAAGACAGCACGAACCCTGCCGCTCCGCCTTTGCTGGGCGAGCACACGGAGTCGGTGCTTGGGTGCTTGAACATCATCGAAGAAGCCAATGGAAGATCGCACGGCTTGGTCCATGCCATTGGCTTTAAAAAACTCTGAGGTCGACAATGAGTACAACTACTTGGTCTGATCCTGCCGGCCTGTCGGTGGATAGCAGCGGCATCGGGACACTGTGCATCAAAAATGCCGGCAAACTTAATATTCTGGGCACACCAGTCATCCGGGCGCTGACCGACGCGCTGGCTCATGTTGCCGATCGCGAAGATATTCGCGTGTTGGTCATACGGGGAGAGGGTGATCGGGCATTCATCGCTGGCGCCGACATCAAGGAAATGGCGCACTTCGACATGCAGCGCGCCGAAGCCTTCATCGACGGCTTGCGCAAGCTATCCGATGCGGTGCGCCTGCTTCCCAAGCCGGTGATCGCGCGCATTCCGGGTTGGTGCCTGGGCGGCGGCATGGAGTTCGCGTTGGCCTGCGATTTCCGTATCGCTGCGGATGCAGCCAAAATGGGCATGCCCGAGGTCAAGGTAGGTATTCCGTCCATCATACAGGCCGCCTTGCTTCCCCGGCTGATCGGCACGGCGCGCTCCAACTGGATGCTGCTGACAGGCGAGATTGTCGACGCCGACAAGGCCTTGAGCTGGGGATTGCTCGACAGAGTCGTGCCGTTGGCCGATCTGGACGAAGAGGTTACGCGAGTTGCGCGAATGATGACGGACCTCGGTCCGGCTGCCTTGGCTCAGCAGAAGAGACTGCTGCGCGAGTGGGAGAACGAGCCGCTTGAAACTTCCATCTTGAATGGCGTGCGCGAGTTTGCGCAGGCGTTCAATACCGGCGAGCCGCAGAAATACATGGGCGAATTCATCAAGGCGAAGCAGAAATCCCCTTAATGGGCCGACCGTTGCCCACTGAAGCTGCAGACGTAGCACTGTTAGATTTTAAAAATTCTATTAATAGTGTGTCTATGTATGGTAGGCACTGTTTTCATATGGTTGGAGAACTACAGATGAAGAAACGATTGAATCAGTTGTCGAGTTTTGTGTTTGCTTGCGTATTGTCGGGAGGTGCTGTTGCTAGTCAGGCCGCATATCCAGCCAAAGCCTTGCAGTTGGTGGTTCCATTTCCAGCAGGGGGCTCGGTAGATATAGTGTCACGAGCCTATGCACAGCAATTATCTTCGCTAATGGGACAGTCGGTCGTTGTGGAGAATAAAGCAGGTGCCAACGGCGTCATTGGCGCCCAGTATGTTGCCAACGCCAAGCCGGATGGGTACACGCTTCTAATGGCCTCGAGCGGCACATTCACCATTACGCCCGCATTGCAAAAAACAAGTTTTGATCCGGTGAAAAGCTTTACGTACATAGGGCTGGTGACGAACTACACCAACGTGCTGCTGGTGAACAAGGACTCGCATTATCAATCGGTCGGAGAAATAATCGAACAGGCGAAAAAGAAGCCAGGCGAAGTAACTTTTGGGTCCTCGGGCGTTGGCGGGTCGAACCACTTGGGCGGTGAGTTGCTGGCCTATAGGGCGGGAGTAGAAATGCTGCACATTCCTTATACGGGTAATGCTCCGGCGATGACCGATCTGATTGGTGGGCGCATTGATTTTATGTTTGACATTACGACCACGGCCCGAAACCACGTGGCAGGCGGAAAAGTCCGGCCTCTGGCAATAACTTCGGCTGAACCTAATCCAGTTTTTCCCTCTGTACCAACCATTGCAGAGGCTGGATTTCCTACTGCGGAGTTCAACGGGTGGTTCGGCGTGATGGGGCCCAGGGGTATACCGGACGACATTGCGCAGAAATTAAGCGCAGCAAACAAAAAGATTATAGAGAGCCCGGAGTTCCAAAAGCAGGTGCTCGACTGGGGTTACAGCATACCCAAAACGGATCCCTCCGCCATGGTTGAGCGAGTCGAGTCAGATCTGGCATTAGTCCGTGACGTTGTAAAAAACGCCGGCATCAAGGTTGAGTAGGTCATGAAAAAATATACTGTTGGACGGCTCCTTGTTGATGTTCTGCAGGCGAACGAAATAAGCACCGTATTCGGTGTTGTATCAGTACACAATATGCCGATTATGGATGCTATCGCAGATGCCAAGTCAATAGAGATGGTCATGACTCGCGGCGAAACAGGTGCCGCGCATATGGCTGACGGTTGTAGCCGTGCAACCAATAAGCTTGGTGTAGTGGTCAGCAGCACCGGGCCTGGCGCGGCTAACGCTGTGCCGGGTTTGGCAGAGGCTCTGTTTTCCGGCACTCCTCTGCTGCATATTACAGGCCGGTCACCAACCAAGTACATGTGCAAGAACGTTGGTGCTGTACACGACATGCCCACTCAGGCTCAGATGCTGGGTTCAGTAAGTAAGGCGGTATTTTGTATTAACGACCCGGCAGATGCGCTGCGCGTCATACGTCAAGCCATCCAGACTGCTTTGTCGGCACCTACGGGTCCAGTCAGCCTTGAAATACCCATCGATATACAGTCAGCGACAGTCACCCCATCAAAAGATGCTTCTGAACTACTAGTATCGTCTCAGCAGGTGGAACTGGTTGATCATACTGCTATGGAAGCCCTTGTTTCCATTACTAGATCAGCCCGGCGACCCATGATTTGGGTGGGCTCGGGCGCCAAGTCGGCCAAAGAGCCTTTGCTGAGGCTAATGGAAGCGGGCTTTGGAATAGTGACAAGTTGGGCGGGACGAGGCATCGTCTCTGATGCCCATCCCGCTAATCTCGGCGCTTTGAATGGTGCGGGATTGCCGGATATCCAAGCCCTTTATCGCACGACGGACTTGATGTTGGTGGTCGGTTCCAGATTGCGCGGTCAAGAGACGGACAACCAGACAGTGCCGCTTCCAGACAATATTGTCCGCATAGATATCGACCCTGACGCGGATGGTCGCGGCTATGCCAACAACCTATTCGTGCTTGGAGACAGCAACGAAGTACTCACTAAGCTGGCGGACGCCGTATGCGGCAAAATGGAGATTGCTCCGACATTCGCCGACGACCTAGCCCAAGCTAAAGCAGCATCGGCAGAGCACCACCTAGCAACTCTGGGGCCGTACAAGGACTTTCCTCGGGTGTTGCGTCGGTCGGTTCCGCAAGATGCGGTCTGGGTACGAGACATCACCATGAGCAACAGCGTGTGGGGTCACAAGTTATTTCCGTTAACCGACAGGGTACAAAATATCTATCCCGTCAGCGCGGGTATTGGGCAGGGTTTGCAATTGGGTATTGGCGCAGCAGCCGGCGCCAACACGCGTTCAGTAGTTTTGATGACGGGTGATGGAGGATTCTATTTCAATATGTCGGAGCTTTGGACCGCTGTTCAGGCCAAGCTGAACCTTCTGATCATCGTCATGAATGACCAAGGTTATGGCGCCATACGAGGAATTCAGAATATCGTATGTGACGGACGACACAATTATGACGAGCTGATGGGGCCAGGCTTTGAAGGAATTGCAGAACTAGCCGGCATGCATTTCCGGATGGTAAAAAACGTGCAGGACTTCGAGCAGGCTGTTGTCGAAGCTGCTTCGCTAAAGGGGTTGCGTTTGATAGAGGTCGATATGAACAGTATCGGTGCTTTGCCTATGTACCATCCCTATCAAATGCACAAGGAAGTCGCATGACAGTTTTCAGCTCCTCCAGCCTGATCGGCGATCAATGGACGTCCGATGGGAGCACAGTGATAACGCATAACCCGTCGGCTCTAAACGATCGTGTAGGGCGTTACCTATTTGCCGATGCAAGTGCGGTCGACGCCACAGTATCGGCGGCACACATGGCATTTGGTCAATGGTCCGTTCTTAATTCTTTTGAGCGTGGCCGCGCCCTAAGCCGTATAGCTCGCGAACTTGAACATCTTCAAGAAGAAATGGCCTTGCTCATCGCAAAAGAACAAGGTAAACCAATAAAAGAATCACGTCTTGAAGCGCAGCGAGCTGTCGATATCTTCGACTATTACGCAAGTGAAACGCTGCGTGCCAGCGGCCAGATATTAGACTCAGTTAAACCGGGCGCGCGTATTGAAGTCACTAGGTAAGCGTTTGGGGAACTACATCCCCCCACCCACTTCAGATGGAATTTTTTTGAGAAGCGGGGCCAGTTTCGAAGGTCACAGGCGCCGTCCAGTTGTGCGGCAATAGATCATCGATCCGGTTATCCGGATGCGTCGGCAAGCGCTCGAGCACATCGCGCAGATAGGCGTACGGATTCAAGCCATTGAGCTTGGCTGACTGAATCAGGCTCATGATCGCAGCGGCACGTTTGCCCGCGCGCAAGGAA
>JACCEN010000013.1 GCA_013416435.1 Alcaligenaceae bacterium | reverse complement strand
GCTCGGACTGGTCGAATACTTCGCGTTCTACAACGGCGAGCGGCCCCATCAGGGACTGGGAAACCGCACTCCTGACGAGGTCTATGCCGATGGTATTGGCGGCGGCGCCAGGATTGCTAATCACTTTGACCGGGACGGAAATCCTTCCAGCCCGGTCGCATCGGGGCAGCGCCGTTCGGCTGCAGTAGAAGCAATGGATTTAGCTTAAACCCGGATGAAATCTGTCTTGACAGATGGGTCCACTTTATTTCGTGCCTCGGCTTCTGTAAACAGCTTGTCGACCACGTTCGCGGTTAAACGACAGCGCTGCACAGCATCGTGGGGAATGGGGGACCTGCGGATTATGATTCAGTTTGATTGTGCTGAATTGGTGTGGCTTTATCTTTGCAATCAAATGGTTAGGCAAGCCATCCATCACTATGGATGCGCTATGTTTTGCTATGCGGTTGACGCTTTGTTGACACTAAAAGGCTACTTCGATGGCTGGACAGATGCCAGTGGCAGAAATAGGGTCAATGGCGAATCAGGCAAGGCAATGAAGCCATGATGCCGATAGAAGGCTGAGGCCGCATCGTCTTTGGCATCCACGATCATGGCAAAGGCGGCAATCTCTGCTCGGGCGGCGCGATCAAGGGCATCAGCCAGAAGCGCACCACCGAGTCCTTGCCTCTTGAAAGTCTGATCCACGGCCAAGCGGCCCATGCGAACCGCTGGCACAGTCGGATAGCGTGGCAGTTTTTTGCCGATATTGGCGGGAAGACCATTTAGTAAAACACTTGCTGAAGCTAAGGTGTAGTAGCCTGCAATGCGTTGTTCATCAGCCAACGCGACATAGCAAGCAGCAACACGGCGGCGCACATCCTGTGTGGCCTGTGTATGCAAGTAGCGGTTCAAAGGTTCTGAATCACTGTTGAATGCAGCGCGATCGTGCTTGCTATCCAACAAGGCAAGCCGAAACGGCGTACTGCTCATTCCGCACTCAGGAGTTTGCTGCGGCGAGCAAAAGCACGCTTCAGGGCGGGTGCTTGCTTAGGCGGCGACAGCAGTGCCTGTGCAAAGCACTCCTGATCAGCCATCGACAGGCGGATGACCTCGGCCTGCTCGATGGCACGCTGCGCGGCGTCCTGGACGGCAGTAACCACGAAGTCGGTCATAGTGCGCCCCTGAAGCTCAGCGGCGCGTTTTAGCATCGAATGCAGGTCGGTGCTGATTCGGGCTTCGAGACGGGCGGTAGAAATGGCTGTAGACATGATTATATCCTCCATAGGGAGAATGTACGGCAATTTGCCGGATTGGTCAAGTGGTTTGGGTGAATGCACACCTCAAAATTCAGAATAACTCACAGTGCTGTAGAGTAGGCCTCTGGTTTGAAATGATCTCCCCAGCGGCCTCTCGTCAAACCGCGCTTGCAGTTTTCCCGCACACGGCTTTCCGACTGCCTTCTTCCTGTAGCGTTACAGCGGCACAGGACGAGCGTACCGACTTGATTCATCCCCGGTTACCGACAGACCGTACAGCTTGAATAGTCCGTGGTACTCGTAGAACCATGAAGGCGGGTGGTCCCTCCACCCCTTAGCTCGCTTCTTGTGCTTCTTCCTCAGCATGATGCAGAGCGTCCAGGTCGTGTAGTTTGCGATGCTCAAGAAGTGCTTCCTTGAGTTACCAGTCTTGAAGTAATTGCCCCAACCTCGCAGAATCGGATTGACCTTTTCCTTGATGAGCTGCGGCAGATTCCAGTGTTGCCCGGTTCGGACAGCCTCCCGAATCTTCCTCTTGACCGATTTCATCGCCTTGGGTGGAGGGTAGTAGTAGGTTTTCAGCTTGCCCGTCAACTTCGACGGCTGGGCTGCGAACCTGTGGCCCAGGAAATCGAACGGCGTCCATTCCATTGAAAATGGGGAAGAGCCAGGGCACATAGTCGGCATTGATACGGCTGCCAATGAAAAAGCCGGAAGCCCGCATATGCATTGGGTTTCCGGCTTTCGGTGTCTGGTGGCGCATCCCTGATGCTGGGATTTTGCCCAGTATTACGTGGAATATATATAATTTTCAAGGACTTACAAGCTGCTTGGCGCTAGTGTATCAGCGGGGTGTACCAGCTTCCAAGCGAAATCGATTACGAAATTCTCGGGCAGAAACACCTACTTGTTCAGTTTATATGCGCATATAATTTATTGAGTAAGGTGCGCATAGTCGGACTACTGAACCAGGAGATTGTCATGCTGACCGTCAACCGTCCCCGCAGCGCGGCAAGGCGTGCCACGAATGTGTCACTGCCAGAGGACCTTCTTTCCGAGGCGAAGGCCTTGCAAATCAATATCTCGCAGGCCGCTGAAGCTGGTGTTGCCCAGGCCATCGCACGCACGCGCAGCGAGCGCTGGCTTGCCGAGAACAAGGAAGCCATTGAGAGCTCCAACGCTTTTATTGAAAAACACGGCCTTCCACTGGCAAAGTATCGGATGTTCTGATGAGCCGCTACGACGTTTACGCGAACCCGTCAGGCCATGGGTATCTTCTTGATGTCCAGGCGGACATCCTGCAGCCGCTAAATACGAGAGCTGTTGTGCCACTGCTACCACTTGGCGAGGCGCCCAAACCAGCAAAGACACTTAACCCTGTTTTTGACATAGGTGGTGAACCCTACGCGATGGTGACGCAATACATCGCTGCAGTTCCGGACAGGGAGCTACAGAACCCCGTATGCAGTCTCCGACAGTTGCACGACGATATTGTGGGTGCCATTGACTTTTTGTTTCATGGATTCTGACTTGTCAGAGCGGGAGGCCATGCGTGTTAGATATCGCTCACGCAGTGTCTTTGCTCGAAGTGCCGGTCAGTGGGTTTCAGCGGATTTACCTCATGTAGTGATGCACCATCATGCACCCATATGGCTAGTCCGGTTGGAATGGTGTGATTAACCGAGTTTGATGAATGCCCGTCCCCCGTTAACGGGGAAGAGCCCAACACGACCACGTACTGGGCACAGGGACGTCGCGACCCGGCTGTAATCTCTTCAGTACCTACGCTCAGTGGCATGACCAGCAGGGGCGACACCACCATGCTTCGAGCCATGCCATCAAGCCCGACCGTGCGCCGAGGGGTACACCGGGGGTACATGAAACCGAAAAGCAAAACGCCAACCCCGAAGGATTGGCGTAAGTGCTTGATATCTTTGGTGGCGCATCCCTGATTCGAACAGGGGACCTGCGGATTATGATTCCGTCGCTCTAACCGACTGAGCTAATGCGCCAAAGAACGTAACTTTAGCATATTTTTTTTCGTCTGTGTAGCGAGTGCGAGCGAGGCGGTAGAGGGTACGGCATAAATACGAAGGCCCCGCCTCTTGGCGGGGCCTTACTGCCTTCTAGGCAGTGGGCACTTACACGAAGGTAGTGCGGCTTGGACTACCTTGGGGGTAGTCGCACTGCCATGTGGCAGTGAGTTAACGATAGTCCTCTTCCTTTTGAAAAAGAACTGGGGTTTATACCTATGAAATGGCAGGGCTGGCGCCGGCATTCTCGGGCATGAGGCTGGCGTTGCCTGAGAGGGCGGCGCTAAGGCTGTACAAGGGCGAGAAGGAGTCCGCCTGCGCCATGGGCCAGGCGGTGCGGAAGATGGTCTGGCGGAATTTGCCTTCCAGCAATTCGCCGTTTTCAAGATCGGGAAAAAGCGCTGAAAGCACGCGGACCTCTCCGTTCGGAATACGCTTGGCGATGTGGTGCGGCCTGAGTTCGGCCGGATGGTTCAGGCCGGCCGCGCCCAGCAGTTCCGCAAGCGCTTTGAGGGTGTTGCCGTGGTAATTGGCAACGCGCAACGACTTGTCGCCGACCACCAGTGCCGCCTGGCGTTTCGGGTCCTGAGTGGTGACGCCGGTGGGGCACATGCCGGTATGACAGGTTTGGGCCTGTATGCAACCCACGGCAAACATGAAGCCGCGCGCGCTGTTGCACCAATCGGCGCCCAGCGCCATGATGCGCGCCATGTCGAACGCACTGATGATCTTGCCCGATGCGCCCAGCTTGATGCGTTCGCGTAGCCCAATGCCCACCAGCGTGTTATGCACCAGCCGTAGTCCCTCGCGCAGCGGGGTGCCGACGTGGTCCACGAATTCCACGGGCGCCGCGCCGGTGCCTCCTTCAGCGCCATCCACGACGATGAAGTCAGGTGTGATGCCTGTTTTGAGCATGGCTTTGGCGATGGCGAACCATTCCCACGGGTGGCCGATGCACAATTTGAATCCGACGGGCTTGCCGCCGGAGAGTTCTCGCAGGCGTGCAATGAAGTGCATGAGTTCGAGGGGAGTGCGAAAGGCGCTGTGGCTGGGTGGCGAGTCGCATTCCTTCCAGGGAGGGACGCCGCGGGCTTCGGCGATTTCCGGGGTTACCTTCGGACCCGGCAATATGCCTCCATGTCCGGGTTTGGCGCCCTGCGACAACTTGATCTCTATCATCTTTATGCTGTCTTGCCGTGCGCGCTTGGCGAATATTTCGTCGGAAAACCGGCCGTTTTCCCCACAGCCGAAATAGCCCGAGCCGATGTTCCAGATCAAGTCGCCTTGATGTTCGAGATGGTATCGGCTGACACCGCCTTCACCCGTGTCATGCGCGAAACCACCCAGGGCCGCGCCCTTGTTCAGGGCCAGTACGGCGTTGGCCGACAGGGCGCCGAAGCTCATGGCCGAAATATTGAACACCGAAAGGGAGTAGGGCTGTGTACAGTCGGGGCCGCCCACGGTTATGCGGAATGTCTTGGAGTTGGGATGCGAGGGCTCCATGGAATGGTTGATCCACTCGTAATCGTTGCGATAGACGTCGCCCTGGGTGCCGAATGGGCGTTTGTCGATTTCCTGCTTGGCTCGTTGATAGACCAGCGAGCGATCCGCTCGGGAAAACGGCTGCGAGCTGGTGTCGTCCTCGAAAAAATACTGGCGCATCTCGGGTCGGATGAACTCGAAGAAATAGCGCAGGTTACCGATGATGGGATAGTTGCGGCGGATGGCGTGCCGGGTCTGTTTCAAATCATAGATGCCCACCAGGACCAGCGCGGCGCAAACGGCCGAGGCCGGCAGCCATGTACTGCTTTTCATCATGCCCATCAGCAGGAAGATGACGGTTCCCGCTATGGCGAGGTAAAAGGCAGTGTGGCGGGTCAAATAGCGTTCCATGCTTGGATGCTCCTTGTTTCTGAATATTGCCGTGCGACCCGTCTACTATATCTCGCGGCGCCGAGTTTCAGTCCTTTGCCCGTCGGCCTCTTCTCACGCGGAACTTCAGTTCGCTGACGATGACGCCTGCCACGATCAGGGCTCCGCCCAGCAGGGCAAGTCCGGGAAGGCGCTCGCCCGCGATGCGGCCGATGATGCCGGCCCATACGGGCTCGCCGGCATAGATGACGGTGGCGCGCGTGGGCGAAACGGATTTCTGCGCCCAATTCATCGTGAGCTGGATCAGCGCGCTTGCCAGTCCCATCGCCGTGGCGATGCCGACAAGCAGCCATGAGAATGACGGGATAGGCTCGCCCGTCATGGGCATGCCCAGCAGCGCAAGCAGCGAGGTGCAGGCCAGCTGGACCACGGTCACGCGGCGGCTGTCCACGGTGCCTGCGAATCGACTGATGAGAATGATCTCGACGGCGATGGACAAGGCGCCGATGAGTGTCAGGAGTTCTCCTTTGCCCAGTTCCAGCGTGCCGGCGTCCGGGCCGGTCAGCAGCACCAGGCCGACGAAGGCCAGCGTGACGCCGATCCAGCTCATGAGGCTGGGCGGGCGCTTCAGCACGCACCACTGGAGCAAGGGCACCATGGGGACGTACATGGCGGTGATGAATGCTGATTTACTGCTGCTGATGGTCTGCAGGCCGTAGGTCTGCAAGGCATAGCCGAAGAAGATGCATACGCCGATGGAGGCGCCTGCCCAAAGTTCGCGCAGTGTCAGTACGCGCAGGACTTTGAACGAAATCAGGGCTGCCAGCAGGGCGGCTGTGGCGAAACGCAGGGCCACAAAAAATAGGGGGCCGCTGGCGGTCAAGGCGATCTGCACTGCGAGAAAGGTGCCGCCCCAAACCATGGTGACGGCGATCAGGGCAAGCTCCTGGCGGCTCAAGGTTGGAAGACGCGAGCTTTCCTGTTGCGGGTGGGACATGAGGCGAATCGATAGTTTGATTGGGGGCAACAACTGCGCGCATAGTAACAGGACGCCGTGGTGGATTTGATTAGAATGGGCGCTTTCGGTTTGGCGCTGTGGCCGGGGGGGCGGCGGCGCCAGTGTGACAACCAATCCAGGACCTCATAGGCATGGCATTCTTGAAGCGTTGTTGGGAACACATACTGCATGACATTGTCGCGCCCACGCGGCCGTCTTCGCATCAATTGGTCAGGCTGGCGACACCGTTTGGCCGCAGCGCGTCGGTTCGCCGTCAAGCTGCGCTGGTCATCACGGCGCGGGTTCAATTCCTGAGCCTGATCTTTGCCATCCTGGTGCCGGCCTGCGCCATCATCGATCTGGTGCTCTTCGACTGGAAAACGGGCCTGTTGCTGACCGCCTTGCGTCTCGTGGCAGGTGCCGGTTTCGCGGTGCTGGCTTGGCCGGGCGAGCGCGGCCAAGCGCAGGGCTACGCCTGGTCCATCGTGCGCCTGCTGTCCATGCTGCTCATACCCACGGTCTTCTATCTTGCCGCGCTGCATATCACCGGCGGGCTGGATCTTTCGCATACACAATCTCTGGTGGTCCAGCTGTACGGGCTCATGCCCACCATCGTGCTGGCCGGGTTGGCCATTTTTCCTTTGTCCGCCCTGGAGATATTCCTGTATTCGATTCCCGTGCTCGGCATTGCTTCCTGGGGCCTGATGGACGCGGGCGGCGGCCTGTCTCTGGTTCAGCATGGACCGGTCTACTGGTTCATGTTCATGATGATCGGCGTTGCCATGATTTCAGGGATGAGCCAATCGCACTATATGGAAAGCCTTGTGCATCACGCCAGCACGGATCCTTTGACGGGCGCGCAAACGCGCCGTGCCGGGATCGAGGCCATCGAGCGTTCCATGAGGCAGGCGCGTACTCACGACCGGCCGCTGTCCATCATGTTTCTGGACATCGACCATTTCAAGCAGATCAATGATTCATTCGGCCACGATGCCGGCGACCAGGCGCTCATTGCATTCGCGAAAGGACTGCGTCAAAGCCTGCGGCAAGATGACGTGCTGATTCGATGGGGTGGCGAGGAATTCGTCGCGGCCTTGCCCGGCATGTCCATGAAGGCCCTGCCGGCACTGCTGGAAAAAATACGCGTCAATGGCTTGGGACTTCGGATCGATGGCAAACCGCTGGAAACATCGATCGGCATCGCAGAACGCGGTGTCGATCAATGCGCGGACTGGGTGGAGCTCGTGAGGCTGGCCGATGAGCGGATGTATCAGGCCAAGAGCCTGGGCCGCGCCCGCGCTGTGCTGCCAAGTGGGCAGGTGGTGGCGATGGGGTCGGTTTGATTCAAGGGGGTCACCCCATACGGGGTCAGACCCCGTATGGGGTCTGACCCCAAAGGCATGCCCCAACAAAAAACCCAGCTAAACATGCGCTTAGCTGGGTTCTCTGTATTTAGCGGTGGTGCCCAGGAGAGGACTCGAACCTCCACACCTTGCGGCACATGGACCTGAACCATGCGCGTCTACCAATTCCGCCACCTGGGCACTGTTTTGTCGCTGTCTCTTCTTTGAAGAGGAAACGGATTATATGATGAAAAATTCCTTGGCGTCAAATTGGCGGTTATGCGTCATGGCCCGGATTGCGACGACTCAAGCGGCGCAAGAGGCCCGGCCAGGCCAAGGATGCTTTCCTGGCGCGATCGGCTTTGGACTCTACTTGGGCGCGTTCAAGAATTTCCTGAGGAATATGGGTAAGCGTGCCACCGGCCTGCGCTCTGACTTGCACCATGCAGGCAGCTTCGAGGCGGTGCATTGCCTGAAAGGCTTCGGCGGGGCTGGCGCCTATGGTCAGCAAGCCGTGATTGCGCAATATCAGGTAGCTGCTGTCGCCCAGGTCGCGTACCAGGCGAGGCTGTTCTTCCGGGTTCAGCGCCAATCCTTCATAGTCATGGTAGCTGAGAGACGGCAAGACAATGAAGGCGAATTGCGATAGCGGCAACAGCCCGCATTCTTGAGCAGATACGGCGACTCCATTGATGGAGTGCGTATGCAGCACGCATGTGGCGTCTTTGCGAGCGGCATGGATGCAACTGTGGATGATGAAGCCCGCGGGATTGATATCGTACTCGGACTCCATGACCTTACGGCCCTGCAGGTCGACCTTTACGAGGCTGGATGCAGTGATCTCCTCAAACATGAATCCGTATGGATTGATCAGGAAATGGTCCTCCGTTCCGGGGACTTTGGCCGTGATGTGAGTGAAGATCAGGTCATCCCATCCGAACAGCGCTACCAGACGATACAGCGCAGCCAAATTGCATCGCATTTCCCATTCTTCGCCGGAAACGAGACTGCGCAGAGAGGTGGGGGTGGGGCTGGGGGCGTTCATGAGGGCTCCGTAAGAACTAAATTGTTTGATCGAGACGTGCCAAAAACTGTGCCAATGCCTTTTCCCACTTGTACCATTCCTTGCCGCTCGACTGGTGCCCGTATTCGGTTTCCAGTTCAAAATATTGATAAGGTACCGAGTGCTGCGTCAGCTTGTTCAAGACTCGGCAGCGTTTTTCGAGGGAAAGATTCGATCACTGCTTGCGAGCATGAAAGAGACTTTTGCAGCCAGGCGTCCCAACTGAGGCGTTGCGTCAAAATTTCTCATGGCATGGGCCAGGACGATCAGTGTGTTGGGATCGAATTCGGTGGCCCAGCGTGCGGCGGATTCCTGTATGCCAGACGTGGCGTTGTATGCCGTCAGTGTTTCGATACGAAGCAGCCGCAGCGCAGGCAAAATTTTATCGTCGTCGTAGACCCAGCCGTTGTTCCAGTGAGGATCGTCAAGAAGCTTGCTCAAGCTGCTGTTTGGGCCTTGGGGCACGACGTGGCGGCCGCTGAGCGAAGACAGTGCGATGCCAAGACCGCTCATTGCGCCAGGGTATTGTATGCCCCATTGCCAAGCGGCAAATCCTCCCATCGAGACACCAATGACCGCGACGAATCTGCGGATACCCAGGCTGCACGCCAGTTGGTATTGTGCGGAGACGACGTCGCCAGTTTGCGTTGCACGCCTTTGATAAGAGACCGTTATGTTCTCATGGCTCCGGTCGGCCACTCCTTGCTGCATGCCTCGCTAAAGAGCGTGCATATTTCGGATCTCGCTGGCCATCCCTATATCGGTCTTACCCCCGATACCCTGATCGGCCGCGTCTTGTCCGCGACGGACGCGTTTCCAATGAATGTGCGCGAGCCTTTGCTTCGGGTGTCCAATACGTCGTTATTGTGTGGCGCCATTCAGAATGGGTTGGGTATCTCCATCTTGACCAGCCTGTCGACGCGGTTCCTGAATATGTCCGGCATCGAGTCGCGATTGCTGGCCAAACCGGCAATCGAGCGGGTTATACAAATGTTCAAGCGTCCGCAACGGTCCATGTCGCCGGCTGCCCAACTCGTTTGGGAGGAAATTGCGCACGATGTAAAAAACTTGCCCGAAACGGATGGCGTTTCCAGGTTGATCTAGGGCGGTGGGGGTCAGACCCTTGGGGGCGGATCCCAGGGCGGTGGGGGTCAGACCCCGTAGGGGGTCTGACCCCAAAGGCTAGCCCCAAAAAAACCCAGCTAAACATGCGCTTAGCTGGGTCTCTGTATTTAGCGGTGGTGCCCAGGAGAGGACTCGAACCTCCACACCTTGCGGCACATGGACCTGAACCATGCGCGTCTACCAATTCCGCCACCTGGGCATAAAGTGTATGCTATCGACTTGCAGCAGATACTGCCGGTACCTCGCGCTACACTTTGAAGGCACGAAGTATAGCGCGCTTTTTGATGAAATGGAAACCACCTTTGACACGCAAATCTAAGAACGACCGCAACAACAAGGAAATCGTGGCGGGCCTGCAGGATCCCCCGCCTGATTTCGACCCGGACGTCCCCAGTCGTGAAGTCATTTTGCAGTATCTCCGTAGCGCTGAAAAACCCATAGCGCCCAAAGCGCTCGCCGGAGCCGTCGGTGCTACCTTTCCGCTGTCCATCGGTTTCGAGCGCCGTCTCAAGGCCATGGAGCGCGACAACCAGATTCTTTTCAACCCCCAGGGCCGCATCCTGCTGAACAACCAGCTTGATTTCATCGCCGGCAAGGTCCAGGGGCACCGGGATGGGTTCGGTTTCCTGTTGCGCGACGACGGCGGTCCCGATCTTTTCCTGTCGCCGCGCGAAATGCTGAAGGTTCTGCATGGCGACCGGGTATTGGCCAAGCCGGCCGGCGAATACCGCGGCAAGCCCGAAGGCGCGATCGTCGAAGTGGTGGAGCGGCGCACCAACAAGCTGGTGGGGCGCTTTCTGAAAGAGCGCGGCGCTTTTATCGTCGTGCCCGAAGACCAGCGCATCAAGCACGATATCCTCATTCCCGCCTCCGACACGGGCGAGGCCGAGCACGGCCAGGTCGTCACGGTCGAGATCGTGCAGCAGCCCACCCGCCACACCCAGCCCTTGGGCAGGGTGGTCGAAGTCCTGGGCGAGATCGACGACCCCGGAATGGAGATCGAGATCGCGGTGCGCAAGTTCGATGTACCGCACATTTTTTCCGACGCCGCGCTCAAGCAGGCGGCGGAGGTGCCCGCCATGGTCAGGCCCGCCGACATCCGTGGGCGCATCGATCTTCGCGACGTGCCCTTCATTACGATAGACGGCGAAGACGCCCGGGATTTCGACGATGCCGTGTTCTGCATGCCGGTCGATCTCGGAACCGAAAAACGGCGCCGTCCGGGATGGCGGCTGCTGGTTGCCATTGCCGATGTCACGCATTACGTGAAGCCACACGATGGTCTGGACGGCGATGCCCTCGAGCGCGGCACCAGTGTGTATTTTCCGCGCCGCGTTATTCCCATGCTGCCGGAATCCTTGTCCAACGGCATTTGTTCGCTGAATCCGCAGGTCGACCGGCTCGTCCTGGTGTGCGACATGGTCATCGCGGCCAGCGGGACGAAAGCGGGCAGCATCACGGCCTATCAGTTCTACGACGCGGTCATCCATTCGCATGCGCGCACCACCTACACCGATGTCTGGGCGGCCTTGCAGCAGCCTACCGGCCCGGCCGCGCAGTCCATGCACGAGGTCCTGCCCCATGTACAGCATCTGTACGAGCTGTACCAGCTGTTCGCAAGCGCCCGGCAAAAGCGCGGTGCCATCGATTTCGACACGGTCGAGACCCGCATCGTGTGCAATCCGCTGGGCAAGATCGAACGCATCGAAGCCTATACCCGCAACGACGCGCATAAGCTGATCGAAGAGTGCATGCTGGCCGCCAACACTTGCGCGGCCGAGTTCATGAAGCGCAACAAGCGGCACGGCCTGTATCGCGTGCACGAAGGCCCCACACCCGAAAAGCTGCAGTCCTTGCGCGAATATCTGCGCAATCTGGGCCTCACGCTGGACGGCGGCGACGATCCCGGTACCCAGGATTACGCCCGGCTGCTCAAAGAGGCGCGCAACCGGCCCGACTTCGAAATCATCCAGACCATGTGCCTGCGGTCTTTGCAGCAGGCCATCTACAGCCCCGAGCAGACCGGCCACTTCGGCTTGTCGTACGAGCATTACGCACATTTCACGTCGCCCATACGGCGTTATCCCGACCTGCTCACACACCGTGTCATCAAGGGTGTCTTGAAAGGCCAGCGCTATGTCCCGGAAGTCGACGACGTATCCAGTCTGGACGCCTTGCCCAAGGGCGAGCGCGAACACGCCATCTGGGAAAAACTCGGCCTGTTGCTGTCCGCACGCGAACGCCGGGCCGACGACGCCTCACGCGATGTCGAAGCCTGGCTCAAGTGCTGGTTCGTGAAGGAGCATGTCGGTGAAGTCTTCAGCGGGCGGGTCACGGGTATCGCCAGCTTCGGCATCTTCATCACGCTCGAGACGCTCTTCGTTGAAGGCATGGTGCACGTCTCCGAACTCGGTTCCGATTATTTCCAGTACAACGAGTCGATGAACGAGCTGCGCGGCGAGCGCACCGGGATCCGCTTTCGCCTTACCGATCAGGTGCAGGTGCAGGTGGCGCGGGTGGACCTCGAAGCCCGGCGCATCGAATTCAGGCTGGTGAAGGGCACCGGTTTCAAGGCCCTGAAGGCCGCCTCGGAATCGCCCGCCACGGAAGGGCGCAGCAAGGTGAAACGGGCGGCCCCGACCAAGCCTGCAGCGCTCAAGGGCACGACTTCCAGGCAGCGCCGGGCGGCCGCCAAGCGCGGCGCCAGTGCCGAAGCGCCCCGCAAAACGGGCCGCAGCCGGCGCTGAAACCGCGTGGCGTGCCGCCATGTCGCGGCGCGCCTTTGCGGGCGGGATTAAAATCAGGCGATACACACTCCAAGGAACACCATGTCGTCTCATCAGGTCCTGGCCGGCTTTCACGCGGTAACGGCCCGCTTACGTCACGCGCCGGAATCGATCAAAGAACTCTACGTCGAGGCATCTCGCCGCGACAAGCGCATGCAGTCCTTCATCGAACAAGCGCAGGCGGCCAACGTGCGCGTCCGCCCGGTGCCGGCGGACAGGCTGGACGGCCTGGCAAACGGCACGCGCCACCAAGGCGTGGTTGCGCTGGCCCTGGCTCATGCGCTGGCGATCGATGTCGACGAAGTGCTGGACTTGCTCGAAGATCGCAGCGAGCCGGCCTTGTTGCTGATACTCGATGGCGTGACCGATCCGCATAATCTGGGGGCATGCCTGCGGACTGCGGACGCCGCCGGCGTGCATGCGGTGATCGCGCCACGGGACCGCGCTGTAGGCTTGAATACGACGGTTCAGCGGGTCGCTTGCGGTGCTGCCGATACCGTGCCCTACATCATGGTGACGAATCTTGCGCGCACCATGCGGCGGCTGAAGGAACGAGATGTCTGGCTGGTCGGCACCGATGACCAGGCCCAGGCCGGCATGCACCAGGTGGATGCCCGCAGGGCAATGGCCTGGGTGATGGGGGCAGAGGGCGAGGGCATGCGCCGCCTGACGCGCGAAACCTGCGATGAACTCGTCAATATTCCCATGCAGGGGTCTGTCGAGAGCCTGAACGTCAGCGTAGCCAGCGCCGTCTGCCTTTACGAGTCCGTGCGCCAGCGTCGAACGGCCTGAAACCATGGCGTTTGGCATGCCATCCATTTGTTCCGCGGCCGATTCGCCCGCGGCGTCCACATTCAATTCAATCACAGTCTGATCGTCATCATGGCCAAAAACGGATTCACCACAACCATCGTCCATTCCGACCGGCGCGCATCGGTCGAGCACGGGGCGATCCACAAGCCCATGCATCCTTCTTCAGAATACGCGTTTGCCGATTCACGCGAGCTGGCGGCGGTGTTCCAGGGAAAGGCGGGCTTTACCTACGCGCGCCAAGGCACGCCCACCACGGCCGCTCTGGAGGACAAGATCACGGTCATGGAAGGCGGCACAGGCACCGTCAGCTTCGCCACCGGCATGGCCGCCCTGGCCGCCACCTTCCTGACACTGCTCAAGGCGGGAGACCACCTGGTCAGCAGTCAGCATATATTCGGCAACACCAACAGCCTGCTCGGCACACTGAGCGATTTGGGTGTGCAGGTGACTCTGGTCGACGCCACGGACGCGCGCAACATCGAGGCTGCAACCCGCCCTGAAACCAAAATGGTCTTCACCGAGACGCTCGCCAACCCCGGCACGCAGGTGGCCGATCTGGTTGCCATAGGTGATTACTGCCAAAGGAACAAGCTGGTGTATGTGGTCGACAATACCTTGACGTCACCCTTGCTGTGCCAGGGCAGGGCGGTTGGCGCGTCGCTGGTCGTGAATTCTTTGTCCAAGCATATCGGCGGGCATGGAAACGCCCTGGGCGGCGCGGTGACGAACACGGGTCTTTATGACTGGAGCGAATACGCAAACATCGCTGAACCATACCGGAAAGGGAATCCCGTGTCCTGGGGGCTTACCCAGATCAAGAAGAAAGGCTTGCGAGACATGGGCGGCACCTTGTCGGCGGAAGCGGCGCACAGGCTGGCGGTAGGGGCGGAAACGCTTGCGATGCGCATGGACAAGATCTGCTCCAACGCCCTGGAGCTTGCGCAGGCGCTGAGCCGCCATCCCAAAGTCTGCAAGGTCCATTATCCGGGCCTGCCGGCACATGGCCAGCATGAGCGGGCCAAGACGCTGTTTGGAGGCCGGTTCGGGGGGCTGATGGGCATCGAGCTGGTGCCGGACATCGATGTGTTCGATTTCCTGAATCGGTTGAGGGTATTGGCGCTGGCCACCCATCTGGGCGACAACCGCACGCTGGTACTGCCGATGGCGCATACCATTTACTATGAAATGGGTCCGGAACGCCGAGCGCAAATGGGGATTTCCGATAATTTTCTGCGTGTCTCCATTGGCATAGAGGATATCGGCGATCTGATCGGTGACTTCGAGCAGGCATTGGCGTAGGCGGCAAGCTTCGGGCTACTGGCAGGTATCACAAAACACGCGCTTGGAGCAGCTTCCGCGGCAAAGTTTACAAAATTGACCATTCTTGCGGTATAAAAACACAACAGCCAACAACCGTGCGGGTTTTCAGCCGTTTTTTCTCTTGACAGGCATTTCGTTCAAAGGCTTAATACGCGGTAGCCAGCCGAGTGAGCTTGCGGGCTGTAATGCCACCCGGTTGCGCCCGCTTTGTCTATGGCGGGTAGTACGGGCAGCGCCGCGCCTGCTTAGTATATTTCCATCAAATGTCGAGCCTCCTCTTCAGGTGGCTCGACTACAATAATTTTTAGGGGTAATCCTTAATGAACAAAACCGAGCTTATCGAACATATTTCCACTAAAGCCGATTTGTCCAAGGCTGATGCTGGCCGTGCACTCGAGGCTTTCATCGGTGCTGTCAAGACGACATTAAAAAAGAAGGGCACCGTAACGCTCGTAGGCTTTGGTACATTTGCAGTTTCCGAGCGCGCAGCCCGCACAGGACGCAACCCGCGCACCGGCGAAGCCATCAAGATCAAGAAGGCGCGCGTGCCCAAGTTCCGTCCCGGCAAGGCGCTGAAAGACGCCGTCAACTAACGGGACATGTTCGGCAAGTTGCCAAGCCGCGCGGGTTAAGATATAATTTTTGTCTTGATTCGTAGCAGCAAAAGTGGCCCCAAGCGTTGTTTGTTCCAGGAGCGTTGTTCCGGGACTGCACGGCAACGGGTGCTTAGCTCAGCTGGTAGAGCGGCGCCCTTACAAGGCGTAGGTCGGCGGTTCGAACCCGTCAGCACCCACCACCAACTTGCAACGAATACGAATAATCAGGCATCTAGAGTAATCTAGGTGCCTTTTTTATTGGGGTCAGACCCCGTACGGGGTCTGACCCCTCAATCCTTCTTCGGCGCGGTTCATCCCAGGGGTCAGACCCCGAATGGGGTCTGACCCCGCACCGCCACCGGCACGCTTCTTGCCCATATACCTGCGTTTGCAAGGAATGAGAGGCCTTCCATGTTCGATATGAGTCTCGCCTGGTGGGAGCTGATACTGCGTGGCGCCATGGTGTATTTGGTGATGCTGGCCATGGTGAGGGTGTCGGGCAAGCGCACGGTTGGCCAGTTCACGCCTTTCGACTTGCTGGTCGTCATGCTTCTGAGCGAGGCGGTTTCGAACGCCTTGAATGGCGGCGATGATTCGGTGCAGGGCGGGCTGATAGTGGCGGCCACGCTGGTTGCCTTGAATATGTTGATTGCTTTGGGAACGTCGCGCAGCAAACGTATCGAAACCATACTGGAAGGCGAGGAGGTCCTGCTGGGCCGCAACGGCAAGATCTTCGATAAGGTGCTGAAGGCGCATCGCATCAGCCGGAACGAACTCGATAATGCGTTCCATAAAATGGATGTCACCTACGAGGAGATGGAGTGCGTGATTCTCGAAGCGGACGGGACCATCAATATTCTGAAAAAGAAATAATCTGCGCCACCGGGTGCATGATTTCGCGCGCGGAGGGCATTCAAGACGGCTGTTGCCGTTTCCGGATTTTACCCGGGTCAGGAAGTTCTCCGGGGGCGTAGTTCGAGCCGGGCGGCGTGGAGCGGCCACCGGGGTTGTTCCGGAGTTGCGAGTCCGCGCAGCGAGGGTTGTTTTGTGCACCCGGTCCGGCGCATACATCGCTTTCGGGTAGAGCACTGGATCTTCCGGGATGCTCCGGCGAACGCCTGTCGCGGCGACTGTCCTGCGGCGCGGCTTGCGCACCTCTATTGGGATGGGCGTCGGTTCCGGCTCCGGTTTTGGCATTGTTTTGTGGCTGCGCCCAAGCATAGGACACAAGCAGCAAGGAAAGGCAGCATGCTGTCGACGATAGCATTCTTTTCATGTCAGTCTCCTGAGTGCAAGACCGGTTGGTCGTAGCAGGAAAGCAAGCGCTATACCCACACCCTATACCCATATTATTGCGAATCGTTCGCATTACTGTTAATATGCTTAACTTGTTTGGAGCATCAGCCTTTTGTGCACGATACTAACGCTGTGCAGCTGTGCAACTTTATCTTTGGCCTGATTCATGCCGCGTTCTCGTGTCCAGTTTGTCAATCGCCCCGCCCTTGTCCGAGTCGCGGGGGGAGCAACGGCTTTGGGTTTGCACCTTGCCGTACTCGGCGCTATTTTGTCGGCACCGCCTGTCAAGCCCGAAATAGAAATGCCCGAAACAGTGGAAGTGCGTTTCGTGGAAATTGCCGATGACGTCGTCGATGCGGCGGAAAATCCCGAGCCGGAAACCGAAGAGGTAGCGGTGGCGGCACCGCCCGAACCGGAGCCCGTCGTTGAACCGGTTCCCGAACCTGAGCCCATTCCAGAGCCGGAACCCGAGCCAGAACCGGAACCGGAGCCCATTCCAGAGCCCGAACCCATTCCCGAACCTATCCCGGAACCAGACCCGGTGGTCGAGCCCGAGCCCGAACCCGTCATCGAGCCCGAGCCGGAGCCAGAGCCCGTCATCGAAGAGCCCGAGCCCGAGGCGATCACGCCCGAGCCGCCTCCAAAGCCGAAGCCGAAACCGGTGCCTCCGCCCAAGCCGAAGCCCGCTCCCAAGCCGGCACCAAAGCCTGCACCCAAGGTGGAAGCCGCTGCGCCGGTGGGCAAGTCCGCCGCGCCCGCGATGCCGCAAGCCCCCGCAAGGCCGGTGGATCCCGACCGTCCGCGCATGATCGGGAAGGTGGATTACCTGGGCAAGCGGCCCATGCCGGTATATCCGCGCGCATCCGAACGCCGCGGGGAGCAGGGCAGGGTGGTGGTACGTGTGCTGATTTCGCCGCAAGGAACGGTGCTGCAGGCCAGTGTTCGTTCATCGTCCGGACACGAGCGCCTGGACGAAGCCGCAGTCAAGGCCGCCCGCACGGCCCGCTTCAAGCCCTATACCGAAAATGGCATCGCTTATCAGGCCATGGCTGACATACCGTTTGATTTTGTTTTATAGGACACAATGAATGTTCGACTTACTAGATAGCGCTATACACGTGCTGGCGCAACTGGGCGAAGCCGGGGCGCTTGCCCCGGCCGATGCGCCCGCCGTGGCGAGCGCGATTCCGCCGGCCGGGATGACGGCGCAGCAAGTTGCCGAGGCGGGGGGCATGCTGCACTTCATTTCGCAGAGCGACATCGTCGGCAAGACGCTGTTCGGCATACTGGTGATCATGTCCCTGACGAGCTGGTATCTGATCTTCGTGAAATCGTTCACCAATATGCGCATCCGCCGGCGCTCCAATAACTTTTTGCGCGAGTTCTGGGCCGCCAGCTCGCTGGAGCAGGTCGAGAACGAGATCACCACGCACGGCGCGTCCGAGCCTTTTGCTCACCTGGCCAGCCATGCGATTCACGCGCAGAACCATCACACGAGATACGGCGCGATGAAGCTCGAAGAGAAAGGGTCGACGGGCGCTTTCGTCACGCGCACCATACGCAAGGTCATCGACGAGGAAACCGCCAAGCTGGAGAACGGGTTGACGGTCCTTGCCTCCATCGGCTCCACGGCGCCGTTCGTCGGCTTGTTCGGAACGGTATGGGGGGTTTATCATGCCTTGGTGGGCATCGGCTTGTCCGACGGCGTCACGGTGAATCGCATTGCGGGCCCCGTCGGTGAAGCGCTCATCATGACCGGCCTGGGCCTGGCGGTCGCGATTCCCGCAGTATTGGCCTACAACGGATTCGTGCGCAGCAATCGCGTCTATCTGGCGCGTCTCGATGCCTTTGCGCACGACCTGTTTACCTTCCTGTCGACCGGCCAGCAAGCCTTTGAGTCATCGGGCAGGGTGCGGCGCGTGAAGATTGCAAGCACGAAGGACGAATAAATCATGGCTTTCGGCAGTTTCGACAACAGCAAGGGCGCCGGCAGCACGGTCTCCGAGATCAACATGGTGCCCTTGATCGACGTGATGCTGGTCCTGCTGGTGATTTTCATCATCACCGCGCCTTTGCTCAGCCACTCCATCAAGATCAACGTGCCCCAGGCAACAGCGCAGCCGGTCGAGCAGGAACCCCGCATCATCGATCTGGCGATCAACGCGGATGGCGTCTTGTTCTGGAATGAAACCGCCGTAAGCCTGGATGAGCTCAAAGAGCGCTTCGCCGCTGAGTCGGTCCAGGATCCTCAACCCGAATTGCGGATCCGCGCCGACCTGAATACTCGCTACGAAACGCTGGCGCAGGTCATGGGCAGCGCGAAATCGGGCGGACTCAAACGCATCGGATTCATCACGCGGCCGGGTGCGACCGCGGCGCCGCCGGCGACGCAGAACGATGCGCCAGGCGCGGCGCAAGGCACTGTCACGCAAGACAGCAATCCGTCAGGGTTGTAACACCTCCGGCGGGGCGGGAACCATTCGCGCGTGCTTCGATATAGAATCGTTCCATGCGAGTTCTAGTAATCGAAGACGACACCACATTGGGTCACGCCCTACAGGAATTCCTGGTCCAGCAGGGCTATGCGGTCGATTGGCTGGCCGACGGCGAAACGGCGCTCAGCGCCATCGCAGGGCAAAGCTATGATCTCTTGCTGCTCGACCTGAACCTGCCGGGCAAGAGCGGGCTCGACATCCTTCACGACCTGCGAGCCAATCACGAACAGCTTCCCGTCCTTATCCTTACCGCGCGCGACGGGGTCGAAGACCGCGTCGCGGGGCTGGACGCCGGCGCCGACGACTACGTCACCAAACCTTTCGAACTGGCCGAGCTCGCGGCGCGAGTGCGTGCCTTCGGGCGGCGCCGCAGCGGGCAGAAGCAGCCTCTCATCGAAGCGGGGCCGCTGCAGCTCGATACCGTGGGGCGCGAGGTGCGCGTCAACGGCGATCGCCTTGCACTTTCCGTGCGCGAGCTGTCGGTTCTGGAAATGCTGATGCTCCGTGCGGGACGCGTGGTGACCAAGCGCCAGATCGTCAATTCCTTGTCGGCCTGGGACGCCGACTTCAGCGAGAATGCAGTCGAAGTCTATGTATACCGGCTGCGCAAACGGCTCGAAGGCACGGGCGCGGGTATCCAGACGGTACGTGGCTTTGGCTATCTGCTCGATGTAGAAAGTGCTGTCCAGACTCCATAAGACGATGATGCCGCGCGGCTCCCTGGCGCGCCATCTGGTCCTGAGGCTGTTCCCGGCCGTATTCGTGCTCATCCTTCTGGACATCAGCATCACCTGGCTGATGACACGCAAGATGACGCTGGAAGCCTGGCTGCTGCGCGACATCTTCTGGATGATGGTGGTCAGCCAGGCACTGTTGGTGTCGATATTCGCCTGGATGCTGGTGTCCGGCGTGCGCTCGGGCCTGGCGTCCATCAACCATTTGTCCCAGGAAATAAGCCAGCGCTCGGTTGATGACCTGCAGCCCCTGGATTCGGCGGGCCTGCCTACCGAGGTCGCCCCGTTGGTGGCGCATTTCAATGATTTGCTTCTTCGGCTGGATGATTCCATGCAGGCTCAAAGACGCTTCGTCGGCCATGCCGCGCATCAGCTTCGCACGCCCCTGACAGGCCTCAAGCTGGAGTCCGAACTGATGCTGTCGCGCAGCGGCCTGCCCGAAGACGTGCGCGAGCGCGCCGAGCGCATCAAGTCGGTGACCGATCGCATGATACGCCTTGGCCAGCAGCTGTTGGTGCTGGCCAAGGCCGACTCGTCCACCAGGCCGCAGGACAGCTTCTTGCGACTGGATTTGTGCGAATGGGTGCAGGGCAGCGGCGCGGAATGGATTCCCGCCGCCCGCGCCAAGAATGTGGAACTTCAGCTGCAGGCGCCGGACCTCCCGGTCTGGATCGATGCCGATCCCCTTTTGCTGGAAGAGCTGCTCAGCAACCTGATCGACAACGCATTGCGCTATGGTCTCGGCGCGTCCTCGATCACCTTGCGGGTCGGCGCGAATCCCCCGACGCTGTCCGTAGAGGACGATGGGCCGGGCATTTCGCCTGTGGATGCCGAGCGCGTTTTCGAAGCATTTTACCGTTCGCCCAACGCCGGCGCGGCGGGGTCCGGCCTGGGCCTGGCGATTGTACGGGAGATCGCCCTGGCTCATGGCGCCTGGTGGAGCCTGGCAAGCCGGCCCGAGTTCCCGGGGACACGCATTACGGTGGTTTTTCCCGGGCCGCGGATAGGCGCCCGGCTGAGCAGGCAGGAATGAAAAGGGAGGGTCAGACCCCAAGGAGGGTCAGACCCCATGCGGGGTCTGACCCTAGGTCTAAACGTGGTCTGACCCCGACTCAACAATGAATGGGGTCAGACCCCGTACGGGGTCTGACCCCTCACTCACAGAAACATGACATCTGAACATCGACGGGAACCGGCCGTGACTACGTTTTCCAGGACCCTGCTGCTGGGCGCCCTGGGCGTGGTATACGGCGACATCGGGACCAGCCCTCTATACGCCATCAAGGCATCGCTGTCTTTTCTCGAGCAGCCCGGTACGGCGGACATTCTAGGCCTGCTGTCCTTGCTCTTCTGGCTGCTGATGATCGTCGTATCCCTGAAATACGTCATTATCATCGTTTGCGCGGACAACCGGGGCGAAGGGGGAACGCTGGCGCTGCTCGAACTGGCCCTGCGGGGTGTCAGCGGACGCAAGCGCTGGTTTTTCATCGTGCTGGGCTTGATCGGCGCCTGTCTGTTCTATGGGGATAGCGTGATCACCCCCGCCATTTCGGTGCTGTCCGCCATCGAAGGCATACGGCTGGTCTCGCATACGCTCGATGCCTGGATCGTGCCGATTTCCGTCGCAGTCCTGGCACTGTTGTTCCTGATCCAGTCGCGGGGAACCGGTGCCATGGGGCGCCTGTTCGGACCGGTGATGCTGGTCTGGTTCAGCGTGATGGGCGGCCTGGGCGCCTGGCATATTGCTCAGGCGCCCCAGATACTGCAAGCGGTGAATCCCGCCTGGGCGATAGGCTTCATCGCCAAGGCGCCCTGGACGGCATACGTGCTGCTGGGTGCCCTGGTGCTGGCGGTGACGGGGGCGGAATCGCTGTACGCCGACATGGGCCACTTCGGCCGCTCCGCCGTGCGCCGCGCATGGTTCGGCATCGTGCTGCCTGCCTTGCTCTTATGCTATTTCGGACAGGGTGCACTGATTCTCTCTCAGCCCGAGGCAATGGTCAATCCTTTCTTCCTCATGGCGCCGGCCTGGGCACTGGCGCCGCTGGTGGCTCTGGCCACCGTGGCTACCATCATTGCTTCGCAGTCGGTGATCTCGGGGGCCTTTTCGGTGACGCGCCAGGCGGTGCAGCTGGGTTTCTGGCCCCGGATGGCCATTCTGCACACTTCGGCACAAGAAGAAGGCCAAGTCTACCTGCCACGCGTCAATGTCTTGCTGTTCGTGTCAGTGACGATACTGGTGGTCTCTTTTGGCTCGTCCGACAACCTGGCGCATGCCTATGGGCTCGCGGTGACGGGCACCATGCTGATGACTTCGCTGCTGGCGTTCGCTGTGCTGCCCCGCCGGCATGGCCCCGGAGTGCGGTGGCTATGGACGGCTCTGCTGATTGTCTTCCTGGCTATCGATCTCGTCCTGTTCTCGTCCAATATGCTGAAACTTCTGGACGGCGGCTGGGTTCCGCTGTTGATCGGAGGCACGCTGTTCACCCTGATGGCGACATGGAAGCAAGGCAGGGAGCGTATGCATGAAGCCCTGGCGGCCAATCAGCCTCCGTTGGCGTCGTTCATGGAAGCGTTGGAGGCGGATCCGCCGACGCGAGTCCCCGGCACCGCCGTATTCATGAGCATGATCGCGGGAACCGTGCCGCCGGCGCTTTTGCACAACCTCAAACACAATAAGGTTCTGCACGAGCAGACTTTGTTTCTTACCGTGCAAAGCGCCGATATCCCATACGTGCCGCTTTCAGAACGTTGCAATCTGCTACGCTTGAGCAACACCAGTTGGCAGGCGATCGGCCGATGGGGCTTCAAAGAAGAGCCCAATGTGCCGTTGTTGCTTCAGTATGTCCACCAGGAGCATCCGGAACTCGATCTGGATCCCATGCAAGTATCCTACTTCCTGTCGCGGCAGACCATCATCGTGGTCCGCAAATTGCCTCTGCACTTGGCATGGCGTCGCCGGCTTTTTGCGTTCATGGCGCGTAATGCCAGCCGCAGCACGCGGTTCTATCGGATACCGCCGAACCGGGTGGTGGAAATGGGCATGCAAATGGAGTTGTGACCGCCAGGCCGCAGGGTCGGGCGCAGGCGTGGCGCCCGACCTCGAAACCTATTGTGCGGCCGGGATCGTGATGGTTGTTTCACGCAGTACGCCGCCACCCGCCACGCTGCCTTCCGTCCGTGTATTCTGGCCGGACATCTGGATGCGGCAGTCTTCACGCTGCGCTGCGGGCAGGGATTCGCAACGCGCCGTCTGGTTGCTGGTGTACGAGGCGTCGCCGCGCATCAGGCGATTGCGGCGCGCCTCTTCCAAGGCGGCGCCCGCCTCGCGCAGGCATGTTGCTTTGTCCTGGTTGGTCTGTCCGGTGTTGCAGCGTTCCCTGTCGAGCCGGTATTGCGCCTGAGGGTCCATGCCGGATGTGGTGGATTGGGCCGCGACAGGCAGGGTGACTGCCAGGCATGCCGCAGCGGCGAGCATGCCAAACAGGTTACGGGAAAGTGTCGTTGTTCGAGCTTTACTCATTGACGTACTCCTTTCTGGTTGATCACCTTCCTGGCAGGAAGGCTTTGGTCCAGTATAGAAGCGTGGCACTGCCTGAGTGTAACTAAATGTATATTTTTTTTGAGGTCAGCTTTGTGAGTCCTGGGAATCGGACCCGCCGACCAGGCGTCCTTCTTCTACTTGTTTCTTCAGCTCGGCCCTGGCCTGGCGCTTGATGGCCGCGCGCATCAGCAGCATGGCCGTCACCGGCGAGGTGATGACCAGGAAGAACGTGATCAGGATTTGATGGACCACGACACGCTCTTCGATATAGGAGGCGGTCAGGATGGATGCCACCAGTACGCAGAACACTCCGAGCGTGTTGCCCAGCGTGGGGGCATGGATGCGGCTGAAGAAATTGGGCAGGCGCAGCAGGCCCAAGGTGCCCGTAAGCGTGATGAAACCGCTGATGACCAGCAGCGCGGCAACGGGAACGGCAATCCAGAAAGGCAAGGTCACGGTCATGGTTCGATCACCTCGCCGCGCAGCAGGAACTTGGCCATGGCGACCGAGCCGACGAAGCCGAATATGCCGATGATCAATGCAATGTCGAAATAAATGCCCGACACGAACATCAGGCCCAGGACGAGCAGTATGAGCATGCCGTTGATGTACATGGTGTCCAGGGCCAACACCCGGTCGGAGGCGTTCGGGCCTTTCAACAGCCGCAAGGCGGCGATGGCGAGGGCCAGTACGTAGCAGCCCAGGGCAAACGTGGCAGCCCAATAGACGAGGCCGTTCATTCAAAGATCTCCATCAGGGGGCGTTCATAGCGCTGTTGTACGAGTTCGATCCAGGCTGCTTCATCCTTCAGGTCGAGCACGTGCAGGGTAAGTTGCCCATCGGCTTCGGCGAAATCGCTCCATACCGTTCCGGGCGTATAAGTGATGATGCATGCCAGGGCGGCCAGGCCGTGGGGATCGCGCATGCGTATCGGGATCTGGATGAAGCCGGGCGTGGCGTTTGCGCGGCGGCCCAGCCAGACGATGCGCGCCACTGCGATGTTGGACTTGGTGATGTCCACTGCGACATTCCAGATCAGGCGCAGCGCGGTCAAGGGGCGCTTGGGATAGGCACGCAGCGGACGCAATGCCGCGGCCAGCCAGGCCAGCAACACGGCCAGCGCCGCCCCCAGCACCAGGTTGCCGGGCGACAGGGAGTCATTCAGCAGCAGCCACAAGGCCAGCAACAATGCGGGCAGGGACAGCTTCTTCAGAAGACGGCTCATTGGCTGGCCCCCCTGGTGTCGACCGGCTTGCCCGAGTTCTGGCTCAGCACGGCGTCGATGTAGATCGCGGGCCGGTCGAGGTAGTTGGCAGTGCGTTCCAGGTAGGTCATGGTGGGCCCGGCCCAGAACGAGAGCGCGACGCAGCTCAGGATCAGCCCGGCGACCGGCACCGCCTCGGTCACGCGCAGGCGGGGGGTGATGGAGTCTTCAGAGCTCCAGAACAGGCGGATGCCGGTGCGCCCCAAGGCTATGATGCCCGCCAGGCTCGAAAGCAGGACGGCAGCTACCAGCGACCAGGCCGACAGCGAAGGCGCGTCGATGGCGGAGGTCTGCAGGGCGGCGGACAGCAGCGAGAACTTGGCCACGAAGCCCGAGAGCGGCGGCAGGCCCACGATGAGCAGTGCGCAGGCAATGAAGGACATGCCCAGGAAAGCCATGGCGGCGGGGATGGCCACGCCGATGACGTCGTCGGAACGGTCGGAGGGCTCCGGGTCTTCGAGGTCGAAGGCTTCCAGGCTGACGGCCAGCAATTCCGCGCCGAAGGCCTGGGTGCGCTCGACCATTTCGAGCAGCATGAACAGCGCGCCCAATGACAGCACGGAGACGATCAGATAGAAGAGAGCGGGGCCGGTCAGGGTGACGCCCGGCATGCCGAGCGCCGCCAGTAATGTGCCCGAGGACATGATGATGCAGTAGCCGGCCTGCCGCTCTGCCTGGGGCGCCGCAAGCATGCCTATCGTGCCGAAGATCAGCGTGGCCATGCCCAGGGGGAACATCCATTCGCCGCCGAAGGCGGCGGGTGCGCCGCTGGGCAGCAGCAGTGAACCGATGCGAAGCAGGGCATAGACGCCGACCTTGGTCATGATGGCGAATATGGCTCCCACGGGCGGCGCCGCGTTGGCATAGGCGGCGGGCAGCCAGAAGTTCAGGGGCCAGGCGGCTGCCTTGGTCAGGAACGCGACGCCGAGTATGGCGGCGCCGGCCTCGAAGAGCATGCGCTCCGAGCCGGCCAGCAGGCCTGCACGCTGCGCGAGGTCGGCCATGTTGAGCGTGCCCGTGACGCCGTAGATCAGCGCCATGGCGATCAGCAGCAGGAAGGAGGCAACGAGATTCACGACGATGTAGTGCAGGCCGGCGGCCACGCGTGCACGGCCCGAGCCGTGGAGCATCAGGCCGTAGGAGGCCGCCAGCAGCACTTCGAAGAACACGAACAGGTTGAACAGGTCGCCGGTCAGGAATGCGCCATTGAGCCCCATCAGCAGGAACTGGAAAAGGGGATGGAAGTGAACCCCTGCGCGGTCCCAGCGGGCGGTGGCGTAGACCCAGGTCGCCGCGCCGAGGACGGCAGTAAGCAACAGCATGATGGTGGACAGGCGGTCGACGACGGCCACGATGCCGAACGGCGCCGGCCAGTCGCCGAGCAAGTAGACGCCGACCCCGCCGGGCCAGTCGGTGGGGACGTAGCCCGCCGTCATGCGCAGCAGGGTGACGGCGAGGAAGATTTGCGTCAGGATGGACAGCGAGCTCAGCACCAGCCGTGCGCGGCGATGCGAGTCATTGAGCAGCAGCATGGCCGCGCCGACCATGAGCGGTACGGCGACAGGAAGAATGGGTAAGTGCTTCAACCATTCATTCACAGTGGCGTCTCCCTGCCGTCGACGTGATCGGTGCCGGACAGCCCGCGCGAGGCCAGCAGCACCACCAGGAACAGCGCGGTCGTTGCAAAGGCGATGACGATGGCGGTGAGCACCAGCGCCTGCGGCAGCGGGTCGGCATATTGGCTGGCGTCGGGCGCCCAGTCGGTATTGATGACGGGTGGCGCGGCCAGCTTGATGCGCCCCATGCCGAAGATGAACAGGTTCACGGCATACGAAATAAGCGACAGGCCCATGATGACCTGGAAGGTGCGCGGCCTAAGCAGAAGCCAGATGCCCGATCCGGCGAGCACGCCAATGGCCATGGCGAGTACGAGTTCCATTAGTTGATTCCTTTGTCGGTGGACAGGGCGCCGGCCTGGCCATGCGCCGGCTTGCGGTACAGGCGCAGCGACTGGTGAGCCAGGGCGACGAGCATCAAGACCGTGGCGCCCACGACGAGCATGTAGACCCCGATATCGAACAGCAAGACGGTTGAGAGATGAATGTGACCGACGAGAGGCAGGATGAAATCGACGCTGTACGCGGACAGGAAGGGCCGGGTGGCCCACCAGACCGACATGGCCGCCGTCCCGGCGGCAAGCAGGCCCAGCGATATCCAGGTCTGGGGATGGATGCGCGGACGGGCCTCGACCCAGATGACGCCGCCGACCATGTATTGCAGGATGATGGCCGTTGCCATGATCAGGCCGCCCACGAAACCGCCCCCCGGAAGGTTATGGCCGCGTATCAGGAAATACAGCGAGACGAGCGCGGCCATGGGCAGCAACAGCCGGACCAGCACCGCCGGAATCTTCATGACCCCATCCGGGACCAGAGTCTTGGGATCGGGGTCCGCGAAGCTGTCCAGCAGCCTGCCGCCGGCCGGAAGCCGTTGCCGCGCCTTGGGCAGCGTCATGCTTTCTATGGGCGGACGGAAGCGGCGCAGCAGCGCGTAGACCGTCAGTGCCACGATGCCGAGCACCGTGATTTCCCCGAACGTGTCGAAGCCGCGGAAGTCCACGAGAATGACGTTGACCACGTTGGCACCGCCGCCCAGAGGAACCGATTGCTCGACAAGGAAGGACGAAATGCCTTGAGGATGCGGCCGGGTCAGGACCGCATAGGCGATGGCCGTCAGGCCGGCGCCGCTGATGACCGCGATAATGAGGTCGCGAAAGCGCCGCAAGAACGCGCGCAGCGAGCTTTTCAGCAGGGCGGGCTGTTCGTCGTCGTCTTCGACGCGGGGTGGCAGCCAGCGCAGCCCCAGCAAAATCAGCACCATGGTGACGACCTCTACCGAAAGCTGCGTAAGGGCCAGGTCGGGCGCCGACAGCCAGGCGAAGGTAAGCGCGGTGATCAGGCCGGCGCCCCCCGTGAGCAGCAGCGAGGCGGGCCTGTGGTACTTGGCCTGCCGGGCGGCGCCGATGGCGCATGCGGCGCCCGCGACCCACATGAGGGCGAAGAAGGGATTGACCGGAGTATGGAGTTCGGGCCGGATCCAGCCGCCCGCCGTCAACGGCAGCATGGCCACGATAAAGGTGACGACGACGATCAGCAGCAACTGGGGCTGCAACCGCGGGGACCGTGTCACGTCCAGAAGGACTGCGGCCAGTGTGTCGATGCCTTCGAGTATGGTCTCGAAGCCCCGGCGTCCGTCGAAGCGATAGATGAAGGGCGCCAGGCCCGGGCGGGAACGATGCCGATGGCGCAGCAGCCAAAGCAGCAGCATGCCGCCCAGGAGGGCGATGAAGCTCATGAGCAAGGGAAGGTTGAAGCCGTGCCAGACACGCAAGTCATAAGCCGGAAGGTCGGACCCAAGGATGGCCTGCGCGGCGTTCTTGAGGAAAAGGCCCACAGTGAAGCTGGGGAATATGCCGACGACCAGGCAGGTCAGCACCAGGATGGCGCTGGGAATCAGCATGAGCCTGGGCGGCTCGTGGGGCGCGCGTGGGAGGTCGCGCGGGATGGGGCCGAAGAAGACCTGCAGCACGAAGCGCAGCGAATAGGCGACGCTGAATGCGCTGGCGATGACCGCGGCGGTTGGCAAGCCAACGCGGCTGAACCAGCTGCCTGTCGCGAATACCGTTTCGGCGAAGAACATTTCCTTCGAGATGAAGCCATTGAGCAGCGGCACGCCTGCCATGGAAGCGGCTGCGACCAGCGCCAGCGTGGCGGTGAGGGGCATGCTTCGGTAGAGGCCGGATAGCCGGCTGAGATCGCGCGTGCCGGTTTCATGGTCAACGATGCCGGCGGCCATGAACAGAGAGGCCTTGAAGGTCGCGTGATTCATCATGTGAAAGAGCGCGGCGACCAGCGCCAGCTTGCTGTTCATGCCCAGCAGCAGGGTGATGAGCCCGAGATGGCTGATGGTCGAATACGCCAGCACGCCCTTCATGTCCATCTGGAACGTGGCCGCGTAGGCGCCCAACACCAGCGAACATAGCCCGGCGCCGCCTATGATCCAGGTCCACTCTTCCGTGCCCGCCAGAATGGGCCAGAAACGCGCCAGAAGGAATACGCCGGCCTTGACCATGGTGGCCGAATGCAGGTACGCGGATACCGGCGTCGGCGCCGCCATGGCGTTCGGAAGCCATACGTGAAAGGGAAATTGCGCGCTTTTCGTGAGCGCCCCCAATGCCACCAGCACCAGTATGGTCGTGTACCAGGGGTGAGTGCGGATGATGTCGCCGGCCGCCAGGACCTGGTCCAGATCATAGCTGCCCACCACATGGCCGATCATCAGCACCCCGGCCAGCAGGCACAGCCCACCCGCGCCCGTGATGGTGAGCGACATGCGCGCGCCCCGCCGGGCGTCGAGCCGGTGATGCCAGTAGGCGATGAGCATGAAGGAGGAGAGGCTGGTGAGTTCCCAGAAAATGACGAGCTGGATCAGGTTGCCCGACAGCACCACGCCCAGCATCGACCCCATGAACGCCAGGAAGAAAGAGAAAAAGCGCGGGACGGGATCTTGCGGAGAAAGGTAATAGCGCGCATAAAGAACGATGAGCGCGCCCATGGCGGTGATGATGACGGAAAACAGCCAGGCATAGCCGTCCATGCGCAGCGTGAAGTCAACCCCGAAGCTGGGCATCCATGGCACGACGGCCTTGACGATGTGGCCGTCGAATACCTGCGGAAGCTGTATGCAGACGAGGGCCAGGCAGATCAGGGCGATGACGCCGGCCAGCCATGCCTCGAGGTTGCGCGCGTTGGACGGCAGCAGCGCAGCGATAATGCTGCCTGCGAAGGGCAGGGCAAGGATGAATACGAGCAACATCAGGGCGGGATCGTGTGGGTTTGCGTGAATCTAGCCTCAATAATACGATATGTTTTGTTAAGCTTCGCGAAAGCTCTGGTTTTTCATGCCGTATGCGCTTTTGACTTACGTCAAGACGGATTTTCCGGCATTCTTGCACAATACCGGATGGGGACAGACCCCATTCGGGGTCGGTCCCCTGGCTAGTACATTCGGGGTCTGTCCCCTGGCTAATACATTTGGGGTCTGTCCCCTTGCTGATATTCAAGCCGGCGCGCTTGCCATGCACACTTCATGGATGGGCGGGCCGGCACGATCGGAGAAAGGCGATGAATGCCTATGAACCCCAGGTCGGCCAGAAGGCCCCCATTTTTCCGGAAATAGAAATTTCCGAAGAGCTGATCCGCCGCTTCGACAAATCGGGGCCGCGCTATACCTCGTACCCTACCGCAGACCGGTTCCGGTCGGGCTTTGCCGAGCAGGACTACCTCGCCTACCTCGACGCGCGGGCGCGCGATGCGGCCAAGCCTCCGCTGTCGGTGTATGTCCATTTGCCGTTTTGCGAACAGCTCTGTTATTTCTGTGCCTGCAACAAGGTCATCACGCAGGACCACGGCAGGGCCGCCCAGTATCTGCAGTACCTCGACAAGGAAATGGAAATGGTGGGCGTCCGCCTGGGCGATGAGCGCAAGACCGTGCAGTTGCACTTGGGCGGCGGCACGCCGACCTTCCTCAGCGCCGACGAACTCACGTCGCTCATGGATTCCATACGGCGCCATTTCGAGTTTACCGACGATGCCGAGCTGGGGGTCGAGATCGACCCGCGCACGGTCAACGATTCGACGCTTTCCATGCTGGCCGGCCTGGGCTTCAACCGCACGAGCTTCGGCATCCAGGATTTCGATCCGGACGTCCAGGCGGCCGTGAACCGCATCCAGCCGCTGGTCATGGTGGAACGGGCCGTGGAAGCCAGCCGCAAAGCGGGATTCGAATCCGTCAATGCGGATCTGATCTATGGCCTGCCCAAGCAGACGCCGGCCAGTTTCGGGCGCACGCTCGATCACACGATCCGGATCTCGCCCGATCGCATCGCGCTGTACAACTATGCGCATTTGCCCAGCCGGTTCAAGGCCCAGCGGCTCATCAAGGCCGAAGACCTGCCCTCCGCCGAGGAGCGCCTCCAGATCTTCCTGATGTCGACGCAACGCCTGCTGGACGCCGGCTATGTGTATATAGGCCTGGATCACTTTGCCAAGCCGGACGACGAGCTGAACAAGGCTCGGCTCGAAAAAAGCCTGCATCGCAATTTCCAGGGCTACACGACCCGGGCCGAGTGCGACATGATCGGATTCGGCGTGTCGGCCATCGGCAAGGTGGGCAGTTCCTACAGTCAGTCCGTGCGCAGCGTCAACGCCTATTATCAGTACCTCGACGAGGGCAAGCTGCCCATCGAGCGCGGCTACGACCTGTCTGCCGATGATCTGCTGCGGCGCGAAGTCATCATGACGCTGATGTGCAGCATGCCGCTGGATTTCTCCGATCTCAACGGCCGGCACGGCATCGACTTCAAATCGTACTTCCAGGCCGAGCTGGAAAAGCTGGCGCCGTTCCAGGAGGCGGGCCTGATGAAGATGGACGATCAGGGCATCACCATCACGGCGAAGGGCCGGCTGTTCGTGCGCGCCATCGGCATGGTCTTCGACAAATACCTGGGGCAGCCGACGGTGTCGACGTATTCCAAGCTTATTTAGGTTTTTTCGGAGCCCGAGGCAGGGTCTTCATCCTGAGCAGGTAATAGCTGACGCCTATGCCCGGGATCAGCAGCAGCGGGCGTACCCACGGCAAGGGAACGTACCAGGCGGAGAACGCCAGCGAAGCCCACATGAAGATCAGGGTAAAGACCTTGGCGCGCATGGGGATACCCCGGCCTGTCTGGATATTTGAAAGGTATTGTCCCAGCACGCGGTTCCCCAGGAGCCAGCGGTGCAGGCGTTCGGACCCGCGCAGGTAGCAGGCCGAGGCAAGCAGCAGGAAGGGCGTCGTGGGCAGCAGTGGCAGGAAGATCCCCAGGATGCCCAGGATCAAGGCCAGCGTTCCGGCGACGTTGAACAGGATTTTGATCACGATGGCAGTGGCAACGATACCGTTACAGGATTCTAGCAATATGACGACAGGCAAGGCACGGACTCAGGATTTTTTGGCAAGATTGCCTTTGTTCTCGGGGCTGTCCGGGCCGGAGCTCGACACCCTGGCTTCCGGCACGGCCGAGGTCCAGATCGCGCGCGGCGACATGCTGTTCCGCCGGGGCGAGCCCTGCCTTGGCCTGCATGCCGTCGTCTACGGGCAGATCAAGCTCATGTTCGTATCGCCCGGCGGCGATGAAAAAGTGGTGCGCATCATCGGTCCCGGCGACAGCTTTGGCGAAGCCTTGATGTTCATGGAAAAGGACTACATCGTTTCCGCTCAGGCGCTCGCCGACACCATGTTGCTGCATGTCGGCAAGGAAGTGGTGTTCAGCGGCATCGAACGGCAGCCCGGCTTTGCCCGCAAAATGCTGGCCAGCCTGAGCCAGCGCCTGCACTCACTCATGGGAGATGTCGAGGCCTATTCCTTGCGTTCGGGCACCCAGCGTGTCATCGGCTACCTGCTGAAGGACCAGCAATGCGAAGATGGGCACCGGTTCAGGCTATCGACCAGCAAGACCGTCATTGCTTCGCGCCTGAACCTGACGCCCGAGCATTTTTCCCGCATCCTGCACGATTTGGCCGCGCACGGGCTCATCGAGGTCAATGGCCGCGAAATCACCATCATGAACGCCGCCAGGCTGAGAGCCTATCAGGATTAGCCGACGTCAGTCGGGGTCAGACCCCATGCGGGGTCTGACCCCCTTGCAGTCAACCGAGATCAGGGCCGGGGTCAGACCCCGTACGGGGTCTGACCCCATCGTTCCGAATTAGCTGGGGTCGGACCCCGCATGGGGTCCGACCCCTTGGCCGTGATGAACCGCCAAGGCGCAGGCAATATTCTTGAGCGCGCGCCGGTAGAAAAGCAGCGCGCGCGCCATGTTCGCCGCCAGCCACAGCGCCGACACGGCCAGCAGCAGGGCGGCGGGCCGCGTGAAATCGGCGGGCCACAGGCTCGCGGCCACGAGCATTGCGACCGCCGCCAAGTGGACCCAATACTGGCGTGCCGCCATATCGTCGGGCAGAATCTGCTTGACCTTGGGCACTTCGCGCAGGGCCACATCCAGATCCCGCTGAGCGTTGTACCAAAGCAGGAAAGGCAGGATCTTGTACAGCATGCCGTTGACGGCGCTCCAGGCAAAGCCCACGATGAAGAGCACGCCCAGCGTCACGGCGCGGTCGGCGTCCATGATGATTTGCGCCAGCCATACCGGGATGCACGCGGCCAGGCAGAAGACCGCGGTATGCCAGAATCGGGTGGTCGTATCGGCCTGCGGACGTTTCCGGTTCCACAGCAAACGGAAGGTGGCGTAGGCATAGGCGCCGTAGGCAAGCAACAGCAGAATGGCCAGCGTGTAGCCGATCTCGACGCCGCCAAGCGGATCGCGCAGCAGGTTGGCGCCGAAGGCAAGCAGCAAGACGAACACGACGATTGCAAGCCAGCGTGTGAGTACCTTGGGGTACAGTTCCGTCACCTGGAACATGGGAATCACCTGATAAGACATGCCCATGACCAGTAGCCCGACCCACCCGAGCAGGCCCCAGGCGCTATGCAGGTCGGTGAACAGGCGCGAGACGGGCAGGGGCCAGACGAAGCTGGCCGCCAGCAGCAGGCCCATGACGACGGTGACCAGCAAGGCGGCCAGGGCAAGGCGGGTCGCCACCAGTATCTCGGTCGAGCCCTTGGTCGCCTGGCGGCGGTCGCGCCACAGTCCACAGAACCCTGATATCAATAACCAGGCGAAGGCGCCGCCCAGAAGCAGGATCGCGAGCTGAAAGAGGGCGGGGTTGACCGTCAGGAAACCCGCGGCCAGGCCAAGTGTGCCGACTGTCAATAAAAGGTGCGTTGCGATGGAGGTGGCGCGCGGCGCCAGCATGTTGATGCCGGTCGCCACCGGCAGGATCTGCATCATGGCGCCGATCATCGCGCTGGCCAGAACCCCCAGCGTGAACAAATGGGTCAGGGCGAGCGCATGGCCGGTCCATCGTGAGCCCAGCGCGCTGGGACCGGCCCACAGCAGGAGCAGGGCCGCCAGTAAAACGAACAGAGGGGTGTTGATGAGAAAGCGCAAGGGGACGCCCAAGCGGGGTGAGCTGTTGAAGGATAATGCGCGCTGCATAGATTCTTGCCGATTCCGAGGGTTGGTCAGTAGCGGCCGTGGATGGGGCGTGCCGGTCCGCTGACGTGAACATATATGCCGTTGCCGAGCCTGGTGCGAATAACCCCATGGCAGGTGGAGTTTTGGGGTCAGACCCCGTTCGGGGTCTGACCCCCGCCGCCTCGCCATTGTTGTTGTTTGGGGTCAGACCCCGTTCGGGGTCTGACCCCCTTCCACCAAAGCGCATGAACCTTGACATTTATTAAGGAATCGCATGCATTATGGCTGCATAGTGTCCGCTAGGCGTCAAGCCGTCAATCATTACCAAGGACATCGATTGTGTTGCACACCGTACTAGAAAGACTCAAGCTCAAGGGAAAATCTCTGTTGCCCATTGTACAAGGAGGAATGGGCGTCGGCGTGTCCGCCCATCGCTTGGCCGGCACGGTGGCCTCGCTTGGCGCCATGGGCACTATTTCGAGCGTCGACCTGCGTCGCCACCATCCCGACCTCATGGTGGAGACCGGCCGTTCGCGCGACCGGGCGCTTATCGACAAGACCAATCTCATCGCGCTCGATCGGGAAGTGAAGGCCGCGAAGGAAATGGCGGAAGGGAAAGGATTTGTCGCCGTCAATGTGATGCGCGCGGTTTCCGAATACGCGTCTTATGTGCGCCAGTCGTGCGAAAGCGGGGCGGACGCGGTCGTCGTTGGCGCGGGGCTGCCGCTTGACCTGCCAGAGCTCACCGCCGATTTCCCCAAGGTTGCCATTGTGCCCATTCTGTCCGATGTTCGCGGCATCAGCCTGATACTGAAGAAGTGGATGCGCAAGAACCGCCTGCCTGATGCCATCGTGATCGAAAATCCGAAATACGCGGCAGGCCATCTGGGCGCCCCCACGGCCGATGCGGTGGATAATCCGAATTTCGCCTTTTCCAATGTGCTGGAAGGCACACGCCAGCTGTTCAAGGATCTTGACCTGGAAAAGGAAAGCATTCCGCTGATTACGGGTGGCGGCATACATAGCCACGAGCAGGTAAAACAACTGCTTGGCATGGGCGCCAATGCCGTGCAGCTGGGCTCGCCTTTCGCGGTGACGGAGGAAGGCGATGCCCATCCCAACTTCAAGAAAGTGCTGGTCGAGGCCAGGCCCGAAGACATCGTGACTTTCATGAGCGTCGCCGGCCTGCCTGCACGCGCCGTGCGCACGCCATGGCTGGAAGCCTATCTCGAAAAGGAAGAAAAACTCCAGCGCGCCGCCAAGCAGCGCCCGTGCACCGTGGGTTTCGATTGCCTGGTTTCTTGCGGACTGCGCGACGGCATCGCCAAGCATGGCCAGTTCTGCATCGATACCCGCCTGGCATTTGCCCTGGCCGGCGACATCAAGCGCGGACTCTTTTTCCGCGGCTCCGAAAAATTGCCTTTCGGCAACGCCATCCGCCCGGTGCGCGAGCTCATCGAGTACATGCTGACGGGCATCCGCCCCGTCCTGGCCGCCGTCGCGCCGCCGACGGTGCGTCCTATGCATGATCTCGTTCCGGCGTGAGGGGTCTCGGGGTCAGACCCCCTGGTGGGGTCTGACCCCTTCAAGCGGTTTCTGCATCAGCGCAATGAGAGCGCCCAGGACGAGGATGGCTGCGGAAACGGCCAGGCCGGTTGAAAGCGAGCCGAATCGGTCGCTGATCCAGCCGGCGGCGACCGGGCCTATGGTTTGTCCGATGGCGAAGAGGCTGGTGACGACGGCCAGTGCGCCGCCCCAGGCGGGTTTGGGAAGATTGGTCTTGACGAAGCCCGTGGCGGCCGAGGGCACCATGAACACGCTGGATCCGACAAGCGCCGCCGACAACCAGATTCCTGCGATATTGGGCATCCCCAGCGGCAGGGCGGCGCCGGCTGCCAGCACCAGCATCGAGGCCGCCATGGGCAGCCCGTCCGCCCTGCCATTGAACAGCCGTTTCCACAGGATCGGCGCCAGCAAAGTCATGATGCCCAGGATGCTCCACATGATGGAGGTCGTGGCCGCGAGCGGCAGCGTCTGGATCGCGCTCTGGCGCAACCAGGCGACGATGAAAGTCATATAGGCGATATAGCCCAGGCCGAACAGAAAATATCCGGCGAGCTCTGGAACGCAGGGCCGCAGCGGCCATTTTGCCGAACCGCCCGACACCGACGGTTCGACGATGTCCCGCATGGCGGCGATCGCGGCCACTGACAGGGGAATGCAGACTGCGCCGCACGCGATCCAGGCCCAGGTCCAGGCCGCGGGTCCGGCGAAGTCGAACAGCCAGGGGAGGAGCGCTCCGGTGAACAGCATGCCGATGCCGCCGCCGCTGAAGAAAATCACGATGGCCCGCGTGCCGACCACGCCGGACAGCACGCCGCCGCAGATGAAGGCTCCCGCCGCGCCGAATCCCGACAGAAAGCGAAAGGCGGTCAGGAGTTCGAAGTCGCGGGTCAGGCCGCTGGCCAGCAGCGAAAGCGTGGTGACCGCCAGACCGCCCAGAAACAGCCGCTTGTTGCCCAGGCGGCCAACCAGATAAATGGTGAGCAGCGACCCCAGCAGGTAGCCCAGCGCGTTGGCGGTATTGAGCCAGCCCGCTTGCGCGTAATTGAGATCCAGATCGGTCTTCATGGCCGGCAGGATCAGCGCGTAGCCGAAGCGCGCGAACCCCACCGCCACGGCCGCGCCGCCCGAAAGGGCCCAGGGTATGATCGCCGGATTCATCAGACTGTGTCGCCTCGTTCGTGGGTCTGGTTTTTTGTAGCGCCATCATAATCCACCTGCCACCAGTCGGGCAGCAGACTGCGTATGCGGGTTTGCAGATAGCGGTCGTCGATGAGATGGAGGACGCCCTGGTCCGTCGGAGAGCGGATCACCCGTCCCGCGGCCTGCACGACTTTCTGCAGGCCGGGATATAAATAGGCGTAGTCGTAGGCGACTCGCTTGCCGAAGACCTGCTCCATGCACCGCATGCGCTGTTCGTTCACGGGATTCACTTGCGGCAGTCCCAGCGTGGACACGAAGGCGCCGATGAGCCGAGTGCCCGGCAAGTCTATGCCCTCCGACAAGGCGCCGCCCAGTACGGCAAAGCCGATTCCCGTGCCCTCCGGCGTGAACCGGGCGAGGAAGTCGGCACGGTCGGTTTCGCTCATGCGGCGCGATTGTGTCCAGACGGGGATGTCCGGATGACTGAGCATGAAGGCTTGCGCGCATCGTTCCAGGTAATCGAAGCTGCTGAAGTAGCTCAGGTAGTTCCCCGGGCGCTGCCGGTACTGTTGCGCCATCAACTGCACAATGGGGCCGGCCGAGCGTTCGCGGTCGGCGTAGCGGGTCGAGATATGGCCCGCGATGCGCACGTCCAGCTGTTCGGCATGGAAAGGAGCGGCGACGTTCACGTAGGCGGTGTCTGCAGGCAGGCCCAGCGTGTCGCGATAGAAGTGCCAGGGCGTCAGGGTTGCGGAAAACAGCACACAGCCGTGGCCGGCGGCAAAACGCTCTTGCAGGTGCGGAGCCGGGATCATGTTCCTCAGGCACAAGCGGCGATCCACGGAATGGTTCCGGCCGCCTTGGGCGGGCGACAGCGTCAAGTCGTAGATGGAATGGGGCCCGAAAGACTCCGAGAGCTTCAGGAAGTGCTGAACCAGAAAATGCAGGGACTGCAGGTCGGGGTGAGGGGCCACCGCCGCCTGGGTGAAGTGCTCGGCCATGGCGACGCCGGCGCGCTGCAGCATGGGCAGCAGGCCGGCGGGGGGCTCTTCGTATGCGCAATAAGCCTGGGGCTGGTCCTGGAATGCCTTGCGCCAGGCGCGCAACAAGGCGTCGAGCCGCTTTCTCATCGCCGGCGGCGCCGCCGGCCTGGCCGCAATGATGTCCGCTTCGCAGAGTTCCGCGCTATACATGCTGCGCGCGCGTTCCAGCAGATTGTGGGCCTCGTCGACCAGCAAGGCGGTACGCCATTGCCTCTCTTGGCCCAGGCTGTACAGCAGTGCGCTGGTATCGAAATAATAGTTGTAATCGCCCACGATGACGTCGCACCACTTGGCCAGTTCCTGGCCCAGCCAGTACGGACACAGCTCATGCCGCAAGGCGATGTCGCGCAACCTGCGCTGGTCCAGGATTCCGGAGGCGTTCACGGCGTCGTGGCGGGCATGGGGCAGCTTGTCGTAGAAACCGCGAGCCAGGGGGCAGGATTCGCCATGGCACTGCAAGTCAGGGTATTCGCAGGTCTTTTCGCGAGCGGTCAGTTCCAGGACACGCGGTCCGATGGTGTTCGAAGCGGAATCGTCCGGGGCCAGGAGCGCCAGGGCGTCGAGCGCGAGCCGGCGGCCGGATGTCTTGGCGGTCAGAAAGAGTATCTTGTCGAGTTGCTCGCGTGGGGCGGCCTTGAGCATGGGAAACAGCGTGCCCACGGTCTTGCCGATGCCGGTGGGCGCCTGGGCGATCAGTTGGCGCCTCTGGCAGCTTGCTTTGTAGACGGATTCCGCGAGCGTGCGCTGGCCCGCACGAAAGCCGGCATGGGGAAAGGCCATGGCTTGGCATGCCTGATCCCGCGATTGCCGATGTCGTTGTTCCTGTTCGGCCCAGGCGAGATAACGCTCGCAGAGCGCCAGGAAGGCGAGTTCGAGGGCCGGCGCGGCGCAGTCCTCGACCAGCATCGATTCCCGTCCTTCGTCGACGTCGAAATACACGAGCGCGACGTGTATGCGGTCGAGCCCGCGCTGTCGGCACAGCAGGTGGGCATAGGTCTTGGCCTGCGCCCAGTGCAGCGCTTTCTGGTTGTCCGGTATCGACTCCGCCCGGCCGCGGCAGGTCTTGATCTCCTCCAGCCGGTTTTCCGCGGGATCGTAGCCGTCGGCGCGTCCGCGTACTCGTAGCGTCTTGAATTCGCCGGATAGACCGATCTCGGATTCGTAGCCTGCCGCCCGGCGCGTGCGGATGAGCGCGTGGCCTTCGATGCCTTCCTGAGCGGTGGTGCCCGGCGTGAAACGCAAGTCCAGGTCGCCTGTCCGGGCGCCGAACTCGCACAGTGCACGCACAGCGACGACGTGATTCACGATGCGGGACGCCGCACGTGGCAGACACTGACCGGGATACCGTGTTCGCGGCAATAGGCGATCCAGCGTCGTTGGTTGTCCTGCAGGCGGTCGCCCGGGCCTTTCACTTCTATCATGCGATAGCGCTGCTCGGCCGGCCAGAACTGGATCAGGTCGGGCAGTCCCGAGCGATTGCCGCGGATGTCTCCGAGAAGGCGGTTGAACAGCCGGCTTAGATGTTCCGGGGGTATGCAAGCCAGGGCAAGCTCCATCAAGGCTTCATCCAGGGCCTGCCAGTTCAGGAAGCTGCATTGCACGCCTGCCTTGTCCCGAAAGTTCTTGCGTATGGTGTCCCGATAGCGTCCGTCGTCGAGCTGAGAGAAACAGGCATCAAACAGCGCCTTCCGCCGGACATGGAAGCCGGGGCGCAACAAATCGGCCGGAGCGGCCTGAAAAGGATGGAAGAATGCGGCGGGAACCGGGGCGAAGACCGCCTCCCAGCACAGCAGGCCGAAGAGGCCATTGACCAGGCTGTTTTCCACATAGAACACCGGTGCGTCATCTTGCCACAGGTGCTGCAGGACCTCGGCCTCGACCCGGGATGGACAAGGCCCTTGTGCCAGCGTGAGATCCAGGCGTTCCACTTCGAGCCGGGCGGCAGGCTGGTCCGGCGGCATGCCGCAGCGGCGCAGCAGCCTGGGCAGCATGCGCTGCAATTGCTGTATTTCCGCTTCGTCGGCGGGCGCAGCCAGGGCGTCGAGCGCCAGGCGCGTGGCGTCCTTGAAACGCGCCTGGCGCTCGAGCACGCGCACATGGCGGGCGCGGGCTTCGGCATGGCTGCTGCGTTCATAGCAGGACGCGGCCGCATCCCATTGATGCCGCCGCTCATGGTGCCGGCCGGCACGGAACAGCAGCCTGGCGCGCCGTGACTCCAGCCAGGGATTCTGGAACGGGGATGCGGGTATGGCCGCCATGGCTTCATTCACGGCATCGTCTTCGGCGTCTGTCTCCAGCAGTTCCGTACAACGATGCAGGCCCAGGTAGTCGTCGATGTCGGTGCGCAGCTGGAAAGCGCGGGAGGACGGGGGGAAGTCGACCTGCTCGTACACATAAAGGCCCAGCTCCGCCAGGATGAATTCCGTCCAGTCCTGCCTGAGGTTACCGAAGAACATCAGGCGGTACCGGTCGCAAAGATCCGTGATCTGGAGGCGATATGCCGGGTTTTCCCGTTCTGCGCCGAACCATAGCGAAACGGGTTGCGTTTCAGGGCATCGAGCCAGCAGATGATCCATCTGCGCCTGTTTCGCGGCGCGCGCCAGACCCGCCGAGGCGAGCTGGGCGCCGAAGGTGGGCGTCAATTCGGCGCGGGTGTACAAGCCGAAAAGCTCGTCGATGCGGACGGCCGGATCATGTTCGACCCAGCCGGCGGAGATGAGCGGGGCGGACGCCGCCACGGGATCTCCGATTTCAGGATACGCCAGCCTGTCGGCTCGGAAAAGCCGGCCTTTGCGCATGACCATGCGGACGAGCAGGGCGCGGGAAGGGCGCGGAAGACAGGCAAATTCCCGCATGAATCCATGTTCGTCGGGCGACAGCAGGTCGGGATAGCGCGCGCGCAGCCAGTCCAGGACGAACTCGAAATTATCCAGGTAGTAAAACGGATTGGGTAATGGGGTAGCGGGGGGCATGAAAGGCGCATTGCACTGTATTTTTGTACAGTTTACCAGCATCGAGCGCGCCTGGAGGCGGTTGCGACCACCGCTCTTTGTTAAGCATATGTTGCGAAGCGGACGACTTTCAATGCCATGCCGCTCTTCTTGTTACATTTGTTCGGTTTTTGTGCGGATTACGCTTTCAAGGATCGTTTACGGTAATGGCAAGCCCGACTGCTTTCGTGAGCGGGCAGCTTAAGGAAGGCGGCGGGGCTTCTCCGGCCGCCGGAAAACAAGGAGCAAGACGATGAACAAAGATACTATCGAAGGTCAATGGAAGCAATTGTCCGGTAAGGCGAAGGCCGTGTGGGGCGATATCACCGACGATGAGTTGACCCGCATCAATGGCAATGCTCAACAACTTGCGGGCCTGGTGCAAGAGCGCTATGGCCGTACACGCGAAGAGGCCGAACGTGAAGTAAAGGAATTCTTCGATAAGAACCGATAGCGGCGGCATCCGAATACACGTTCCGGGCATGCTGGTTGGATAAGTCGAAAAAAGGAGAATGCCATGCTTTACTACGCCGTTGTATTTTTCGTGATTGCGATCATTGCCGCATTTCTGGGTTTCGGGGGCATTGCCGCAGGCGCCGCATCGATCGCCCAGATCCTGTTCTACATCTTCATCGTACTCGCGGTGCTCGCCATATTGAGCGGCCTGTTCCGCAAGCGATAAACAAGCCAGTGCTGCCCGGCCTCTGTGCCGGGTTGCTTGGTCCGCCGGCTCTTCCTCGGGCTCGCGGACCTTTTTTTGCGCAGCGTCGGAGTGGAGTGCTTCCCCACGGCTTCGGTTATGCTGTCACTCATGAAATACCGGACCTTACTTCAACATGCCGCGGCCGTAGGTGCGCTTGGCGCATGCATGGCTGCGCACGCGGGCGACACCGCCTGGACTCAGGAGAAGATCAGCGCCGCCATCAACCATGCGGGCCGCCCGGTCATGGTCCGGTACGCGCCGATCGCGAGCCGCCCTGGTGGCGACCCGAAACCCGGCACGGCCATCACCGCGGTCTATGCGACACGCGAGTTCCACGGCGGCGTGTTGGTTCATAGCAAACTTTGCTGGAACGGCACCCAGCGCTGCGTGCCGATCGTCGCTGCGGGTGTGCGAAGCAAGGACTTCAACGGCCTGGATCCTAGCCGGCCTTTTTACCTCGTCCATACGGTCCAGGGCAGGGGCCCGCTCGCTCAGCCGCTTTTCATCAAGGGCAGCGTGACGGTCTGGTACCGCTAGCCGTCTGGATAGCTCTATTTTTGCTCATCCAGGCTGCGCACTGCCGTGTTCAGGCGGCCGAAGTCGAACTCGGCCGCCGTGCGCAGCAGGCGTAGCGAAACCAGGGTGACAATGGCCGGAACGAAGACGGCAAGCAGGAAAGACTCCAGCAAATATTCCGGCCGGTCGCCCGGCGCGGGAAAGAGCGCCAGTCCGGCCAACAGACCGCAGGCCGTGCTCGCGAAAGCGATCCGGCCGTTGTGCCTGGGATTGAAAAGGCCGAAGAACACCGGAAAGGCCGCCGCGCAGCATAGCAGGTCGGCCAGCAGGAACAGATAGAGCACGCTGTATCCCTGCGCCGCGGCAATGATCACGGGGATCGCCAGCAGGAAAACCAACCAGCGCGAAAGACGCATTAAGGCGGGCCTGGAGACATGCGGCGCGATGCGGCGAACGTCGACGGCGATCAGGCTGGAAACCGCGCTGATCACGGTGTCCGCCGTGCTCATGACCAGTGCGAGGCCCAGAGGGATGAGCGACACGGCGAACCATGCGGGCACCTGCGGCATGATGACGGCGAACAAGGCGATGGAGCTGTCGCCGCCTTGCCCGAGGCCGGTGAAGGCCAGGCCGAAGAGTCCCATCATGAAGATGATGGGGCCGACCAGGACCCCGGCCAGCAGGAAGCCGCGGCGCATGCTGCGGTTATCCTGCGCGGAATAGACCCGTTGCCAATTGCCTTGGTGGAACAGGCCGGTCAGCAGGATGGCGACGAAGAAGGTCAAGCCGGCCTTGATGCCCACGGGGTCGGTCAGGCTCAGCAGCTGGGGGGCATGGTCCTGCAGGCCCTGGACCGTGGGCTCTATGCCGCCGATGGCGCGCCAGCCCAGCACCAGCAGGATCAAGAGCAGGGGCACGATGACGGCCATCTGGACTTTGTCGGTCACGATGGAGGCGCGCAGCCCGCCATATGCGGTGTAGATCAGGGTGGAGATCATGACGATCGTGGCGGTAACCCACAGCGGCACGGGCGCCAGCAGTGTGACCAGCTTCGCGATTGCCGTGATTTCCGCCGTGAGCGCGATGAACATGTAGAAGAGCATGATCAGCAGCGTCAGCAGATACATGGCGCGTCCATAGCGCAGCACGACGAATTCCGTGAGCGTATGGCCTTGCGGGATAAGCTCGCGCATCCGACGGCCCAACGGGATCATGAGGATACGGGGCGAAACCGCACCCAGCGCATAGCCGATGACGGCCGCCAGTCCGCCCCATGTCGCCGCCTGGGCGGGAGAAAAAAGTATCCATCCGCCCAGCGAGGTCGCCAGCAAGGTCAGCATGGTGGCCGTCGTGCTCTGGCTATTGCGCGCGATGACGTAGTCTTCGAGGCTGCCGCGTTCGCTTCTTGCGTACAGAACGCCTGAAATGGTGAAGGCCGCCGCAAACAGCAGCAGGCACAATATCGTGATCGATGTGCTGAACATTTTCCATCCCTACGCCGGTATGACCCGGATCAGGTTCAAAGGGTTACCGCAGCCATCTGCAGAGTCTCAGCCCGAAATGGGCTCCCCCAGGAACAAAGCGCAAAGCTTAAAGCGCCTTGGGCGCCGGGTCAAGAGGGAGGGGTCAGACCCCATGCGGGGTCTGACCCCAGCCAATTTTCCCCGGGGTCAGACCCCGCATGGGGTCTGACCCCCCGCCAAAGCCTCTGTCGCCGGCGGCGCTTCTGTGCTATGGTTTGCCCCACGACACGGGGTGCCTTCAGGGGCTGAGATGAAACCCGTCGAACCTGCTCCAGCTAATACTGGCGAAGGGATGTCCATCCATGCACCGCAATCGCATGAATCACCTTCGCTTTTTTGAAAAGGTGAATCATGGCCGACAGCGGCATCGCACTTCCCATCAATGAACAGATCGTGCTGGTCACCGGCGGCGGCCGCGGACTGGGCGAACATCTGACGCGCGCCTTTCTTGCACAGGGCGCTCGCGTCGTCGTCAATTATTTGCACAGTGCAGACCAGGCGCGGGCAATGGCGCAGACCGCCCCGGACAGGGCGATCGCCCTGCAGGCCGACGTGGCCGACGCACAGGCCGTGCACGAAATGTTCGCCCGGGCGCGGCGACATTTCGGCTCGGGCGTCACCACGGTGGTCAATAACGCGCTTCCCGCCTTCGCGTTCAACGGCGACGCCCGCCCTCATGCGGACACGCTGTCCTGGGGCGCCATGAGCCAGCAATTCGAAGGCATCGTCAAGGGCGCCTTGAATACAATGCAGGCGGCGCTTCCGGACATGTCGGAGCGCGGTTTCGGTCGCATCGTCAACATAGGCACGAACTTGTTCCAGAATCCCGTCGTTCCCTACCACGACTACACGGCCGCCAAGGCCGCCTTGCTGGCCTTTACACGCACGCTTGCAAACGACCTTGGGCCCAAGGGAATCACGGTGAACATGCTGTCCGGCGGGCTTTTGCGCACGACCGACGCATCCGCCGCCACGCCACCAGAGGTGTTCGACATGATCGCGGCCGGCACGCCGCTGCGCCGCGTGACCACACCCGCCGAATTTGCCGACGCGGCCCTGTTTTTCGCTTCCCCCTGGTCTCGCTCGGTGACCGGACAAAACCTGGTCGTCGACGGCGGCCTGGTCAAGAACTAAGGTGGACACCATGCAATCCACTGCGGGCCGGCGCGCCATGCACATCAATCTGTTTCTGTTCGCTTGCGGCCATCACCGGGCCGCCTGGCGCCATCCTTATTCCTCTGTGGGCAGGCTCGGGGATATCGGCTACTACGAACAATTGGCCCGCACGGCCGAGCGCGGGAAGCTGGACGCGGTGTTCTTTGCCGACGGTCAATCGGCCGACAACCTGGCGGACGGACCAAAATGGTTCCTGGAGCCATTGACAACGATCGCGGCGCTTAGCCGTGCCACCGAGCGTATCGGGTTCATCAGCACGGTCTCCAGCACGTTCTACACACCATTTCATGCGGCGCGCATGCTGGCTTCACTCGATCATCTTTCGGGCGGCCGGATCGGGTGGAATGTCGTCACCTCCATGTTTGATTCGGAGGCACGCAACCATGGATACGAAGCCATGCCGGATCACGATTGGCGCTACCGGCGCGCCGAGGAGTTCGTGAATGTCGTCCTCGGCCTGTGGGATTCCTGGGCGGATGAAGCGCTGCTGCGCGACCGTCAGGGCCGTTATGCCGATCCGGACAAGGTTCATGCGATCCAACACCAGGGCGAACATTTTCTCGTGGATGGTCCCTTGACCGTGCCGCGGCCGCCGCAGGGACATCCGGTCATGTTTCAGGCCGGCGCCTCGGGTCAGGGGCGTGACCTCGCCGCGCGCTACGCGGAGGCCATCTACGCCGTCGCCTACGATCTGCCCTCGGCGCAAGCCTACTACCGGGACATCAAGCACCGTGTCAGGGAAGCGGGCCGGCAGGATCCGGTCCCCATCATGCCGGGTCTGGTGACCTATGTGGCGTCCACCGCCGCCGAAGCCCGGCGCAAGCAGCGCGAACTCGATGAGCTGCTTCCGCCTGAAGATGCCTTGCGCCAGCTCGGCCTTTATGTCGGGCAAAATTGCATGGGCTGGGAACTGGACGCGCCGGTTCCCGACCTGCCGGCGCTGGAGGACTTCACCGGCCCGAAAGGGCGCTACGCGACGGTCCTGCGCATCATCGAAACCGAGCAGCCGACAGTCAGGCAGCTGCTGGGACGCCTGGCTGCGGGAGGGGGCCATTGCACCATGGTGGGCACGCCGGATGAAATTGCCGATGAAATGGAGCGCTGGTTCCTGAACGAGGGTGCTGACGGATTCAACCTGATGCCGCCCGCATTGCCAGACAGCCTCGATGATTTCGTCGATTCCGTCATCCCCATCCTCCAGGCCCGGGGCCTGTTTCGCCGGGAGTACGAGGCCCGCAGCCTGCGAGGCCATCTGGGCTTGCTGCGGCCGGCTTCCGCGTAACGGGCGTCATTTCGAATCGCCTTCGGGCTCCATATCGGCCGCGGCATAGTGGCTGATGCGCCAGACGTGGCCGGCACCGCGCTCGAGCCAGCGGAACGCGTCGGCTTTGAGCAGGGCCTCGGCGGCGCTATGCCGGCCCGGGCCGGCCTCTTGCAGGATGTCGTGCCGCACCTGCCGCGAGCGCTCCGATAGCGCTTGGGCGTCGCGGCTGACCTGACCCAGCCACCCGGGCTCGGCGCGGCCCGCCAGGCCTTCGCCCGCGAGGGCGAGCATGTCGCGGCATTGCTTCGTGGCGGGGCCGAGCGCCGGATCGCCGAAGTCTGCCTGCTCGGCGACCGGCTCGTTCAAGCGGCTGCACAGCCGCATCAGGTGATCGATGGCATGCAGTTGCGCCACCCTGCGCTCGTTCAGCTTGTCGTCGCCGGCACCCGCCGGAATGCGCGTGACGAAATCGAAAGCCTGCTCCAGCGCCATACGGATGCGCGGCAGTTCGTGTTTCAGTCCGGCGGGCCTGTTCATGGCGAGGACCCGTTGGTACGCCAGGAAGACCCGCCCGGTGATTTCCCGCAGGGCGCGATGGGAAGCGCCCAGCGCGACCTCGGGCACGTTGAGCAAGGTAGCGTCCAGGTGCCGCGCAAGGTCCTCCTCGCGCTCAGGCAGCATGCGTGCGATCGTTTGGGCAAATTGCGTGATGAACGGCATGAACAGCACGACGCCAAGGCCGATGAACAGGGAATGAAAAGCGGCCAGACCAAGGGCGCCCGCCGAGAAACCCAACTGCCGGTCTATGCTTTGAGCCGCGTACAGCAAGGCTGGAAGAAGCAGGACCGCGATGAGACCGGCCCCAAGGTTGAACAGGATGTAGGCCAGGGCCGTGCGTTTGGCGTAGATTGTTCCGCCTATGGTGGCCAGTGCGCTGGTCAGCGTGGTGCCGACGGACGCGCCCACCACGACGGCGGCAGCCTGATCGAAGTTGATTGCTCCGGCATGCAGCGCGGTCAGCGTCGTGGCGATGGCGGCCGTCGACGATTGGAGTATGGCGGTCATGACGAGGCCGATGAGCATGATCAGCAGGCTGGCCACGAATCCGCCAGAAGGCAGCCGGGCCAGGTCTAGCATGCCCGACAGCCCCTGCATGCCGTCCTGCATGGTATTGAGCCCCAGAAACAAGATGCCGAATCCGGCGATTGCGGTGCCCAGTTCGCCCCATCGTCCGGGCACCAGCAGCTTGAGCAGCGCACCGGCGCCGATGAAAGGCATCGTATAGAAACCCAGATTGATTTTCAATCCCAGGCCTGCGACGATCCATCCGGTCGCGGTATTGCCCAGGCTCGCGCCGATTACCACGCCGATGGCTTGTGCGAATGTGATCAGGCCCGCACTGACGAAGCCGATCAGCGTTACCGTCGTGGCGGTGGAGGATTGCGCCAGCGCGGTAATGAAGGCGCCCGAGGCAAACGCTTTCCAGGGAGTGCCGGTGAACCTGATCAAGGCCTTTTGGAGCGCGCCGCCGGCGAAGGCCACGAGGCCGCTGGACAGCAGCATCATGCCGATCAGGAACAGGCCTATGCCGCCGATGAATGGAAACAGCACATTCAGCATAATGGGAATCTACGAAGTATCGGTAAAAACGGAGGAAGTGAGAGTGTAGTGGCTAGCGGGACCGTCAGGCGCCGTTGGCGGAGCCGGCGTGCCGGCCGACATGGACGACGCGATTTCTTCCTTCGCTCTTGGCGGCGTATAGCATGCGGTCGGCGCGTTCGAGCAGCTCATCGACGGACTCGCCCGGACGCAGGACCGCGACGCCGAAACTGCCGGTGACGGAGTAGGAGGCCGGCAGGCTGCTGAAAGGATGGTCCATCAGCTTGACGCGCATGCGCTCCGCCAGGTCGGTCGCGCCGGCGTAGTCTGCGTCCGGCAGCAGTACGACGAACTCTTCGCCGCCCACGCGACCCGCCACATCCCCCTTGCGGATCGCGCTCAGCACGATGCCTCCGAACTCTTGCAGGACGACGTCGCCCGCTGGATGGCCGAAGGTATCGTTGATGCGCTTGAAATGGTCGAGATCGCACACAATGAGACTGACCGATGCGCCCTTGGGCAAACGTGCCATCTTGGCATGCACATGATCGTTGAAGCCGCGGCGATTCAAGAGTCCGGTCAGAGGGTCGACGTCGCGTTCGCTGCGCAGGCGGTCGATCCGGTCGATCATGCTGGCCACCAGGAGCACGAGGGTCAGCAGCACCGCGAAGAACAGCATGCTGAACTGCAGCATGATCCAGAAGGCGGAATGAGCGAATTTGTCGGAAGGACCGAAGGGGTGCACATTGACTGTGAGCGCGGTGCGCAGGAAGAAGCTGAGGGCGAACGCCAGATACACCCAGTACAACAGGACGTTGATGCCGTTTGCGTTACGCAAGGGCTTCAGCCTGGGCATGATGAAAAGCAGGGCCGCTCCGGTGCCGAAGTTATTGATCAGGATGCGGGCGACAAGATTGCCATCCACATAGCTGAAATAAGCGATGCCGCCGACGAGCGTCGTGAAGATGGCTGCATGCAGGCCTATTTCCAGCCCTTCGCCGATCCTTCGCAGCATGCCTTCCATGAGCATGAGCGTGCTCAGTGTGTAAAAAAGCGTCGAGACGACAGCGTTGGGCGCCGTGCCGGAGGGAATCTTGGATATCTGGGTGGCAGCGCCCAGGACAAAACAAAGATAGGCGCCGGCTAGAAAAAGCAGGTAGCGCGAGCGATGCTGATATTTCCAGAGCCACAAGAAGCTCGACGCAAATATCAGGGTCAGCGTAGGCGTCGCCAGCGTGAGAATTGCGGAAGCAAGGGAAGTGCTCTGAATCATGAAGGATTCACGTTTACATATAGTTATACGATGAAAGATCAGTTTAACGAAATGATCGCCTCATTTGCGCCTGCCGGGCAGAGGCGAATGGGGGGATTCTCGCACGTTTTGACACAAATGTGACGGAAACTTTGCCTTTCTTGTATCGTTTTGAAGGCGAGCGGTCGGCTGATCCGCCTGCTGGCGAGGGTCAGACCCCGCATGGGGTCTGACCCTGGACTCGGTTTCATTAATATTGGGGTCAGACCCCGTACGGGGTCTGACCCCCCCGAGCCGTTTACCGAGGTTCGGGAAGCAGCGACGAATGATGGCTGGTAATGAGCCACTTGTCGCCGGACCACCGGTAGGTATAGGTGTAGCGGGCTTTGGCCGTGCTGCCGTCGCCGAAAGCGAAGGTGTACAGGCCGGTGTCGATGGCGGTGTTGCAGCCCAGAAGGATGTTGCGCTGGTCGATTGACCCGCGCGGGCGTTGCTGAAGGAAGTACTCGAAGTAATCCATCTTGTCGGCCTTAGACAGGCGAGGGGAGTTGGACAAGGTGGGAAGGAGGACGGCGTCCGCCGCATAAAGCGTTGCTACTTTCTTCGGATCGCCCGTTTGCAGTGTGGCGTTCCATGTGTCGAACAGGCCGGCCACTTCTTCGGTGGAGGTCTTGTGGCAGGTGGTTTCGTAGGTGTCCTTGCCAGGGCCGGCACACGCGGCGAGCGCCAGTGTGGCGGCGGTACAAAGGATGAAGCGCATGGGTGGTCTCCGGTTTCAAGCGTTATTGTTCTGCTTTGCCTGGCAGCCATCGCCAAAAGAACACTGCGGCCAACAAGCCCAGCCCGCCGATGCTGGCAATACCCGCCCCCAGCGTGGCAAGCGCGGCGACGCCCGAAAGCACCAGGGGCCCTCCGCAGGCGCCAAGATCGGTGATGAAGCGCCATATGCCCAGGAAATGCGTACGCCCGTTCTTGGGGGATGCGTCTGCACCGATGGTCATGATCAGCCCCGAACCTACGCCGTTGCCCAGTCCCAGAATCAGCGTGATGATGATAAATCCAATCAGGCTTGCCGACAAGGGCATGAGCAGCAACGATGCGCCCATGATGATCATCGACGGCAAGGCCACCCAGCGGCGGCCGTGCCGGTCCATGACATAGCCGGAAGGATAGAACAGCAGCATGTCTATGGCGCCCATGGCCCCGTAGACGATCGCAGTGGTTGCGGGGTCGAGCCCGATGTGGCTGGCCCACAAGGGAATGATGATCTGGCGGCAGGAACGCACCGCGGCAAGCAGCATGCAGCCCGTGCCCAGCGTCAGGAACGCGCCGCGATGATCCCGGATGATGGTCCCGGCGCGAACGGCGGTTTGCTGCGTATGCGTGGCGTTGCCGGGTTTGTCCGGAGGCGTGCGAACGGTGAGATCGGGAATGCCCAGCGACAGCCCCCCCGCCGCCGCCGCCGCTATGATGGCGATGATATAGGCGCCCGGCAGGCCCATGAAATGCATGAGTCCGGCCCCGACGAAGGGACCCAGGAACATGCCGACGCGCATTGCGCCGCCGAGCGAGGACATTGCCCGGGCCCGCATGGTGATGGGCACGGCTTCCGTCAGGTAGGTCTGGCGCGCCAGCATGAAGATGGACTGCGATATGCCGATCATGAACACGCCTGCTGCCAGCATCCATGCCGAACTTGCCAGCACGCACAATATCAGTGCAATGATCATCAGTCCCGCCGCTGCGGTCATGGCGCGCCGCTCGCCGTGGCGGGCGGTCAGGATGGAGGCGGGTATGTTGCTCAGCAGCGACCCGACGCCGATCAGCGCAACGATAAGGCCCGATGCGGCCACCGAAGCGCCCAGGTCGCGGGCGCTGAGCGCAATGACCGGAAAGATGGCTCCTTCGGCAAGCCCGAACAGGGCGGTGGGCCCGAAGGCCGCTACGGCAATTTTCCGAAGGCTGAATGAAGAGTCGCTGGTCGCCACGATGCACAATTCTGGGCAGGTAAAGACCAGTATTCTGACATAGGTTGAAGGGGTCAGACCCCGTACGGGGTCTGACCCCAACACCGCTAGGTGCCGATCACGCCGCCGTCGTCCTTGGTGATGATCAGGGTTGCAGAGCGCGGTATGGATGAACCGCCGTCGGGCCAATGGCTGTCGCCGGCTTCGCCAGGGTGCTGTACGTTGATGAACAGGGTCTTGCTGTCGGGCGTAAAGGCGATGCCGGTGACTTCGCACTCCTTGGGTCCGACCAGGAAGCGGCGGATCTCCTTGCTGACGGGATCTGCGCAGAGCATCTGGTTGTTGCCCTGGCCTTCATAATCGCCGCTGTTGCTGTACTTGCCGTCGGTTTGTATCCACAGGCGTCCATCGCGGTCGAATGCAAGTCCGTCGGGGCTGTTGAAGGTGTTGTCCACAGTGATGTTGCTGGATCCCGATTTCAAGTCCTTGCGGTCGGCGTATTTCACCGGATTGCCGGCCAGCACGAAAACGTCCCATTCGAAGCGCGTCGCGGCGGCGTCCGCGCCGGATTCGCGCCAGCGCAATATCTGGCCGTAGATATTCTTCTCGCGGGGATTCGCGTCGTCCGTGCCGCTGCGCTTATCATTGTTGGTCAGGGTGACGTAGACTTCGCCGCTGCCCGGATGCACGCTGACCCATTCGGGACGGTCCATCTTCGTGGCGCCGACGGCATCCGCCGCAAGACGGGTGTGGATCAGTACTTCGGCCTGGCTGGCAAAGCGCGGATCGGCGGCGAGTGTGGCGTTGGCTGCCTTGTCCAGAAGAATCCATTCGCCATCGCCCATGAAGTCGCCGCTCGTCGCACCATCGTTGAACTTCGCGACGAAAAGCTTGCCGGCATCAAGCAGCCTGGAATTGTCGCCGTTCTCTTGGTAGGCGCCGTCCGAAACGAATTTGTAGACATAGTCGTCCCGCTGATCGTCGCCCATGTAGACCACGATGCGCTTGTCGGCGGTCAGCGTATACGCGGCGTTCTCGTGCTTGATGCGCCCTAGAGCGGTACGTTTGCGCGGAACGGAATCGGGATCGAAGGGGTCGATTTCGACTATCCAGCCATGGCGGTTGGATTCATTCGGGACTTTGGCGTAATCGAAGCGGTCGACAAACTGCTCCCAGCCATATTCGCTGCGTCCGGCGGAAAGCCCATAGCGCTTTTGCGCCGCATCGCGGCTGTCCGTGCCCGAGGCGGTGCCGAAATAATTATTGAAATTTTCCTCACAGGTCAGGTAGGTGTTCCAAGGTGTCCAACCGTTCCCGCAGTTATTGAAGGTGCCCAGCACTTTCGTTCCGGTCGGGTCGTCGCGGGTCTTGAGCAGGTCATGGCCGGCGGCCGGTCCGGTCAGCTCCATCGGGCTTTGCGCGGTGATGCGGCGGTTATAGCGCGAATCGAGCTTGATTTCCCATTTGCCTGTCGCATTGCGGGCAATGTGCATGACGGAGACGCCATGGGCATTCATCGCCTTGGCCGCCTTGTCGGCATTCAGGGCTTCGCCGCCCGCGGCACCGAACAGCCATACGTAGCGGTTTTTGTCCACGGTCGTGTATTCGTGGTTCATCACGAGCAGGCCTTCGTTGCTGCTGCCGTCGATCGGAAAGAAATGTATGCCGTCATGGTTGTCGCCCACTTGCCTGGCCTGTGCCGCCGCGTCGTCGCTCGCATCGGCTTTCCAGGAGGGGTCGCCGGCGAACAGTGGCGTGCCCCAAGGAGCGAAGACCGTTGCGGTATAGCCCGGGGCGATCTTGATCGCATCGTCCGTTGAAATGGGGATGGCCTTGAAACCGAGCAAAGCGGCCGCCGTGTTGCCTGCCGCCGCGGCGGTTGCGGTGCGCGCGCCCAGCGGGTTGGCCAGGAACATCGCGGCGGAAAGGCCGATTCCTGATTTCAGGAAGCGGCGGCGGCTCACGCTGCGCTCGACGACTTGCTGAAAATGTTCGTTGTCGGAGGTATTGGTCGGAATGTCTTCCGTGTCGAGTTCTGGGTGATCGTGCATGCTGTCGCTCCGGTCTGTTGCAAGGAGCCAGCAGTATGGAGGCGATGTGTTGCACGAATGTGAATGCCCCGGCGCTAACAGCGCCCGAGACGGCCTCAGGCCTGCCTGCCTTGGCCGCTAAGGGTCTTCTTCAAGTACATGTCCTTGTCCGCCTGGGCCAGCAGTGTGTCGCTGGAGGTGCCGTCGTCCGGAAAGCATGCCGCTCCGATACAGGCGCCTACGGCCATGGTGTGTCCGTCGTGGTATTGAAGCCGGGAGAGGCTGGCGGTCAGCTTGGCGGTGAGCGCCGTCAGATTGGGCCGTTCCTTTGAGCCCTCTACGATGATGACGAATTCGTCGCCCCCCAGGCGGACGACGGTATCCGTGCGGCGCACGCAGTCCAGCAGGCGCTGTGCCGTTATCCGCAGTACCTGGTCTCCGACGGAATGGCCATAGGTGTCATTGATGGGCTTGAAATGATTCAGGTCTATCAGCAGTACATATCCATGCAGCGACAAGCGCTGCGCGCGCAATACGGCGCGTTCCAGCTCTTCGTCCAGCACGATCCGGTTTCCGAGACCGGTGAGCGGGTCACGGCGTGCGATCCGCATCAGGGTCTTTTCATTTTCCCGGAGCCTGTCGATGACCGTGGCGAGCTGTTGCTGGCGGTTGGCATTTTCGAGAAAGGCGCCGATCATGTCCGCCACGGTTTGCAGGAAAGTCTTTTCGCTGGCGGACCAGTCCCGGTCGTCCTCCAGGTCTTCCACGCAAATGAATCCATACCAGTGACTATGGCCCCACACGGGAAAAGCGGCCAGGCTGCGCACGCCGCGCCGCCGCAGGGCTTGTTGATCCGACATTGGAAACTGGGCGATGGTACCGGTCACTGGCCGTCTTTCCTTGAACTGCCCGGCCCAGTGCGTTTCCTCGGGGTGCTCCTCGAAATCGGCCGGGCTGGAGCCGGGGCCGAACGGACGACCAGCCAGGAACGTGTAGTTCAGGTAGAACTCGCCGGCCTCGTTGATATCGTTTTCGGCCAGGTAAAGCCTGTCGGCATCCATCGTGATACGGACGCGCTCCAGCACGTCGATGAGGGGGGAGGCGTCCTGCGAGGAGGTGGCCAGCAATTCGCTCGCACACTGCGCCAGCGTCTGCTGGCGCTTGTAGCGGGAATCGAGCTCCATCATCAAGCCGCCATAGGCTGCCATGACGTCGCCCAACTCATCGTTCTGCCTTTCAGTGGGAAGGTTCCGCAGCCGCTGGATGGTGTCGCGCGATTCGGTTTCCATATTGATGGCGTTGCGAAAGCGGGCCAGCGGCTGGTCGACCACCCGGCGAAACACCAGCAAGGTTCCCACGAGCAGAACGGTGAACATGGCGACGAACAGCACCAGGTAGCGCCATAAGAGATCCACGGCAGCCGTCCAGATGGAGATCCGGCTGAAACGTGCGACCAGTTCGCCCACTTGAAAGCTGCGGCCTCCGCTGTCTTTATGGTAAATGAGCTGTCGGTAAGGCGGCGTGAGATCGGGTTGCCCGGCGTTAGATCCTGCGGCGATGGTTTGCCCGGAACAGGCGTCGAGCAGTTGAACGTCCGCGACCCCTTGCTGGTAGGCCAGTGCGTTGACGATGCCGTTCAGCGTTGCCGTGTCGCAATCCCAAAGCGGCTTGACCAAAGAGCGGGCATAGACGCTCATGAGTTCGGTGCGCTCGGACTCCAGCTTGACGCGCTGGGCATGGTAGCCGATCAGCACGGTACCGGCGCCCGCAAGCAGGAACACCAGCACGAAGGGAATGAACAGGGAACTGATGAACTGGCGGTACAGCGATCGCCTGCGCGGCTTGACGACGGAATCCTTGGCGCGGTTCATTGTGATACCTGCCTGTAGAGTAGATGCCGATAGCGGGCGGGCACCAGATCATAACCGTAGAATGGGTTGTCTATGTCGATGATGGTGCGTTGAAGGAAGGCGCTGTCGGGTGGCGGCTTGCGGTATTGCGCCCAGATCTTGAGGAAGCTGCCGTTTTGGATGAGGACGTCGAAGCCCTTTTGCAATGCCTCGTACAGCGCATCCGCCTCGGGTTTCGGAGATACCCATGCGAAACGGAACCAGGGGTAACGAACGAGTATGTAGGGGTCCGTCGTGAGCTGTGGGTATTTCTTCCGGAAGTGCGGAAGGAAATATGTAAGGGTCTCTTCCAGGCCCAGCGGAAAGAGGTCGACGAAGCCGGCCTCCATCTGCACAGCGAATTCTCCATTGGCCCAGTTCTTGATCTCTTTCGTCGGAATGCCCGCCGCCCGGTAGATTTCGACGTCCATCCACCCCACGTTCTGTCCCATCGAGTATGCCCGCAGATCTGCAGCGGTCTTCACGTTTGCCAGCGTGTGCTCCTGGGATTCCAGCAGCAGATTGATGCGATAACCCAGCAGCCCGCGGTCGAGCGGCACGGGAATCATGCGCAGCTTGCCTTCTTTCACGAGCTTCAGGCGTGCCGGGGTCGCCGGCATCATGTCGACGTGGGTGTGGCCGGAACTGATCATATGGACATTGCGTTTTTCATTGCCCGCCGGCGCATCCACGAAATCGGCCTGCATCCCGCCTGCCTCCATGGCGGCGCGGACCAGTGCCCGCGCATGTTGCAGATGGCCTTCGTTCTGAACCACGAAACCGGCGGCGCTTGCTGTGGCGTGCAGCAGCATGAAAGCGCCGCAGGCGAACAAGACGCCGGCGCGCAGCCGAAGAAAGGCGAGCGCGAATGACATCAAAGCGGTCGGCAAGGGCGTCGACATCTGGAATGTAACCCCATGTGTCTTTATGTAATGGCTTGGCCGATTTTAAACCGGAAACAAGGGCCATAACACCCTATTATTCATTTGTTATGAAGAGGGCGTATTTTTAATCGGTGGAGTGGGGGTCAGACCCCGTACGGGGTCTGACCCCAGGGGCATCCGTACGGGGTCTGACCCCGGGACATCCCAGGGCATCAAACCGACGGGTCCGGACCCTTCCAGATCAGGATTTCGAACGCGGCGTCGGTACGCGCGGTGCAAGCGTGCAGGAAGCCGTTCTGCCGCAGAATCCCGTATAGCGGGCGAGGTTCGCGGTCGATGACCATCAGCAGGCGCTTCGAGGGCGGAAGCGTTGCGAGCGCGTCCAGCACGCGCTCAAGGGGCTCCGGAGGCATGAGACCACGGACATCCAGCACGAGGTCCGTGGCGCCGGCAGGGGACAGGCCGGTGTTCATGCGTGTCAGGCGCGGCTGTCCGCCACGACGTGAAAGTCGATCACGATTTCGCCGGGTTCGCGCGACACGTATTCGATCCGGACATCGTCGCCAAAATAGCCTTGCAGTTGCTGCAGGAGAGGCAAAGGGTCGTGATCATTGCAAAAGCGCATGGTCTCGCCGGGCTGCAAGGCCGACAGCGCGCCGAATATGGCGGCATGGCGGAAGCGCTTGGCGACACCCCGGGCGTCGAAAGGGTAGGCGGTCTGCGAAAGAACGGGAATGGACGGTTCGGCCACGATGGATTCCTTTTTGCGGTACGTGTGAGGCATGCCTGAGCATGCGATGAGGCGTTTTGATTATAGGTAGCCGCCGGCGAAATCCATTTGGGAACCCCATGCGCAGTGTGGTTGTCCGCCATGCGAGGGCCGGCAGATGGCCTTGCGCATGCAATTGAGGCATACTGGCCGGATCTAGTGTATTTGTCTGAAAATAAATGGTGTTTAAATGATGATGAACGGATTTGGCACCAAGTTGCAGTATGTTTCCATTGCGGAAGGCGAAGGCTTGGCGATACGGTCGCTGCTTGACCGGCACCAGTATTACGATCCTCATGGCGCTGCGGCACGCCTTGGCATATGTTCCGCATCCTGGCCTTTATTCGGAATGGTGTGGCCCTCCGGCGTCCAGCTGGCCGCGCAGTTGGCCCGCCGTCCGGTCTGCCATCGCGAGCGCATCCTCGAAATCGGTTGCGGGCTCGGCTTGGCCAGCCTGGTCGCGCATCGCCGCGGTGCGCGTATCACCGCAAGCGATCGCCATCCCCTTGCCCGCCGCTTCCTCGACGACAATGCCGGGCTGAATGGCTTGGCGCCCTTGAAATACCGGCATGGCCAATGGGGCATCGCGCATCGGCCGTGTAGCGAAGACACAGGCGCGGATCTCTTGTCCGCCCGATACGATCTCATCGTGGGCAGCGACCTGCTATACGACCGCGATGCGCCGCAGGCGCTGGCCTTCTTCATCGACGACCATGCTCTGCCCGATGCGGAAGTCTGGCTGGTGGACCCTGATCGCGGCCACAGGCCGGCATTTACACGGGAAATGGCGGCATATGGTTTTGAACTCGTCAGCGAAACCCGGCTGGGCCGGCGGCCGGAAGGGCTGGGGCGGCGCGACTACAAGGGACGCATGCTGGTCTATCGGCGTGGAACCGCGCAGTAGCGATCCCGGCCGGTCTCATCGCTTGATGGCAATGGGCAATTGCGAATATCCGCTGCCGGGATAAAAAGCCTTGACCGGGGCCAGGCGCTTCCCAAGGGCAATATTGCGTGTGGAGGTCAACAGTTCTTCCAGCACGATGCGAAGCTCGGCCCGCGCCAGAGGCGCGCCCGGACAGACGTGTATGCCCGCGCCATACAAAAGATTCAAGGCGGGGTCCCGGTCCAGCCGGAACTCATCCGGATCTCCAAAGACCCTTTCATCACGATTGGCGGACGCCCAGAGCAGCGCCAGGCGTTCGCCCTGCGCGATCAAGGTGCCCGCAATGTGCACATCGCGTGTCGCGATGCGGCGATTCATGATGAGCGGCGGGTGTATCCGCAGAATTTCATCAATGGCGGCCGGCAGCAGCCCGGGTTGCTGCCGCAGCGTTTGCTGCAGGGCTTCGTGCGTCGCCAGATAATGGGTCAGGATACCGACCGATGCGGAGATGGTGGCCAGTTCGCCCACGGTCCAGTTGCGCAGGATGCTGACGATCTCTTCTTCCGTGAGCCGGCGTCCGTGAACGGTTTCTCGCAGAAGGCGGGTGGTGGCATCGTCCGGTGCGTTGTTTCCGGCGGCGCGGCGGATGGCAAGCAGATCCCTGATGTAGCCGTCGAACTCCATGGCCACCGCGCCCATGGCTGCGTCGTTGCGCGCAAGCGTGGCGTGATGGTTCTTGCGCGTCCATTGCCGCAGGGGCTCGTGCAGGGAAGAGGGCCATCCAAGAAACGCGCATTGCACTTGCAAGGCAAAAACCTGGGCGAAATCTTCCATCCAGTCGACTTCGGCGCCGTCCGGCATCATGGCGACCAGGTCCGACGCGATGCGTCGACAGTGGGGCTCGAGCTCCGCCACGCGCGCAGGACTGAAATATGGGTCGATGATGCGGCGGAATTCGGTATGCTCGGGTGGATCCATGCCGTTGGGCACGGAGGGAAAGCGCGAGACGGCGCTGCTGAACGTTTCGTGATCCAGCAAGGCTCGCAGGACATCGCCGTGCCGGAACACGCTGGCGTATCCGTACTGGCTTCTTGCAACAGGGCAGCGGCTGCGCATCTGGTCGAATGCGGCGATCTGATCGCTCAGCACCGCTTCCGATCGCGGATCCCAATCCGCCGTCAATACTGGTTCATGGGGGCCTGTGGATTCCGTTTCCATTCATCACCTTGCAACAGGATGCCCTTCGCTTCGTCGGGCAATGTGGCCATTATGCGGGATGCGGCGGTTGACGAAGGCTATACCACTGTTGCGCATGGGGTCGGACCCCGTACGGGGTCCGACCCCTGTTTCACAAGGCCTGCAAGACCTGGGGTCAGACCCCGTAGGGGGTCTGACCCCACCGCGGTGCGTCTGTTCACGGGGGTCTGACCCCTCCTGGTTATATGCAAAGGCAAAAAAGGTCTTTTGAAGAAATGAAGGGCATGGCTACCATTCCGTCCATCATCTATGCACATAAGGTTACAGGGGGAATCATGCACATTGCTCAGAGGCTGGCATCGTCCAGCGCGCTGTGGGCCGCTACGCTGGCGGGTCCGGCGCTTTTGCCGTCCGCCGCCGCGGCTCAGTCCACGTTTGACGTATCCATCATCGCTGCGTCCTGTGCAAATTGCCATGGCACGGATGGGCGGTCGCCGGGCGGCATTCCGTCGATCGCGGGCCGACCCGAAAGCATCCTCCGCTCGCAGCTCATCGCGTTCCGGTCCGATGCGCCGCCCGCGGGCACGACCATCATGAACCGGCTGGCAAAAGGCTACAGCGAAGAACAAATCCACGCGCTGGCCAAGCATTTTGCAGAAATTCCAGGGCAAGACAGCAAAAAGGACCCATCGAAATGAGCAACTCCGTACAAGCATCCCGTCGCCAGTGGCTGAAGTCGGTCGGCAAGGCAACCGCCGCGAGTGCCGTCCTTCTGTCCCTTCCTTCTTATGTTCGGGCCTCGGCCGGTCGCGTCGTCGTGATCGGCGGCGGGTTCGGGGGCGCGACGGCCGCCAAATACATCAAGCGCCGCAACCCTGCCATCGAAGTAACGCTGGTGGAACCGCTGAAGCGCTACGTTACCTGTCCCTTCACCAACCTTTATTTCGGCGGCCTGCGCACATTCGAGGCCCAGGCCCATGGATTCGATGAACTGCGCGGACTGGGCGTCGAGGTGATCCACGACTTCGCCACGGGTGTCGATGCCGGTGCGCGCAAAGTCAGCCTTGCAGGCGGTCAAACGCTCGCCTACGACAAGCTGGTGCTTTCTCCCGGCATCGATTTTCGCTGGGGAGCCATCGAGGGCTACGACGAGGCGGCGTCCAGGCTGGCCCCGCATGCATGGAAGGCCGGAGCGCAGTCGACGCTGCTCAAACATCAACTGGAAGCCATGCCCGATGGCGGGGTCTTCATTCTGGCGGCGCCGCCCAATCCTTTCCGCTGCCCTCCCGGGCCGTACGAGCGGGTCAGCATGGTTGCCCATTACTTCAAGACACATAAACCCAAGTCCAAAATCATCGTCCTGGATGCAAAAGACGCTTTTTCCAAGCAAGGCCTTTTTCAGGACGGCTGGAAGCGCTTCTACGGCGACATGATCGAATGGGTTCCTATGTCCAAGGACGGCAAGGTCGTACGGGTGGACGCCGCCAAGCGCGCGGTGGAAACCGAGTTCGGCCAGTCGCATGTAGCGGACGTGCTGAATATCGTGCCGCCTCAGAAGGCGGGTGCGATCGCCGAGCTTGCCGGCGTCACCAACGAAAGCGGCTGGGTGCCGGTCAAGCCCGAAAGCTTCGAGTCCTCGCTGGTTCCCGATGTCTATGTGGTCGGCGACGCAAGCATTGCCGCACCCATGCCCAAGTCGGGGTTTTGCGCGAATGCGCAGGGCAAGGTGGCCGCGGCCGCCATCGTAAGTGCCCTGGCCGGCAAAGCGCCCGCGGCGGCCTCGTTTTCCAATACCTGCTACAGCCTCATCGCACCTGACTATGGCATTTCGGTAGCCGGCGTGTACGGCGTGGAAGACGGCAAGCTTATCGAAGTCAAGGACTCCGGCGGTGTCAGCCCCAAAGAGGCGAGCGCCGAGTTCCGCAAGCTTGAGGCCGACTATGGCGTCGCGTGGTATAACGCCATTGCGCTGGACACATGGGGAACGCGCGCCTGACCGCCGGGTTGGCCAGGCCCCTGGGCGCACAACGGAAGCAGGAAAATTATGTCGAACGTTGAACTCGTGCTCTGGGCCGGCCTTGCCATAGGCATGGCCTTCGGCGTAACGGGGCAGATCACCGGGTTCTGCCTGCACCGCGGCTTGCAGGAGCAATGGGGCCAAAGCAAGGGGTACAAGCTTCAGGCGTTCGCCGTCGCCCTGGCAGTTGCGCTGCTCGGCACACATCTCATGGTCCTGGCGGGTTGGGTCGATATCGGCCGGTCGCTCTATATGGCGCCCGCGTTTTCCTGGTTGTTGCTGCCGCTGGGCGGGCTCATGTTCGGCTATGGCATGGTGCTCTCAAACGGCTGCGGCGCGCGAGCCCTGGTGCTGCTGGGGCAGGGCAATCTTCGGTCCTTCATGGTGCTGATCTGCCTGGGCATTGCGGCCTATATGGCCTTGACCGGCGTCATCGCGCCGCTGCGCGTACTGCTTTCGGAGTCGAGCCTGCTGAGCCCGGCCGGCATCGCCGTGCCGGACGGCATGCCGCGACATGTCGTGGTCGCGCTGCTGGCCTTGGTGTTGCTCGTCTTTGCTTTCCGCCGGGAAAGCTGGAAATACGGAAGGATCGACCTCGCGGGCGGCGCCGTGATCGGAGGCTTGGTGGTCTCGGGTTGGTGGGCGACCGGCAGGCTGGGCGCCGACGACTTCGACCCAGTGCCGCTTGCATCGCTTACCTTTGTCGCCCCCATTGGCGAGACGATCCACTACGCGATGATCGCGACGGGCGCCAGCCTGAGTTTTAGCGTCGCGATCGTGCTGGGCGTGTTGGCGGGTTCGGCCGTTTCGTCCGTACTGCGAGGACAGTATCGCCTGCAAGGCTTTGAGTCGCCGCGGCAAATGCTGCGCTATTTGTCCGGCGGCGCCTTGATGGGAATCGGCGGCGCGCTTGCGCTGGGCTGCTCCATCGGGCAGGGCCTGACAGGCTTGACCACGCTGGCATACGGATCCATGATCGCCAGTGCGGCGATCGTCGCCGGCGCGTGGCTTGCGACGCTGCGTGCCGCGCATCACTCTACATCATTGCAGGCATGACATATTTTTCAGCATCTTCTTCCGGACTCTCATCTCCATTGCGGCGCAGGGCCATGCTTGCAGCCTTGGCCGGTACGGCTGCCACGGTGATCCCATGGTGCGCTTGGGCTCAAGAGGCGCACAAGCTCGATGCCGTGCGCAAGAAGATCGGCGATCGTCCGGTGACGGGCGAGGGCATCAAGCTGGAACTGCCGCTGGTGGCCGAGGACGGATCTTCGGTGCCGCTATCGATAGAGTCCGCGCTAGAGGGACAAGGCCGCAGCATCCGGTCGCTCGACGTGTATGCGACCCGCAATCCGACACCCGAAGTCGCATCGTACGAATTCGGCGAGGATGCCGGGTTGATCAAACTGGCCACGCGCATCCGCCTCAGTGAATCGCAATCGGTCGTGGTCGTCGCCACCACCGAAGACGGGCGCGTGGTGGTGGCGGAGCGCGCGGTTCGTGTCACGACCAGCGGCTGCATGGCACCGACGGGGCAGGTGGATCGCGCAGCGGAAATGCAGGCGCGTGTGCGGCTGCCCAAGGGGTGGAAGCCAGGCACACCGGGTGAGTTTCTGACCATGATCAATCACCCCATGGATACTGGCTTGGCGACGAACGCCAGCGGCGACACACCGCCTTTGCGCATCATCGATGCGTTCGAGGCAACGCTTGGCGGGCGCCCGCTGGTCAAGGCCAAGTACTACCGGTCGCTGGCGGCAAATCCATATTTGCGATTTACCGCAAGCCCGCCGCAAGGCGGCGACCTACGCTTTGCCTGGTTCGAAGACGCCGGCCGCAACGCGGAATTCAAGGCTAGTATTTAACTTGCGGCTGCCCCTGCCGGCTTCCAGGGGTCATTTACACGACCCGGGTCGGTTTGCTATCATACAGTCTTCCCAAAGGGCGCTCCCGCGTCTTTCGGTATCAAAATTCCCGGCCTCGTCCGGGGTCGTGGCTGACGAAATAGCTGTATTGCCTGCGATGGTGCATAGGCAATACATGAGCCTCTGTTTCGATCATTTCAGCCTTGTTTGTCGATAGTCCCGCGGCACTTGCTTGCCGCTCTTCCGCAGCTTTCCCTGTGGTCACGGACTGACATTTATCCATCGCAAAATACCCGCTTAGCTCGGGTTACGCGTCGTGCTCGCGACGCACGCGATGTGCATTGGAGGAAGAATGAGCCAACTGTCTCTTTCTACAGTTCTGCTGTTGCTGTTCGGCTTCTACGGCCTGTCGTTTCTGATGACATTGAAGATCAGCAAAAAAAATGAAAACGCAGACGGATACATGACATCAAACGGTGCCATAGGATTTGGCATGTCGGCCGCCAGCATGACCGCTACCTGGGTCTGGGCGGCCTCTTTTTATGCGGCGGCCAGCTCGGGCTACAAATATGGACTGTCCGGCGCACTGCATTACGGCATGTGGGGGGCGCTGATGATTTTGTTCATCTACCCCTTCGGGCGCCGGTTTCGCGAGGTGGCCCCCAATGCGCATACGCTGGCGGAAATCATGCATGCCCGCCACGGTCGATCCAGCCAGATGATACTGGCCGTCTCAAATGTCCTGGGCAGCGTGATCAGCCTCATGGTCAATTTCACGGCGGCGGGCGCTCTGGTTTCCATGCTGTCGCCGCTTTCCTTCAACCAGGGCGTGCTCATTGTGGCCTTGGGCGTGCTTTCGTACACCTTGTGGTCGGGGTTCCGTGCATCGGTGCTGACGGACTTCGCCCAGCTCGTCGCGATGATACTGGCGGCCGTCATCATCATTCCCGTGATCTTCTTCAAGCTGGGCGGCCCCGAGCTATTCGTCAGCGGCCTGCCGCGGCTCACCAGCGACCAGGCGGATTTCTTTTCCAAGAAGGCGATACTGGAACAGGGGGCGCCATATTTCGTGGCGGTGCTGGCCTATGCCATAGGCAACCAGACCATTGCGCAGCGCCTGTTCGCCGTGCGTGAAGACTTGATCAAGCCTACCTTCATCACCGCCACCATCGGCTACGGTTCCATCGTGATCGGTCTTGGCATGCTGGGCTTGCTGGCGGTGCTGGCCGGCGTGCAGCCACTGAACGGCGATCTGAACAACCTGATCCCCCAGATGGCGGCCACGTATCTGTCGCCGGTGCTGGTTTGCCTGTTTTTCATTCTGGTTGTCGGCTCGTTGTCGTCGACTGCGGATTCGGACCTGGCGGCGCTTTCGTCCATTTTCATGACCGACGTCTACGGCAAGAATCTGGCTCGCGGCAAGCCTAAACCCAAAACCATGCTGTGGGTGGGCCGTGCCACGATGATCGTCGCCACTGCTTTGGGCATCATGTTCGCCACATTGAAGCTGGACATTCTTTCCATGCTGGTGTTCGTCGGCGCATTATGGGGAGCAATCGTTTTTCCCGTCATCGTAAGCCTGTACTGGAACCGCGTCGATAACCGCGCGTTCACGCTATCCGTGCTGGCCGCTTTCGCCATGTTCGTCGCTACCCGTTTCCAACTGGTCGATTTGAACGGCGTAATGGCCGTTCCACTGGAACTGCTTGCTTCGATAGGCGGCGGCGTCGTGATCGGCCTGATGGCTTTCGGGCTGCTGGGCAAGAAGGCCGGCTTGCTGCTGGGTGCAGTCACCATGGTCGTGCTTGCTCCTTACGCGGTGGGCTTTTTACGCGACTATCCCGTGTTGATGAGCTCGTTGGTTGCCTATGGGTCGAGCGCGGTCGTATGCATCGGCCTTAGCCTGAGGGCGCACGAAAGCTTCGATTTTGACCTGATCGGCAAACGCGTGGTCGCGTTCCACACACGTTGATAAGAGAGGATGCAGAAATGAGTATTACCGCTTTGACCGCTTATGTCCTGGTCTGGCCCATCATTGCCGCCGCCGTGCTGATCGTGCTCGTCGCCGGCGTCGCGCGCGATATGCGGAATGCGGCCAAGAACGACGACAAGCTCGTTTGACTTGAGGGGTCAGACCCCGCATGGGGTCTGACCCCATTCTGTCGTGCTCGTTTGGCTTCAGGGGGTCAGACCCCGTCTGGGGTCTGGCTCCTTCCTTCCATTGCCGGGGTCAGACCCCGCATGGGGTCTGACCCCTTCCGCCCGGCTAAATCGCCAGCACGATATCCGTTACGGCCGATATGGCGGATTCCTGCATCGGATCTCCATGCTGCAAATGGCCGATGAGGTCCGCCGTGGTGGAGCGGCGGGTGAGCATCACGCCGCATACCCCGCCATGCCGCACCCGCGTAGCGTGCCAGCAGCCCGGGCGCATGCATATGCCTTGACCGGGGATTATGCTGAATGCGGCGATGGAGGAAAGGTCTGGGCCGCCGTCGGAGCCGCTGGCCGCCACCACCTGGATGAGTTCGCCGGTGAGCGGGATGATCGCCTGCTGCGTGATCAAATGCTTTTCCAGGCTGTTCACCAGCGGGCTTGCGCTGCGATAATTGACCCAAAGCACTTCATGTTCGCCACCGGGGCCGGTATCGAAGACATGCTCCTGCCAGAAGTCCGTGGCGTCATTGCGATAGCGCGGCACATCGCCGTCTTCCGGAAAGGGCTTGCCCAGCATCCAGCCGTAGTCGGAGAACGCGGTGCTGTTCAGCGGCTGGATCGCCAGCCTTGGGTTTTCTTGCATGATCAATGAGTGCATGGTGATGGCATGATAAATGCTGGGGTCGGCAACAACAACGGGAGCTGCCGATGCGATTCAAGCAATTCTTTGATCTTATCAAGGACTCGGTCACCGCGTGGATCGATGATGATGCGCCGAGCATGGGCGCGTCGGTCGCTTTCTATACGGTTTTCTCGCTCGCCCCTTTGCTGCTGATCGTGATTGCGGTGGCGGGTGCCGTCTGGGGCGAAGACGCCGTGCGCGGCGAGATCATGAATCAAGTCAGCGAACTGGTTGGACGGGACGGTGCCCAGGGGGTGGAAACGCTATTGAAAGGTGCTGACGAGCCCAAGCAAGGGGCCATCGCCACTCTCATCAGCCTGGTGGTGTTGGTGGTTGGCGCAACGACCGTCTTCGCTGAACTGCAGCGGGCTCTTGATCGCATCTGGAAAGTGTCGGCGCGGGAAAAAGTGTCTGGTATCTGGAATACCGTCCGCGCGCGTCTGCTTTCTTTTGGCCTCGTGCTGGGACTGGCCTTCCTGCTGCTGGTCTCTTTGATCGTCAGCGCGTTCTTCGGCGCATTGGGCCGCTGGGGCGTAGGCCTGCTGCCTGGCTGGGAATTGATGCTGCAGGCCTTGAACACAGCGGCGTCCATAGCGATGATGACCGTGATGTTCGCCGCCATTTTCAAATTCATGCCTCAAGTGCGCATCGCCTGGCGCGATGTATGGACCGGTGCATTCGTCACGGCGGTCCTGTTTGAAATCGGCAAGGTGCTGATCGGCCTGTATGTGGGCAAGAGCGCGTCCATCTCTTCTCTTACGGCGGCCGGCTCGCTCGTGGTCGTGCTGATCTGGGTGTACTACGCATCGCAGATTTTCCTGCTGGGGGCGGAGTTCACCTGGACCTACGCCTCCAAGCATGGATCGCATGCGCGTGGCGATGAATCCGTGCAAGCCGGCGCCGAGTCGGGGATTCAACGGCCGAACAAGGCCAGCAATCCGTCGGAAATGGCTCCGCGCCACACCAGGTAATCATGTCCGCCGGCATATTCGCGATGGAATACGGTTGCCCCGCGTGCCTGCAGCACATCGCGCAGATGGCGGTTGGGCCTGAGAATGCCGGCATGGCCGTCGCGCCCCTCTTCAAACAAGCCCGCCGACAGGAAGAACCGCGTGTTCAGCTCCGAGCCAAGGGCGATTTTCCTTGCAATGAATTCCTCGTGGGACGCCGGAGTGCCCGATGGGTGCCACCAGAAGGAACCGGACATGCTCAGCGCATTACCGAATTTGGCGGGATGGCGGAGCACGGCGCTGACGGCGGCCAGCCCGCCGTAGCTGGAGCCGGCCAGCACGGTGCGCCGCGCATCGGCCTGCAGGCCTGTGTCGCGCAAAAGGCGGGGCAAAAGCTCCAGCGCCAGGAAGTCGGCGAAGTCGGGATTTGCGGGCAACTCCCGGCCGCGCGAAAGAGCGTCCATGTTATGCACGAAGGCGGCCGTCACCGGCGGAATGGCGCCTGATGCGATCATGTTGTCGAGGATGCGCGGCATCTGGACTTTGTCCAGGTATTCGTCCGCGTCGAACACGATCATCAATATATTGTCGTCGCGCTCGGGATCGAAGACATGCATCCGCCGGCCAGGAATGGCGGTTCAGCGGATCGGCCTGAGCCGTTGCGAGTATGGCCAGACGCCTTTCGCGCGAAGAACCAGGCGGCTCCGGAATATCGGGCGCGATGCGATACGAAAGCCGCGTGTCGGCGGGCACGATGAATGTTCTGTACCAGACGTCGCTGCCTTCCAGCCGCATCATGGGCTCATGGTCGTTGCTGGGCGCGCCCATGATTCTGGCGTTGCGGCGCGCGCCCCTGAACAGGAACGTCATCAGCTTTTTTCCATCCGGTCTGTCTTCGATCAGGGGCGTGCCCTGTCTGGCCATTTCTTTCCAGAACGCTTCCGTGCCGGTGCCCAGTTCCAGTTGGCGCGCGAGATCGCGCAGTCTGGGGCTCGACAATGCTGGACGCGTGGCCGCCGGCGGCTCGTGCGTGCCGGGGCCGTGCGTAACGGAAAGCTCGAAATCCGCATCGATTTCATCCGCAATGACCTGCAAGCGGGCGTCGCCGTCATCGGCAACGAAGCGGAACTGCGCCTTCCCGCCGAAGCCCTCGACGAATCGCCGCTTGTGCCTGCCGTCCGCGCCGATCAGGTCCAGCGTCAGCCTGCCCGCGAGCAGATTGATTTCCCCCTGCACATAGTCGCCCACCTGCGACTGCGGTTGGAAGAGGGCGGCGCCTTGGCCGTGAGGCAAAGACATCGAGACGGTCTGGCCCGGCTTGAGGAGGGAGGGAGCGTCGGCAGCGGAAAGGTGGGGCGGATGCAACAGCAAAACCACCGACGCCAGCCAGAAAAAACAACGATTCATTTTACAAGGTATTTATGAACGAGAATCATTATTATCCCAGCAAACACGATTTCGTATCCTCGGCCTGGTTCCGCAGCCACCGCCGGAGTCCATTCGCGCGCTTATGGGACAATGAAGACAGCCCATTCTTCGGAAATCCTATGAAGAAATCCTGTTTGTCCTTCCTGCTGGGCGGTGTGCTGGCCATTTGCGCGATCTCATATCCTGCACTTGCGTTTTCCGCCAACGAGCCCGCCGTGCCCGCCATTGAATCGCCCGCCATGGAGCCGGCTCCCATGCCTTCATGGTTCATGGGCACCATGCCGACGACTGATGCGCGGGTTGCGATCGATGTATTGGCCGACGCGGAATCGCAAGGCTTGAATCCTCGGGACTATCGGGCCGCCGAGCTCGCGCAGGCATACAGGAATGCGTCGCAAGGCGCGTCGTCGGCATCTGATTTCCTACTGCGGCTGGATGACGAACTGACATCGGCGCTGGAACGATACCTGACCGACCTCACACACGGGCGCTTGAGCCCCGAAGTCTTGAAGCATCGGTTCAAGGCGCCGCCGCCGAGCCGGTTCGATGCGCGCGCTTATGTCATGGAAGCCCGCCGTTCGGGACGTCTTGCCGAGGCATTGAACAGCGCCGAGCCGCGGGTTCCCATGTATGCGGCGATCCGATCGGCAATGAACGCATATCGTGCCATGGGGAGTCATCCCGCATGGCAGGAACCCCTGCCGCCGCTGCCGGCGCGTTCTTTGAAGCCGGGGCAGGCCTACGATGGCCTGCCGCTGCTCGCATTGCGCCTTGCCGCGCTCGGCGACTTGTCGGTGGCGGCGCTTCCAGGAGACGTGTACGAAGGCATGCTGGTGGAAGGCATGCGGCGCTTCCAGACGCGACATGGCCTGGAGCCCGACGGCGTGCTCGGTGCCGCGACATTGGCGGCATTGAATGTCACGCCGGCGCAGCGGGTTCAGCAAATGGCACTGACTCTGGAGCGCTTGCGCTGGACGCCCTTGCTGCATGCACCCCGCATGATCGTGGTGAACGTTCCGGAGTTCGTATTGCGCGCCTACGCGTTGCGCGGAGAGGAAATCGACCTGGGCCTGGAGATGCGGGTCGTGGTGGGGCGTGCGCTGGACACGCGTACCCCGATTTTCCTGGAGGACATGCGCTCCATCGAGTTCAGCCCATACTGGAATGTGCCTTCATCGATTGCTCGGCGCGAGACCTTGCCTCGCCTGCGCCGCGATCCGGCTTATTTCACGCAGCAGGGATTCGAGTTCGTTACCCGTGATGGGGCCGTGGTCGATTCTTTGACGGGCGAGGCGATCGACGCGGTGCAAAGAGGAGACTGGCGCATCCGGCAACGGCCGGGGCCGCGCAACGCCCTGGGCGACATCAAGTTCATTCTCCCCAACGACCAGAACATCTTTCTTCACCATACGCCCGCGCCCGAACTGTTTTCACGGGTGCGGCGGGATTTCAGCCACGGCTGCATACGCATCGAGTCGCCTGTCGAGCTGGCCCGGTTCGTCTTGCAGAACAAGCCCGAATGGACGGCCGAGCGCATTCGCCAAGCCATGGCGAGGGGCAAGTCGAGCACGCTGCGACTGGACGAGCCCATACCCGTCCTGATCGCCTACAGTACCGCCGTCGTCAAAGATGGTGGTAAAGTCTATTTTTTTCCAGATATATATCAGCAGGATGCGCGGCTGGAGCAGGCCCTGCGCAGCGCGCGTCCGATCCAATCATGACACTCAAGACTGACTTTGCCCGCAGGCGCTTTCTGACGAGCGCCTCGGGCGCGACCCTGCTGGGCGCTTTCCCCATGGTCTCCAAAGCCATTTCGCTGGGCTCGCCATCCGCGCGCGAACTGGCCATGGATCATACGCACACCCGGGAAAAGATCGAGCTGACGTATGCGGTGGGCAGCCGGTATGTGCCGCAAGCGATGACGGATCTCAATCATTTCCTGCGCGATCATTATTCCGGCCTGATCGGCAGCATGGACCCCGGTCTTTACGACATCATGCATGCGCTGCGCGTGTCGTTGAAGGCCAGGGCGCCGTACCAGATCATTTCAGGCTATCGGTCGCCGCACACGAACGAACGCCTGCGCACCACCCGGGGCGGCGGCGTGGCCAGGCACAGCCTGCACATGGACGGCAAGGCGGTCGACCTGCGCATACCGGGTGTCCCGCTCAAGGAACTGCGCGATGCGGCGCTCGAGCTCAAGGCGGGAGGCGTGGGCTATTATCCCGGCAGCGATTTCGTGCATGTGGATACGGGCAGGGTGCGGACCTGGCGCGGGTGACCGTAGCGGCAAGTCGCGATTTCAGCTGACATTGGCTGACGTTGTTTATGGAGCGTTAATATGGTTTCGTTGCAAGAACAGCTCCTGAAGGCCGGCTTGGCGGATCAGAAGAAGGCCAAACGGATCAATCAGGACAAAAGCAGGCAGAACAAAATCGATCGCCGCAGCGGCACCCAGACGGCGGACGAGGCGCGCTTGGCCGCCCTGGCCGCGCAGCAGAAGCACCGAGAGCAGACGCGCGAGCTCAATGCGCAGCGTGAAGCGGAAGCCCGGAGAAAGGCCATCGCCGCGCAGATTGTGCAGATGGTGCAGCAAAGCAGGCAAAGCAAAGGCGGCGGCGATATCGCTTACAACTTCACTTATGGTACGAAGATCGAGCGCATCCACGTCTCGGCGGCCGTGCGCGCGCAATTGGCGGCTGGGCAGCTCGTGATCGTCAAGCTGGAGGACACGACGGAGCTGGTCCCCAAGGTAGTGGCCGAAAAAATCGCCGAGCGGGATCCGTCGCTGGTGGTTCGCGTGAAGAAGCCGACTACGCAGACCGATGAAAACGATCCCTATGCGGATTACAAGATTCCGGATGACCTGATGTGGTAGGTTGGCCCGTACTTATGTAATTGCAGTACAAGTCGAACCACTGATCGCCCATAGAGACTCCGCCGTTTCCGTCATGGCGGCATGTTGGCGGTAGAAGCGGATCTCCACCGGCACATCCCATTCCGATTCTGCCGCCCTCACCAGTTTTCCGCTGCCTAGTTCTTCTAGGATCAGTGATTGCGGCAGCCAAGCGATACCGCGTCCGTCCAAGGCCATGGTTTTCAGGAGCACCGCGTACTGTCCCGTGAAAACCGTCACGAATCCCTTGCCTGTTCCCGCCTCGGGCTCAGGAATGCGATGGCGAAGGCATGTCCGCATGATGCGGCCTAGCCCCGATGTTCCACCATATACGAGGATCGGAACATGGTTGTTCGAGGCGATGCAATGCATGGGTGACTGTGGACGATCGGGATGGGCAGGCACACTGACAGGAATCAAGACATCACGGCCAAGTTGCAGCCAAGGGTACCTGAGTTCATCCAGCCGGTTGGGCGCTTCGGCATGGCCGTGGCACAGGACAAACTGCACTCGTCGCTGAAGCATAAGGTCTTCGCATGCATTCAGGCTGTCGGACATCGTCAGGATGGACCCCAACCGCAGCTGCGACTCCATCCCTGAAAGCCAGCGCGGAAACACGGTCAATGACAACGCATTAGTCGCGGCAATACGAAGCCCCACCGCAGCCATATCATGCGCCGCCCTGGCTTTGATACGGGCAGCTTGCAGATTGGCCAGTAAGGTTTCAATCAATGGTTGAAAGCATTCGCCAGCCGGCGTCAGTGCCGCTGGCTGGGCGCTGCGGTCGATCAGTGCGACGCCAACCCATTCCTCCAAGGCACGAATATGGCGACTGAAGGCAGGTTGGGCAATGGCGCGGGCTTGCGCGGCCCGCGAGAAATTGCCCACTTCCGCCAGTGCAAGAAAGTCTTCCAGCCACTCCAGATCGAGCGGGCGATTCCCAGGTCCCATGGAAGCGGTTCATTCAGTGAATAGTTGTATGCGAATCCAGTATTGGACCCGTTTATAGCTCCGAGACATCATACCGCAAGCATTCAAGTTTCCATGAACCACAATCGAATCAGGATAAGCACATGACAGCGGTAGATAACAAGTACTCGGGAATCATTCCGGCCATCTCCTGTCCGTTCACTGCGGACCATCAAATTGACGTCGCTGCCTTAGGCCGGCTTGCTGAATGGCTGGCCGGACACGAGGGAGTAGTGGCCGTGATGACGAACGGCCATACCGGCGAGGTTTTCTCATTGACCCCTAAGGAAAGGGCCAGGGTCACGGAAATCGTAGTCGGCGCCATAGGCGACCGTGTGCCAGTCATCTCCTCGATTGTTTGTGAAGGTTTGAAGGATGCAGCCGAGCATGCAAAAGCCGCGCGCGATGCGGGAGCAACGGGGTTGGACATCATGCCTCCTCATCATTGGTTAAGGTTCGGGTGTACACACAGCCATGCTATCCAGTATTTCGAGGCGGTGCATCATGCGACGCCTGAGCTCGATCTGATCTGCCACGTGTATCCAGCCTGGACTCGCGCATCCTATTCCTCGGCCTTGCTGGCAGACTTGGCCAGGCTGCCCTATGTGCAGGCTTTCAAGGTCGGACAACGCGATATGAACAAGTACGCGCGCGATATCCGGGCCATTCGGGAGGCCGATGCCAGCAAAGCCATACTGACTTGCCATGATGAGTACCTGCTTGCCTCCATGGTGCAGGGCGTAGACGGCGCGCTCGTGGGTTTTGCCACGTTCATTCCGCAACTGATCATCGACCTGTGGAACGCTGTCAGAGCGGGCGATCTCAACAAAGCCATCGCGATACAGGCAATGATTACTCCACTGAAGGATGCCGTGTACGGAGGCGGGGAACCCACGGGGGAAGCGCATGCACGGATGAAGGCCGGCATGTATCTCGCCGGGGTGCTGGATGACTACACGGTGCGTGCGCCCACGGAGGCGCCCGATGACTCCGAACTCGACGCACTCAGGCAGGCGCTCGACCAGGCCGATTTGTTGCGCAGATGAATTGCATGTGGTTGAACGAGACGGGCAACGGTGCCCAGACAACAAGGAGACATTCATTATGCAGATGAAAAAGTATCAAATCGTCAAGATGCTCGCCGCAGGCGTATTGCTTTCATGTACCGCCATGTCGCCCGTGCTGGCTGAAAACTATCCGGCCAGTTCTGTGCGATTCATCATTCCTTTTCCTCCGGGAGGCACACTCGATACGGTAGGCCGCCTGCTGGCGCAGGAACTTTCGGACCAAATGGGTCAGTCGTTCGTCGTGGAGAACCGGTCGGGTGGCAATGGCACAATCGGCGCCCATGCGGTTGCTCGCGCCCAAGCCGACGGCCACACTCTGTTGTTCAATGCGTCAACCTTCATCAGCGCACCCATGACCATGAGCTCCGTGCCCTACAAGGCTGATGAGGATTTCATGCCGATAGCCATGGTTGCCAAGGCACCGCTTTCCGTATCCATCAATAAGGACTTGCCGATCAAGGACGTGAAATCGTTGCTCGAGTACGCTCGAATGAAGCCGGGCGAGATGACTTTCGCCGTCGGATCGACAGGGTCGGCCGGTCATCTGGCAACAGAGCTACTGCGCCGTTCTGGCAATCTGGACTATATGATCGTTCCCTATAAGGGAACGGCGCCCGCTCTGCAAGATCTGGTGGGAGGGCGAATCCACGGTTTCATCGATCCCATACTGGGTTCATACAGTTATTACAAGAGCGGTATGTTGAAAGTGGTGGCGGTTACTTCCTCTCAGCGCGCAGCCAATCTTCCAGAGGTACCGACTGTAGCGGAAACCATCCCGGGTTATGAGTTTTACAGTTGGTATGGTGTATGGGCGCCAAAAGGAACACCGGAGGGAGTCGCTCAGCAGCTGAATGCTGAAATAAACAAGGCCCTCGACAAACTCAAACCTAAGCTGAACGAACAAGGCCTGTTGGTCGATGCGGGCAACATCGAAGATTTTCGTCGCTTTCAACGAAATGAGACTGAACTCATGCGGAAAATCATCCAAGAAGGGAATATCAATGCCAACTGAGCGCGCGGCTAGGCATGCGTTGGTGACCGGGACCAGCAGCGGCATCGGTCTGGCCATCGCGCGCAACCTGCTGGCGGGCGGCTGGCGGGTGACGGGCGTGGATCTGGCTCCATCCGTGTTATCCGACCCGAAGTTCACGTCCGTGACTGCCGATCTCTTCAGCGTCCAGCAATGCCTCGAGGCGCTGGCGCCTCTGGATGTTACGCCCGATGCTCTGGTTCATGCAGCGGGCGTTCTGCGCACCGGCGAGGTTGGCCGATTATCATTGGATGATGGGGCAGCGATGTGGCGGCTTCATGTCCAGGCTGCCAGCTGCATGACCGATATCCTGGTACCGCGTATGGCCGCTCGGGGATCAGGCCGTGTCGTACTGTTGGGCAGTCGGGTGGCTACGGGATTTCCCGGTCGCAGTCAGTATGCCGCCACCAAGGCGGCATTGATTGCGTTGGCCCGTAGTTGGGCGGCGGAGGTCGCCGCCCAGGGCGTCACGATCAACGTCATATCGCCGGGCGCTACTGCAACGCCGATGCTTGGTCTCCCTTCGCGAGCCGACAGCGTGCCAGTCGTGCCGCCCATCGGGCGTCTGGTTGAGCCCGATGAAGTCGCGAGCCTGGTCGCATATTTATTATCGCCTCCAGCAGCCGCCATCACCGGCCAGAACTTCTTGATCTGTGGCGGCGCCTCGCTGTAATTTTGAGCCCATGAAAAGATCCGGCACGCCGACGGGAACTCGGTTGTAGCGTTTTCAAGCGTGGGGTGGCCGAACGTATCGTTGATCGCCGGCCGCTTTGTCTTTCACCCCTTCGCGATTCTTCCCAGGACTTCCTCACTGAGCGCCTGATAGGCCTTGCCGGCGGGGCTGCCGGGCGCGGTGACCATGACGGGAGCCCGATGAATGCCCATGCGCTCGACGTCGGAAGCGAACGGGATATGCGTGCGCATGAAGCGCTTCTTGAATGCCGCGCTCATGGCATCCATGGTTTCAAGGTGGAGTTTCTTGACGTTCTGCACCATCGAGAAAAAGCCATGGATCTTCTGGGCGGGGAGCTTGTTCTTCTTGAAGAATTCCAGCAGTTGCTCGAATGTGCGCTCTGAAAGCGTCGTGGGGATCACCGGTACCACGATGGCGTCGGCGGAACGGAACACGTTTTCAGAAAGCGTGGATATCGTCGGCGGGCAATCGAGCACGACCACGTCGTAATCCTTCTCCACCGCTTTGAGCGATTTCGTCAAGCGAGAGCGGCTATTGCGCATCCGTGACAGGAACACGTCGAAATCCCGGAAGCTCATGTTGGCGGGCAGGACGTCCAGGTTTTCGAAGTCGCTGCCGCGTATCGCGCCGGTGAATTTTTCGACGTCCTTGAAGAATGCCGTTTCCTCCAGTTTCTTCGAGGGTTTCACCCGGAAATAAAAGCCAGATGCGCCTTGGGGGTCGAGGTCGCACAGCAGCGTTCGATTTCCCGCCGCGGCGATCGCATAGGCCAGGTTGACGGACGCAGCCGTTTTCCCGACCCCTCCCTTGTTTGAATAGCAGGCGATGATCTTCATGACGGCTTGTCTCCTTCCTGAAAGAGGCGGCTGAAGGTTTGTTGCGTTTGCGGGCTGTTGAACTGGGCAAAGCTTTTCACGACTTTCGACCGTTCCTCGAGTTGGCGGGCATGCAATACGGCGGTCAGCGCTCCGACGCTCTGGGCGATTTCAAGGCTGGAAGCGCCCATGCCGCCGGAGAGCCCGCGCAATGTCGCCTGCAGGCTTGCCTGCTGCACGGAATAATCGTTGAACAGGCCAAGGTTCTGCTGCAGGCTCTTCAGCGGCTTGAGCAGGCTCTTGAACGGAGCCGGCGGAAACACCGGCTCGAAGAACTCCATGAGATAGCGCAGCTTCTTGCATTCAATGCGCAGTGCGTGGACCTCGGCGTCGGGTGTGCCGGCGTCGATTCCAGAAGCGATCCTGCACACCTTGCGATAGCGTTTCCAGATCAGTCTGCAGGCATAGTCGTGAGCCGGCAGATGCGCATTCCGTCCATGCTTCAGGTTTTGGGGACGGGCAAAGAGCGCCGCCAGGCCCGCTATTTCCTGCTTGTAGCGCCGGCTGCGCAGATAGCGCGACAGCTTGGCCTGTTCGGCCGTCCTTTGGTCGGCCAGCAAGCCGTACAGAGCGTCCAGGCCATGGTGCAGGCTTTTGGGGACAAGATCATGGCAGGCTTGCCTTTGCTGCAACTGGACGTCCAGGTCCCGCAGCCGGTTCGTGCGAGCCATGATCGTGGCGAACGAGGATTTCAGGCGGCTTGCCTGGATATCGCTGTATATGCCTTGGAACAGGCTCAGGACGGAGCGGATCTTGCGCAAATGAACGCGGTAGTCGTGCAGGAATTCGGTGTCGTAGTCCGCAATGATGCCGTGCTCGTTCGCGCGCGCCATCGGAATATGGGTCGATATGATTCTATTTGCCGCATCGAAGGCGCTCGCATCGATGCCAATCTTAACCCCGGGCGATGCCTCGTCGGCAGCCGCTGCGGGAAAGAACTTGTCGTATAGCGCGTCGATGTCGAATCCGCTGCCCCCCAGTTCCTGGATGCGGCCGCGCAGCGCGTCCAGCGACGCATCGTAGCCTTTTATGCCTTGCAACCGGGCCAGCGCGGCGGAGTGTCCGCCCCGGTCGGACAGGAAAAGCAAATAGGCCCGGCAATGGGTTTTTTCCTGGTCGTCGACGAGCGCCAGGACGGCGTGCTGCATCTCGCCGGACCCAATGGGCAGCAAACGGCGCAGCGGCGAAAGATCGGACAGCGCGCGCTTGAGCGGGCCGTCGGGAAGCTCGGCGATGAACCCCGCTTTACGCTCCGCGGCTTGCGATGCCAGCCTGCCCTCCGGGCCGATGAGCTCATAGGTGGCTTCGGTTTCCAGAAGCAGCCGGTTCGAGCGGCGCAATGAATGGTCGAAGTAGTCCAGCGCCGTGTAAGGCAGGGCATGTTCGCCAGGCGTGAACACGAAGCCCAGCCTGCCGATGGGCTGGGTGATCAAGTGACTGATGGCCGAAACCGGCAGATGGTAGCAATCCATTATGGATTCGATTATCTCAGAAGGCGACCCGGTTGCGGCCCTGGCTCTTGGCACGATAGAGCGCTGCGTCGGTATGGGAATAGGCTGCCTCGAAATCGGTGCCCGGTGCGTTCCAGCTGACGCCGAAACTGGCGGTGACCCGATGCGAGGGCAGACAGGAAAAAGCTTGCTCGGCAATGCGCTGGCGGATCGATTCCGCAATGGCCACGGAGGCTTGCAGTGCCGTGTCCGGCAGCAGTATGGTGAATTCCTCGCCCCCCACGCGGCCGATTTCGCCTCGGCCGGCCAGAGTGGCGGACAGCCGTTCGACCAGTTCGCAGATGACGGCATCGCCCGTGGGATGGCCGAACGTATCGTTGATGCGCTTGAAGAAATCGATGTCCAGTATCACCACCGAAAGCGGAACGTTCCGCAGATAGCGCTGTGCCTGCTCGAAGACGGCGCCCCGGTTCAGCGTGCCGGTCAGGTTATCGTGGCGCGCTTTGTAGTCCAGCTCGGCGCTCAAGCGCTGCAGTTTGGCATTCACGGCATTCAGCTCGGCCTCGCTGCGGTCGCCATGCCGGATCAGGCGGTGGGTTTCACGCATGAGCCGATGGTAGTGTTGCATCAGCTCCTCCAGCGCCCGCCGGTATTGTCCGGCCTCAAGGCCGGTTGTCGCCACGACGGCCTGAGCCTGTGCCAGCGCAGCCATCTCGGCCTCGAAGAGATCCGTGTCCACCATCAGTTCTGTACCGCGTGATCCCGGAAGATCAGATCGGTGAAGTCTTCGCGCAGTTCCTGGCCGAATTCGTAAATGGTGTCGTCTTCCTCATCGTAGAACCAGTTCAGGATGACGTGTGTGCCGCTTGCCGCTTTCTCGTTCAAGGCACTGAAAAGCGAGAACAGCATCTTGGTGCTGGAGCTGTTGAAATAGGCCAGCGAAACATTCACGACGATGGGTTCTTGCGCTGTGTCGCGCTCGATGAAATGCCGCAGGGCCGTGATGATTTCGCCCCAGAACAGGGCGGCGTTCTCGGGATAGGCCTCCCCCTTGAGCGACAGTTGCCGCTCGTCGAATCGGAAGTCGACTTCAGGGGAGCTTGCGCTGGCCGGAATGAATATATTGGTCATAGTGATGCTTTCAAGATGGTGCCCGGTACAGTCGGAACGCGTCCGGTATTCAGATGGTGGCCTTCAGGTGGAAGAGGACATTCTCGCTGCCTGCTATCGGTACGAACTCGAACTCCAGTGGTTCGCTGGCGTCACGTGCCACGGTCAGCAAACCCAGGCCTGCCCCTTTGCTGTCCGGCGCGGTTTCCGCGCGCAAGGTCTGCTTGTACTCCCGCTTGATGTCGTCGATGGTCAGCGTGTGCAAGTGTTCCAGTTTCTCGCGTAACTGCTCTGCAACGTCGATATGCACGGGGTTGGCGCAATGCAGATGATAGCGGCCCGCTTCCGTCGAGATGCAGATCGAGCCGTGCCGTACTTCTTTGTCGAAGTCGGCCGGGCCTTCGCAGCAAGTATAGGCATCCACCGAGTAATGGATGATGTTCTGCGTCATTTCGATGAATGCCGAGAACAGCTTGCGCCGCGTGACGCCGCCCGCACCGACGTGCTCGATACGCATCTTCACCGCGTCGGCGACGGCCGCGATGATGTTCTGCGAGAAGTAGCCTTCGTAATAGAGGATCACTTCGCGCTTGCTGGCCCACTGGCAGAATATTCGCCAATGCAGGCTGTGGTTCTCATTGCTTCTCAAAGAGGGAAAGCTCATGGTCGATGATTCAATCAAGGCGGAAACTCAGTAGGGTAAGGTCATCCCGGCGCATCTGCGCACCCTGGTAGGCGTGGAAGTCTTCCATCAGCAGCCCTGTCAGCTCCGATATGGGCAGGGCGCGATGCCGCTGCAAGGCCAGGCGCAGCCGCTTCTTGCCGTAAGCGATATTCTTCGGCCCGCCGATCTGGTCGATCAGCCCGTCGGTAAAGCAGCACACGATCGCGCCGCGGGCAAGCTGTGTATTGCGGTTCTTCCAGAACATGTCGGCCGGCGTGTCGGCATAACCGATGCCGATGCGCTCGCCTTCGATGGACTGCACGGCGTCCTGGCCGGGCAACAGCACGAACAGCGGCATCTTGGCATGGGCGCTGGTCAGCGCCAGCTTGGCGTCGTCGAACCACAGGAAGACGGCGTCCATGCCGTCGTTCGAATCGGCATGCCGCGTGGCGGAGTGCTGCCCGAGCGCCAGTTTCATGCCGCGGCTGACTTCAGACATCAGCAAGGCGGGATCGCGAGGTCCGTATCGGTCCAGGGCATGGGTCAAGGACGAAGAAGCAATCAGCGTCAGGAAGGCGCCGGGAACGCCATGGCCTGTACAGTCCGCTATGGCGGCGAACCAGCCATCGCCATAGCGCTGGAAATGGTAGAAATCTCCCCCGATGACATCGCGGGGCTCCCATACGATGCCGACGTCGCGCAATGTGGCCTGGATGGCGGCCAGAGACTCGCTGAGCATGGCACGCTGTATGGTGCTGGCATAATCGATGCTCTGCATCACCTGGCGGTTTTTCTCTCTCTGCAGTTCGACCAGCACGTGCATCAAGTCCAGGCCGGCGCCCACGCCCACGAACTGGCCGTCGTCCACGATCAGAAAGCCGTCGGCGAGCGTCTTGTCGCCGGATTCGACGGCGCGCGCGGCAAGCGTCTCGATGGGCATCCCGACATCGACGATCAGCGGCGATTTGTCCATGAAGGCGATGCAGCTTTTCTTTTCGTACAGCTCGCGGTAATAGGGCCGGGACATCTGCGACATGAAGATGTTGCGGCTGATCAACCCGATGGGAGAGCCATTTTCCAGCACAGGCAGGCTGACCAGTTCGCGATGGCGGCCGAATATCTCCAGCACCTCGGCATTGGTTTCATCGGAGCGGATGGCCGGCGCCTGGGTGACCAGCAATTGCGCGGTGGGGCGCTGCATGGCGGGAATTGATGCGGGCGATACGTTGAATGGGTCGGTCACGGTGACAGTCTCTGCACAGCGAAAGCACGCAGATGCGGAGGCTAGGCTTCCATGCGCTTCCGAAGGGAATGCTTCATGGTATTCACGTATCGTTACTTTTCTGTGACATTGTGACGACTTTGCCCGCTACCGGGGACAATCCAGAAAGTAAGTGGCGAAGAAGACGCCGCTTTCAAGGACGACGGAATCGTGGCCGGGGCCATGGCTGCGGCCCCGGCCATTGGGCTGAAGCCCAATGGCCGTCCATAGGCGGACCATGGCGGTCCGCCGTTTCGTAGCTGTGTGACGGGAATTCAGGAAAGACGCGCGGCGGAGGCGAGCAAGCGATCATTGTCGCTTGAGCCGGACATCGCCAGCTTTGCGCCTTGTGCCAAGGCGACGAAGACTGCTTCGCTGCGATTGTGGACACCGAATCGCTGGTAAATGGATTCGAGATAGCCTTTTGTCGTCGCGACCGAGATGTTCAATTGGCGGCTGATCAGTTTGATGGGATAGCCCTGAGCCAGAAGAACCAGGACGTCGTATTGCCGCGAACTGAGCCCGAGCAGCCGGGCCTCATCGACCTCCAGTTGCAGTGCCGGCATGATGCTGGCAGCCGATACCCGGTAGGACCGATTGAGCGGAAAACTGCCGGCGGGAGCGTCGGCCCGGCTTTCGTTGAACGCTGGCAGCGTGGACGCTCGAACATTGCTTTTATAGTTGATCAGCGAACGGATCGAGGCCAGGATGGTTTCGGCGTCGGCCATCGTGGACACATAGCCGACAACAAAGGAGGGAAGGTTGGTCCAGGAAGGAGGGGGAGAAACCGCTTCGGACATCAGCACCATGCGCCTGGGAGCATGTGCGCGGCGGGCCGCCTGTATCAAGAGATTAATACGTTCATGAGGGTGTGCCGCCAATAGCACCACGTCTGTCTGGCCGGAGTGAGGCGGGCTTTGGTACAAATCGTCATAATCCTGCGTCTTGATATGGTCGGCTGAGGTCAGGCACGCCATGAGCGTAGACAAGCCTAGCCGGAGCAGCGGGTGCGGCTCGATGATGACGATATACACCATGCATGGACTCCCTGTTGCGGCGAGTAAGCGGGCAAGCCTGCCAGCAAGACTCTATTTTTTTTGAGAGAGAAAGGTGTAGATGAATGTAGGTTTAGAAAGGAATGTTACATATATGTGAACATATATTATAACTTTTAAAATTTTAAACATGTGAGCTGGGGAAAGCCCTTAAGGACATCGACATCCTTTTGTGCCCCGAAATCGGCGGATACAAAATAAGGGCTTTCAGTGCCAAGGCACGGCGTTTGCTAACGCTATCGCGACGGATTCACCATTGGAGGCGACTATGACCTTGGGCACAATTTTATTGATCGTCGTGATACTGCTGCTGATCGGCGCTATCCCTAGTTGGCCGTATAGCAGGTCGTGGGGGTATGCGCCGAGCGGCGGCCTCGGCCTGGTATTGATCATACTGCTTGTCCTGCTATTGATGGGTCGCATCTAGGGTTGTCGCACACGGCGCATGGTTCAGGCCGGCGGCGGCGACTTTTGCCACCCCGAGGGCATCAAGCTTTTTTCCCAATTCGTCATGGCGCGCAGCATTCTCCTCGGCGGGCAAACGCCTGCTTGCCGGATTGAAAGCCGTGATGAAATGGCTATGCGCGGCCCCGCGGGCCGCATGCAAGTGTTCAAGCTGCTTGCTATGCTTACCGATCCTGAAATCCAGGATACCGTCGACCCGGTAAAGCGCGTTCGCATATGCCTGCAGCAAATCCTGGTTCATTGGTTTCATGGCGGGATATGATTCATTATTCCGACCCTACAGGATCATGAGCTTATGGCGTTGCAGCGCGATTCGGACATCATCGAAACGCCGATCGATAGCGTATCGGTCTACGATGGCAGTTTTCTCAAGGTCAGGCGCGATACGGTGCGGCTGCCCAATGGCCACCAAGGCACCCGCGAATATATCGTGCATCCCGGCGCGGTGGTCGTCATCGCCTTGTTCGACGACGATTATGTCGTCATGGTGCGCCAGTATCGATACCCTGTACAGCGCGTGATCGTCGAGTTTCCCGCGGGCAAGCTGGATCCCGGCGAAACACCGCTTGCGTGTGCGCAGCGAGAACTGCTGGAAGAGACCGGATACACCGCCGGTCGCTGGACCGCTGCAGGGGAAATGCATTTGGCGGTCGGTTACTCGGACGAGATCATCCACATCTATTTCGCTACGGAGCTGACCGCCGGCGAGTCCAGTCCGGATGAAGATGAATTCCTGAATGTCGAAGTCATGGCGGTAGAGCGAGTCATCGAAGCCTGCCGCGACGGCGGCATCACCGACGCTAAATCATTAAGCTGCGCGCTGTGGCTGCAGAATGTGCGTGACGGCAAGTGGCTGGTCTAATTTTGTCCTTGGCTTGAATGATTTGTTCCGCAAGATATTGGTTTTTATTGCACCTGGTGGTATGATTCTTGAATGAACAGAGCGTTCCGTACTCGCACGTTTACCCGTTGGATGCGGAAGGCCGGCCTGACAGACGAGGTTTTGCGTCACGCCATCTCTGAGAGGGCTCAGGGGCTTGTCGACGCTAACCTGGGCGGTCATGTGGTGAAGAAGCGGGTTTCGGTGCCCGGTCAAGGCAAGCGAGGTGGGGCGCGAACTATCGTAGCCACGAAATTCGCAGGCCGCTGGTTTTTTCTTTACGGATTCAGCAAGAACGAGCGCGTCAATATTGACAAGGACGAGTTGAAGATATTTCAAGAGATGGCGAAGGAGCTTCTGGCGTTCGATGACCAACACCTGGCCGTTGCCTTGGCGGCGGGTGAGATCGTGCAGGTATGCAATGACAACGACCAAACGTAAAAGCCGCATCCTGGACGAGATACATGAAACCGCGCGTGGGCTGCATGGTGCCGGGCTCATCAGCAAACGGCGCATGGGCGAGTTTGATGCGCTGTGTCATCTCGGTGTCCACGAGATGCCGCCGCAGCAAATCAAATCATTGCGCGAACAGGCGAATCTCAGCCAGGCTGTCTTTGCCGCTGTGCTTAATATCAGTTTGTCCACGGTGCAAAAGTGGGAAGTGGGCGACAAGAAGCCGAGCGGTTCATCCTTGAAGCTTCTCAATATCATCGAACGCAAAGGGCTGGAGGCAGTGCTGTAAGGCGCCTACGAGTGCCTACTGGAGATCCAAAGAGTCTATCTTGTATCCCACGGCGTGGTAACCTTGCTGGCGTGACCCTCTGCAGGCGTCCAGCGTATTATTGTAGAGTCCCTACCAGCGCTGCGCGCTGTTTTTTGACATGCGACCGTGCAAAATGAGTGACGCAGGTTTGAGGTCGTTGAGGTGTTCCGTGCGCTCGGTCAGAACCAATGCTTTCCCACCTTCAGATCCCGAGGCGCGTTCGTCGGCTTGGCCGCTGTGTATCGGAGCGGCCCGCACTGCATTACCCGAACTCCACGTCAGTTAGCGCTGCGCAAACAAAAACGCCCAACCAAGAGTGGTCAGGCGTTGTGAATGGTGGAGAAGAGGAGGATCGAACTCCCGACCTCTGCATTGCGAACGCAGCGCTCTCCCAGCTGAGCTACTCCCCCATCGCAGGGCTTATTTTATCAGTTTGCAGGACGGTTTGCTTTGGTTTTGCAAGCCTGGCGGCGGGGCCGGCATGCTTGCGAACGGCCGCCGGCGCCATCGCCTACCGGACCGTCGCCGGCAACCAACAGGGAGAGCATTCCGCATCGAAGCGTACGCTCGGCCAACAGGCGCCGTGCATGCTGCGATCAGGGACTTTCCGGCAGCGGTCGGCTTGTGGGAATACCATATGCTGCTTGGTAGTCGTCTAATTGCATACAAGGGGTTTGCCATGTCTATCCTGAACCGATTGCCTGGGTACAGGAAGGAGCCTCCGGGCATGGAGCGCACGATCCTGCGGAAAATGCCGTGGGTCATTTTCTTCGGCGGCCTGATGATTGCGTTGCCATCGGTCGTCGTGCGGCTCATCGACTGGGACCGCAATCCGCTCGCGGCCCAGGCGCTCATCGAGCGCGTGGACATGTTCGCCTTCGGCACCGGCATGCTGTTTTTCAACGCGGTGTTCGCGGTCACGACGGGGGCGGTGCTGATCGTGCTGATGAAGGGTCCGGGCTATGTTGCCGACGGCTACAAGCTGAGTGATGCGGATTCGCCGCGCAGGGTTTCCGAGCGCGATTGATCCGTCGGTTGCTGCGGCCGGCCGGGATATAATGAGGGGTTATACGAATTCATTCCCAAGGCCTTAGTTCACAATGACAACCATACTTCAAGACGTACCGGTCGGCCAGAAGGTCGGCATCGCTTTTTCCGGTGGGCTGGATACCAGCGCGGCATTGCTCTGGATGCGCAACAAGGGCGCCATACCTTATGCCTATACCGCAAACCTGGGCCAGCCCGACGAGCCCGATTACGATGCGATCCCGCGCAAGGCCTTGGAGTATGGCGCCAAAGAAGCGCGCCTGGTGGATTGCCGCCCGCAGTTGGTGGCCGAGGGCATTGCCGCATTGCAGTGCGGCGCTTTCCATATCGCCACCGCCGGCGTTACCTATTTCAACACTACGCCGATCGGCCGGGCGGTCACCGGAACGATGCTGGTCGCCGCCATGAAGCAGGACGACGTCAACATCTGGGGAGACGGCAGTACGTTCAAGGGCAACGACATCGAGCGTTTCTACCGCTACGGCCTGCTGACCAATCCAGAGCTAAAGATCTACAAGCCCTGGCTGGACCAGACCTTTATCGATGAGCTGGGCGGCCGTGCGGAAATGTCCGAATACATGCGCCAAGCCGGCTTCGATTACAAGATGTCGGCCGAAAAAGCCTATTCCACCGACTCCAACATGCTGGGCGCAACCCATGAAGCCAAGGATCTCGAGCACCTGAACTCCGGCATCAAGATCGTGCAGCCCATCATGGGCGTGGCGTTCTGGCGCGACGACGTCCAGATCAAGGCGGAAGAAGTCACGGTCCGCTTCGAGGAGGGCCGTCCCGTTGCCCTGAACGGCGTCGAATACTCCGACAGCGTCGAGCTCATGATGGAAGCCAATCGCATTGGCGGCCGCCATGGCCTGGGCATGAGCGACCAGATCGAGAATCGCATCATCGAAGCCAAGAGCCGCGGCATCTACGAGGCTCCGGGCATGGCCTTGCTGCATATCGCCTACGAGCGCCTGGTCACCGGCATCCACAACGAGGACACCATCGAGCAGTACCGCATCAACGGGCTGAAGCTGGGCCGCCTGCTGTATCAAGGACGCTGGTTCGATCCGCAATCCATCATGCTGCGGGAAACCGCGCAGCGCTGGGTGGCGCGCGCGATCAGCGGGGAAGTCACGCTCGAACTGCGCCGCGGAAATGATTTCTCGATTCTCGACACGCGCTCGCCCAATCTTACGTACCATCCCGATCGCCTCACGATGGAGAAGGGCGAGTCCATGTTCTCGCCGCGCGATCGCATCGGGCAGCTCACCATGCGCAATCTCGACATCGTCGATACCCGCGACAAGCTGTTCACCTATGCTAAGTCGGGCCTGCTGGCACCCGCCGCGGGCTCGGCCCTGCCGCAATTGAAAGAAGATTGATTGTTAGGGTCAGACCCCATGCGGGGTCTGACCCTTTGATGCTTCGGGGTCAGACCTCGCATGGGGTCTGACCCTTTGATGTTTCGGGGACAGACCCCGCATGGGGTCTGTCCCCATCTCGCTGTCTACATCTGCCCGAGCAGCAGGAACTCCATCAGGGCTTTCTGCACATGTAGCCGGTTTTCAGCCTCATCCCAGACTACGCTTTGCGGGCCGTCGATCACTTCGCCGGTGACTTCTTCGCCGCGGTGTGCCGGCAGGCAATGCATGAAGATGGCGGACGGGTCGGCGACCGCCATCATGTCCGCGTCTACGCACCAGTCTGCAAAAGCCTTGCGGCGCTCTTCGTTCTCGGCTTCGTACCCCATGCTCGTCCAGACGTCGGTCGTTACCAGATGGGCGCCTTGGCAGGCCTCCATGGGATCGGAGAATTCCTGCAGCACGCTGCTGGAAGGCTGCCCGATGCGTTCGGCTTCGAGCCGATAGCCGGTGGGCGCGGAGACATGCAGCCGGAAGCCCAGCAGTTCGGCCGCTTGCAGCCAGGTGTACGCCATGTTGTTGGCGTCGCCGATCCAGGCGACGGTCTTGCCTTCGATGGGGCCGCGGTGTTCGATGAAGGTGAAGATATCCGCCAGAATCTGGCAAGGATGGAATTCGTTGGTCAGGCCATTGATGACGGGCACTCGCGAATGCGCGGCAAAACGTTCGATGCGCGTTTGCTCGAAAGTGCGGATCATGACCAGGTCCACCATGCGCGAAATGACGCGCGCCGTGTCTTCGATGGGCTCGGATCGACCGAGTTGGGAGTCCCCAGTGGTAAGATGTATGACAGAGCCGCCAAGTTGATACATGCCCGCCTCGAACGAAACCCGCGTACGCGTACTGGCCTTTTCAAATACCATGGCCAGGTTGCGGTCATGCAGCGTATGGTGCGCTTCGTATCGTTTGAATTTGCTTTTGATCAGTCGCGCGCGATCCAGGACGTACTGAATCTCGGTTTTCGATAAATCGCGAAACTGCAGAAAATGCCGTAGTGGACCTGTATGCGTCGTGGCGTCAGACATAGTAAGCCTTGTTTCAAAAGAGCCATCTTACCCCGCCGTCCGGCGGTCGGCAAAATCGCCGTGCCAAGACGGTACAGGTGGGTATCATATACAATTCGCGGCGCAGGTAAAGTTTAGTGGCCGGCACTGGCCACGGTTAGTCTGTGGAAGGTTATGACGCAACTTGTGCAGCAGTTAATTATTCATGGCATCACCCAGGATGGTCAAAGATTTCGCCCCAGCGACTGGGCCGAGCGCCTGGCAGGCGTGATGTCGCAGTTCAGGCCCGCCGGATCGGTGGGCGGGCCTCTCACTTATTCTCCTTATGTCGTGCCGGTCGTGCTGGATGGCGTGCGCTGTGTGGTGGTCGACAAGCGCCTGCGCGAACTGGAGCCCCTCGCTTTCAAGTTCGTGTGCAGCTTCGCCCAGGACAATGATCTCAAGGTGTCCGAACAGGAAGCCACCATCCCCAGCCGCCCTTGACCGGGCGGTTGCTTTTTACAGCCCCGCGCTATAGCGGCGGCACAGCGGTCAGAACCGTGCCCTGAGTCGCAAAAGCCTCGACATTCTTCAGTACCAGTTCAGCCATGGCCTGCCGCGTTTCAGCGGTTGCGCTGGCGATATGGGGTACCAATACGACGTTGTCCAGGGCCTTGAGCGCATCGGGCACGCGCGGCTCGTCCTCGTAGACATCGAGGCCGGCACCGCCCAGCCTGCCGGCCACCAGGGCCTCGACCAGCGCCGCCTCATCTATGACGGAGCCCCGGGCGATGTTCACGATGATGCCCTTGGGCCCCAGTGCTTCGAGCACTTCCTTGTTGATCATATGGCGGGTGCTGGGCCCGCCGACCGTGGCGATTACGAGAAAGTCCGACCAGCGGGCCAGTTCCAGCAGCGAGGGTTCGTACACCAAGAGGGAGTCGGGGCGCGGATTGCGATTATGGTAGCGCACTTCCATGTCGAAGCCGCCGGCCCGGCGTGCAATGGCGGCCCCAATGCGTCCGAGGCCGACGATGCCCAGCTTCTTGCCGCTGACCCGGACACCGAGCGGAAAGGCCGTGTCGCCGCCCCATAGGCCGTTCCGTACATATCGATCGCCATGGCCCAGCCGTCGCGCGGCGGCCAGAAGCAGGCCGAAGGCGATGTCGGCGACGCAGTCATTCAAAATATCGGGCGTATTGCTGACTTGTATGCCTTTCTGCTGCGCATGCTTGACGTCGATGGAATCGTAGCCGACGCCGAAGCTGCAGATGGCCCGCAGATTGGGCATGCGGTCGATGAGGGCCGCAGGCGTCGTAGTGAGGGCGCTCGTCGTCATGGCGAGTATGTCGTTTTCCCGCCCCGAGATCGCCGTCTCCCGGTCAGGCGAGGTCCAGGCCTCGATGACGTCGAAGTGGGCTCTTAGCCGGTCTCCGGCCTCGGGAATCGAAAACGGCAGCAGTTGCAGAAGGGCGGGTTTTTGTATTGTCATTGGTGCCTCTGTAATGGGGGAGGATGCAAGCTGCAACTATACCCAAAAAGGGAAGGGGTGGGTCGGACCTCGGAGGGGAGCCGGCCCCAAAGGAACAAGGGTCAGACCCCATCCGGGGTCTGACCCTAGCGCAAAAGTACGGGGTCAGACCCCGCATGGGGTCTGACCTCAGCCCGCCTCAGAAACCAGGGGTCAGACCCTGTACAGGGTCTGACCCCGCCACAATAAAAAAGGACGCCGAAGCGTCCTTTTTTACGCCGGACGTACGTCCGGTGATGCCGTTTAAACCATTACAGCAATCAGGCTAGTGCTTTGACAGCAGCAGCAAGGCGGCTTTTATGACGGGCAGCCTTGTTCTTGTGAATGATGTTCTTGTCGGCAACGCGATCAATAATGCTCGTTGTTTTCTGGAAAACTTCGGTAGCAGCTGCCTTGTCGCCGGCTTCGATGGCTTGGCGCACGCGTTTGATCGACGTGCGTAGCATGGAGCGCAGGCTGGAATTATGTTTGTTGCGCTCAACCGATTGGCGAGCGCGTTTACGTGCTTGGGCGGAATTGGCCATTTGCGTATCCCGTGTGTCTGATTAGACTGTAAAGTTTATTCGGCAAAGACAGCTATTCTAGCTTATTTGCCTCGGCGTGTAAAGTCTTGTAGGCGAAAACCGCATAGCAAGAGCATCGAAAAATAGACGGCGCCGCTTGCCGCGACGACTCCGGCCAGCCAGGCTGCCCGATGCCCCGGGTGCGCGCCCAGGGCGATCCAGTCCAGGCGATGGTCGGCATACCAGAGCAGTGCGGCCAGCGCGGCCAGCGCGGGCAGGGCGCGCAACAGGAATCGCGTCCAGCCGGAGGCTGGCGTGTACAGCCTCCGGCGCACGAGCAGAACCACCAGGCACAGCGCATTGATGCTCGCGCCCAGCCCGATCGATAGCGCCAGCCCGGCGTGCGCGAAAAGAGGAACCAGCACGAGGTTGAGCAATTGCGTGACGACCAGTACGAAGATGGCTATCCGGACCGGGGTGCGGATGTCCTGCTTGGCATAGAAGCCCGGTGCCAGAATCTTGATGGCCAGCAATCCGATCAGTCCGGCGGAGTACGCCATGACCGCAACACGGGTCTGCGCGACGTCATGGCCGCTGAATGCGCCGTAGTTGAACAGTGTGGCGACCAGGCCGTCGGCCAGCATGGCAAGGCCCAGTGCGGCGGGCAGCCCCAGCAGCAGAACCAGGCGCAAGCCCCAATCCAGCAAGGCACTGTAGCCGGCGTGGTCCTGGCGCGCGTGCGCGGCCGACAGGCTGGGCAGCAGCACGGTTCCCAGCGCAACACCCAGCAGCGCCGTCGGAAATTCCATCAGCCTGTCTGCAAAAGACAGCCAGGTCACGCTGCCCGGCGTGAGCCAGGTGGCGATATTGGTATTGATGAGCAGGGAAAGCTGGGCCACCGATACACCCAGAATGGCCGGCAGCATCTGGCGGAGGATGCGTTGAACCAGGGAATCCGCCCAGGCTTCGCGCAGGCGCGGGGAATAGCGCGGAATCACGCCCAGCCGCGCGAGCGCGGCCCATTGGACCAGCAACTGGGCCACGCCCCCTATCATGACGCCGGCTGCCAGGGCGTAGATCGGGACCTCGAAGTAGGGAACCAGGAACAGACTGGCCCCTATCATCGAAACGTTGAGCAGTACGGGGGTGAACGCTGGAACCGCGAACCGGCTCCAGGTATTGAGCACGCCGGAGGCCAGTGCCACCAGGGACATGCAGACGATATAGGGAAACATCAGCCGCGTCATCCAGACGGCGGCTTCGAATTCGGTCTGGCGGGCGGCGCTGCGCAGGCCGCTGGCCATGGCGCTGACCACCCAGGGCGCGGCGACGATGCCGATAAGCGTCACCAGCATCAGCGAGAAGGTCAGCAGCAGCGCCACCCGATCCAGCAGGACGCGCACTTCTTCCGGCGAGCGGGTGTTGCGGGCCTGGCCCAGAATAGGTACGAAAGCTTGAGAAAAGGCGCCTTCCGCAAAAAGCCTGCGCAACAGGTTGGGAATGCGGAAGGCGACCCAGAACGCATCGGTCAATGGTCCGGCGCCGAAGGAGCCGGCGATCAGGATGTCGCGTATCAGCCCCGTGATGCGTGAAAAGAGCGTAAAGCTGCTGACGGTGGCTGCGGACCGGAACAGGCTCATGGGGCTAGCGGTCTGTTGACGCTGGAGACGGGGTCAGGGGTGGGGTCAGACCCGCCGGGTCTGACCCCAGGTTCTTGGGAACCCATCATTTTGGAGCCATGCGTATCGCGCCATCCAGGCGGATGGTTTCACCGTTGAGCATTTCGTTCGTGATGATGCTTTGCACCAGCTTGGCATAGTCTTCCGGACGGCCGAGCCGGGCCGGGAAGGGAATGCTCGCCGCCAGCGAGTCCTGCACCTCTTGCGGCATGCCGAAGATCATGGGCGTGCCGAAGATGCCCGGGGCGATGGTGACGCAGCGAATGCCCGCCTTGGAGAGGTCGCGGGCGATGGGCAGCGTCATGCCGACCACGCCGCCCTTCGATGCGGAATAGGCGGCCTGGCCGATCTGGCCGTCATAGGCGGCGACCGAGGCGGTGTTGATCAGTACACCCCGTTCTCCGGTGGGTTCGGGTTCGTTTTCGCTCATGGCGGCCGCCGCAAGCCTTATCATGTTGAAGGTGCCGATCAGGTTGATCGACACGACCTTCTGGAACAGGTCCAGCGCATGCGGGCCGTTCTTGCCCACGGTGCGCGAGGCCGGCGCAATGCCGGCGCAGCTCACCAGGCCGAACAGGGGGCCGAGCTCGAGCGCCGCGGCAACGGCCGCCTTGCCGTCCGCTTCCTGCGTGACGTCGCAGTGCACGTAGACCTGCCCGAGTTCAGCGGCCAGCGCCTGGCCGGCTTCGTCCTGCAGGTCGGCCAGCACGACTCTGGCGCCTTCGGCCACCAGCATACGCGCGGTGCCCGCGCCCAGGCCGGATGCGCCGCCCGTTACGATGAAAACCTTGTTCTTGATATCCATTTCTTGTCTCGAAGTAAGAAACGGGCACGAGGCCCGTTGTGCTGATGCTGGAAGAGGTCAGGACTGAAGTGCCTGGAAGATGCGCTCGCGGATTTCGTCCACTTCGCCGACACCCGACAGTTGCCGGTAGGCCGGCGCTCCCGGGGCGCCGGTTTCCGCCCACTGCGAATAGTAGTCGACCAGGGGCCGAGTCTGTTCGCGGTAGACGGAAAGACGGTGTCTCACGGTTTCTTCGCGGTCGTCATCCCTTTGCACCAGAGGATCGCCGGTGAGGTCGTCGACATCGGGAGTCTTGGGCGGGTTGAACTTCACGTGGTAGCTGCGGCCGCTGGCCGGATGCACGCGGCGTCCACTCATGCGTTCGATGATGTTCTCTTCGGGAACGACGATCTCGACAACGTAGTCCAGCGTCACGTTCGCGTTCTTCAGGGCGTCTGCCTGCGGAATCGTGCGCGGAAAGCCGTCGAACAGATAGCCGTTCTTGCAGTCGTCCTGCTTGAGGCGGTCGTTGACGAGGCCAATGATGATGTCGTCGGACACCAGTCCGCCCGCATCCATGATTTTCTTGGCCTCGAGGCCAAGCGGCGTTTGAGCCTTGACGGCGGCGCGCAGCATGTCACCCGTGGAAATTTGGGGGATGCCAAATTTTTCGGTGATGAACGCTGCTTGAGTACCTTTACCCGCACCGGGTGGACCGAGCAGTATCAGTCGCATGAATTCCTCCTGGAGTTCGATTTTTCTAACTTTTTCCGATTATGCCGCAATGCAGCAATTTCTGCACGGCACTGCACGCATGAATCTGAGGCTCCGGTGCGCGGAATCGGCGATTTTGAAGTGGATTTATAACCGATTTGCGAAGACTTCGCGTATGCGGGCCAGGTCTTCCTGCGTATCCACTCCGGCGGCGGGATGGCTCGTGGTGACGTGAACAGCAATGCTATAGCCATTTTCCAGGGCACGCAATTGCTCCAGTGACTCGAATCGTTCAAGCGAGCCGGCCTTCAGGGTGGGAAACAAGGACAGGAAACGTGCGCGGTAGGCATAGAGGCCGATGTGATGCAGGGCCGGCAAGCCGTCGGCCAGCTTTGGCTTGCCGTCGGCTAGCGCATCACGGGCCCAGGGTATGGGCGCGCGCGAAAAATAGAGCGCCAGGTTGGCGTCGGAGCACACGACCTTGACGGCGTTGGGATTGAAAAGGACGGCGGCGTCGGTGATCGGCGTCGCGCAAGTTGCGATTGCGGCGCCGGGCTCCCGCTGCAACAGCTTTGCGACGTCATCGATGTGATGGGGATCGATCAGGGGTTCATCGCCCTGTACATTGACGACGATGGTATCCGGCGCCAGGGACAGTTGCTGCACGACTTCGGCCAGCCTGTCCGTGCCGGTGGGGTGGTCGCCGCGAGTCATCAGCGCATCGAAGCCATGCCGGCGGACCGCGGCCAGCACGCGTTCGTCGTCCGTTGCGACAACGACTTGCGATGCGCCGGAGCGTGCCGCCTGTTCGGCCGTGCGGACCACCATGGGCTTGCCGCCGATGTCCAGCAAGGGTTTGTCGGGCAGTCGCGTGGAGGCTGCGCGAGCGGGAATGACGGCAACGAAGCTCATGCCTGGCCTGGTTGCTCAGTGGCGGCGGTTGTCTTCGAGGCGCCCGGGTTGAGCTCGCGTGCTTCGTTCTCGAGCATGACCGGGATGCCGTCGCGAATCGGGAAGGCCAGCTTGTCGGCGCGGCAGATCAGTTCGTGGTGGTCGCGGTCGTGCTGCAGGGGGCCTTTGCAAAGAGGGCAGACCAGTATTTCAAGCAGGCGGGATTCCATGCCGGGCTCCAGAAGTATTCGGATAAAACATGAGTTTAATCGCCCCGACGCCGCGGGACCACCGAGGCCTTGTGGCGCGCGATCAGGCGGAGCATCTCGTGCACGTGATCCAACCAGCCTGGATCGGAGAAGCGGGGCTCGGCATGCACCACCCAGATGCGAGGGTCCTGGAAGCGGGCGCATTTCACGGCATCTTTGCCCGTGGTCAGCACGATGGGCGTGGCCAGCGCCTCGAAGGGCGATTCTGCGTAGTCGTAGTGATCGTCCAGGCCTGCCGTCTGGCTCAAGGTCAGGCCGTGGTGCCTGAGCATGGCGAAAAATCGCGCCGGTTGGCCAATGCCGGCGACGGCGCCGGCGGGCTCCTTGCCATGTTTTGCCAGCCAATCGGCCCAGTTCAAGGTTTCGCCGGATACGAGCTTTTCCACTTTCGCCGGCTCCAGGCGCATGCGGACCTGTCGGGCCGGACTATCGATGGGAGCGGGGTCCGGCTGGCCGGCGACCAGGTTGGTGACGATGACATCGACGTAGCGCAGGCGCTCGGCGGGTTCGCGTAGCGGGCCCGCCGGCAGCATGCGGCCATTGCCGATGCCCCGGGCGTCCTGGACCAGGATCTCCAGGTCGCGGCCCAAGGCAAGATGCTGGAGCCCATCGTCGGCCACGATGATGTCGACTTTCGGAAAGTCGCGCTGCAGCCGTCTTGCCGCTTCGGTCCGGTCCGGATGCACGCTGATGGGAACGCCGACTGTTCGCGCGATCAGGGCGGGCTCGTCGCCGAATTGGCCGGCATCGAGATCGCCTTGGCCCGTCCTGGCTCGATCGCCGATCTTGACGCCGTATCCGCGGCTGACGACGCCCGGGTGCCAGCCTTTGGACTGCAAGGCCTGGAGAAGAGCGATCACGACGGGTGTCTTGCCCGTGCCTCCCACGTAGATGTTCCCGACGACGACGACGGGAATACGGCAGTGGTGGACGAGCGCGGGCTTGTGTTCGAATTGCGAGCGCTTGCGCGCGACCGCCGCGGCGGCGATCCAGGACAACGGCAGCAGAAGCGTGCTGAGCCATCCCTTCTTGCGCCAGGCTGAATGCAGTCCGCGAACCAGCGCGGCAGGCGCTTTCATTGCGGGCTGCGGGTCGCGAAATTCACTCGCGAAATTCCCGCTTGCCGGGCGGCCTCCATGACCCGGAGCACGGATTCATGGGTGCTGTGCGCATCTGCATTGATGATCAGGACCGCGTCGGGCCTGTCGTGCGCGGCGGTGGCGAGCGCCTGAGCGATGTCGCCCGCCGTGGTGCCGGGCAGAAGCTGCCCGTCCAGGGCGTACAAGCCTTCCTGGCTGATGGCGATGTTCAGCGCTTCGGGTTCCACGGGTGCGTCCGCTCGGGCCTCCGGCAGGGACACCTTCATTTGCTGGAAGCGCGTGAAAGAAGTCGTGGCGGCCAGGAAGATCAGGATCACCAGCAGCACATCGATGAGCGGGATCAGATTGATCTCCAGATCGTCATCCGATCGGTGCCGGCGGAAGTTCATTCGGCCTCCCGGCTGATCAGCCGGTTCAGCGAGCTGGCTTCGCGTTCCATCATATGGAGGAAGTGGTCTACCCGGGAGCGGAAATACCGGTGAAGGATCAAGGCGGGAATGGCGATGATGATCCCGAATCCGGTGTTGTAGAGGGCAATGGATATGCCTCGGGCGAGCTGGGCGGGGTCGCCGCCGGCGGGCGTGTACGAGGCAAAGATTTCGATCATGCCGACGACGGTGCCGAACAGGCCCATGAGCGGCGCGACGACCGCGACGGTGCCCAGCGCCGGCAGGTGGCGGTTCAGCCTGTGGGCGACATCCTTGCCCGCATCCTCGACCGCCGCCAGCCGGTAATGACGGCTTTCATGCCGATTGATCAGGACCTCGGCCAGGATGCGGCCCAGCGGCGAATTGCCGGCCAGCCGGATGACGGCTTCCGGGTTGTCGTTCTTCTGGCGCAGCAGTTCAAGAACCTGTCCTGGAAGCCGCGACGGGAATATTTTGCTTGCACGCAAGGAAAGAAAACGCTCGATGATGAGCGCAAGCCCGATGACGGAGGTCGCGATGAGCAGCCAGATGGGCCACCCGGCGGCATGGATGATTTCAAGCAAGATGGTCTCCACTCGGGGTAAAGTGTGGTCCGGCAAACCGGCATTTTACAATCGAGTGCGCAGCATGGGGCTCTTCAATGGCACTTGGCCGAAAAGCGGCATCGGGTGGGCCATTTGGCGGAATGCCCGCTGGAAAGTATTGAGAAGCATCGCTTACGCAGATCGCGCCATCCGGCAACGGCTTGGAATGGCGAATTCGGCAGCGCCTACGCCGGAAAGGCATGTCTGATCCGGAAATCGGTATGGAAAACGGCTTGTTTGCTGGCTTTGCGGAGGGTATCCACAAAAACTGTGGATAATTCTGTGCACAAGTTGCCGGACAGGCGCGATTTACTAGCTCTCGAGGTTCGTTGGTCAATTTGCGATCAATTGCCGTATTTTTGAAAAGTCTATTTAAATCAAATGGTTGTGCTCTTGAATTAAAGCGAAATTTGAGCTGACCGCTCAATCGGATTGATATTTCGCCGATTTGACAAATCAAAATTCTCTGTGGACAGCACAGAAGAAAACTAGGAGTTTCGATGAGTTTCTTGGAGGCGACGGCCGCGTCCGACGCGGTTCTGACGGTCAGCCAGCTGAATCGGCAGGTCGGGGAATTGCTGCAGGGGCATTTTTCCCGCATCTGGGTGCGCGGAGAGATTTCGAACTTCACGCAAGCCGCGTCGGGCCACTGGTATTTTTCCATCAAGGATGAAAGGGCGAGTGTCAAGGCGGTGATGTTCCGCGGGCGTTGCCAAGCGGTGGGATTCGTGCCGAAGCCCGGCGAAAAATTCGAGTTCCGTGCGGCAGTAACGCTCTACGAGCCTCGAGGGGACTACCAATTACAGGTCGAGAGCATGCGCCGTGCGGGGCGCGGCGACCTGCACGAGGCTTTTCTCGCGCTCAAGGAGAAGCTGGCGCAGGAGGGGCTGTTCGATCCTGCGCGCAAGCGGCCCATTCCGTCCATGCCGGCCACCATCGGCGTGGTGACGTCTCTGGCGGCGGCAGCTTTGCGCGATGTGCTGACGGCCATGGCGCGCCGCGCGCCGCATGTCAGGGTCATCGTGTATCCGGCGCCCGTGCAAGGGCTCGATGCCGCCGGCAAGCTGAACGCCGCCCTGAATCTGGCCATCGAGCGGGCCGAGACAGATGTCCTGCTGCTGGTGCGCGGCGGGGGCAGCATTGAGGATCTCTGGAGCTTCAACGACGAGGCGCTCGCCCGCAGCGTCGCGGCCAGCCCCATCCCGGTCATCAGCGGGGTTGGCCACGAGACGGACTTCACCATTGCCGATTTTGTGGCGGATCTGCGTGCGCCGACGCCCACTGCGGCCGCCGAACTCTGCTGCCATAGCCGCGAAGCCTGCATGCGCGCCATCCGCGTTGCCTATGCCTCGCTTTGCACCCAGCAGCAGCGGCTGCTCGAGCGCGCATCCCTGCGGCTGGACCGGGCGGCTGCCTTGCTGGTGTCTCCGCAACAACGGCTGAGCCAGCAGGCGCTCCGCCTGCAGGGCTTGAACCAGCGACTTTCCCGCGCGGCGGCGCAGGCGTCGGCCCGACATGTCGCCAGGCTGGATGCGGTCCGTGCCCGGCTGGCGCGTGCTCAGCCGCGGCCACAGGGCTTGCGCGCCGAGCTCGACTACCGCCGCCAGGCATTGGCGGATGCGGCGCGGCGGCTGCTCGAACACCGCCGCCAGCGGCTGCTGGCGCTGGCCCAGACGCTCGAGGCGCTGGGTCCCCGCAGTATTCTGGACCGCGGCTATGCCATCGTCCGGAAAGAGAACGGGGAGATCGTGAAAAATGCGTTAGACTTGAGTGTTGGCGAGCAGCTCGGTGTGGAGCTTGGCCGCGGCAGCGTGCGCGTAGACGTCGTTCAGGTGCATGGCTTGCTGTAAAGCGCTGCCACAGCGGCACCTTGGGCGTGCTTGCTTTATTGGCATTCTGACTGGTTTTTTATGAAGGAAATCGACCATGGCTTTTACGCTTCCCCCTCTTCCCTACGCGCTTGATGCCCTTGCCCCCACCATTTCCAAGGAAACGCTGGAATTTCACCACGGCAAGCACCATCAGGCTTACGTCACGAACCTGAATAACCTGATTGCCGGCACCGAATTCGAAAACGCCAGCCTCGAAGACATCATCAAGAAGTCCTCCGGTGGCGTATTCAACAATGCAGCGCAGGTCTGGAACCACACCTTCTACTGGAACAGCATGTCACCCAACGGCGGTGGCGAACCCACCGGCGCGCTGCTGGAAGGCATCAAGTCCAAGTGGGGCAGCGTCGAAGGCTTCAAGGACGCATTCAACAAGTCCGCCGCCGGCAATTTTGGCTCGGGCTGGACCTGGCTGGTCAAGAAGTCCGACGGCTCGCTGGATATCGTCAACACCAGCAACGCCGCCACGCCCCTGACCACCTCCGACGTCCCGCTGTTCACCTGTGATGTCTGGGAACACGCGTACTATATCGACTACCGTAACGCGCGTCCCAAGTACCTGGAAAGCTTCTGGAATCTGGTCAACTGGGAATTCGCAGCATCGAACCTGGGCTAAGCTTCCGGCATTGGGGTCAGACCCCGTACGGGGTCTGACCCCTTCTCGTGCCGGGGTCAGACCCTATAGGGTCTGACCCCCGTGACCCCACAACACCTGCATCAAGTGACCACGGCGCGGACGAAAACCGGTTTTTTTCGTTGACTGATCAACGAATGCGCTAAGATCGGTCCATTCAGCGGACGGCGCGCCCTCCAAGGCGCAACCGCCGCGACCGGGTTTATTTTTGCTATTGCAGGCTAACAGATGACGACTCAAGCTTTTATTTGCGACGGCGTGCGCACGCCTTTCGGCCGTTACGGCGGCTCACTGGCCTCGGTTCGGGCTGACGACCTGGCCGCTGCTCCCATCAAGGCGCTGATGCAGCGCAATCCCGATATCGACTGGAAGCGCCTGGACGACACGCTGTTCGGCTGCGCCAACCAGGCCGGCGAGGACAACCGCAACGTCGCCCACATGGCTACCTTGCTGGCCGGCATGCCGGTCGAGGTCGCCGGCGCCACGATCAACCGGCTCTGCGGTTCGGGTCTCGATGCCGTCGGTTCGGCGGCGCGGGCGATCCGCGCAGGCGATGCGCATTTCATGTTGGCGGGTGGCGTTGAAAGCATGAGCCGTGCTCCCTTTGTCATGGGCAAGGCCGAGTCCGCATTTTCACGCAGCGCCGCCATTTTCGACACCACCATCGGCTGGCGCTTCGTCAACAAGCTCATGAAGGCGCAGTACGGCGTGGATTCCATGCCGGAAACCGCCGAGAACGTGGCCGACCAGTTCAAGGTCAGCCGCGAGGACCAGGACGCATTCGCCCTCGCCAGCCAAGCCAAGACCGCAGCGGCGCAGAAGGCCGGCGTCTTCGATGCCGAAATCACGCCTGTTCACATTCCCCAGCGCAAGGGCGATCCATTGGTGGTCGATACGGACGAGCATCCGCGCGAAACCACGCTCGAAGCGCTGGCCAAGCTCAAGCCCATCGTACGTCCCGACGGCACCATCACCGCGGGTAACGCATCCGGCGTCAACGACGGCGCCTGCGCAATGCTGGTGGCGTCCGAGTCCGCTGCACGCGACCATGGCCTGACGCCCCGCGCGCGCATCGTTGCCATGGCGACGGCCGGCGTCGAGCCGCGCATCATGGGCATAGGGCCCGCGCCTGCGACGCAGAAGGCGCTGGCGCTGGCCGGGCTGTCGCTGGACCAGATCGATGTCATTGAACTGAACGAAGCCTTCGCGGCACAGGGCCTGGCCGTCATGCGGCTGCTGGGTATCGCCGACAACGATCCGCGTGTCAATCCGAACGGCGGCGCCATTTCGCTGGGCCACCCATTGGGCGCCAGCGGTGCGCGCCTTGCGCTGACGGCGGTCAATCAGCTGCATCGCAGCGGTGGCCGCTATGCCTTGTGCACCATGTGCATCGGCGTGGGCCAGGGCATTGCCGTGGTGCTCGAACGCGTCTGACGCGCCCCGACGCGTCCGGAAGGCGGCGCAAGCCGCCGCCGGGCAGATTGCCAGGCCGCAGTGCCGCTAGCGGGGCAGTCCTCCGACTCGGGCGCCGGACCCGATCTCGTTTTGCTTGAACCAGCCTTGTTCCATTTCCAGCGCATACCGGAAGGGCGCGACTGGGCAGTGGCTGGTTTCGTCGAAAGGCCGCATGTCCGCCAGATTGAGAATGGTGCCGTTGCCGTCGATGAAGGCGATCGACAGGGGCAGAGGCGTATTCTTCATCCAGAAGCAGGTCGACGTTGGAGCGTCGAATACGAACAGCATGCCGTGATCGGGCATGAGCGACTGCCGGCCCATCAGCCCCTGCGAACGGCTTGCATCGTTGGCGGCGACTTCGGCATGTACTTTGTGCGAGCCCACGCGCAATTCGGTGGTGGGCAGCAGCATTCCTTGTGCGGCTGCGCCGCCCGCCATCAGGCAGGCGCCCAGCGCAAGGGCGAAAAGCCCAAAAAAAACAGGGCTTGTCAGCCCCGTAGATCGATACAATTTATACATTGTTATTGATACTGAATGCTTGCCTTTCACAATGGTGTATCAGGCGGCGGTAATATTGAGTGCTTGCTTGCCTTTGGGTCCCTGTGCGATCTCGAAGGCGACTTTCTGACCTTCTTTCAGGGTCTTGAAGCCGTTCATTTGGATAGAAGAAAAATGTGCGAAAAGGTCTTCGCCCCCATTATCGGGGGTAATGAATCCGAAACCTTTCGCATCATTGAACCATTTGACGGTTCCGGTCAGCTTTTGCGTATCCCCAGGCGTGGAGGTTGCGGTTGAATCAGACATGCGGACTGCCTCTCGACTATAGTGTTAAATTGAAACTCGACTACAAAGGGGTTACCTTTAGCCTTTAGATTCTGGCATGCAACGGACTTCCAGGCACTCAGAATAATACGATGATGCGCAATTTACCCTAACATAGTCAACTATGGAAACCACTAGTATTTCACATGGCTACTCAAATCGAAAACCAACGCGATACGGTTCTTGATCGCCAGTCTTCCAAGCTCGCGCCTCCGCCGTTTTACCAGGTGGTGCTTTTGAACGACGACTACACGCCCATGGAGTTCGTTGTCGCAGTATTGCAGCGTATTTTTGGTAAAAACGAAGAAGAGGCCTCCCGCATCATGCTGAAGGTGCACCACGAAGGGCGAGGAGTCTGTGGTGTGTATCCGCGGGATATCGCCGCAACCCGGGTCGAGATGGTGCGTCAGATGGCCATTGCGCGGCAGCATCCGCTGCAGTGCGTCATGGAACCCGCGCCCGACGCCTGAGCAGCGCCCCGATGGCCGCTGCAGGCGCCGCGCAACGCCGTCCGAGTCCATGTATAGTAAGGGTTATGTTGTTTTAAATTAATGTTGATACGCAAGGTCGATTTAGTCATAGAATAGGATTTATCGAATTGTTTGTCCGCTCCGATAAGTAATGGAGGAAGCGTGATCTCCGAAGAACTTGAAGTCAGCCTGCACATGGCTTTTGTCGAGGCCCGCAGTGCGCGACACGAATTTATTACGGTAGAGCACCTGTTGCTCTCCCTGCTGGACAACGCCGCCGCGGCGGAAGTGCTGCGCGCCTGCTCCGCCAATATCGAAACCTTGCGCCAGGAACTGCGTAAATTCATCAATGAAAACACGCCGATCTTCCCCGGCGAGGACGAGGTCGACACACAGCCCACGCTGGGCTTCCAGCGGGTGATACAGCGCGCCATCATGCACGTGTCGTCCGGGAATTCCAACAAGAACACGGTCACTGGCGCCAACGTGCTGGTCGCCATGTACGGCGAAAAGGATTCCCACGCGGTGTATTTCCTGCAGCAGCAGGGGGTCACGCGTCTGGACGTGGTCAATTATTTGTCGCACGGCATCACCAAGGCGGCCGAAGAACCGCCCGTCGAAGCCCCCAAGGCGCAGGCTGCCGACACCGACAGCAAATCCGACCAGCAGAAGTCCCCGCTCGAACTCTACGCCACCTTCCTCAATGCCGAAGCCCGCAGCGGGCGAATCGATCCGCTCATCGGGCGCGAGCATGAAGTCGAGCGCGTCATCCAGGTGCTTTGCAGGCGGCGCAAGAACAATCCGTTGCTGGTGGGCGAAGCCGGCGTGGGCAAGACGGCCATCGCCGAAGGCCTGGCCTGGCGCATCACCAAGGGCGATGTCCCCGACATCCTGGCCGACGCTGAGGTCTACGCGCTGGACATGGGCGCTTTGCTGGCCGGCACCAAGTATCGCGGCGACTTCGAACAACGCCTGAAAGGCGTGCTCAAGAACCTGAAGGACAACCGCAATGCGGTGCTCTTCATCGATGAAATCCACACGCTGATCGGTGCCGGTTCGGCCTCCGGCGGCACGCTGGACGCCTCCAACCTGCTCAAGCCGGCCTTGTCCTCGGGGCAGCTCAAATGCCTGGGCGCCACCACGTACAACGAGTACCGCGGCATCTTCGAAAAAGACCACGCCCTGTCGCGCCGCTTCCAGAAAATCGACGTCGTCGAACCCACGGTTCCGCAAACCATCGAAATCCTGCGCGGCCTGAAGGGGCACTTCGAAGCCCACCATGGGGTGCGTTATTCAGCTGCCGCCATCACGGCCGCCGCAGAGCTCTCCGCACGCCACATCAACGATCGCTTCCTGCCCGACAAGGCCATCGACGTCATCGACGAAGCCGGCGCGGCGCAGCGCCTGCTGCCCAAATCGCGCCAGAAGAAACTGATCGGCAAGGCCGAGATCCAGGCCACGGTGGCCAAGATCGCGCGTATTCCGCCGCAAAGCGTTTCCACGGATGACCGCAACAAGCTCGCCACCCTCGAGCGCGACCTCAAGACCGTGGTATTTGGCCAGGACAAGGCCATCGAAGCCCTGGCCGCGGCTATCAAGATGTCGCGCTCCGGCTTGGGCAAACCCGACAAGCCCATCGGCTCCTTCCTGTTTTCCGGTCCCACTGGCGTGGGCAAGACCGAAGTCGCGCGCCAACTGGCCTTCGTGCTCGGTATCGAGCTCCTGCGCTTCGACATGTCGGAATACATGGAACGCCACACGGTGTCGCGACTCATCGGCGCGCCGCCCGGCTATGTCGGCTTCGACCAGGGCGGATTGCTTACCGAGGCCATCAGCAAGCAGCCGCATTGCGTCCTGTTGCTTGATGAAATCGAAAAAGCGCACCCCGACGTTTTCAATATCCTGCTTCAAGTCATGGATCACGGTACGCTCACCGACAACAACGGGCGTAAATCCGATTTCCGCAACGTGATCATCGTCATGACCACCAACGCGGGGGCCGAAACCCTCAATCGAAGCACCATCGGGTTCGCTGCGCCCGCGCGCACGGGCGACGAAATGGCCGACATCAAGCGCATGTTCACGCCTGAATTCCGCAATCGGCTCGACGCCATCATCGGCTTTACGCCGTTGTCGCATGAAGTCATCATGCGAGTGGTCGACAAGTTCCTCATGCAGCTCGAAGACCAGCTCCATGAAAAACGCGTCGAAGTCGTCTTCACCGATGCGCTCAGGCTGCATCTGGGCAAAGAAGGTTTCGATCCGGCCATGGGCGCGCGTCCCATGCAGCGCCTCATCCAGGACACGATACGCCGCGCCCTGGCCGACGAACTGCTGTTCGGACGCCTCGTGGATGGCGGGCATGTGGAAGTCGATGTCGACGAAGACGACAAGGTGACATTGGTGCTCTCCGACAAGACGGGCAAGTCGGGCGGGCAGAAGCAGTCGTCGCCGTCGCATCCCGAACCCGAGCTCGTTGACTAATCCGCTGGTTGCATGCAGGCATTGCGGAACGCTGCATGAGCGCGTTCCCATCGAAAGAGGCGCAATGGCCTGCTGCAACCTATGCGGTTACGTGCTGTATCGCCAAAGCTATTTCACGCTGGACGGCTGGCTTTGCCTGGTGCTGACCACGCTGGTGGTGTTCGGCATCGCCAATTACTTTCCCATCGTCACCCTGAACGTGCAGGCCATGTCGGTGCAAGCGACCCTGCCGCATGCGTTGTTTCTGACTTGGCAATACGGCCACTACACCTTGGCGGTCATGACGGGCATGTTTGCCTTCTGGCTGCCGCTGTCGCAGATTCTTTGCTGCCTTTGGGCCTTGAGGGTCGTCCGTTCGGGAAGGCTGCCTTCCGATTTTTCATACGGAATGCGCCTGCTCAGCTTCGCCGAGCCCTGGAGCATGGTGCCGGTGCTCATGCTGGCCATATTCGTTGCCTTGGTGAAGTTCGCAGGTTTTGCAACAATCAATCCCGGCCCGGCGATGCTGGCGTTCGGCGTGCTGACCTTGCTGCTGACGGCATTGAGCCGCCTGTCGGCTTTGCGCTTATGGCGGCATGCGGAAGACGCCGGCCTGGTGCCCTATACCACAGCGGAAGAACTCTCCGATGCGCCCCATGCCAGCTGTCTGACCTGCGGCATGGTGCAGCCCCTTCCCGCCAGCGACGAAGGCGTGGCCTGCGTGCGCTGCCGGTCGATCACGCACTTGCGCAAGCCCAGGCCTTTTTCGCGGGTATGGGCTCTGATCATTGCGGCATGGGTGGCCTATGTACCCGCCAACGTGCTGCCCGTCATGCGGATCAAGACGGCCGTCAGCGATACCGAGCACACCATATTGGGCGGGGTAATCGAGCTTTGGCGCCTGGGCTCGCCGGACCTTGCCGTCATCGTCTTCATCGCGAGCGTGGTCGTTCCCATGACCAAGCTGATTGCCCTGATGGCGCTCATGTTACAAAATCGGTGGCGCGGCCACCGGGCCCAGCGCCAGCGCACGCGCCTGTATGAGCTGGTCGAGTTCATCGGGCAATGGTCCATGCTGGATGTCTTCGTGGTGATTCTGATGACCTCGATGGCGAATTTTCCCGGCATCTCGCAAGTCATGGCGGGGCCCGCCGCGGTCAGCTTCGGGCTCGTGGTCATCATGACCATGCTGGCGGCGATGAGCTATGATCCGCGCCGGGGATGGGACGCAAGAAACCTGGGGTCAGACCCCATGCGGGGTCAGACCCCTGAGCCCCAACGCAGCATGGGGTCAGACCCCGAACGGGGTCTGACCCCTCAGGTTCAACACAGCTCGGGGTCGGACCCCGTACGGGGTCCGACCCCTTCTTCAGCACAACAGAGAAAGGCATGACCGAAGCCCAAGATCCACAGGCACCCAGCTCGCCGGCGAAAGTCCCGGCACCTACCGTGCATCCGCGCCGGGAAACCAGGATTTCCTGGATCTGGCTCGTGCCGCTGGTCGCCGCGTTGGTGGGTGTATCCCTGCTGGCCCGCAGCTGGCTCGCAATTGGGCCCACCATCACGATCAGTTTCGAAACCGCCGAGGGCCTCGAAGTCGGGCAGACGAAAGTGCGCTACAAGGACGTCGCCATCGGCACCGTGACGGGCATACGGGTGGCGGAGGATCGGAGCAAGGTACAGGTCACGGCCGAGCTCGTGCGCGACGGCTCGGAGTTCATCACGCGCGAGAACACCAGCTTCTGGGTGGTCAGGCCGCGGTTGGGGCTGAGCGGGGTGTCGGGCCTGGGTACCCTGGTTTCCGGCGCGTATATTGCCGTGGACGCCGCGGAGTCTCCCGTCAAGAAAGGTTCGACGCCGGTATATGAATTCGTCGGCCTCGAAAAACCGCCCGAGGTGACCAGTGGGCGGCCCGGAACACGCTACACCCTGCATGCCGATGACCTCGGGTCTCTCGAGATTGGTTCTCCGGTCTATTACCGGCGCATCCAGGTGGGCCGTATCATCGGCTACGACCTGGACGAATCCGGCAGATCGGTGAACATACATGTCTTCGTCGATGCGCCCAACGATAAATTCGTCACCAGCGACACGCGTTTCTGGAATGCGAGCGGAATCAACCTGTCACTGGACGCCGATGGCTTCAATGTGCAGACGGGTTCTCTGGTTTCAATGATCGCGGGCGGAGTCGCGTTCGCTTCCGCGAACGAAGCGAATACCCGGCCCGCGCCATCGGGAAGCGACTTCAAGCTGGCGGCCTCCCGGGCGGAGGCGTTGGCCGATCCCGACGGGCCGCCGTTCCATATCGAGTTCCACTTCCAGCAGTCGGTGCGTGGATTGAAGGTCGGCGCACCCGTTGACTTCCGTGGCCTGGAGCTGGGCAAGGTCATCGATGTGGATCTGGAGTTCAACGAGGAAACCAAGCGCTTCTATGCGCTGGTGAAGGCGGAGCTCTATCCCTTGCGTTTCGGAGCGGTGTACGACAACCTGATGGCGGAGCCGGGCGCCGAACAGTACCGCGGCGGCGCCCTGCTCGGACCGCTGGTCGAGCACGGCCTGCGTGCGCAGATACGCCCGGCCAATATCCTTACCGGGCAGCAGTACGTTGCGCTGGATTTCTTCCGGGATGCGGAGAAGGTGGAGTTCGACGCGCAGAAGGCCCCGCTGGTGCTGCCCACCATCGCCGGCAGCTTCGATCGGCTGCAACAGCAGATCAGCAGCATCGTCAGCAAGATCGATGCGGTTCCGTTCGACGAAATCGCCACTGACCTCCGCAGCAGCTTGAACGCGGTGACCAAGCTGCTTCAGCGCCTGGAAGGCGAACTCACGCCCCAGGCCACCGCTACGCTGAAGGCGGCCAGAAAGTCGCTCGGCGAGGTGGAGAAGCTGCTGTCCGAGAACTCACCCATGACGGGCAATGTCGAGCGCACATTGCGTGAATTGAACAATGCGGCCAAGTCCTTGCGTTCACTGGCCGATTATCTGCAGTCCCATCCATCGTCCGTGATTCGCGGCAAGGGGCCCAATGCCATTACGGTGGTTCCTTAGGATCCAATCCAAGAAGGGAGAAATCTTCATGCGTGGTGCGAAGTTCTTGCTGGTTCCTGCCCTGGCCGCCGTGCTCGCGGCCTGCGCCAGTACGCCGGCCAGCCATTACTACACCCTGATGCCGGCGGCCCAGCGCGGGGCCGCGCCGGAATCGGCCGCCGCCGGCGCGCCTGGCTATGTCATCAGCGTGCAGCCGGTGGGCGTGCCGGAGCAACTCGACCGGCTGCAAATCGTCATTACCGATCCGGCGTCGACCCAGGTCGCCATCCTGAACAGCTACCTGTGGGCTTCGCCCTTGTCTGAAGAGTTGCGCAATGCGCTGTCGGACGATTTGACGGAGCGGCTCGGCGCAATCGATGTGGCGGGGGCCGCGGGCAACGCACCAGCCTGGCGGGTCGCCTTGACCTTGCAGCGCTTCGAGTCCGTTTATGGGCAGTACGCGTTGCAGGATGCAACATGGCAATTGACGCCCGTGAATCTGGAAGGCAAGCGCAAGACCGTCTGCCGGGCTTCGGCCCGGGTGGAGGTGCAGCAGGAAGGCGTGTCGGCGCTGGTTGCAGCCCACCAAGAGGCATTGCGGCGCGTTGGCGGCGTGATCGCCGGACAACTGCAGGGCGGCCGTCAAGCGGTGGCCGCCGACGGCGTGGATCTGAAAGGCTGTTCGGTTCTGTAATCTGCTTCGGCGCCCATGGGGCGAAGGGGTTACGAGGGTTATTCAGAGTTCCGGCGCCGGCCCGGTGGTTGTACCTTTGTTCCTGGCTTGCGGTCTCGATGTCCATTCCAGGAGAACATTATGCAGTCGATCAAAGGATACAAACTCTTGACGGCAAGCGCCGCCCTCATGGCGGGGCTGGCGTGCGCGGGCGCGCACGCCGCCGACGCCGCCGTCGTCAAGCTTGGTTTCGCGGCGCCCCTGACCGGGCCGCAGGCGCACTACGGCGAAGACATGAAGAACGGATTGACGCTGGCCCTCGAAGAAGCCAATCAACAGGCCATCGAACTGGACGGCAAGACCGCCCGTTTCGAACTTGTTACGCGGGACGACCAGGCGGATCCCCGCACAGCGGTGCAGGTCGCCCAGCAGATCGTGGACGAAGGCGTGCAAGGCGTGCTTGGGCATTTCAATTCCGGCACGACGATTCCCGCCTCCAGCGTGTATCACGATGCCGGGCTGCCCCAGATCGCCATGGCGACCTCGCCCCAGTATACGGAGCAGGGCTACGACACCACCTTCCGCATGATGACCAGCGATACCCAGCAAGGCGCCGCCGCGGGGGAATTCATCGTCAAGGATCTGGGTGCGAAAAACGTGGCGCTCATCGATGACCGCACCGCCTATGGGCAGGGCCTGGCCGACCAGGTCGCCAAGGCGGTCGAAGCGCACGGCGGCAAGATCGTCGCGCGCGAATATACGACCGACAAGGCCAACGACTTCGCCGCCATTCTCACGAACATCAAGAACGTCAAACCCGATGCGATCTTTTTCGGGGGACTCGACGCGCAATCGGGTCCGATGCGCCGCCAGATGGTGACGCTGGGCATGCAGGCACCTCTGGTGTCGGGTGAAATGACTCGCAGCGAAACCTTTCTGAAGCTGGCGGGCTCGGCGGCAAATGGCACCTATGCTTCGCTGGCGGGCGTGCCGCTGGCGCAGATGGCGGCGGGCGAGCGCTTCCAGGAGGCCTACAAGACGCGGTTCAAGACGGATCCCGGCGTCTATGCGCCCTATGCCTACGATGGGGCCTGGAGCATGATCATCGCCATGAAGGAGGCGGGTTCCGCCAAGCCCGAAGCCTATCTGCCCAAGCTCACCGCCCTGAAGCGCGCGGGCGCCACCAGCCAGGAAATCGCCTACGACGACAAGGGCGACCTGAAAGAGATCTCGGTGACGATCTACGAGGTCAAGAATGGAAAGTGGGAAATGGTCAAAACCATGGTCAGCAAGGCCCCAAGCGGCTCTTGACCCAGGATGGGTAGGCGGGCATGGATATTCTCCTGCAGCAACTGATCAACGGCGTCACCGTGGGCAGTGTCTACGCCCTGGTGGCGCTTGGGTACACCATGGTCTATGGCATCATCGGCCTGATCAATTTTGCGCACGGTGACGTGGTCATGGTCGGCGCCATGGCGGCGACCACGCTGGCGGTCGCCCTGGTCGGCGCCGATCCGGGCGGGGCGTCCGCCTGGGTCGCCGTCCTGGGCGCCTTGCTGCTGGCCGTCCCCCTGTGCATGGCGCTGGGATGGACCGCCGAGCGCTTCGCCTACCGGCCCCTGAGGCGGGCGCCGCGGCTTGCGGCCCTGATCACCGCGATCGGGGTGTCGATCGTCATACAGAATATCGCCATGATGGTCTGGGGTCGCAATTACCTGAGTTTTCCGCACATCATTGAACCAAGGCTGTATCAGATCGGCGGGGCGCGCATCAGTCTGCTGCAGATCCTGATCATCATTTCAGCCGCCGCCATCATGGCTGGCCTGCTGCTGATCGTGCATCGAACCAGGCTCGGGACAGCCATGCGCGCGACCGCACAGAATCGCGAAGTGGCCGGCCTGATGGGCGTCAATATCAATGTCGTGATTTCGGCCGCCTTCGTGATCGGATCCGCACTGGCGGCGGTGGCGGGCGTCATGGTCACGACCTACTATGGCGTGGCCCAATACACCATGGGTTTCCTGCTGGGGCTGAAGGCCTTTACCGCGGCGGTCCTGGGCGGGATCGGCAACCTGGGCGGAGCCATGCTGGGCGGGCTGCTCCTGGGCATCATCGAGTCGCTTGGCGCAGGCTACATCGGCGCGCTGACCAACGGCGTTTTCGGCAGCAATTATCAAGACGTCTTTTCATTCATCGTGCTGATAGTCGTCCTCGTGTTCCGGCCGTCGGGCCTGCTTGGCGAGCGTGTCGGAGACCGCGCATGACGGGCGCCGCGGCCGGCCGACGCGTGCAGGTTCCCTCGAAGGTCTGGCTTGGAGCCGCCTTGTTCGCGCTGATACTGGCGGTGCTGCCGTTCGTGCTGGGCATGGTAGGCCAGGGCTGGGTACGCACGCTCAATTTTGCCTTGCTGTATGTAATGCTGGCGCTTGGCTTGAACATCGTCGTGGGCTTTGCGGGCCTGCTCGATCTCGGATACATCGCCTTCTATGCGGTCGGCGCCTATGCATGGGCGTTGCTGGCCTCTCCGCATTTCGGCCTGCATCTGCCTTTCTGGGTCGTCCTGCCCGCGGGGGTGCTGCTGGCGGCAATCGCCGGTGCGCTGCTGGGCGCGCCCACCCTGAAGCTGCGCGGCGATTATCTGGCCATCGTCACCTTGGGCTTCGGGGAAATCGTCCGTATATTCATCAACAATCTTGATGCACCCGTCAACATCACCAATGGCCCCCAGGGCATCAATCGCATCGATACGTTCAAGGTGGGAAGCTTTGCCTTCGGGCGAACACAAGAGCTCTTCGGCATACGCATCACCGGCCCTGAAAAATACTATTACCTGCTGCTTCTCCTGACGGTGCTCATCGTCGTCATGTGCGTGCGCCTGCAAAATTCCCGCATAGGCCGCGCCTGGGAAGCCGTGCGCGAGGACGAAGTCGCGGCCAAGGCCATGGGCATCAATACGCGCAACGTCAAGCTCCTGGCGTTCGCCATGGGCGCAAGTTTCGGCGGAGTGGCCGGTGCGCTGTTCGCCTCCATGCAGGGTTTTGTCAGTCCTGAAAGCTTCAGCCTGACGGAGTCGATCCTGGTCCTTTGCATGGTGGTGCTGGGCGGCATGGGCCACATACCGGGCGCCATACTGGGCGCGCTGATCCTGTCCGTCTTTCCCGAGATGCTTCGGGCGCTGGTCATTCCGCTGCAGCAAACCTTGTTCGGCGGCGTGGTCCTCGATCCCGACGGCATACGGATGCTGATGTTCGGTTTCGCGCTCATCCTCATCATGATCTTCCGGCCCGCCGGCCTCTGGCCTTCGGCCGTCCGGCGCCGCGAGCTCAATACGCGCAAGGGGGGCCAGGCATGAGCTATGCCGCGGTGAACGAATATGCGCGCTCGATGCCGGAGCTCCTGCTGGTGGCGAACAAGCTCAACAAGCGGTTCGGGGGCTTGCAGGCTTTGTCCGATGTCAGCTTCTCCATCTGCAAAGGTGATATCTACGGCCTGATCGGCCCCAATGGTGCGGGGAAGACGACGCTTTTCAATTGCCTGACGAGCCTGTATGCGCCCGAGTCCGGCAACTGCAACTTCATGGGCCACCAGCTGACGCGCCTGCAGCCCCATGAAATCGCCAAGGTCGGGCTGGCACGCACCTTCCAGAACATCCGGCTGTTTGCGAGCCTGAGCGTCATCGAGAACGTGATGATAGGGCGTCACGTCCGCAGCCGGGCCGGGGTGTTCGGCGCGATTACCCGCAACCGGGCGACCCGCGAGGAAGAGGCCGCGATCGAGCATAGGGCGCTTCAACTGCTGGATTATGTCGGTATCGCGGATCGCGCCAACGATGTCGCGGGTGCCCTGCCGTACGGAGACCAGCGGCGCCTGGAGATTGCCCGGGCGCTGGCCACCGATCCGGTGCTGCTGGCCCTGGACGAGCCCGCGGCGGGGATGAATGCGTCCGAGACGCTGGGCCTGCGGCGCCTGATCGAGAAAATCCGTGATGACGGCGTGACGGTATTGTTGATCGAGCACGATATGAAGCTGGTGATGGGGCTATGCAACCGGGTCCTGGTGCTCGATTACGGCAAAGTGCTGGCGGAGGGCAGGCCGTCGGAAATTCAACGCAATCCCAAGGTCATCGAGGCCTATCTGGGCTTGGGTGCGGCCGCAGCCTCCGGCGGAAACCCTGACACTGCGGCCGCGCCGACGGGGCCCGGTCCGAAGAGCGCGCCATGAGCGGCAACCAAGGGCCTTTGCTCGAACTACGTGGGCTGGAGGTTGCCTACGGCGGCATCCGCGCGCTGCGGGGCGTAGATCTGCAGGTCGAGCATGGAGAACTGATCTGCCTGATTGGTGCCAACGGCGCCGGCAAAAGTACCACGCTGCGCGCGATATGCGGGCTCGTGCCTATTGCGGCGGGTGACGTTTTCTACGATGGCCGGCGGGTTTCCGGCAGGCCTTCATACCAGTTGGTCAGGCAGGGGCTGGCGATGGTTCCCGAGGGGCGCGGCATCTTCGGCCGGCTGACCATAGAAGAGAACCTGTCGATGGGCGGCTACGCGCGTCGTGATACGACCGGGATGCGGCAGGACATGGATGCCGTCTTCCAGTTGTTCCCCAGGCTGGCGGAGCGGCGGCGACAGGCGGCCGGCACGCTTTCGGGCGGCGAACAACAGATGCTGGCCATGGGCCGCGCGATGATCTCCCGTCCGCGCCTGCTTCTGCTGGATGAGCCGTCCATGGGGCTGGCGCCGCTGATGGTCGAACGGATTTTCGAGGTCATACGCAGGATTTCATCGGAAGGCGTCACCGTTCTGCTGATCGAGCAGAACGCCCGGCTGGCTTTGGAAACCAGCTCCAGGGGCTACGTGATGGAATCGGGAAGCCTGGTCCTGGAAGGACCGTCCAGCCGGCTGTTGAACGACCCCAAGGTCCGTGAGGCGTATCTGGGCGAAGAGATGTAGGGGGCAGACTCCTGTTCCTGAGCCGGGGTCCGACCCGAAGAGACGCAGGGGTCAGACCCTATAGGGTCTGACCCCCCACATGTTTCGGGGTCAGACCCCGGATGGGGTCTGACCCCATGCTCGTCCCTCTAGCCGCGCCCGGTGCTTCCGAATCCGCCGGCGCCCCGGTCGCTGCTTTCGAATTCATCCACGATGTCGAATTCGATTTGCTGCACGGGAACGACCACCAGCTGCGCCAGGCGCTCCATGGGTTCCAGCACGAAATCCTGCTGGCCGCGGTTCCAGGCCGATACCATGAGCGGCCCTTGATAGTCCGAATCGATCAGCCCCACCAGGTTGCCCAGCACGATGCCGTGCTTGTGTCCCAGCCCGGAGCGGGGCAGGATGACGGCGGCATAGGCGGGATCGGCGATGTGTATCGCCAGCCCGGTGGGAACCAGCTCGGTGGCCCCTGGCTTCAGGGTGATGGGCTGGTCGATGCAGGCGCGCAGATCCAGTCCCGCCGACCCGCTGGTGGCATAGGCGGGCAGATAGTCGTTCATTCTGGGGTCCAGGATCTTCAGGCCGATTTTTCTCATGTGGGAATCAGATGGTGGTTGTTGGATTGGATGGGCGTGGCGAGGGCAGGCGGCGGGCGATATGCTCGATCAGCCGGCGCGCGGCAACGAGCTTGTCCGCGGGTGCCATAGACTGGCTGCCTGTTTCGTCGAAGAGCATGAGCTCGGTATCGTCGGCGTTCATGGCCCGCTGGGCAAGATTGCCCACCAGCAAGGGCACGCCTTTGCGCCGGCGCTTGGCTTGCCCGTGCTCTTCCAGGTTTTCGGTTTCGGCGGCGAAACCGACGCACCAGGGACCTGACGGCAGGGACGCCACCTCGGCAAGGATATCCGGGTTGGGTTCGAACTCCAGGCTGGGCGCCTGGCCGTCGGGGCGTTTCTTGATCTTGCTGTCACTGGCGTTGGCGACACGCCAGTCGGCGACCGCCGCAACGGAGATGAATACGTCGCTGTGGCCGGCGTTGGCCATGACGGCGGCATGCATGTCGAGCGCGCTTTCAACATCGATGCGCCGCACGCCATACGGGGCCGCGAGGGCGGTCGGGCCGGAGACCAGGATCACGTCCGCCCCCGCTTCACGCGCGGCGCGCGCGATGGCATAGCCCATCTTGCCGGAAGAGCGGTTGGTGATCACACGCACCGGATCGATCTTTTCGGACGTGGGGCCAGCCGTGATCAGCACGCGGCGTCCCGCCAGGAGCTTGGGCTGAAAGAAGGCGATGAGTTCCGACAGTAGTTCGTGGGGCTCCAGCATGCGCCCGCTGCCGACCTCGCCGCAGGCCTGGTCGCCTTCGGCGGGCCCCAGCACGATAGCGCCGTCGGCCCGCAGCTGCGCGACGTTGCGCTGTGTGGCCGGGTGCAGCCACATCTCGCGGTTCATGGCGGGCGCGATCAGGAGGGGGCATCCGCCCTTGGCCACACACAGGGTCGACAGCAAGTCGTCGGCCATGCCATGGGCCAGCTTGGCGATGAAATCGGTGCTTGCCGGTGCAATGACGATGGCGTCGGCGCCACGGCTCAGGTTGATGTGCGCCATGTTGTTGGGCATGCGCGCATCCCAGGCGTCCTGGAAAACAGGGCGACCTGACAACGCCTGCATGGTCACCGCGGTGATGAAGTGCGTCGCGGCTTCGGTCATGACCACGTCGAAGGCGGCGCCTTCGTCCTGCGCACGGCGCAGGAATTCGGCCACCTTGTAGCAGGCGATACCGCCTGTAAGGCCCAGCACAATACGCTTGTTTTCAAGATCGAGCATGAGGGGGTCCGCCTTTTCAGCCTTGCGGCGACGAATCGGGTTGCTTCCTGCCACGACGCATGCGCAGGATCTCGTCCAGTATCAGCAGCGCGGCACCGCAACTGATGGCTACGTCGGCGACATTGAAGGCGGGGAAGAACCAGGATTCCCAATAAAACAGCAGGAAATCGATCACGTGCCCGTGTTGCACACGGTCGATCAGATTGCCGATCGCACCGCCCAGTATGCAGGCAAGCGAGGCGCAAAAAAGTTTCTGCTCCGGATTCTTGCGCAGCAGATAAAGAATCAAACCTGTGGCGCCCAGCGCGATGGCGGTGAACAGCCACCGCTGCCAGCCCTGGCCGTCGGCCAGGAAGCTGAACGCCGCGCCAGGGTTGTACAGCAGCGTGAAGTCGAAGAAGGGCAGCACGGCCCTGCGTTCCCCGTATTGCAGCAGACTGTCGAAATGGATTTTGGTCTGCTGGTCGACGATGATGATGGCCGCTGCCGCCAGCAGCCATCCCCAGAAGCCGGCGCGCCGCCCGCTGGACGAAGGGCGGGGGATTTGCGCGCCCTCAGGCATAGTGCCGAAGCTCGCCGCTGCCGAACAGGTTGTCCACGCAGCGCCCGCATATGGTGGGATGCTGTGGGTCGCGACCGACATCCGCGCGATGGTGCCAGCAACGCTCGCACTTGGGCTGCTGGGTGGCGGAGACCTCGATGCGCAGTTCGTCTTCGCTTTGATGCACGGTGGCGCGCGATACGATCAGGACGAAACGCAGGTCGTCCTGCAGGCTGGCCAGCAGTTCGTGGTCGCCCGCGCCCGCATGGATATCGACCTCGGCCGCGAGCGAGGAGCCGATCTCGCCGGTGCTGCGTACTTCTTCGATCCGTCGCATGGCTTCGGCGCGGATCTCGCGCAGCCGCGCCCATTTTTGTGTCAGGGCGTCCGGGGCGTCTTGAGCGGGCAGGGTGTGATAGAGCTCGGTAAAGATCGTGCCGATGTCGCTGCGGCCGGGATGCAGGTCCTTCCATGCCTCTTCGGCCGTGAATGACAGGACGGGAGCCAGCAGCTTGAGCAGGGCCTGGGTGATGTGGTACACGGCGGTTTGCGCCGAGCGGCGCGCAATACTGGTCTTGCCCGCGGTGTAGAGCCGGTCTTTCAGGACGTCCAGATAAAAGGCGCCAAGGTCTTCGGAGCAGAAGATCTGAAGCCGGGAAATGGCCGGATGAAATTCATAGCGTTCATAGCCGGCTTGCACTTCGGCCTGCATGGCGGCAGTCATGGCCAGCGCATAGCGGTCGATTTCGAACATTTGGTCGAGGGGAACCGCATCGCGCCCGTGGTCGAAATCGCTGAGGTTGCCCAGCAGGAACTTCAAGGTATTGCGGATGCGGCGATAGCCTTCCACCACGCGCTTGAGGATTTCGTCGGAAATCGAGAGTTCGCCCGAATAGTCGGTCGAGGCCGTCCAGAGCCGGAGGATCTCGGCGCCCAGGGTATCGGAGACTTTTTGCGGCGCGACCACGTTGCCGACGGATTTGCTCATTTTGCGGCCTTGCCCGTCGACGACGAAGCCGTGGGTCAGCAGCGCTTTGTACGGAGGACGCCCATACAGCATGCAGCCGGTGAGCAGCGAGGAATGGAACCAGCCGCGGTGCTGGTCGGAGCCTTCCAGATACAGGTCGGCCGGCCACGCGAGCTCGTCGGCATGCGAACCGTTGACGGCGTGGTCCTGGCCGCCCAGCACGGTGGCATGCGTGGTGCCCGAATCGAACCAGACGTCCAGCGTGTCGCGGTTTTTCTCGTACTGATCCGCTTCGGCGCCGAGCAGTTCCGCCGGATCGAGCGACTGCCAGGCTTCGATGCCTTCTTTTTCGATGCGCTGCGCGACCTGCTCCATGAGTTCAGGCGTGCGCGGGTGCAGTTCACCGGTTTCCTTATGCACGAAGAAGGCCATGGGGACGCCCCATTGCCGCTGGCGCGACAAGGTCCAGTCCGGGCGGTTGGCGATCATGGCGTGCAGGCGCGCGCGCCCCCAGGCGGGGTAGAACGCGGTGTCTTCCACGCCCTTGAGCGCGGTTTCGCGCAGGGTCGCGCCGGATTCAGGCTGGCGGTCCATGCCGGCGAACCACTGGCTGGTCGCCCGGTAGATGACCGGCGTCTTGTGGCGCCAGCAGTGCATGTAGCTGTGGGAGAGCGGCGCTGTATGCAGCAGCGCGCCGACGTCGCGCAAGGCATCGACGATTACCGGGTTCGCTTTCCAGATCATCAGGCCGCCAAAGAGAGGCAAGCTGTCAGCGTAGTGGCCGTCGCCCTTAACGGGATTGATGATTTCGTCGTCCGTCAGGCCATGCGATTTGCAGGACAGAAAGTCTTCCACGCCGTAGGCGGGAGCGGAGTGCACCACGCCCGTGCCGCTATCGAGCGTGACGTAGTCGCCGGGATACGCGGGTGCCGTGCGCCGATAGTCTTCGTGCGCGTCCCAGAGCGGGTGGCGGAACCGAAGGCCGGCTAGCGCGCTGCCCTTGGCCGTGGCGATCACGGAGCCGCTCAGCTGCCATTCCTGCAGACAGGCTTCGGCGCGATCCTGCGCCAGCAACAGCAGCGGGCCGGTGGCGCGCTCGGTGTCGAGCCTGACCAGGGCATAGTCGAATTCCGGGTGAATATTGAGGGCCTGGTTGGCGGGCAGTGTCCAGGGCGTGGTGGTCCAGATGACGATGGCGCCATCTTCAGCAGACGGCAGGCCGAAAGCCTGCGCCACCTTGGCGGCGTCGTCGAACTTGAAGGCCACGTATACCGACGGGTCCTTGCGGTCGGCGTACTCGACTTCCGCTTCGGCCAGCGCGGAGCCGCAGTCGAAACACCAGTTCACGGGCTTGAGGCCGCGGAAGACGTATCCCTTCTGCATGATGCGCGACAGCGCCCGGAGCTCATCGGCCTCGTTGCTGAAGTTCATGGTCAGATAGGGGTGTTCCCAATCGCCCAGCACGCCCAGGCGCCTGAAGTCCTTGCGCTGGCGGTCTATCTGTTCATAGGCATAGGCGCGCGCCTTGGACTGCACCTCGGCGACGGGCAAGTGCTTGCCGTACTTCTTTTCGATCTGGATCTCGATGGGCATGCCATGGCAGTCCCATCCGGGTACGTAGACCGCGTCGAAGCCCGCCATGTTGCGGCTCTTGACGATGATGTCCTTCAGGATCTTGTTGACGGCGTGGCCGATGTGGATGTCGCCGTTCGCATACGGCGGCCCGTCATGGAGAATGAACTTGGGACGCCCCTTGCTGGCTTCGCGAATGGCGGCATAGACTTTGTTTTTTTCCCAATCGGCGATCCATCCGGGCTCGCGCTTGGCCAGGTCGCCACGCATGGGAAAAGGGGTGTCGGGCAAGTTCAGGGTGTTTCTATAGTCCATGGAAGGCGAAATGGTCGCGAGCGCTTTGCGCATCGTGTTCGATGGCAGCGATCATAGTGGGAAGGTCGGGGAATTTTTCTTCGTCCCGCAGGTATTCAAGGAATTCAACACACGTGAGTTTACCGTATGCATCCACCTTGCGGTCCAGGAGGTGGACCTCAAGGAGCAGCCGGCCGCCGCTGCTTACCGTGGGCCGCACGCCCAGGCTGGCGACGCCGGCCATGGCCTCGGGTCCAAGGCCGTGGGCTCTGACGACGTACACGCCCGAACGCAGGGCGCATTGCGGCGGTACGCGCACGTTCAGGGTCGGAAACCCTATGCTGCGGCCCAGCTTCTGGCCATGAACGACGTGCCCGCTGATGCGGTACGCGTGCCCGAGCAGGTGGCGGGCGCGCTCCAGGTTGCCCACGGCCAGGGCAGTGCGCAACTCGGAACTGGAGATGCGATGGCCGTGTTCGTCGGACACGTCGGCGATGGTTTCGACTTCGAATCCGTAGTGGCGCCCGGCGCGCCGCAGCAGGTCGATGTCGCCGCTGCGCTTGTGGCCGTATCGGAAATCTTCGCCCACCAGCAGCCAGCGCGTGTTCAGTCCGTTCACCAGCAGCTTTTCGATGAAGTCCTCGGCCGACATGTCGGCCAGGCGATGGTCGAAGCGCTGGAGCGCGATCTGTTCGATGCCATGCCGGGCAAGCGTGGCGAGCTTGTCGCGCAAGCTGTTGATCTGGGTGGGTATGAGTTCCGGGCGCTGGCCCCGTCGCGCGAAGAAAGCGCGGGGATGAGGGTCGAAGGTCATGACGGCGGACGTCAGGCCGCGATCGAGCGCCGTTTGGCGCACCCGCGCAAGTATGGCCTGGTGCCCGCGGTGGACGCCGTCGAAATTGCCTATGGTTACCGCGCTCGGACGCTGGCTGTCGTAGCGCGGCAGGGTGCGGTAGATGGTAGAAGAGTTTTTCACACCCGAGAGTTTACAATTTTGTATTGCTTCACTCAGGAATTATAGTCTTGAACCCCAACTTTCCCACGGGATGCCGTATCGTCGTCCTGATTTCCGGCCGCGGGTCGAACATGCAGGCCATCGTCGAAACCATCCGCGAGCGCGCGCTGCCGGCAAAGGTCTGCGCCGTCATTTCCAACAAGCCGGATGCCGCCGGGCTGGACTGGGCGAGGGAGCAGGGGGTGGCGACGCAAGTCGTCGCGCATCGCGACTATGCCAGCCGCGATGCATTCGACGCCGCGCTCGCGGCGGCCATCGATGTCCACGAACCCCACTATGTGCTGCTTGCCGGTTTCATGCGTGTGCTTACCCCGGCCTTCGTCGAACGGTACAATGGGCGGCTCATCAATATACATCCCTCATTGCTGCCGGCCTTTCCCGGCCTGCACACGCATCAGCAGGCGCTGGCCATGGGTGTGCAATGGCATGGCTGCACCATCCATTTTGTGACGCCGGTGCTCGACTACGGCCCTGTGATCGCGCAGGGCGTGGTGCCAGTGCTGGCGGGCGACACGCCTGAACATTTGGCTGCGCGCGTGCTGGATGTGGAGCACCGCATGTACGCCGACGTGGTGTGCTGGCTGTCCGAAGGACGGGTGGTGCTGGATGCCATGCAGCGTGTGCAGGTCCAGGGCATTGCCAGTCGTTCGTTCGTGCTGACGCCCGAGGGCGTTGAATCTTCAGAAGGTCGTTATGAATAACACAGAGAAGCCGCGCCGCGGCCGGGAACGAAACACCGCCGTGGGTCGCGGCAAGCCGCGTCAGGGCAAGGCGCCGGCGCGCCCAGAGACGGATCGATCTATTTCCGCGACGCCGGGCGGCCGGCCTTTCGTGCTGGCGGCCGTCCGCATCGAACAAGTCCGCGCTGTCCTCGGCGAAGTCCTCCAATGGGAATTTCCAGCGGACGCCGTGCTGTCGCGCTGGTTGAAGGCGCACCCCAAGCTTGGCATGCGCGATCGTGGGGAAGTCGCCGAGGCTGTCTTCGACGTGTTGCGCAACCTGCGGCGCTATCGGCAGTTCGCCGAAAGCGGCAGCGGCCCGGCCGCCCGTCGCCTGGCCATATTGGGGCTGTCCAACGTCATGGACCATGCCGTCCTGAACGCTGGGTTGGAAGAGCATGAGCGGCATTGGCTGGTTCATGTGCGCGCGCTCGACCTTCGTGGCCTGGGCCGTGCCGTGCGGGACAGCCTGCCCGACTGGCTGGACGAGAAGCTGTCGTCCCTGGAGGACGCCGATGCGCTGATTCAGGCACTGAACCAGCCGGCACCGCTCGATCTGCGCGTGAATCCCATGCGTGCCGAGCGCGCCGACATGCTCAAGCAGTTGCGTAGCGGCCCGGCCCTGCGCCATGATCCACAGCCCACGCCTTATTCGCCTTGGGGCATACGCATGCAAGGTCGCCCGCCGGTGAACCGCTGGCCCATGTTCGAAAACGGCGAAATCGAGGTGCAGGACGAAGGCAGCCAGATTCTGGCCGCGCTGGTCGCGCCGCGGCGCAGCGAAATGATCATCGACTATTGTGCGGGAGCGGGCGGCAAGACACTGCTGATCGGCGCGCTCATGCGCTCCACCGGCCGGCTTTACGCCTTCGATGTGTCCGCCGCCCGGCTGGCGCGGGCCAAGCCGCGCTTCGCGCGCAGCGGGCTGTCCAATATTGTGCCGGTCGTGATCGACCCCGAAAACGACCAGCGGGTGAAACGGTTGCGGGGCAAGGCGCATCGGGTGCTCGTCGACGCGCCCTGCAGCGGTCTGGGAACGCTGCGGCGCAATCCCGATCTGAAATGGCGGCAGCATCCCGAATCGCTTGCGGCGCTGAAGGAGACCCAGGCGAAGATACTGTCGCAGGCTTCGCGCTGCGTGGCGCCGGGAGGCCGGCTGATCTACGCGACCTGCAGCATTCTTCCTGAAGAGAACGAGGACCAGGTTAAAGCGTTTTTGGCGGATAATCCCGACTTTACGCTGCTGGATGCCTGCAAAATCGCAGCAGATCGTTGCGAAAATCTGACACTGGAAGGGCCGTTTTTGAACATGCGGCCCGACCGCCACGGCACGGACGGCTTTTTTGCCGCAGTGATGGAGCGTTCCAAGCCCGCAAAGCCCGAAAATTGATGCAAATCAATTGATGCATCTTAAAACTAAATTGAAATTCTGCTGTCATATCAAGGCCAAGTGGGCTAAACTTTTTGTTGTTCTAACATGAGGCCTTATAAGGGTTTATGGACCAAATTCTCAATTTCCTGTCGGGTGGCTTCCTGCAACTTTCGTGGTGGAAAGTCGTCCTGGTCACGCTGGTGCTGACGCACATCACCATTTTAGGGGTGACCATCTTCCTGCATCGCAGCCAAACCCACCGGGGACTGGATCTTCACCCCGCCGTCATGCATTTCTTCCGCCTTTGGCTGTGGCTGACAACCGGCATGGTCACGAAGGAATGGGTGGCCATACACCGCAAGCACCACGCGTTCGTCGAACGCGACGGCGATCCGCACTCGCCCATGGTGTACGGCATCGGCAAAGTGTTTTTCCGTGGGGCCGAACTTTATCGCGATGAGGCCGCCAACGCTGAAACCATCAAGCGTTTCGGCCACGGCACGCCCGACGACTGGCTCGAGCGCAATGTGTATTCCAAGCATAGCGTGCTGGGCATCATGATCATGCTGGTCATCGATCTGGCGCTTTTCGGCGTCCTGGGCCTGACCGTCTGGGCCGTGCAGATGGCCTGGATTCCCTTCTGGGCGGCCGGCGTCGTCAACGGCCTGGGCCATTACATCGGCTACCGCAACTACGCCAGCCCCGACACCAGCACCAACGTGATGCCCATCGGCCTCATCATCGGCGGCGAAGAATTCCACAACAACCACCATGCACACGGCACCTCGGCCAAGTTTTCCACAAAATGGTGGGAATTCGACATCGGCTGGTTCTATATCTGCATACTGCGTTTCTTCCGCCTGGCCACGGTGCGCCGCGTCGCGCCCAAGCTCAAGCTCGATCCCGCCAAGAATACGGTCGACCTGGACACCTTGCAAGGCGTGATCACGCATCGCTACGAAATCCTTGCGCGCTATACCGACCTGGTCAAGAAAGCCGCGGCCGAAGAACTCAACAAGCTGAAGCCGACTCGCAAGCAGGGTAACCCCAATTGCGGCTGGACCATGCTGAAGCGTGCGCGCAAGCTCATTGTCAGCCGTACCGACGACACCAAGCTCGAGCCCGCGCAGCGCGCCGAACTCGACAACGCGCTCGCCCAAAGCCAGTCCCTGTCCACGCTCGTGCAAATGCGCCGTGAACTCGTACGGCTCTGGGAAAGCTCCAGCGCCAGCAGCGAACAGCTTCTGGCCGACCTGCAGGCATGGTGCCAGCGGGCGCAACAAAGCGGCATTGAAGGGCTCGAGCAGTTTGCTTATCGTCTGCGCCGCTACGCGGCATGATGCTGGATAAGCTCAATCCCCAGCAACAAGCCGCCGTCACCCTCCCTCCCGCACATGCCCTGGTCCTGGCCGGGGCGGGTAGCGGCAAGACCCGGGTCCTCACGACCCGCATGGCCTGGCTGATACAAACCAGCCAGGCCAGCCCCTACGGCCTGATGGCGGTCACCTTCACCAACAAATCGGCGCGCGAGATGCTCACGCGCCTTTCCGCGTTGCTGCCCATCAATACACGCGGCTTGTGGGTGGGTACTTTCCATGGCCTGTGCAACCGCTTGTTGCGGGCGCATCATCGAGATGCCGGCCTGCCGCAGACCTTCCAGATCCTCGATAGCGCGGATCAATTGGCGGCGATCAAGCGGCTGTTGAAGGCGGCGGGCATCGACGACGATAAATTCCCGCCCCGTGATGTCCAGCGCTTCATCAACGGTGCCAAGGAAGAGGGGCAGCGGCCTGGTGACCTGGAAGCCTGGGATCCGCATCGCAAGCGCTTGATTGAAATCTACGTGCTGTATCAAGAGCAGTGCGAGCGCGAAGGCGTCGTGGATTTTGCCGAGCTTCTGTTGCGCGCCTACGAACTGCTGCAACGCAACGCCCCGATACGCGAGCATTACCAACGCCGTTTTCGCCACATCCTGGTGGACGAGTTCCAGGATACCAATACCCTGCAGTATAGGTGGCTGACCTTGCTGGCGGCGGACGGTGCGGCGGTGTTCGCGGTGGGCGACGACGATCAGTCCATCTACGCCTTCCGAGGCGCGAACGTGGGGAATATGTCGGATTTCGAGCGTGACTACGCCCGCGGCAATGTCATCCGCCTGGAGCAGAACTACCGCTCCTACGGCCATATCCTGGATTCGGCCAACGCCCTCATCGCCAACAACAGCACGCGCCTGGGCAAGAATCTCTGGACGGAGCAGGGCGAGGGCGAGCCGGTCCGGGTGGTGGAGCAGCCGTCCGACCTCCTCGAAGCCCAATGGATCATCGATGAAATCAAGGCGCTGATCCATGACGGCAAGCTGCGCAGCCAGATTGCCGTGCTCTATCGCAGCAACGCCCAGTCCCGCATCATCGAGCATGCGCTGTTTTCGGCGGCCGTGCCATACAAGGTCTATGGGGGCCTGCGCTTCTTCGAGCGCCAGGAAGTCAAGCATGCACTGGCCTATCTGCGTCTCATGGACAACCCGCATGACGATACGTCTTGGTTGCGGGTCGTGAACTTCCCCGCTCGCGGCATCGGGGCGCGCACGCTGGAGCAGCTTGCCGATTTCGCGCGCCAGCAAAATTCCAGCTTGTTCCGCGCCGTTCCCACGATGCCCGGCAAGGGCGGAGCCAATCTTGCCAAGTTTGCGGGGCTGATCGAACAGATGGCCCACGAGGCGCAGGTGCTTTCGCTGCCCGAGCTGATCGAGCACGTCATACACCATAGCGGCCTCATGGCGCACTATCAGCAGGACCGCGAGGGTGCAGACCGCATCGAGAACCTGCAGGAACTGATCAACGCGGCGGCGGCTTTCGTGGCGGAGGAAAACTTCGAAGGCCTGCCGGCGGGGCGCATTCCCGACGATGCGCTCAATGCGCAGGCCTTGTCCCCGGATCCCGATGTGCAGGGAAGCGTGGCGGCCATGTCTCCGCTCGCCGCCTTCCTGACGCACGCCTCGCTGGAAGCGGGCGACAATCAGGCGCAGGCCGGGCAGGATGCCGTCCAGCTGATGACGGTGCACGCCGCCAAGGGGCTGGAGTTCGATGCGGTGTTCATCACGGGTGTGGAAGAAGGCCTGTTCCCGCATGAGAACAGCTTGCTGGAGGCAGCCGGGCTCGAAGAGGAGCGCCGCCTGATGTATGTGGCCATCACCCGCGCGCGCGAGCGCCTGTATCTTACGCTGGCACAGAGCCGGATGCTGCATGGTCAAACGCGTTATGCCTTGCGCTCCCGATTCCTGGATGAAATCCCGGAAGAGCACCTGAAGTGGCTGACGCCGCGCGAAGCGCCCCATGTGGCCCGTCAGGAAAGCTGGAGCGGCGCCTTCCGTCGCGGCAGATCGTACGGTGCTTCGGATGGCGACAGCATCGCTCCCAGGGCGCCCCGCAGCTTCAGCAGCGGCGTCACCGTGGGCGACAGGCAGTTCCGCATCGGTACGGGGGTGCGTCATGCGAAGTTCGGCGACGGCACAGTGATCGCGCTAAGCGGCTCAGGGCAGGACGCCCAGGCCCAGATCCAGTTTCGTGAGGTCGGCACCAAGACGCTGGCCCTGGGTGTGGCCAAGCTGGAGATTCTTTAGCGGTTTGGGGTCAGACCCCGTACGGGGTCTGACCCCTTTGACGTCTTTGAATGCCCATCCGCTACCAAATATGACGTAGAATCTTCACGCCGCATCACACCATAGGTCAATTGCATGCAGAAGCCTATCGCTCCGTCACTTTGCGAACCGTGTCACAGAATCAATAGCTCCCCGCATCAGAATATGAGGCATCAAGGCGTTCGCCAGGCGGCATCCAACGATGGTGCACAGGAGCGCCAGTACCGATGTGTCACCTGTAACGCCATATGGATCGAGCCCATCAACAAATGGGGCGTCAGTGGCGGGTTCAGGCTGTTGCCGAATATCGGCTGAGACCGAAAGAGAAGGGGTCAGACCCCATACGGGGTCTGACCCCCGTCAAACGCTGCAGGGTCAGACCCAGCATTGGGTCTGACCCTCTGTCAAGTGCCGCGGGGTCAGACCCCGTATGGGGTCTGACCCCAGTCAAGTGCCACAGGGTCTGACCCTGGCTCTTGCTGATCAAACCAAAGCTTCCAGCTCTTCCTGCAGGCTCAGCCACTTTTCTTCCAGTTGCGTGTGCTTTTTGCTTAGATCTCCGTGCTCTTCGAGCGCCTTCAGCCTTTCGTCGCGACGTTCGTCGGCATAGAGGCCGGGATCGGCGATGAGGGCGTCGAGGGCGGCCAAACGGTTGCCTGTCTTTTCCATATCGGCCTCGACTTTCTTGAGTTGCGTCTCCAAGGGCTTGCGCAGCGCCGACAGGCGTTGGCGATTTTCCGCTTCCTGCCGTCTTTGAGCCTTGCGGTCCACGGCCTGGGCGTCGGTCGAGGACTGCTGTTCCTGGCGGGCCTCGCTGCGTGCATTGGCGTTGCGCTCGGCCAGCCAGTCCCGATAGTCTTCCAGGTCGCCGTCGAACTCGGTGACCTTTCCGTCTGCGACGATCCAGAAGTCGTCCACCGTGGTGCGCAGCAAATGGCGGTCGTGGGAAACGAGCAGCACGCTGCCGGGGAATTCGGCCAGCGCGGTGGCCAGGGCTTCGCGCGTGTCCACATCCAGGTGGTTGCTTGGCTCGTCCAGCAGCAGCAGATTGGGCTTGCGCCATACGATCAGGGACAAGGCCAGGCGCGCCTTTTCACCGCCCGACATGGGCTCGATCCTGCTGTTCACGGTATCGCCGCTGAAGCCGAAGCCGCCCAGGTAGTTTCGCAGCTCTTGCTCGCGGGTTTCAGGGGCCAGCCGGGCCAAGTGCTGGAGCGGAGTGGAGTCGGGGTCGAGCATGTCCAGCTGGTGCTGCGCGAAGTAGCCAATGACCAGGCCTTTGGAGGCGCGGCGCTCGCCGGCGAGTGTCGGCAGCTCTTCGGCCAGCGTCTTCACCAGTGTGCTCTTGCCCGCGCCGTTCACGCCCAGCACGCCGATGCGAGCGCCGCCGCGCACCATCAGGCGCACATCTCGCAGGACCGTCTTTCCGCCGTCCGACGACGGGTAGCCGGTGGAGACATCATCGAGCACGAGCAAGGGATCCGGCATGCTGACGGGCTCGGGGATGCGGATGTCGATGCCGGCCTCCGCATGCAAGGGCGCAAGGGTTTCCATGCGTGCCAGCGCCTTGACGCGGCTTTGCGCCTGCTTGGCCTTGGTGGCCTTCGCCTTGAAGCGATCGATGAAGCTTTGCAGCCGCGCGGCTTCGCGTGTCTGCCTGTCCCAGGCGATCTGGGTCTGGCGCAGGCGTTCGGCGCGCTGGCTCAGGAAATCTTCGTAGCCGCCACGGTAGCGAACCAGCTTGGCCTGGTCGAAGTGCAGGATGACCTTCGCGACGGCATCCAGGAACTCGGTGTCGTGCGAAATCAGCATGACGGTGCCCTGATAGGCCGCCAGCCAGCGCTCGAGCCAGAGCATGGCATCCAGGTCCAGATGGTTGGTCGGCTCGTCCAGCAGCAGCAGCTCGGACGGCGCCATGAGCGCACGCGCCAGAGCCAGACGCATCTGCCACCCGCCCGAAAAACTCTTTACCGGACTCATCCATTCGTCTGGCGCGAATCCCAGACCGGCGAGCAATTGTTCCGCCCGCGACGGTGCGCTCCAGGCATCCGCCTCGACCAATGCGGATTCCAGCTCGGCGATGCGATGCCCGTTGCTGTCGGGCGTGGCGGCCCGTTCGGCCTGCAGGGCACGCAACTGCGTATCGCCATCGATGACGAACTCGCGCGCCGGCATGCCGCTGTCGCTGATTTCCTGCTCCACGCTGGCGATGCGCCAGGAGGCCGGAATCTGCAAACTGCCGGCGTCGGCATCCAGCCGGCCCTGAAGCAAAGCGAACAACGTCGATTTTCCGGCGCCGTTCTTTCCGACGATGCCCACCCGTTCTCCCGGGTTCACCACGAAATCCGTATTGTCCAGCAGCACTTTGGTGCCGCGGCGCAGAGTCAAACCGGTAGCGCGTATCACGGGGCCAACTGTTCCCTGGTCAACAAGAGGATCTGATCTTCGGTATTTTCCGTGCTAAGCCAGATGGGGTCCAGATCCGGGAACGCCGCCATGAAGTTCTGGTATTCGTTGCCGATTTCCAGGACGAGAATGCCGTCGGGCGCGAGGAAGTCGGGCACTTGGCTCAGCAGGCGTCGGACCAAATCCATGCCGTCTTCGCCGCCCGCCAGAGCGAGGGCTGGCTCATGCCGGTATTCGCGTGGCAGGCTTTCCATCGATTGGCGGTTGACGTAGGGCGGATTGCAAAGAATCAACTGATATTCGCAGGGTGGCAGCTGGTCGAGCAGATCGCTGCGGTAAGTGCTGATGCGCCCGTCCAGCTTGTAATCGTCGATGTTCCGGTTGGCGACCTCGAGCGCGTCGGGCGAAATGTCGACCGCATCGACCTGCGCATTCGGAAAGGCCAGCGCAGCCAGTATCGCCAGGCAACCGGAGCCGGTACAGATGTCCAGCGCATAGGCGATATCGTCCGGATCGCTGACCCAGGGACTGAGGCCATTGGCCAGAAGCTCGGATATGGGCGAGCGGGGAATGATCACACGCTCGTCGACCACGAAACGATGGCCCTGCAGCCAGGCTTCGCCGGTCAGGTAGGCGGCGGGTTTGAGCTCCTGGATGCGGCGCTCGATGAGATCGAGGAAGGCGGCGCGTTCCTCGGAAACGACGCGTGCGTCAAGAAAGGGATCGAGCTGGTCCAGCGGCAGGTTCAGCGTATGCAGCAACAGATAGGCCGCCTCGTCCCAGGCATTGTCGCTGCCGTGCCCGAAAACGAGGCCCGAGGCGTTGAACCGGCTGACGGCATAGCGCAACAGGTCTCGCAGGGTGAATAGTTCGTGGCGGGCGGATGCGTGCATGCGGTTTTCCTATGCGGTGCCGGGGAGCAGCAGGTTCTCCAGTGTCCGGCGATAAATATTCTTCAGTGGTTCAAGCGTATCCAGCCGTATGTGCTCATTGACTTGATGGATGCTGGCGTTGATGGGACCGAACTCTACCACTTGCGGGCAGATTTGGGCGATGAAGCGCCCGTCGGATGTGCCGCCGGTGGTGGAAAGCTCGGTGGCGACACCTGTCTCTGTCAGGATGGCCTGGCTGATGGCTGCGCTCAGTTCCCCCACGGGTGTGAGGAACGGCTCCCCGCCCAGCGTCCAGTCCAGATCATAGTCCAGTTGATGCGATGCGAGTATGTTCGCGACGCGCTGCTTGAGCGAGTCCGGTGTGCTGGCCGTCGAAAAGCGGAAGTTGAAATCCAGGACGGCCGTACCCGGGACGACGTTGGTGGCGCCCGTTCCCGAGTGCAGGTTGGACACCTGGAACGTGGTGGGCGGGAAGTATTCGTTTCCCTCGTCCCAGGATTCGCGCGTGAGATCGACCAGGGCGGGTGCGAGCAGATGGATGGGGTTGCGGGCAAGCTGCGGGTAGGCCACGTGTCCCTGCCGGCCTTTGATGGTGAGCCGTCCCGACAGCGATCCGCGGCGGCCGTTCTTCACCGTGTCGCCCAGCGCATTCACCGAAGTCGGTTCGCCCACGATGCAGTAGTCCGGACGTTCGCCGCGTGCCGCAAGCCGTTCGCAGACCTTGACGGTGCCGTTGACGGACGGCCCTTCTTCGTCGGAAGTGATCAACAGCGCGATCGAGCCGGCGTGGCCGGGATGGGCGGCGATGAATTCCTCGGCGGCCACCACGAAGGCGGCGATGGAGCTTTTCATGTCGGCCGCCCCGCGGCCGTACAGGTTGCCCGCGCGCTCGGTGGGTGAGAAGGGGTCGCTGGTCCACTGGTCCAAGGGCCCCGTGGGCACCACGTCAGTATGGCCCGCGAACACCAGCAGCGGACCGTCGTTGCCGCGCCTGGCCCATAGGTTGATCACGTCGCCGTAAACGAGATGCTCGCATTTGAAGCCGGCAGGGATCAGGCGCGATGCCAGCAACTGCTGGCATCCGTAGTCCTCCGGCGTGACGGACGGTCTGGAAATGAGGTCGCGGGTCAGCGACAGGACGGCGGATTCCGGCATCAGGCCCTCAGCAAATCGTTGATGCTTGTCTTGGAGCGGGTTTGCGCGTCCACGCGCTTCACGATGACGGCGCAGGCAAGGCTGTGCGAGCCGTCCTCGGCCGGCAGCGAGCCCGGCACGACCACCGAGCCGGACGGCACGCGGCCATAGGTGATCCGACCCGTCGCGCGGTCATAGATGCGAGTGCTCTGGGAAATGAAGACGCCCATCGCGAGCACGGAGTTTTCTTCCACGATGACGCCTTCCACGACCTCGGAGCGCGCACCGATGAAGCAGTTGTCCTCGATGATAGTGGGATTGGCTTGCAGGGGTTCGAGCACGCCGCCTATGCCCACGCCGCCGGACAGGTGCACATTCTTGCCGATCTGCGCGCAAGAGCCTACCGTGGCCCAGGTATCGATCATGGCGCCTTCATCCACATAGGCGCCGACGTTCACGTAGGAAGGCATCAGCACCACATTGCGGGCGATGTAGCTGCCGCGGCGGGCGACCGCCGGCGGCACGACGCGGAAGCCGCCTTGGGCGAAATCCTGGGCGTCGTAGGATTCGAACTTGGTGGAGACCTTGTCATAGAAGCGCATCGGACCGTTGCCCATCACACGATTGTCTTCCAGCCGGAAGGAAAGCAGAACCGCTTTCTTGATCCATTGATGCACTTGCCATTCGGAACCGATTTTTTCGGCGACGCGCAAATGGCCGGCGTCGAGCCCGGCCAGGGTTTCCTGGATCGCGTCGCGCAAGGGCGCGTATTCGGACGAGGGAGAGATTTCGGCGCGGATGTCCCAGGCGCTTTCAACGATGCTTTGCAGTTCTTTGGTCATAGGCGTAATACTTCGTGGTGATGCGAGACGGGGATGTCCTCCCGGTAGTCTCGCCACTGTGATCCGGGGAACGGAAGCAGGCGAGCGCTATTCCGAGGCGCGTTGTCGTACGAAACCGGCAATCCGGTCAGCGGCCTCGATGCAGTCTTCCAATGGTGCGACCAGGGCGATGCGGATCCGGTTGGCACCAGGGTTCACCCCGTGCGCCTCCCGGGCAAGATAGCTGCCCGGCAGCACGGTGACGCCGGTCTCGCGGTACAGGTCATGGGTGAACTGGGCGTCATCGTAGGGCGTGCCGGCCCAAAGGTAGAACGAGGCATCCGGCCAGTTCGCGCCCAGAACGGGTTCCAGTATGGGGACCACGGCTTCGAATTTCTGGCGGTAGAGCCGGCGGTTCTCGACTACGTGCGCCTCATCACGCCAGGCCGCGATGCTGGCGGTGGACACGACGGGGCTGATGGCGCTGCCATGGTAGGTGCGGTACAGCAGGAAGGCGCGGATGAGCTCCGCATCGCCCGCGACGAAGCCCGAACGCAGGCCCGGTACGTTGGAGCGCTTGGACAGGCTTGAAAAGCTGACCAGCCGGCGGTAATCATGGCGCCCGAGCAGGGCGGCAGCCTGCAGGCTGCCCAGGGGCTTGTCCGGCTCGTTGAAATAGATCTCCGAATAGCATTCGTCGGCGGCGATGGCGAAGCCATGCCGGTCAGACAGGTCGAACAGGGTTTTCCAGTCTTCCAGCTTGAGCACGCTGCCGGAGGGATTGGCGGGCGAGCAGATGAATAGCAATTGTGTCTTTTGCCAGACCGCGTCGTCCACCGATCGCCAGTCATAGCCGAAGTTCAGCTCAGGCTGGGCATTGATGAAATACGGTTGTGCGCCGGCAAGCAGGGCCGCGCCTTCGTAGATTTGGTAAAAGGGATTGGGGCATACGACATAGGCCCCGGCATCCGGATCGACGACGGTCTGGGCAAAGGCGAAAAGCGCCTCGCGCGAGCCCAGGGCCGGCAGCACCTGGGTTTCCGGGTCGGGCCGCGCAATGCCGTAGCGGTTTGAGATCCAGTCGGCAATGGCACCGCGCAGCGCGGCGTCGCCCTTCGTTGGCGGATAGACGGCCAGGCCGCCCATGGCGTCCTGCATGGCTTGCGCAATGAAGCCCGGCGTTTCGTGCTTGGGCTCGCCGATCGACATGTTGATGGGTTTGAGCGAGGCCGCGGGGGAGCCGGCCTGCGCCAGCAGGTTCCTGAGCTTTTCGAAGGGGTAGGGATGGAGCGCGCCGAGTTGGGGATTCATGTTTTTGTACCGAGGGTGGATGGCCAGCATTGCGCCCGCCCATACGGAAAAAACAAGTGTTTGGAGCGAAGGTGAACTTCACATCCGCGCGAGTTCTGCGTTTGCGAACGAAGGGATAATTTTACAGAAAACGATGCGCTTGCGCCATGGGGTCAGACTCCGTAAGGGGTCTGACCCCGCCCCTTGGCTCTTTTTTTGGGGTCAGACCCTATAGGGTCTGACCCCTTGCCATGCGTTTCGAGGGGTCGGACCCCGTACGGGGTCCGACCCCATGGACCAGCCCGATCATCCCAGCAGTTCGCTCCAATTCTGGAAAGCGAAATGCTGCGACATGCTTTTGAGCGCTTGATCGCCGTACCCCGATTGGTGCAGGACGAAGCGGACGCCGGCCTGGCGTGCGCAGTCGGCGTCCACGGACGTGTCCCCGAAGTACAGGCATTGGTCCGGCCGCAGCCCCAGCATGCGTATCGTTTCAAGCAGCGGTATGGGCGAGGGCTTGGCCGCCGACCAAGTGTCGGCGCCAGTGATGAAATTGAAGTGCGTATCGATGCTGACCTTGCGGGTGGCCGTGAGCGCGCTGGCATGGAGCTTGTTCGTGCAGATCGCCATGGGCAGCGATGCGTCGCGGCAGGCGTTCAGCACGTCTTGCGCTCCGGCGTAGAGCCGGGTGTTGCGATGGCCCATGGCGGCATAGTTTTCGACATAGCGTGCCCGCAAGGGCGTGAGGTCGGCGGGCATCGTCCAGCCCATGTCGGACGCGATGGAGCGCATGATGCCTTCGCCCGTGCCATGCAGGTCGCTGGGGGAGTAGTCGTCGGGAAGCAGCCCCAGGCCGGCCTGGTGGAAGGTCAGGCGCATGCCGTGCAGGATGTCCGCGGCGCTGTCGATCAGTGTGCCGTCCAGGTCGAACACCAGGCCGCGCACGTCGTTTTCCATGAGTATGGGATGCAGGTTGATCGCTTGTTCCATTGCTTCACGCACGTTTCAAAAGTCCTTCAGGGGTGGCGGCATAGCCGGTCAGGGTGCGCTCCATGTAGCGCATGCGCCACGACAGCATTTTCTGGGCATACCTTAGCATGACCGGCTGATAGGCGGGATCGCCGGCCAGGTTGCTCAATTGGGCCGGATCGGCGTTCAGATCGAAGAACAGGGGTGGGGCATTGGTGAAGTGGACATACTTGTAGTCGTGGTCCTGGATGACCGCCAGGGAACTGTCGTCCAGGCCCGTGCCCATGTGCTCTTCGGGCAGGGGATAGGGATCGGCCCCCGTGGGGAACTTGCCCCCAAAGAACAGGTTCCGGAAGTCGAACTCGTAATGCACTTCCGTGCGCCATCCCTCCGGTGTCTTGCCCTGCGGCAGGAAGGGCAGCAGCGATGCGCCGTCGCAGTTGCGTGGAACCGGCAGGCCCATCCATTCCAGGATGGTGGGCATGGTGTCGATGGTTTCCGTGAAGTCGCGCACGATCATGCCCCGGCTGCCGTCAGCCTCCGGGCGGGGATCGCGGATAATCATGGGGATGTGGTAGCTTTGATCGAAGTAGCCGACCTTGCCAAGCATATAGTGGTCGCCCAGCTGTTCGGCATGGTCGCTGGTGAAGATGATGAGGGTATCGTCCCATTGCCCGGTCTGCTTCAGGAAATCGAAGACGCGGCCCAGCTGGGCATCGACCTCGCTCATCAGGCCATAGTAGGTTGCACGCATCTGCTTGACTTCATCGATCGACATGCTGCTGGCCAGGCCCCGGCCATGCCGGAAGAACTTCTCGCGGCCAACCGTTTGCACGTAATAGTCCAGCAATGGATGCTGGGCGGCTTCCTCCTCGGCACTGTCTGCGCGCACGGGGGGCGGGCTGTCCTTGGGATCGTACATGGCATTCCAGGGCTCGGGTGCGATGAACGGAGGATGAGGCCGGTAATAGCCCAGGTGCAGAAACCATGGCTTGTGCCGCACGCCGTGCAGATACTCCAGTGCCTTTTCCGTGAAGAACGACGAGTCGGAGTATTCCGCGGGCACAACGGAGGGGCCGGCCGTCGCGCCGATCTCGTCGGGTGCGGCATCGCGTGGCAGCCACATGTCCCTCCGGCGTGGCGGGCATGCCCGACCAGTTGCGAGAGGCCCAGGCGAAGTAGGATTCCATTTTCAGGCCCCACGACCCCACCAGCTTCCAGCCGTCCATTTCGCCGCCGAGCACGCGGAAACGGGGGTCCCTATGGTCGGTATAGCGCGGGTCCGGCGTGGTCGTGGTGTAACCGACCAGCGCCGGTTCGTAGCCGCCTTTTCGCGATTCCCAGGCAATATTGGTGTGACGGGCATCGAGGGGAATGGTGTTCTGCGCCGCCCGGTGATTCATCATGTACATGCCGGTCAGCAGGCTGGCCCGGCCGGGTCCGCAGGGCACCGCCTGCGTGTAGTGGCGGGCGAAGGTCACGCCTTCGTCCGCCAGGCGGGACACGTTGGGCAGTTGGATGTGATGGCCCAGCATGGGCAGGGTATCGCCGCGCCACTGATCGACAACGATCAACAGCACATTCTTCTTGGGCTTCATGATGCTTCCTTGATTCACTGGCTTAACTGACAGACGGGTCGAGACGGTCGCGCAGCCAGTCTCCGACCAGGCTCATTGAAAAGGTGGTCATGACGATGACGAAGCTGGGACACAGCAGTATCCAGGGAGCCGATTGCAGGTATTCGCGGCCGTATCCCACCATGTTGCCCAGGCTGGCCATGGGAGGCTGCACGCCTAGCCCAAGGAACGACAGCCCGGACTCCAGGAGTACGACGCCTGGAAAAGTCACCGTGATGTTGACGATGATGGTGCTTGCGATGTTGGGCAGCACGTGCCGGCCGTACACACGCCCGGCGGATGCGCCCAGTTCGTGCGCTGCCGCGGCATAGCCCTGCTCGTTCGCGGTGATGGTAAGGCTGCGCGCGACGCGGGCGGCCCTTTCCCATCCGTAGAATCCCATCAAGGCGATGAACAGCGGCAGGGAGTTGCCGAAGAAGGCGAGCACCGCCAGCGCGATGATCATGAAGGGCATCGACGCCTGGAAATCGATCAGCACCAGCACCAGGTTTTCGACCCATCCCCGGAAATGCGCAGCCAGCATGCCCAGCAGCACGCCCAGGATGGTGGAGATGGCCGTCGAGGCGAAGGCGATCAACAGACTGATCTGGATGGCCGAGATGACGCGCGACAGCACATCGCGGCCCAGTTCGTCGGTGCCCAGCACATGGCTCCACGTGCCGCCGAAGAAGACGGGCGGCTGGAGGCGGGCGCGCAGGTCGATCTGGCTGAATCCGTAAGGCATGAGCCATTGCGCCAGCAAGGCGACGACCACCATGGCCAGTAGCCAGGCCAGGCCCAGCAGCACCAGCGGCGGCCAGGACTTGAAGAAGGCTTGCGTATTGCTGCGGGATCGCTGCAGCGGAGATGCCGTTCGTTGGTTGGGGTCAGACCCCGAATGGGGTCTGACCCCTTTATGTTGGATGGCGGGGTCAGACCCCGAGTGGGGTCTGACCCCTTCTTGAACGATGCTGGGGTCGGACCCCGTACGGGGTCCGACCCCTTGAACGATACTCATGCCTGTGCTCCGCGATGGACCGCCCGCAAGCGGGGATCCAGAATGACGTAGAGCGCGTCGACGACCAGGTTGGCGACGACCATGCAAGCGGCGACGACCAGCAGGATGGCCTGCACCACCGACAAGTCGCGGCTCGCGACGGAAGTCACCAGCAGGCGTCCTTCGCCCCGCCAGGAGAAGACGCTCTCCACCACGACTGCGCCTGCGATCAGGCCGCCCACCATCATCCCGATCAGGGTGACGGTGGGAATGGCGGCATTGGGCAGCGCATGGTGGAACACCACCTGCCGCCGGCTCAGCCCCTTGGAAAGGGCCGCACGGATATACGGCTGGCCCATCACTTCCACCATCGCCGATCGGGTAAAGCGCGCCAGCACCGCGGCACCGCCCAGCGAGAGGGTCAGGATGGGCAGCAGAGCATGCTGGATGCTGCCGTAGCCGCCCGTCGGCAGCCAGCCCAGGCTCACGGAGAACATCATGACCAGCAGCAGGGCCAGGACGAAGCTCGGGCAGGTGTGCCCCGCAATGGAAAAGCCCATGAGAAACCGGTCGATGCGCGAGTTGTGATGCAAGGCGGCGTACACGCCGGCCGGCACGCCGATCAGCAACTGCAGGATCAGCGCCGGAACCGTGATGGCCAGCGTGGCCGGGATGCGTTCCAGCACGGTCTGCATGGCGGGCGCGCCGTCTTTCATGGAGACGCCGAAGTTGCCCTGGAAGAGGTTGACGAAATAGCCGACATACTGCTGCCAGAGCGGAGCATCGAGCCCCCAGGCTTTGCGGAAGGCTTCGATGGCCTCGGGCGGCGCATCGGGCGACATGATGATCAGGGCGGGGTCGCCCGACATGCGCAGGATCACGAAAGCGAAGCTCAACACCAGGAATAGCGTGATGAGCAGTCTTCCTATGCGTACGGAAAAATAACGGAGCATAGTTTCAGGTATTGGGTGATAGACGCAGGCAAGCCGCCTTGCGGCCTCCGCTCAAGGTCTGCAGCGGCGGCACCAGCTCGCGGCAGCCGGCGGTCGCTTGCGGACAGCGCGGATGGAAGGCGCAGCCCGAAGGCATGTCGATGGGATTGGGCGGGTCGCCCTCCAGCAAAATGCGCTTGTGGCCTTTGCCCCGGGCCAGGCTGGGAATGGCCGAGACCAGCGCCTGGGTATAGGGATGCGCCGGATTGGAGAACAAGTCTTGAGGCTTGCCCTGTTCGACGATGCGGCCCAGGTACATGACGGCCACTTCATCGCAGATCTGCCGGACGACCTTCAGGTCGTGGCTGATGAACAGCATGCCCAGGTCATGCTGCTGTTGCAGGTCCTGCAGCAGATTGATGACTTGAGCCTGGATGGATACGTCCAGCGCGGAGATGGGTTCGTCGCAGACGAGCAGCCTGGGCTGCAGGATGAGTGCGCGGGCCAGGACCACGCGCTGCCGTTGCCCGCCCGAAAGCTCATGCGGGTAGCGGTTCCAGAGCGCCTGGTTCAGGCCGACTTCGTTCAGCATGCCGCGTGCGCGATCCTTGCGCTCCGCTGTCTTCCCCACGGTGAAGACATCCAGCGGCTCGACGACCTGGGACAGCACCGGCAGGCGCTTGTCGAGCACGCTCAGCGGATCCTGGTACACCATCTGCATGTGCCTGCGCATCTCGCGCCAGCGTGCGTTGCGGCGCCCGGACAGTGGTTCGCCGTTAAAGCGGATCTGTCCGGCGGTGGCGGGTGTGAGGCCCAGGCTGAGCCGGGCGGTGGTCGACTTGCCGCAGCCGGATTCGCCCACCAGCCCCAGCGTCTTGCCCGCCTGGATGGCAAAGGATACGTCGCTGACCGCCTTCAGGGTTAGGGACCGCGCGAACAGGCTGCGCTGAGGCCGCACGCGGTAGTGGCGCGCCAGCGAGCTGACTTCCAGCAGGGGGGCGCTCATGGATGCTCTCCCCAGCAGGCGGTCAGATGATCGTTCCGGATGGCCGCGAGAGGGGGAAGCTCCCGTTCGCAACGCTCGGCGCGATGAGGGCAGCGGGGAGAGAAGCCACAGCCCGCCGGCATGGCCATCGGAGACGGCACGGACCCGGGGATGGCTTCGAGACGCTTGATGGGCCCCTCAAGGGCCGGGAGCGCGCCGATCAGTCCTCGCGTATAAGGATGCCGCGCCTGCTCGAACAGAGTCGCCGAGGGCGCTTGCTCCACGACGCGCCCTGCATACATGACCATGACGCGGTCGCACACCTGCGCGATGACGCCGAGATCATGGGAGATGAGCACCAAGCCCATTCCGGTGTCACGCTGCAGCTCCTGCAGCAGGTCCAGGATCTGCGCCTGGATGGTCACGTCCAGGGCGGTCGTCGGTTCGTCGGCCACCAGCAATTCGGGCCGACCCGCGAGAGCCATGGCGATCATGACCCGCTGGTTCGTGCCGCCCGACAGCTCATGGGGCCAGGCCCGCATGCGCTGCGCGGCGCTGGGGATGCGGACGCGATCCAGCAGGCGGACGGATTCGGCGCGCGCCGCCTCGCCTTTCAGGCCGTGATGCAGCGTGACCGCTTCCATCAATTGCTTGCCTATGGTCTTGACCGGATTCAGGCTTGAGGACGGATCCTGGAAAATCATCGCGATGCGCCGGCCGCGTATGCGCGCCATGGCGTTCTGCGATAGTCCGGCAATGTCTTCGCCGTTCAGCAGGATCTTGCCGGCGATGCGTCCGCGCCGGCCCAGCAGTTGCATGACGGCCATCCAGGTGACGCTTTTTCCGCAACCGGATTCGCCGACCACGCCCAGCGTCTCCCCCCGCCGCAGGTCCATATCGACGCCATGCAGCACGGGAACCAGATGCGTGCCGTTGTCGAAGGCCACCTTGAGTCCACGTATGCTCAGCAGCGGCCGCTCATCTTGCCGCAATGCCGCGGCAGGCGCGTTCAAATGCCGGCTGGCCGTACGAGGCGGCTGCCAGCCGTCTTGCGCGACGAACGGGGTGAGGGTGGCTTCCATCAGGCTTTTACCTGGATTGTGTTGCCTTTGCGGAAGTCCATGTAGAAGGTCGGAGACCATTTCCACTGTATGTCCTTGCGCTTGGCATAGAACGCAGCGGTCTGGTGGACCACCATGTAGGCGGGATCCTCGTATTCGGCGATCTCCAGCATGCGGGCGAAGCTGCGCTTGCGCTCTGCGGGATCCGTCGAATTCTCCAGGACCGACGACAAGCGGTTGAACTCTTCATTGGTCCATTCGCCTTTCTGCTGTTGCTGGCCATTGGGGCCATGCTGCTGCACCAGCGAGCTGACCGGGTCGTTGAAGCCCGCGGAGTTCGACCAGTCGCGGATGCCGCGGGGACTGGACGGGTCATAGATCTGGGACCAGTTCTCCACCATCTGTATCACCACGTTCAGGCCCACGGCGCGCCGCATTTCGGTCATGATCTGAGCCTTCTGGACCTGGCCCGTGTAGTAGTTGTTCAGCACACGGTAGGGAATGGTCTCGCCCTTGTAGCCGGCCTCCTTGAGCAGCTGCTTCGCCTTTTCGGGATCGTAGGCCGGCGCATTGTGCTCCGCGATCAGCATGGGGCCGTAGAACTCGAACTGCAAGCCTTTGGGTACCACCGTGCGGCCGTCCCACATCATGTCGACGATGGTTTGCCGGTCGATGGCGTGCGACATGGCCAGGCGTACGCGCGGATCCTTCAGCGCAGGATGCTGTTTGTCGAAGCAGGTGATCTGGTGATTGATGATCGGCCCGCCCACGAACTCCAGCTTGCCCGACGCTTCCACGGTCTTGACCTGATCAGTGGGAATATCGGTGGCGAAGTCATACTCGCCGGCCAGCATGCCGTTGATGCGCGATGCCAGCTCGGGAACGTCGAAGAAATGCACTTCGTCCAGCTCCGGCGGTCCGCCCCAATACTGCTCATGCCGTTCGAGCATCAAGTACTGGTCTTTCTTGTATTCTTTAACCTTGTAGGGTCCGGTGCCCGCGGGCGCTGCCGCCCAGGCCTGCCAGTCGCCGGCTTCCTGATAGTGGCGCTTGCTGATCACGTCGCAGCCCATGCGGGTCAGGCGGCCTTCCAGGGTCGGGTCGGGAATGGCGTTCACGAAATGGACCGTGTATTTGTCGATGACCTTGACCTCTTCCAGCGACGGCCACAACCGCCTGCCGACAGCCGCGACTTCCGGCGGGCACTGGGTGCCTCGGGCTTTGCCGGCATCGCTGGAGTCCGTGCGTATGGTCTTGGCGCCGTCGCCGCGGTTGGGCTGGGTGTCGCCGAACATGACCTCGGGCCCGAAACTGAAGGCAAGGTCCTCGGCCGTCATTTCATCGCCATTGTGAAAGATCACGCCCTGCCGCAGCTTGACCTCCAGTACGCGGTCGTTGACCCGCCTCCAGGATTCGGCCAGGCCTGGCTGTAGGCTGAGGTCGCCCAGCACGTCGGTGGCAATGACGGGTTCGAGTATGGAGGGCAGAATGCGGCGGCCGACGTTGCTCTGCTCGCGCAGGGTCGCCAATGTGCCGTTGTTGCTGAGCGCCGAAGCAGCGATGCGGCATATCCGTTTCCCGCCGGCGCTCCTGCCGGCTTGAGCCCAGGCGGGAGAGACGAGGGAGGTGGTGAGCAGGCTGGCCGTCAGGCCCAGCATTTCGCGGCGGCTTAGCTTCATGGTTTGCTTCCTGAGTTGCGCCGCGAGGGCGGCGCCGGTTTGAAGAAGCAGCCAGTCTAGATAAGCTCTGTGGCGATCCGATTACGTTGAGATGACGATTGGATGACGCCCGGCCGGCGCCACCTGCGTTTTAGCGTGACAGGTCCTAAGCGATGTCCAATGACGCGCACAGACGTATCAGCTCGTCGTGGAAGCGGCGGGCGGCCACATCGGCGGACCATGGCGCCCAGGGTGTGTCGCCATAGCGTTGCGCAAGCGGATCGAGATCCGCAATGTCGGCCTGTATGCCAAGAACTTCAGAGACCTCTTGTCGGCTCCAACCGACGCAGTGCACTGCTTCGCTGGCGGCTGCGCGCCGATCGGCGGCCTTGTGCAAGCGGTAATCTTCGACGTTCCAGTCGGGCAAGCGGTAGCGCTGCATGATTGCGGATGTGAGTCGGTTGGCGACCTCCTGGAAAGGCGCGCCTAGCGCCGCTTTCAAGGGCGAGATGCAATCAAATCCGAGAAAGCCTTCCTCGGCGTCGTGCAGCAGCTCGAAGAGCTCTTCGACATCGCCAAGGCGGCGCGGGTTGGCTTGGCGCCGCAACTCCAGCACCAGGAGGGAATGCTGGGCGACCGATAAAGGTAGCGGCCAGCACGACTCCCCGCCCCATCGATAGGTGCGAGACAGGCGTATCGAAAGGTCCTGATGATCCCAGGCGCTGGGGTCGGGATTGATCAGGTCCAGATGTCTTCCTGAAGGCAGGCGCATCCAGGCGCGTAGTTCCATGCGATCGTACGGCACTAGCTATTGCTCTCCCCCGGTGTTTCCCAGGCCCCGTTCAAAAAAGAATCGCAGCATTTCGGCGGTGGCGTCGGGGCCGGCCTGGTCCGTGTATGAGCCGCGGTCCGTGCCTCCGGACCAAGCATGGCCGGCGCCGTGGATCTCCCATCGTTCGGCGATGATGTCGCCTTCCAAGTTCCGGTACAGATGCCGGGTGCTGTGGCGCTTATTGCCCTTGCCCGGTACGCGAAGCGACTCGACATGGGCCGCACGGCCCGCGCTGGCCGCTATCACGTCTTGGGCATTGCCCGGATGCACGGTCGCATCGCGGTCCCCATGGAAGACTATCATGGGCACTCCGCCTCCCGGCCGCATGGGGATTTGAGCGCCAGCACCTTTCATCGCGGAGAGCGCCGATGGAAGATCCGATGCCGCGCCGGGGGCCAATCCTGAATGCACTCCCGCCGCCACATATAGGTCGGGATAGGCTTTCGCCAGAATCGCGGCCATCGCACCGCCGGCCGAGAGGCCCGCCGCATAGACGCGATGAGTATCGATAGAGTGCATCTCGATCACTTCGCGCGTCATGCCCGCCAGGATGGACGGTTCGCCTCGACCCCGCTGCTGATGATTATGCTTGAACCAGCTCCAGCATTTTTGCGGATTGGCTTCACGCGACTGATTCGGGTACAGCACGTAGAAGCCCTGCGTCTGCGCCGCTTCGTTCATGGCTGTGCCGGCTGCGAAATCGTCGGCGTCCTGAGTGCAGCCGTGAAGCATGACCACCAGAGGCAGGGGGCGTTCGCCCGCATTGGGCGGTACATACAGCTTATAGCTGCGCTCGCCCGCTGGATTGCGGAAGAATCCCGCAATGAACGCATCGTGGGACGAACTTGGCCGGCGTATCGGCGCGGCGACGCCGTCATTGGTCGCAGAAACCATCCCGGACGCGTCCGAGGATTCGGGGACCAACCAGGCGTCGACGTCAATGACGTCGGGGTCATCCTGCCGAGAAGGGTGGCCGGCGGCTACGCCGCCTCGCAAAGCGGTTTGAATTGCTGCCGTGGCGGCGGCCAGGTCGCCGGATTGCGTGAGGCGGGTAGCCTGGCTTATGAGTTGTTGAAATTCAGGATGCATAGTGTGACCTTAGCGGCTGGGAGGTAGTCAGCGGATGCGCTGACGCAGTGCGGCTTTGATAGCGGGGCTCGCGTGCAGGGCGCCCAGGACTGTCAAGGATTCGATGGTGGCGAGCGCCAGTTCAGGCGTGACGTCGTGCGCTATCGTCGCCAGCCCCAGTACTCGGACCTGGAGCATTTCGCCGGCGGCCTGGACCTCAAGCAGATCTTTTGCGGAGTAGTGCTGAACGCCCAGGACCAGCGTCTTTCGGCTGATCGCTTGGCGCACGGCATCGCCATGCGTGGCCAACTGATTGCGGATAGCGGTTCGTATCAGGTCCGTGCGGTTTGCATAGAATCCTTCCTGGACCAGAAGATCGATCTGACCCAGGTCTACGTATCCCAGGTTGATGGTGATCTTTTCGTCGGCAGGCTTCGGGACGGAGGCGAGATGTGGGGAGCGAGGAGGCATGAATAAATATTAAACCATCCACTTGGATGGTTTAATCGTTGTTTCAACTTGATAGATTTAAGAGGCTGTCAGCATCTAGATTCGCTCGCGAAAGAAGCGTGCAGAAGCCACGCATCCGTAAATATGCCGGTGGCTTGCAGGCGAGATGTTCGGTCTCGCCGGTCCCTGGCCAGGGCGGGCCCGTCACCGTGTTGGCATTCTGGATAATTTACCCGCGAAGGTAGAAATAGTCTCGCGTTGCGCGTTTTTTGGTTCGGGAATCTTGAGAGTTACCGCATGCGGGGCTTAGCCCTTGCGGTTGTAACGGTATGATTTACCGTGTTTGATGAGCGCTCGTTCCCAACCAGGGAGAAGAGCCAGAGCCTGTAATTCAATGGTGCGAACGGAGAGACTCGAACTCTCACACCTCTCGGCGCCAGAACCTAAATCTGGTGCGTCTACCAATTCCGCCACGTTCGCAAAGGGAAGCCAACAATTATAGCTTTTTTTTGACTGTACGCAATGAGTCGACTGAAAGGGGTCAGACCCCATCCGGGGTCTGACCCCAAACTCCAGCCCCCGGGGTCGGACCCGCGGGTCTGGCCCCATCGAAGACGCAGACCAGCCCCCGGACTGGCTCCAACCCCCGGCAATTTCATCGACTTGCCGAGTTTCCGGTAAAATGTCCTGTTCATTTCTTCAATTACTCATTTATATAGGTCCCTAATGCAGCCCGAGGTTGAAATTTTGTCCGGCCTGGAGCGCCGAGTTGATTTGGTCGTTTCGATCGCCGACATAGAAAAAGAAGTCCAGGCGCAACTCAAGCGCGTCGCTCGTACGGCCAAGGTCCAGGGTTTCCGCCCGGGCAAAGCCCCGCTTTCGCTGATCGAACGCAGCCACGGGCCAGGCATACGCTACGACGTCATCAATAGCGAAGTCGGCCGTTCGCTGGACAGGGTCATCGACGAGGCGAAGCTGCGGGTGGCGGGCACGCCCTCGCTCGAGCCCAAGGCCGAAGGCGTGGAAGAGGGCACCATGGCCTTCAGCGCCACGTTCGAGGTCTATCCCGAGGTCGAAATTCCCGATTTGTCGTCGCTGGAAGTCAAGCGCGCCAACGTGCAGGTGGGCGATGCCGAAGTGCAGCGCACCATCGACATCCTGCGCAAGCAGCGTGCGGTTTACGAACCGCGCGAAGGCCGCGAAGCCCAGGACGACGATCGCGTCACGCTCGACTTTGTCGGCACGATAGACGGCGTGGCTTTCGAAGGCGGCACGGCCGAGAAATTCCCCTTCGTGCTCGGCCAGGGCCGCATGCTGCCCGAATTCGAAACCGCGGTCCGCGGCATGAAGGCCGGTGAAACCAAGACCTTCCCGCTGCAATTCCCCGAGGAATACGGCAGCAAGGAAGTTGCCGGCAAGCAGGCCGAATTCAAGATCACCGTGACCGAAGTCGCCGAAGCCGTATTGCCGGAAGTCGACGCCGAGTTCGCCAAGTCCCTGGGCCAACCCGAAGGCGACGTTGAAAAGCTGGTGGCCGACGTGCGCGCCAACATCGAGCGCGAGGTCAAGGCCCGTGCGCAAGCCCGCACCAAGGGCAGCGTCATGGACGCCCTGGTCTCCGTTTGCAGTTTCGACGTGCCCAAGGCGCTGGTCGAAAGCGATGCGCAGGGCCGTGTGGCCGCCGCCCGTGAAGAGCTCAAGCAGCGTGGCGTGCCCAACGCGGACTCCATGCCGATTCCGGCAGACGCCTTTTCGGCCGAGTCCGAGCGCCGCGTGCGCCTGGGCCTGCTGGTGTCCGAACTGGTGCGCAACGCCGATCTCCAGGCCAAGCCCGAGCAGGTTCGCGCGCGCATCGAGGAATTCGCCCAGAACTACGAGCAGCCCGCGCAGGTCATAGCGTATTATCTGTCTGACCGCCAGCGCCGCGCTGAAATCGAGGCCATCGTCCTCGAAGACAATGTGGTCGATCACATCTTGGCGAATGCCAAGGTCACAGACGAAGACGTGGCTTTCGACGAACTGATGGGGACTAACTAAATGTCGCGATTTACCGATTTTTACGCATCAATGTATGGTGGTGACTCGGTGACCCCGACGGGGTTGGGCTACGTGCCCATCGTGATAGAGCAGTCCGGCCGCGGCGAGCGGTCCTATGACATCTACTCCCGCTTGCTGCGGGAGCGCGTGATCTTCTTTGTCGGGCCGGTCAATGACCAGTCGGCCAACCTGGTGGTGGCGCAGCTGCTGTTCCTGGAATCCGAAAACCCCGACAAGGACATCTCGCTGTACATCAACTCGCCCGGCGGGTCGGTGTACGCAGGCATGGCCATTTATGACACCATGCAGTTCGTCAAGCCCGACGTGTCCACGCTGTGCACGGGCCTGGCGGCAAGCATGGGCGCATTTCTGCTGGCTGCCGGCGCCAAGGGCAAGCGCTATACCTTGCCCAACTCCCGCATCATGATTCATCAGCCGTCGGGCGGTGCGCAGGGGCAGGCGTCCGACATCCAGATCCAGGCGCGCGAGATCCTCAGTCTGCGCGAACGGCTCAACAACATTCTGGCCCAGAACACCGGGCAGCCTGTCGAGCGCATCGCCGTAGACACCGAGCGTGATAATTTCATGTCGGCGGAAGATGCGTTATCGTATGGTTTGGTGGACAAAGTACTGGTCTCTCGCGCTGACGAAGCCTAAAGGCCAGCCGGTCGGCGCGCGGGCGTTCCGCGCGCCGGTTATAACCGACAGGCAATGCCCCTGTCGACTGAACTGAACGAAGATTTATATGCCCGAGAAAAAAGGATCGGCAGACGATAAGGTCTTGCGGTGTTCTTTCTGCAACAAGACCCAGCATGAAGTGAAGAAGCTCATTGCGGGTCCATCGGTTTTCATTTGCGACGAGTGCATCGACCTGTGCAACGACATCATTACCGAAGAAGGCCAGGAAGCGGCGCGCGACGCCATACGCAACGAACTGCCCACACCGCGGGAAATCAAGGAATTCCTTGACGGCTACGTGATCGGGCAGGACATCCCCAAGCGCAACCTGGCAGTGGCGGTGTACAACCACTACAAGCGCATCCGTTATGGCGAGGTCAAGGGCAGCGACGTCGAGCTCTCCAAGAGCAACATTCTGCTGATCGGGCCGACCGGTTCCGGCAAGACGCTGCTGGCGCAGACGCTTGCCCGCATGCTGGACGTGCCTTTCGTGATGGCGGACGCCACCACCCTGACGGAAGCCGGCTATGTCGGCGAAGACGTCGAGAACATCGTCCAGAAGCTGCTCCAGAACTGCAACTACGATGTCGAGAAGGCCCAGCGCGCCATCATCTACATCGACGAAATCGACAAGATTTCGCGCAAGGCGGACAATCCGTCCATCACGCGGGACGTATCCGGCGAGGGCGTTCAGCAAGCCTTGCTCAAGCTCATCGAGGGCACGGTCGCATCGGTGCCTCCGCAGGGCGGGCGCAAGCATCCCAACCAGGACTTCGTCCAGGTCGATACGACCAATATCCTGTTCATCGTTGGCGGTGCCTTCGACGGGCTTGAAAAGATCATTCGCGACCGCACCGAGAGATCCGGCATCGGCTTTTCGGCGTCCGTGCGGGCCAAGACGGAACGCGGCGTGGGCGAGCTTTTCGCCGAGGTCGAGCCCGAGGACCTCATCAAGTTCGGTCTCATCCCCGAGCTCGTCGGGCGCCTGCCGGTGGTCGCCACGCTCGAGGAGCTGCAGGAAGACACCCTGATCCGCATTCTTACAGAACCCAAGAATTCGCTGATCAAGCAGTTCCAGAAACTGTTCGAGATGGAGGAGGTCGAACTCGAGGTGCGGCCCGCCGCGCTCGCGGCCATCGCCAAGCGCGCCATCAAGCGCCGCACCGGCGCGCGGGGCTTGCGTTCCATCGTGGAACAAGCCTTGCTGGAGACGATGTATGAACTTCCTTCCAAGAAGGACGTCAAAAGTGTAATACTCGATGAAAATGCCGTCACTGGTTCCGGCAAGCCCATGCTCATTTATCAGGATGACGCAGAAGAAGGAGCCAAGGGTCGGGACGACGCCCAGAAGAAACTGAAGGGTGCAGCAGCGTAGGGACTTGAAAACGTGGGGAAAGCCGCCACATACACCTACAGGTAGTACTGAAAAAGGGAGGCCCTGGCTTCCCTTTTGCATCTTGAGGTAAATTTTAAGGAAATTACTATGTCTGCGAGCCAGATTCTTTCTTCGGAACCCACGGACTTGCCGCTGTTGCCTCTGCGCGACGTCGTGGTATTTCCACACATGGTGATTCCTCTGTTTGTTGGTCGTCCGCGCTCCATCAAGGCGCTCGAGCTCGCCATGGAGGCGGGCAACAGCATCATGCTGGTAGCACAGAAATCCGCAGGCAAAGACGATCCCGCCCCGGAAGACCTGTACGACATCGGTTGTGCAGCGAATATCCTGCAGATGCTGAAACTGCCCGATGGCACGGTCAAAGTGCTGGTCGAGGGCATACAGCGCGCGCGCATCCAGCAAGTGACCGATGCAGACACGCATTTCATGGCGGTCGTCGTTCCCGTCGCGCCCGATGAAGGCGAAAGCGCAGAATCCGAAGCGCTGCGCCGCGCCGTGGTTGCGCAATTCGAGCAATACGTCAAGCTCAACAAGAAGATCCCGCAAGAGATTCTCACTTCACTCACCGGCATTGATGACGCCGGCCGGCTGGCCGACACCATCGCCGCGCACCTCCCGCTCAAGCTGGAACAGAAGCAGCAAATGCTGCAAGTCATCGGCACATCGGAACGCCTCGAAAGCCTCCTGGCGCAGCTCGAGTCCGAAATCGACATTCTCCAGGTCGAAAAGCGGATCCGTGGGCGCGTCAAGAAGCAGATGGAGAAAAGCCAGCGCGACTACTACCTGAACGAGCAGGTTAAAGCCATTCAGAAAGAGCTCGGCGAAGGCGAAGAAGGCGCGGATATCGAAGAGCTCGAGAAGAAGATCGCCGCCGCCCAGCTTCCCAAGGAAGCGCAGAAGAAGGTCGAGGCCGAGCTCAAGAAGCTCAAGCTCATGTCGCCCATGTCGGCCGAAGCCACCGTGGTGCGCAACTACATCGATACGCTCATCGGCCTGCCGTGGCGCAAAAAGAGCCGCATCAACAATTCGATCTCGAACGCCGAGAACGTGCTGGATGCCGACCACTACGGCCTCGAGAAGGTCAAGGAGCGCATTGTCGAGTACCTGGCCGTCCAGCAGCGCGTCGACAAGCTCAAGGCGCCCATACTTTGCCTGGTTGGGCCTCCCGGTGTCGGCAAGACCTCGCTGGGCCAATCCATTGCGCGGGCCACGAACCGCAAGTTCGTGCGCATGGCGCTGGGTGGCGTGCGTGACGAAGCCGAGATCCGGGGCCACCGCCGTACCTACATCGGTTCCATGCCGGGCAAGATCCTGCAGAACATGACCAAGGTCGGCGTGCGCAATCCGCTCTTCCTGCTCGACGAAATCGACAAGATGGGCGCGGATTTCCGCGGGGACCCGTCATCGGCGTTGCTCGAGGTGCTGGATCCTGAACAGAATCACACTTTCCAGGACCACTACATCGAAGTCGATTTCGATCTGTCCGACGTCATGTTCGTGGCAACCAGCAATACGCTGAACATTCCGCCGGCGCTGCTGGATCGCATGGAGGTCATCCGGCTGTCCGGCTATACGGAAGACGAGAAGGTCCATATTGCCTTCGATCACCTGCTGCCCAAGCTCATGAAGAACAACGGCGTCCAGGAAGGTGAACTGGTCGTCGAAGAGTCCGCGATCCGCGATATCGTGCGCTACTACACCCGTGAAGCCGGCGTGCGGGCGCTCGAGCGCGAAATCAGCAAGATCTGCCGCAAGGTGGTCAAGCAGCTTCTGGCCAAGAACCCCGCCGCGAAGAAGGGCGGCGCCAAAGTCTCGGCTGCCCAGCCGCTCGAAAGCGTGACAGTCACATCCGAGAACCTCGCTGATTTCCTTGGCGTGCGCCGCTACAGCTTCGGCATGGCGGAAAAGGAAAACAAGGTGGGTCAGGTCACAGGCCTGGCCTGGACCGAGGTCGGCGGCGATCTGCTTACCATCGAAGTGGCCGACATGCCGGGCAAGGGCGTGGTGACGCGCACCGGACTGCTGGGCGATGTCATGAAGGAATCGGTGGAAGCCGCACGCACTGTGGTGCGGGCGCGCGCCCAGAAGTGGGGCATTCCGAATACGGCTTTTGAAAAGCGCGATCTGCATGTCCACTTCCCCGAAGGCGCAACGCCCAAGGACGGTCCGTCCGCGGGTATCGCCATCACGACGGCCATGGTTTCCGCGCTTACAGGCATACCTGTGCGGGCCGATGTCGCCATGACCGGCGAGATCACGCTGCGCGGCGAAGTCCTTGCCATCGGCGGCCTCAAAGAGAAGCTGCTGGCGGCGCATCGCGGCGGTATCCGCGTTGTGATGATCCCCGAGGAAAACGTCAAGGATCTCGCCGAGATCCCTGACAACGTGAAGAACCACCTGGAGATCATCCCGGTAAGGTGGATCGACCGCGTGCTCGAGGTTGCGCTGCAGGATATGCCAACGCCCCTGTCGGACGAGGAAGTCGCCCGATTGGCGGCTGAAGCGGTCGCCAGCGCCAAGCCCGGTGAGGAAACGTCCAGCGGCCTGATCAAGCACTGATCGCTCGGCTTGGCGGCCCCGTGTTGGGGTCAGACCCCGCACGGGGTCTGACCCCATTTCCTTTTTTCCAGGGGACAGACCCCGTATGGGGTCTGTCCCCTCCCTTTGCGACCCCCTTCGGGGTCTGTCCCCCCTTTGCGGCCCACCCATATGGCTCGTTAGAGCTATTCACACCACCGGCACGGGTGCCTACACTGCGAACCATGGTTTCACTTCAGGAGGATAAAACCATGGAACGCATTTACGATACCTACGCGGCGCTGCAGAAAGTTCTGGCTCTGGATGCGAGCCTCCTGCCCAGCCTGCATGTCATGGTCGACAAAGAACAAGTGGTGGATCTGCTGGCCAACAGCGCGCAGGAACATGGCATTGTGGTGGGGCGCGAAGCCATTGCCCAATGCATAGGCGAAGCGCTGGCCGAAGAGGCTTTGCAATAGCGGGCGAAATATTGAAGAGGCCACCGCAGGGGCATGGCGCAGCGTGGCTGGATGAACACAGAGGTATGGCTGTAAGGCGGAGAAGCGGGCCGGGGCTGGCGAGCAGCCCGGGCCGTTTCAATGCAGTGGGGTGGCGCGGATGAGCCCGACGGCAATCCCTTCGAGCGAGAAGTCGTCTTGCGCTGTGACGACGATGGGATTGAAGTCGGGGTTTTCGGGCAGCAGCTGGATTTGGCTGCCGGCGCGCATGAAGCGTTTGACGGTGACGTCGTCGCCCAGGCGTGCGACGACGATCTGCCCGTTGCGTGCGTCGGGCGTTTTGCGGACCGCCAGCAAGTCGCCATCGAGGATGCCGGCATCGCGCATGCTTAGGCCGCGCACGCGCAACAGATAGTCGGGCGTTTGCGTGAACAATGAGGGTTCGATGCCGACTTCGCGTTCAACGTGTTCGGCCGCCAGGATGGGACTGCCTGCCGCGACGCGGCCCACCAAGGGCACGAACAGCTGCGATACGGAATTGACGAAAGACGACGGTACGCCTGCGCCGCCGGCTTCCGCCCGCGTGCTTGCGGGCGTATCCAGCAGGCGTATGCCCCGGGATGCGCCGGCTGTGAGTTCTATGGTGCCTTTTCGGGCGAGCGCCCTAAGGTGGTCTTCAGCCGCGTTGGCTGACTTGAAGCCCAGAGCGCGGGCGATTTCGGCGCGGGTGGGGGGAAAGCCGGTCCGCGCGATTTCGCTGCGTATGAGTTCAAGGATTTGTTGCTGACGCGCGGTGAGCTTGACGGACATGGCAATCCAGACTGTGTTTTTATACAGTCTGGATTGTGCAGCACTTTGCTTGAAAGATCAAGCAAGAACCTTGGCGATGGACTGGGCGACGTATTCGATGTTGCGGCTGTTGAGCGCTGCCACGCAGATGCGGCCACTGGACACGGCATAGACGCCGTGTTCGTCGCGCAGGCGATCGACTTGTTCCGACGTAAGGCCGGAATACGAGAACATGCCGCGCTGCTGCAGGACGAAATCGAAATTCTGCTTGACGCCTTGCGCCTTCAGCTTTTCGACCAGTTGCACGCGCATGTTGCGGATGCGTTCGCGCATCGTCGCCAGTTCGTCGACCCACAGTGCGAAGAGTTCGGGCGTGTTCAGCACCATGGAGACGACCGTGCCGCCGTGCGTGGGCGGATTGGAGTAGTTGGTGCGGATGACGCGCTTCAGCTGGCTGAGCACCCGGCCGCTTTCTTCTTTGCTGGAGGTGATGAGCGTCAGCGCGCCGACGCGTTCGCCGTACAGCGAGAAGGATTTGGAGAACGACGAGCTGATGAACATGGTCATGTCGCGCTCGGCGAACATGCGCACCACGGCCGCGTCTTGCTCCAGGCCTTCGCCAAATCCCTGGTAGGCGATGTCGAGGAAAGGAACCAGATTGCGCGCCTTGATGACGTCGGCGATCTGTGTCCATTGCTCGAAGCTGGGGTCGACGCCGGTGGGGTTGTGGCAGCAGGCATGCAGGATGACGATGGTGTCTTCCGGCATGGTCTGGAAAGCGGCCAGCATGGCGTCGAAATCCAGGCCGTGCGTGCCGGCATCATAATAGGGATAGGTATCGACGGTGAACCCTGCGCGCTCGAAGAGGGCGCGGTGATTTTCCCAGCTCGGGTTGCTGATGGCGACCTTGGAATCCGGCAGTATCTGCTTGAGGAAGTCGGCCCCGATCTTCAGGGCGCCTGTGCCGCCCAGCGCCTGTGCGGTAAGGACGCGGCCGGCGGCCACGAGGGGCGAGTTCTCGCCCAGCAGCAGGGTTTGCGCGCCTTTGTTGTAGCCGGGAATGCCTTCGATGGGCAGATAGCCGCGGGCGGCATGAGCCTCGATCCGGGCCTGTTCGGCCTTGCTGACCGCCTGCAGCAGAGGGATGCGCCCTTCGTCGTCGTAATACACGCCAACGCCAAGATTGACCTTGCCCGGGCGGGTGTCGGCGTTATATTGTTCGTTCAGGCCAAGAATGGGGTCGCGCGGAGCGAGTTCGACGGATTCGAAGAGTGAGTTCATTTTGTGGGAAAAGAGGTGGGTAGAGAACTGGAAACAATAGTGTGATAATAAGGGGTTTACCCTGACGGTGTCTAGTATGAGCAGCGAAGTATGAACAGCAACGCGCCTGGATTCATCGAGTTTCCCGACAGCCCCTTCCAGCTTTATCAGCCTTACCCGCCGGCCGGCGACCAGCCGGCGGCCATCGATGCGCTTGTCGAAGGCATCGGCGACGGCCTCATGTACCAGACGCTGCTGGGGGTGACGGGCTCGGGCAAGACCTACACCATGGCCAATGTCATTGCCCGCACGGGCCGCCCGGCCATCGTGCTGGCGCCGAACAAGACGCTGGCCGCCCAGCTGTACGCGGAGATGCGCGAATTCTTTCCGCGCAATGCCGTGGAATACTTCGTTTCTTACTATGACTACTACCAGCCGGAAGCCTATGTGGCCGCGCGCGACCTGTTCATAGAAAAGGATTCCTCGATCAACGAGCACATCGAGCAGATGCGCCTTTCCGCCACCAAGAGCCTGCTCGAGCGACGGGATACGATCATTGTCGGCACGGTTTCCTGTATTTACGGCATCGGCAATCCCGGCGACTACCACGCCATGGTGCTCACGCTGCGCGCCGGCGATCGCATCGCGCGTCAGGAATTGCTCGGGCGCCTGGTGGCCATGCAGTATGAACGCAACGACGTCGAGTTCACGCGCGGCCATTTCAGGGCGCGCGGAGAGGTCGTCGACGTGTTTCCCGCCGAGCATGCCGAACTGGCGCTGCGGATCACGATGTTCGACGACGAGATCGAAACCCTTGAAATGTTCGACCCGCTGACCGGCAAGATCAAGCAGAAAGTACCGCGCTTCACGGTCTTCCCCAGCTCTCATTATGTGACGCCTCGCGAAACCGTCTTGCGGGCCGTCGATACCATCAAGGAAGAGTTGCGCGATCGAGCCGCCTTCCTGGTTGCGGAGGGCAAGCTGGTTGAGGCACAGCGGCTGGAGCAGCGCACACGATTCGATTTGGAAATGCTGCAAGAACTGGGCTTTTGCAAGGGCATCGAGAACTACTCGCGGCATCTGTCCGGCGCGGCTCCCGGCGAGCCGCCGCCGACCCTGATCGATTACCTGCCGGCCGACGCCCTGATGTTCATCGACGAAAGCCACGTCACCATGGGTCAGCTCAGCGCCATGTACCGTGGCGATCGCTCGCGCAAATCCACGCTGGTGCAGTTCGGTTTCCGGCTGCCTTCGGCCATGGACAACCGGCCGCTCAAGCTGGAAGAGTTCGAGCACCGCATGCGTCAATGCGTATTCGTGTCTGCGACGCCCGCGGCCTACGAGAAAGAGCACTCCGACAATGTGGTGGAGCAGGTCGTCCGGCCCACGGGGCTGGTCGACCCCGAAGTGGAGGTCCGGCCCGCCTTGACCCAGGTCGACGACTTGCTCGGTGAGATCAAGAAACGGATCGCGGTGCAGGAGCGCGTGCTGGTGACCACGCTGACCAAGCGCATGGCCGAGGACCTGACCGATTACCTGAGCGAAAACGGCTTGAAGGTGCGCTACCTGCATTCCGACATCGACACGGTCGAGCGCGTGGAAATCATCCGCGATCTGCGCTTGGGCGTGTTCGACGTGCTGGTGGGCATCAACCTGCTGCGCGAAGGGCTCGATATTCCCGAAGTGTCGCTGGTGGCGATTCTGGATGCGGACAAGGAAGGCTTCCTGCGCTCCGAACGCAGCCTGATCCAGACCATCGGACGTGCGGCGCGCAATCTCAATGGCCGCGCCATTCTGTACGCTGATCGCATTACCGATTCGATGCAGCGGGCCATGGGCGAAACGGAGCGGCGCCGCAGCAAGCAGTTGGCATTCAATCAGCAGCACGGGATCACGGCGCGCGGCGTCAGCAAGGCGGTGCGCGAGATGATAGACGGCGTCATGGCGACGCCCGAGGCGCCATCGATGGTTGACGACGTGCCGGCAGAGATTCTGCGTGACGACAAGCTGCTGGCCAAGGAAATACGGCGCCTGGAGAAGCGCATGATGGACCACGCCAAGAACCTGGAGTTCGAGCAGGCGGCCGCCGCGCGCGATGCGCTGAATCGTCTGAAGGAAAAAGCCTTGCTGAGCTAATCCCCATGGGCGCCGATATGCGTGGGTTGTTGGAAAACACCAACAGTGCACCGATTTAACCGGCTTGTCACCCGGCGATGCTAGTCGGTGGCTATTGAGGTATTGCTTTCGATAAGCCTAGGGTTTACCATTAGGAATTATCGCTTCAAAGCGCGTCCAAACATTATGTTGCGCTGCATGAAGCTAGGCGTTACCTGGCAGCGAACCCTGCTGTCCGGTGTTATTGAAAGTTCACGCGATTAGCCGGTAACGCCTTATCACCATTAAGTTTTTGCAATTGTCAATCGATAAGATTCGATAAATGTGGTATTGCAAAAACTCTTGCTATATAACGGGTTTTCCCTCACACTCTCGTCTATGATGACTAAGGTACTTTTCGTTTGCATGGGTAATATCTGCCGCTCGCCGAGCGCAGAGGGTGTTTTCCGCCGTCTAATAGACGAAGCGGGGCTCTCTGAGGTGGTGGGAGTGGATTCCGCTGGCACCCACAGCTTTCATATCGGCGAGCCGCCCGACGCACGCGCCCAAGCCGCTGCGCGCAAGCGCGGGTATGAACTTTCGCACTGTGTCGCGCGGCAAGTCACCGCCGACGACTTCCGCGAATTCGACCTGATTCTGGCCATGGACTGGGAAAATCTTTCGGCTTTGCAGCAGCAATGCCCCAAAGTATACCAGCACAAGCTCATGCTGCTCATGCGCTTTGCCAACGAGTTCGAAGAAGCCACTGTGCCCGATCCTTATTATGGTGGCCCCGACGGTTTCGGCAAGGTGCTTGATTACCTCGAGGACGCCTGTCAGGGCGTTATTGAAATGGTGCGCAAGCGGGCGCTGCAATACCAGGCGGCCTAGTTTTCGACTTGTCCGGCTCTTAAAAAACCGTGCGGTGCACGGTTTTTTGCCGTTTGGGCCCTGCGTCCTGGCTGTAATATCCTAGTAAATTAGTCGGGAATTTGCTATACTTGACTATATTAGTCGGGTAAAGCGCCGGCTAATTACCCTAGTTAATAAACAGGCTTTGGCAAGGACATCACCATGCGTTTAACGACCAAAGGGCGTTTTGCGGTGACCGCCATGATCGATTTGGCGTTGCGGCAGCAAAGCGGGCCCGTTACCCTGGCGGCCATCAGTCAGCGTCAGAACATATCCCTTTCCTACCTCGAGCAACTGTTCGGCAAGCTGCGCCGGCACGAACTTGTGGATAGCATGCGCGGTCCGGGCGGCGGCTACTCGCTGGGACGCCTGGCCCGCAACATTACCGTGGCCGACATCATCTTCGCGGTCGACGAACCGCTCGATGCCACCAGTTGCGGCGGCAAGGAAGATTGCAATATCGGCCGCAACGGCGGCACCGGCAAATGCATGACTCACGAACTATGGGCGACGCTCAATCGTAAAATGGTCGATTACCTCGACTCGGTGTCCTTGCAGGACCTGGTCGATCAGCAGCGCATGCGCCAACTGCACGAAGCCAACGAGGCCCGGGCCGCCATGCGTATTGCGCGCTCGCCCGATATGATCATCGCCAACCCGGTATAACGCCCACAGGAACCCAAGCATGCACAGCCGCCCCGTTTATTTCGACTATTCCGCCACCACGCCGGTCGATTCGCGTGTGGTCGAGAAAATGGTGCCCTGGCTGTCCGAGTGCTTTGGCAATCCGGCGTCCAACAGCCATGCCTATGGCTGGGAAGCCGAAGAGGCGGTCGAGCAAGCCAGGGCGCAGGTGGCGGAACTGGTAGGCGCCGACCCACGCGACATCGTCTGGACTTCCGGCGCCACGGAATCCAACAACCTTGCAATCAAAGGCGCCGCCCAGTTTCATGCGGGGCGGGGCAAGCACATCGTTACCGTCAAGACGGAACACAAGGCGGTGCTGGATACCTGCGCGGAATTGCAGCGGCAGGGCTTCGAGGTCACTTATCTCGATGTCGGCGCCGACGGGCTGCTGGACTTGGACGCCTTCCGCGCGGCGCTCCGCCCCGACACCATCGTGGCGTCGGTCATGTTGGTCAACAATGAAATCGGCGTGATTCAGGATATTGCGGCCATCGGCGATATCTGCCGCGATCAGGGTATCGTGTTCCACGTCGACGCCGCCCAGGCGACCGGCAAAGTGGCCATAGATCTCCAGGCTCTGAATGTAGACCTCATGTCGTTCTCGGCTCATAAAACCTATGGGCCCAAAGGCATAGGCGCCTTGTATTTGCGCCGCAAGCCACGGGCGCGCATCGCGGCGCAGATGCACGGCGGCGGCCACGAACGCGGTGTCCGATCGGGGACTCTTCCCACTCACCAGATTGTCGGCATGGGAGCAGCCTTCCAGCTGGCCGGGCTGGAAATGGCCGCCGAGCATGCGCGCATACTCGCGCTGCGCGACCGTTTCTGGGCCGGGCTGTCGGCAATTCCCCAGGTCTACCTGAACGGCGACCTTCATCGGCGCGTGCCGCACAACCTGAACCTCAGTTTCAGCTACATCGAGGGCGAAGCACTGATCATGTCGCTCAAAGAACTCGCCGTGTCCAGCGGGTCAGCCTGCACGTCCGCCAGCCTGGAGCCTTCCTACGTACTGCGCGCATTGGGCCGCAGCGATGCGCTGGCCCACAGTTCGCTGCGCTTCTCGATCGGGCGCTATACGACCGAACAAGATGTGGACTTCGCCATCCAGGTCGTCACGCAGCGCGTGGCCAAGCTGCGCGACATATCCCCGTTGTGGGAAATGCACCAGCAGGGGGTGGACGTCGAAGCCTATCAGTGGGCGGTCAATGCATAGTTCAGGACGGGCAACAGGCGGCATCATGGCGACATACAGCGACAAAGTGCAAGATCACTACGAACATCCGCGCAATGTCGGCGCATTCGATGCGTCCGACCGCCGGGTCGGCACCGGCATGGTGGGCGCGCCAGCGGAGGGCGGGGTCATTCGGCTGCAGATACAGGTGGGCGAATCGGGTATCATTGAAGATGCGCGCTTCAAGACCTACGGCTGCGGCTCGGCCATCGCTTCGAGCTCTCTTGCCACCGAATGGGTGAAAGGCAAGACACTGGGCGAAGCCTTGCAGATCCGCAATGCCGATATCGCGAAAGAGCTGGCGTTGCCGCCAGTAAAGATTCATTGTTCCATCCTGGTCGAAGACGCCATCAAGGCGGCCGTTCGTGATTACCAGGACAAGCATCAGGACTAAGACATGGCTATTACGCTTACACAACAGGCGGCTGACCATATCAATCGCTACCTCCAGAAACGCGGCGCAGGCCAGGGCTTGCGTCTGGGCGTAAGGCTGACGGGTTGCTCCGGCATGGCCTACAAGCTCGAGTACGTCGACGAGCCCAAACCAGACGATCAGGTCTTCGAGCAATTGGGCGTGAAGGTATTCGTGGATCCCAAGAGCCTGCCGTTCATCGACGGCACCGAGCTCGACTACGGGCGCGAAGGCCTGAACGAAGGCTTCAAATTCTCCAACCCCAACGAGAAAGCATCTTGCGGTTGTGGCGAGTCCTTTACGGTCTAGTGATGTTTTGGGGTCAGACCCCGTAGGGGGTCTGCCCCCTCGGCATAGTCTTCCATTCTATTGTTTAAGGGGTCAGACCCCGTACGGGTCTGACCCCGCCTGATTCTCATGACGACCACACCTCCCGTTTTGCGGTTCGGCCTGGCCGCGAATCGCCTGCACCACGAAACCTATGGCGCCGCGATCTTCCGCTGGCTGGAGCAATCGGCGGTCGGCATCCGCGAGCTCGGGCTCGAGCTGTACACCGTCGGCCGCACGCTGGATGCCATTGAACGTTCGGATCTCCTAAAAGGCTATCCGGGCCTCGTCCGCTACCCCTATGGCCGGGAGGGCGGGCTCATGAAGCTGGTTGCCCGGGTCACCGAAGGCGCGGGTGAAGAACGCCCGTTCGACGGTGCCATCTATCTGATCGATCCGGTCGATCCCTCATCCATTTTTCCCGAAGCGCTGGCCCTGAAGCGGCAATGCATCACCCACGGCCGGCCTTTTGTGTCGACCCTGATGGGCGCCATAGAGTGGGTAGAGGTCGAGCGCCTGTGCCGAGGCTTGCCGGCCGATCCCAAGCTCGATCCGATTTTCGATTTCTCGCGGCAGACCCTGGCCTTGATCGCGCACGATGCGCTCAAGGATGAAATGGTTGAATACGCGGCGCAGCATTTCGATTTGCTGTCCCGATTCGCGCACCGGGTCGGTACCGGTACGACCAGCGGCCGGCTGAACGAATTGGCGAAATCTCGTGGCTGGCCGGCGGACCGTCCCTGGGTGCAGCCTTTCTTAAGCGGCCCACTGGGCGGCGATGCGCAGATTGCGGAACTGGTGCTCGAAGAGCGCTGCCAGCGCGTGATCTTCTTCGAGGACCCTCACGTTGCGCGCCAGCACGAGGCCGATATCCAGCTGCTGGAACGCGCGGTCAGAGTCGTCACCGACAAGGCCTGCTGCATCGCTTCGCCCGCGGTGGCGCGAAAGTGGGCGGACGCAGTAGCGCGGCGGGCGTAAAGCCTTGGGGTCAGACCCCGTACGGGGTCTGACCCTGCCTAGTATCGCAGCCGGCGCTCGGCCTCGTAGACGTCATTGCGGGCATTTCGCAGGCTCCAGTCCAGGTCGCGCAGTTCCTGGCGCAGGCGCTTACGCTTGTCATCGTCTTTTTCCTTGTCCAGGCGCCGTTGCAGGTCGCGCGCGCGGCTGTCGAGATTGTTGACGCGCTGTTCCGCGTCATATACGCGCTTGCCCGCCCGGTAATGATCAAGAAAGCGACCTTCCAGTTCAGGAGGGCAGGCGTTTCGATAGCCTGCGCCGCGCCGTCCTTCCCTGACGCCGTTATCGGCGGTGCAGTATTCCAGGATGCCTTTGGCGCGGCCGGCCTTGTATGCCGCAAGATCCGGCGCAACCCCCACTTTGGCGCAGGCTTCGCGATGGTCTTCAATGCGCGACAGGGATTGGCCGTTGCGGCCGTCCCGGTAGCCTTGATCATGCCAGTCCGCGGACAGGCATTCTTTCTCGGACATGCTGGCGCAGCTTGCCAGGAGTGCGGCTGCCGCAAGCGCGGCGCCCAGTCTAACCATTCGAATCCCGCGATTCATCGTCGCCCTTGTTACGTTATGTATCGATAGCTCGAATTATGCAACAAAGGACGGGAGGCGGTAAAGTCCGGGTCAGTCTTCCGGCCGCAGATGAGGAAAGAGAATGACGTCGCGGATGCTGGGGCTGTCGGTAAGGATCATGACCAGGCGATCTATGCCGATGCCGCAGCCTCCCGTGGGCGGCATGCCGTATTCAAGGGCCCGGATGTAATCGGCGTCGTAGTACATGGCTTCCTCGTCGCCGGCGTCCTTGGCTTCGACCTGCGCCTGGAATCGGGCGGCCTGGTCTTCGGGATCGTTGAGCTCCGAAAACCCGTTGGCGATTTCCCGTCCGGTGATGAAGAGCTCATAGCGCTCGGTAATGCCGGCTTGGGCGTCGGAAGCGCGCGCCAGCGGAGAGACTTCCACCGGGTAGTCGATGATGTAGGTGGGGTTCCAGAGCTGCGATTCCGCGGTTTCCTCGAAGAGGGCGAGCTGCAGCGCACCCAGGCCCGCGCGCGACAGCACCGGACCGCCCACGTCGGCGCCCAGGCGCTTGAGCTCGCCGCGCAGGAAGGCTGCATCGAGCAACTGTTCTTCGGTGTAGCTTGGCGCGTACTTCAGGATGGCCTGGACGATGGTCAGACGATCGAAGGGCCGACCGAGGTCCAGCGGCTTGCCCTGGTAGGTAAGCATGGCGCTGCCGCAAGCGGCAATCGCGGCCTCGCGTATCAGGGCTTCGGTGAAATCCATGAGCCATTTGTAGTCGGTGTAGGCGGCGTAGAACTCCATCATGGTGAATTCGGGATTATGCCGTGGGCTGACGCCTTCGTTGCGGAAATTCCGATTCACTTCGAAGACGCGCTCAAAGCCGCCCACGATGAGCCGCTTGAGATAAAGCTCGGGCGCGATGCGCAGGAACATTTCCATGTCGAGCGCATTGTGATGGGTGACAAAAGGCTTGGCGGCGGCGCCGCCGGGAATCGGATGCAGCATGGGCGTCTCGACTTCCAGGAAGCCGGCGTTCAGCATGTGCTGGCGGATGCTGCCGATGGCCTTGCTGCGCGCAATGAAGGTATTGCGCGTTTCTTCGGTCATGACCAGATCGACATAGCGCTGGCGATAACGCAATTCCTGGTCGGCCACGCCGTGGAACTTGTCGGGCAGGGGACGCAGGGACTTGGAGAGCAGCCGTATCGCCGATGCATGGACCGAGAGCTCGCCCTTGTTGGTCTTGAACATCGAGCCCTCGACAGCGATGATGTCGCCGATGTCCCAGGTCTTGAAATGCGCATACGCGTCCTCGCCCACGGTGGCCTTGTCCAGAAAGATCTGGATGCGGCCGCTGCCGTCTTGAAGCGTCGCAAAACTGGCTTTGCCCATGACGCGCTTGAGCATCATGCGGCCCGCCACTTTCACGGCGGCCGCGGTTGCCGCGAGCGAGTCCTTGTCCTGAGCGCCGTAAGCGGCATGCAGATCGGCCGCCTTGCTGTCGGGCTGGAAGTCGTTGGGGTAGGCCACGCCATCGGCGCGCAGTTTCGCCAGTTTGCCACGGCGTTCGGCAATGAGGTGGTTTTCGTCCGTGACTGAGCTGGATGGCGTAGGTTCGTTCATGATTCTGATTTGCTTATGCGTAATTTCTGATGTCGTCGAGTACGGTCGCGCCGAAGTCGGGTTCGTCTACGTAGCGCAGGATGCGCGCCGCGACGTCGGCGGGGGCGGCAAGCTGTTTCTGTTGGTGCAGTTGCTCGAAGCGCTGGACGTTGGGGAAGTCCTGCGGGTCGCTTGCACGGATGGCCTGCTGCATGCCGGTATCGATGACGCCCGGCGCCAGCGAAACGGCGCGTACCCCATGGTTTTCGGTATTCAGCACTTGCGTGTAGTGATCGAGCGCTGCCTTGGTGGCGCAATACACCCCCCAGCCAGGCGTTGCGCTGCGTCCGGCGCCGGACGAGATGTTCACGATGCGGGCATCGGCATTCAAGGGCTTGACGGCCTTCAGGAAGGCGGAGCAGAGCAGGATGACGCTGGTGACGTTCAGGCTGAACGCGGCTGAAATGGCATTGGCGCTGTCCAGGTCGCTGGCTTGCCTGACGGGGTCGACCATGCCGGCATTGTTGATCAGCAGGTAGCGCCCCGCATCCTTCGGCAGGCCGTCCGCCAGTTGTGCGGCGACGCGCTCGGCCTCGGCCGGGTCGGAAAGGTCTGCCTGGATTTGCTGCAGGCTGCCCCGGCCAAGGTCCGCAATGCGTTCGAGTTCGGCGCTGCGGCTTCGAGCGATGGCGATCAGGTGCGCGCCCTGCTCAAGCAGTGCGGCGGCCAGCGCCTGGCCCAGGCCCCGGCTGGCCCCGGTGACGATGGCGACGGTGCGTTCTTTCATGGTCATACCCCTTGTTTCAAGCTTGCTTGGATGAACGGGTCCAGGTCTCCGTCGAGCACCTTCTGGGTGTTGGAGATTTCGACGTTGGTGCGCAGGTCTTTGATGCGGCTCTGGTCCAGGACGTAGGAGCGGATTTGATGGCCCCAGCCCACATCCGTCTTGGCATCTTCCATTTTCTGCTGCTCGGCCATGCGCTGCCGCATTTCGAGTTCGTAAAGCCGTGAACGCAGCATCTGCATGGCTTCCGCGCGGTTGCGGTGCTGCGAGCGGTCGTTCTGGCACTGCACCACGATGCCGGTCGGCATGTGGGTGATCCGGACGGCGGAGTCGGTTTTGTTGATGTGCTGGCCGCCGGCGCCGCTGGCGCGATAGGTGTCGACGCGCAGGTCGGCGGGGTTGATCTCGACCTCGACCGTGTCATCGACTTCAGGATAGACGAACACGCTGGCGAAGGAGGTGTGCCGGCCGTTCGCGGAATCGAAGGGGCTTTTGCGCACCAGGCGATGCACGCCGGTTTCGGTACGCAGGAAGCCGAAAGCGTAATCGCCCTCGATCTTGATGGTGGCGGACTTGATGCCGGCCACTTCACCGTGCGATTCTTCCAGGATCTCGGCCTTGAAGTCCTTGCGTTCGCAGTACTTGAGATATTGGCGCAGCAGGATGGACGCCCAGTCCTGCGCTTCGGTGCCGCCCGCGCCGGCCTGGATGTCCATGAAGCAGTTCAGCGGGTCGGCGGGGTTGGAGAACATGCGCCGGAACTCGAGTTCCTCGAGCTGTTCGCCGAGCGCTTCGGTATCGTGCTCGACCGCCAGCAGGGTTGCCTCGTCGTCGTCGGCGGCGGCAAGTTCAAAGAGTTCGTGCGCGTCCTTCAGGCCGATGGCGATGTCGGACAGCGTGCCGACGACATTCTCCAGGCTTTTCTTTTCGCGCCCAAGTTCCTGGGCGTGCTTGGGGTCATTCCAGACGTCGGGGTTCTCGAGTTCGGCATTTACGACGTGCAGGCGTTCCGCTTTGGCATCGTAGTCAAAGATACCTCCGAAGGGCAGCCTGACGCTCCGCGTAGTCTTCAAGGCGGGCGGCGAGTTGGTTCTGGCGTTCGGCTTCCATAAATGTTCCTGAGTTGCGAAGGCGCTCAAAGCGCCTTCATTGGGTCAACCCAGTATTTTAACCTGTTACTGCGTTCGCCAGTTGTCAGGCGTAGCCCGTCGCCGTCAGACTGCCTGCGCCATTCTGCAGCAGGCCCACGGGCCTTCTCGCTGCGGTGGCGGCATGCGCGGCGTCGGCCGGCGCGGATTGCGGGCCTTCTTCCTCGAGCCTGAAGCGTGAAAGCGTGGTGATGAGTCCTTCCGCCTGCTGTTGCTGGCTATGGGTGGCATGCGCTGCTTCCTGCACCATGGCGAGGTTGCGTTGCGTGATCGTATCCAGGTGAGAGATCGCCAGAGTGACTTCGCCGATGCCCGTCGCCTGCTCGCGCGATGCTTCGGCGATCGCACTCATGATCGCCTGCACCTCGCTGACCGATTCCACGATTTCGTTCATGCTTTTGCCCGCGCCGTCGACCAGGCTGGCTCCCGCATCGAGCTGGGCGACGGACTCGGCAATCAGGGTTTCGATCTCGCGCGAGGCCTCGGCCGAGCGCAAGGCCAGGCTGCGGACCTCGGCGGCGACCACCGCGAAGCCTTTGCCGTGCTGTCCCGCCCGAGCCGCCTCGACCGCGGCGTTCAGGGCCAGGATGTTGGTCTGGAAGGCGATGCTTTTGATCAGGCCGGTGATGTCCTGCACTTTGCGCGTATCCTGGCAGATCTGCCGCATGCTCCGGACCGCTTCATGGACGATGCGGCCGCCGCGGTCGGCGCATTCGGACGCTTGAGCCACGATGTCCCGGGACCTGCCGGTGTTTTCGGCGTTCTGCTGGACGGTGTCCGCAAGCTGCCGCATGGCCGAGGCGGTCTCCGTGACATTGGCGGCTTGTTCGTTCGTTCGATGGGAAAGATCGATGTTGCCGTCTGCGATCCGGTGCGAGGCGGACGCGATCTGTTCGGCTCGCGCATGCACGTCCTGCACCGCCGAGCGCAGGCCGTCGCCGATGCCGTTCAGGGCCTGCAGCAATTCGCCCAGCTCATCGCGCCGCAGGACGTCGGCGTGTGCGGTCAGATCGCCTCCCGCCAGCCGTTGCGCCAGGCGCACGCCCTGGTCCAGCGGGCGCTTGACGGAGCGGTAAAGGCTCCACAAGGCCAGGGCGCTGCACAGCAGGAGGGCCGCGATGGCGGAAACAGCGATCCGGCTGGCCAGTGCGCTTGCCGCGCTCGCTTTCTCCACATCCAGCGTGAGCCGCTGAGACTGCATGGCATCGAACCGGTCGATCGCTTTGGCGATGCCGGCGGTGGCTTCGGCATACTGCTGGCCGAAGATCATGACCTTGGCCATCAGCGCATTGGGCAGGGCGACGCGCACGCCTCCTTCGCCGTCGTCGAACTCGCCCTTGGCCGTGCTGATGGCCTCGACTTCGGTCTTGGCCAGCTCGATGATCTGCTCATGGGCGGATTGCAGTTGCGCCAGCTCGTCATCCGTAAAGCCCGCATTGTGGAAGCGTTCGATCATGGCCTGCTGCGTTCCGCCCTGGTCGGGCGCCTTGCCATGAAGGACGGCGGTCAGATGCTTGTAGCTTTCGTGGAACTCGGGTTGTTCGCTGGCCACGAAGGCCATGACGTCGCGGGTCATGGCCTGCGTCAGGTTCTTGTACTGGGTGGCCAGCGCGGTGGCCTGCTCGCGCTGGCGCTCGATGTCTTTCAGGTAGCCTATGCTGCGCGTGAGGTTGTGAACGGCTGTCAGCACCAGCGCCGACAACAAGGTCAGAATGATCAAAAAGATGATGAAGCTTTTCTTCAGGCTGAAAATACTCTTCATGCCGCTATGCCCGTTTTCTAAAGGTTGCCGCCCGGGATCTCGTGAATCCGCCGGACGCAGGTTACGGCGGCCATTATTGCCTTGCAGCATTACAGGCTCATGACGGGGCTCGGCGCTGCGTAGTAGTATTGACCGGCTTGCGCTCAGCGAGCATGCCTTCCACATGGTCACAGACAGGAAACAGTTCGTGAGATTCATTCATGCCGCCGACATTCATCTGGACAGCCCGCTGGTGGGCTTGAGCGCCTACGAGGATGCGCCGGTTGAAATGCTGCGCACCGCCACCCGGGAAGCCTTCGACAAGCTCGTGTCCGTCGCGGTCGATGAGGAAGTCGACTTCATGGTGATCGCGGGAGACCTGTACGACGGCAACTGGAAGGACTACAACACCGGCCTGTTTTTCGTCGCCCAGATGGGTCGGCTGAAGCGGGCGGGCATACCCGTTTATCTGCTGCACGGCAATCATGACGCGGAAAGCGAAATGACGCGCAAGCTGCTGCTGCCGGACAACGTGCATGTGTTCGATGCTCGCAAGCCGTGCACCTACGTGATCGACGGCCTGGGCGTTGCGCTGCACGGCCGCAGCTTCAAGGTGGCGGCGACGACCGAGAATCTGGCAGCCACCTATCCCGATCCGGCGCCGGGCATGTTCAACATCGGCGTGCTTCATACCGCCCTGGAGGGCAGCGCGGCGCATGCCACCTATGCGCCATGCTCTTTGCAGGAGCTCCAGGCCCGAGGCTACCAGTACTGGGCCTTGGGGCATGTCCACGAGCACCGGGTCTATCCGCTCGGAGATGCGCTGGCCGTGTTTCCGGGCAATCTGCAGGGGCGCAACATACGCGAGACCGGGCCGAAGGGCGCGGTGCTCGTCACGGTGGACGACGCCGGCCGGCCCGAGGTCGAGCGGCTGTTCGTCGATGTGCTGCGTTGGCATCGCCTCGAGGTCGACGTCAGCGCTTGCGTTTCTTTCGAGCAAACCGTGCGCACCATAGGCGCGGAGCTGGAGCGCCTGAGCAGCGAGACGCTGTCGGATCATCCCCTGGCGCTGCGGATCGAAGTCACCGGCCGCAGCGAGGCGCACGGCGCCTTGTTCGGCCTGGAGCGCCACCTGCGCGAGGAAATCCTGGCGCAGGCGGGCGCCCTGGGGCAGGAACGCCTGTGGGTCGAAAAAGTGAAGCTGAGAACCGCGCCGCCGCAGGAAACCGAACCGTCGGGCGACCATGCCGAGGCCCTGTCTAGACGGCATGAACACGAAAACCGTTGAACAACAAGGCGCGAAGCGCAGTCGTGGCGGGCCCCCGACGAGCATTCGCAACGCAGGAGGGCGACGGTTTTCGCGTTCACCCTTCGGGCTGGCCGTCCATTGGGGGGCATGCGTTGTTGCGGGCTCCTTGCGTGGATCAACCACGCCGCCTCGCCCGCGCCTAGTCTGCCCCCCAATGGACGGCCAGTGCCGCCTACCTTTTAGCGTTAACAGGCCCTAGCCATGCGATTCAAGCGACTCGATCTCATCCGTTACGGCAAGTTCACCGATCGCCGCCTGGAGTTTCCCTTCCGGGAGGCTGATTTCCATCTGGTGATCGGGCCGAACGAAGCCGGGAAATCGACATTCCGGACCGCCGTCCTGGACCTGCTTTTCGGGTTCCCGCTGCGTACGCCGCTGGATTTCCTGCATGCCAAAGCGGACCTCCTTTTAGGAGCCGCCATCGAACGGGAAGGGACCGCACTTGAGTTCCTGCGGCGGAAGGCCAATCGCAATACTTTGCGCACGCCCGACGAGGCTCCCTTGCCGGACGGCGCGCTGGATTCATGGCTCGGCGGCGCCCACCGGGCATTCTTCGACAAGATGTTCGGCCTGGACCACGAGCGCCTGGTGGCCGGCGGCAACAGCATCCTGAACGCGCAGGACGACGTCGGCCAAGTGCTTTTCCAGTCGGCATCGGGCATTGCGAGCCTGGGTAAGGTGCGCGACGCCCTGGAAGCGGAAGCGGATGCCTTGTGGGCGCCGACCAAGTCTTCCAAACGCGTCTACTATGCCGCGCGCGATCTTTACGACCAAGCGAGCTCGGACCTGAAGAACGCTATTGTCCGCACTCGCGACTGGGCCTCGGCCAGCGAACGCGTGCAGGCGCTTTCGGAGCGCAGTGCCGAACATCGCCGGGAACAGTCGGCCCGCCAGGAGACGCGCGCCAGGCTGGAGCGCTTGCGCCGTGTCATCCCGCTGCTGCACGAGCTCGAGGAATGCGAAAGGGAACTGAAGGACCTAGACGGCGTGGCCTTGCTTCCATCCGATGCGGCGCAGGTACTGGCTCAGGCTCAGTTGTCGCTGGCCAGGGCGGGCCAGCGCCTGGAAATCCATCGCGGCGAACTCGATCGATTGAACATCCAGGCCTCTGCCTTGCAGGTCGACGACAAGGTATTGAGCCTGTCGGAGGACATCGAGTCCCTGGACGCATTGCGGCATCGCTATGCGGGCCACGAGGCGGCCATCATCCAGGCAGAGGGGCAGAGCGCATTGCTGCATGGCGAATTGATGCGTATGGCCAAAGAACTGGGCTGGCAGATCGCCGATCCCGCGGCCCCGGACGCGCTGTCGATGCTGCGGGAACGCATGCCCGGCTTGCCTTTGCGTGAGCGCCTGGGGCAACTGCTCCGCGAGCATGAAACCATCTCCTTGGCCATTGAGGCGGCGGACGCCGTCCATGCCAACCGGCTGGCCGACGCCCAGGCTCTTGACGCCAAGCTGAAGAACCATGCCGCGCCCGAGCCCGGAGCGGACCTTCGCTCGGCGCTGGCTCAGGCGCAGAGCTTGGGCGATGCGGTGCTGACTTTGAGCAGGGCGGACTTGACGGTCCGGCGCCGCAGGGAAGCGCTGGAACAGTCCATGGCGCGCCTGGGCTCATGGAAACGTGCGCCCGATGCGCTGGCGGCGGTGGTCTGGCCGACGCCGCAAAGCGTGGCGGCATGGCTGGCGGAAAGGCAGTCCTGCCAGGCCGACCTCAAGTCGATCTCCTCACGGCGCGCCGACAAAGCCGCCACGGTGCAGCGTCTGTCCTTGTCGATCGAACAATTTCAAAGACTTCACCAGCCCGTAACTCAGGAAGACGTGATTGCTGCGCGCGAGCAGCGGAACGCCGTCTGGCGCTCGATCCGGGAAGGCGGCCGGCCGCTGGCCGCGTCGGCCGAGGCGTACGAAGCCAAGGTGCAGCACGCTGACGCGCTGGCCGATCAACGCCACGACAAAGCGCGGGAAGCGGCCGAGTTCCAGGCGCTGGAGCAGCAACTGGAACAGGAGCGCGCTGCTTATCAGGATATCTTGCGCCGCCACGAGGCCTGCGCTTCGGCGTTGGAGGTCCAGGAAAGCGCATGGCGGGAGCGATCCATCGGACTCGCCTTGGACGGCATGGCTCTGGAAGAGTTTTCCGACTGGCTGGCCCGAAAGGACGCAGCGCTCGATGCGGCCGGCGCGCTCGCGCTGGCGCAGGAAGAGCGGGATGCCCTGGCCGGCGCCCATTCCCGGGCGAAGGAAGCCTTGGGACGCGCGCTCTTGCGGCATGGGCATGCCATCGACGCGGACGCGGAACTGGCGGACTTGCGCACACAAGCGCAAGTCCGCATACGAGAGGCGGATGATGCCCGTGTTCTTCGCCAGGAGTGGGAAGCGCGGCGGGTTGAGGCGCGCCCCATGCTGCAGGCGTCCGAGCAGGCGGCAAAGGCCGCCCGAGGCAGGCTGGAAGCCTGGCATGCCGAATGGCGGGAAGCGGCGACTCGAGCCGGCCTGGCCGAAGGAACTTCCATAGGCGAGGCCGTCGGCGCACTGCAGCTTTTGTCCGGCATGGTGGACAGACTGGACCAACTGCAGCGTCTGCGGCAAGAACAGATCGATGCCCGGCGGGGCGACTTGCATGGATTCACCACGCGTGCCGTTGCGCTTTGCCGGGCTGCGGACCTAGCGGTGCCTGACGGTGGCGTCGACGTCGAAGCCGCGTTCGCGATGTCGCGCGAATTGATGCGCCGGGTCGCGCAAGCGCGCCAAGCCCAGGAGCATGCCGCGGTCACGGCACGAGCCATCCAGGAAGAGCAGGCGCAATTGCGCGCGGCGGAGCACAGCGCGGCCGAAGCCCAGGCGCAGCTTCAGCCTCTGCTGGAAAGTTCGGGAAGCAATGATCCGGCGGCCCTGGCTCTGGCCATCGCCCGTTCCGATCGGCTGCGCGCGCTCAAGTCTAAATTGCAGGGCGTTCAGAAACGCCTTGCAGAGGACAGCGATGGCATCAGCCGCGAACGTCTGCTTGCCGAGATGGCGGAGGTGGATGCCGCACGGCTGCAGGTAGACCTGGCGGCGATCCAGGAAGAAATGACGCAGGCGCAGGAGCAGCAGAACGCGCTGGCGGTGGAGCTGGCTCAGGCGGAAGCGGATCTCGCCTCCATTGCAGGTTCCGACGACGCCGCGCGCGCCGAAGCCAGGCGGCAGGAAGCGCTGGCGACCATGGCCGACGCCGCATCGCGCTACGTCAAGGTCTATACGGCTGCGCGTCTGTTGCGCTGGTCCATAGACCGGTATCGCGAGGAAAAGCAGGGGCCGGTCCTGGCGCGTGCCAGCGATATTTTCTCGAAGCTGACATTGGGCGCATTCGAAAGGCTGCGCGTGGATTTCGAGCGGGAACCCATGGCGCTGCAGGGCCAGCGCGCCGATGGAAGGCTGGTCGGCATAGAAGGCCTGAGCGACGGCACGCGCGACCAGCTGTATCTGGCCTTGCGGCTGGCTGCGCTCGAACTTCATCTGGAGCAGTCCGCGCCATTGCCCTTCATCGCCGACGACTTGTTCATCAATTACGACGATGCGCGCGCCGAAGCGGGATTGAGGGCGCTGGCGGACCTTTCACGGCGCACTCAGGTGATCTTCCTGAGCCATCACGATCATATTGAAGAGCTTGCCCGATCGGTTTTCGGTGATGAGCTGAACGTGATCCGGCTGGAGAGGCAGGCAGCGCCTGCTCGGGGTCAGACCCCGTTCGGGGTCTGACCCCTTGGCTTAGGTTTGGTGGGGGTCAGACCCCATACGGGGTCTGACCCCTCACCCCTCGATCCCGCGCCGTTCCCGCATGGCGCGTCCGATCCGGTCGATGTCGTGATCGGACAGCAGCCGTGCCGCCATGGGCAGGAGTTCGTCGTCCTCCCGTTTCATATGCGAGGCATAAAGGTCATTGAATTGCTCCAGCGCCTCGGGCGGCAGGGTGGCGTCTTCGCCTGTCGCGATGCGTTGCAAATAATGCCGAAGCTTGCGCCACAGGGCCTCGAGCCGGCGGTGTTCGGCGCTCAGGCCGTCGGTCAGTCCCTTGATGCAGACCGCATCCGATCCCGCCATGGATTCCAGTAGCGCCGGGAACAAGTCGGTTTCTTCGTCGGCATGGTGCTGGACGGCGGCGGTGTCGAAGTAGCGGATGATGTTGCTTGCCGCAAGCCGTGCCTGATCGTCGCAGCCGTGGGCCGGAAGGTGCGCAGCCAAGCGCTCCAGGGTGGCGCATTGGCGCTCTATGCGGATGTGGCAGGCCGCCAGCATTTCCAGTGGCGCTTCGGTGCTGGCCGAGGGGCCCGAGAAGCCCGGGAATTCAGTACCCATACGGCCTCCTTGGGGTAGTGATAAAGTACGATTCACTATACCAAGAATCGCAAGCCCGAGAAGAGAGGAAAGCCATGCCGCAACCTGATTATGTTTCCGCGCTTGGTGCGCCCGACGCCGGCACACTGGATCCCGACCTGCAGGAGGTCTTTCAGAAATGTGTCGAGAAGCTGGGCCTGGTCCCGAATGTGCTGGCCGCCTATAGCCTGCGTCCCAACAAGCTGCGCAACTTCATGGCCATGTATAACGAACTCATGCTGGCGCCGTCCGGGCTCAGCAAGCTGGAACGCGAAATGGTGGCGGTGGTGGTGTCCAGCGCGAATCGCTGCTATTACTGCCTGGTTGCGCATGGCCAGGCGGTGCGGGCGCTTTCCGGCGACCCCCAATTGGGCGAGATGCTGGTCATGAACTATCGGGTGGCGCCTTTGGATGCACGTCAGCGGGCCATGCTGGATTTCGCCTGGAAGCTGACCCGAACGCCCCACGAGGTTGTACAGGAAGACCGCAAGCGGCTTAAGGATGTCGGGCTCAGTTCGGAGGATATCTTCGATCTGGCCGATACGGTCGGTTTCTTCAATATGTCGAACCGCATGGCAATCGGAACGGACATGATCCCGAATCCGGAATATCACGGCATGAACCGGCCCGCCGCCTTTCAGCCGCCTGAAAAGAAATAGCTTTATAACTGAAAGGCATAAGCATAGAGCGTAAAAATTCTTGTCCGGCATTTAGCGTGTCGCTAAAGTTTCATATAACTATTTGGAACACGTCCACGCATGAAACTGTCGTTCAAGAATATAGAGAAGGAATTTTCCACGCTCCGGGTCATCGATGAGTTCAGTCGCGACATCGCCGACGGCGAGCTGGTCGCGCTGGTCGGACCGTCGGGTTGCGGAAAATCCACACTGCTGCATATGGCGGCCGGGCTGGAAACACCCACCCGCGGCCAGGTTCTGGTGGACGGAGCCACGGTGCGCGGGCCCCACCCGGAACGCACCCTGATGTTCCAGGAAAATGCCTTGTATCCGTGGCTCACACTTGCGCAGAACGTGGCGCTCGCCCTCGAATTCCAGGGTTCCGACAAAGCGGCTGCTTTGAAGCAGGCGGCTTTCTGGCTGGCCAAGGTCCAGTTGCAGGGTTTTGAGCAGTATTACCCTCACCAAGTCTCGGGCGGCATGCGCCAACGCGCGGCGCTGGCGCGCGCGTTCATCTCCCATCCCAAGGCTCTGCTGCTCGATGAGCCTTTCGGGGCGCTCGATGCGCTCACGCGCATGACGCTGCAAGATGTCCTGCGCCAGCTGATCCGCGAGGCAGGCCCCACTGTGTTGCTTGTTACGCACGATGTCGACGAGGCTCTGTTCCTTGCCGACCGGATCCTGGTGTTCAGTGCCCGGCCGGCCACCGTGCTGAAGGAGTTCAACCTGGTGCATCACGAAAAAACACACGACTTATCCGAATTCGCCGCGATGCGACGAGAAATACTCGGCTTGCTCGGTATTCACGCGGAAGCGGGTGAAACGGCAGCCCAACCAGAGGAAATAGAAGCATGAAGTTTGCACGATTCATATTGCCCGTCGTGGCGGCATTCGCCATTGCCGGCCAGGCCGTTGCCGCAGAGAAGTTCAAGGTAGGCTACCTGCGCGTCATGGACGATGCGCAGGCCATCGCCGCCTACGAGGGCGGCTATTATAAAAAGCACGGATTGGACGTGGAGCTGGTGGAGTTCAAATCCGGCACCGACCTGATCAAGGCCATCGTGGGCGGGCAGCTGGATACGGGCGTGCTGGGATTCACCAACGCGGCATCCTGGTCTTCCAAGGGCGCTGACCTGAAAGTGGTCGGTGGCGCGCAGCATGGCTTTCACGCCATCGTCGTCCGCGACGACGCAGACATCAAGGACGTGGCGGGTCTGAAGGGCCGCACCCTCGCATCCCAGAAAGAAGGCAGTACCGCCGACACCGTGCTGCGCGGCGTGGTCCTCAAGGACGCGGGCCTGAAACCCGACGACCTGACCATCATGGGCGTGAGCCCGCAAGTGGCGGTGCAGTCGCTGGTGGGCAAGCGGGTGGAAGCGGCGTTCCTGTTCGAGCCTCAGGCACGCATCGCGCAGCTGGTCGCTCCCGTCACGCAAATCTATGAGATCGGCGAAGTCTGGCCTTTCCCGTGCATGGTGGTGATCACGTCCGGCGACACGCTCAAGAAGCGCAAGGAAGACGTCTGGAAATCCCTGGATGCGCAGCGCGACGCCATCGATCTGCTGCAGAACAAGCCGGAAGAGGCCGCCAAGCTGATTGCTGGCTACTTCATTTCCGAGCCCACGCTCAAAACGCTGAAGCACGGCGAGGTGCCGCGTGAAGACATCATCCGCGACGCCATCAAGAGCCAGACCTTCAGCCCCATCCTGACAGACAAGGAACAGGCGCGCATGCAGGAGATCGCCGACATCATGCAAGGCCAGGGCGCATTGAAGACGCGCGACGGCCAGCCGTTCAATGTCAGCACCATCATCGACCTCGAATGGCAGAAGGCCCGAAATCTGTAAGATAGCGAAGCCCCGGCGGCGCAGTCCGCCGGAGCCCTCAGACCATGGCGGAGTCCCAAAATCCAGAGATGGCCGGCATTTGCTCCGGCCGTCTTTCATTTCAAATTACACATGAGCACCCAGAAACGTATCTCCGGTTATCAAAAAAAGCTTGCTATGGTGATAGCGGTGCTTGCCATCCTTCTGTTGTGGCAGTCGGCGGCTTGGACGTTGCCCGACTTTCTCATGCCGGGGGTCCCGGTTGTCATCGTCAGGCTATGGGAAGACATACAGGCAAGCGAATTTCAGGCTGCGCTGTCGGGTAGTTTGCTGCGGCTCGGCCTGGGGTACGGCTTCGCGCTGCTGTTCGGCATTGGCTTCGGCCTGATAGGCGGCATCCTGTTCTTCTTCCGCGAAGTCCTGAAGTCCGCCATCATCATCCTGCAGTCCATCCCTTCCATTGCCTGGGTGCCGCTGTTCTTGATCATGATGGGCTTCGGCAACATGCCGATGATCGTCGTGATCGCCTTGTCCGCCTTCTTTCCGGCGGCGCTTTCCGTCATGAATGCGACGGAAAGCGTGTTGCAGGTGCACGTTTCGGCGGCGCGGGTCATGGGCGCGGGGCGCTGGGACATGCTCAGGCGCGTATACCTGCCGGCGGTGATGCCGGAACTGATCACCGGTGCGCAGCTGGCTTTCGGCAATGCCTGGCGCGCCTTGATTTCGGCCGAGATGCTGATCGGCTTCGGGCAGGGCCTGGGGCGATCGCTGGCCTATGCGGGCGAGACCGCCGACATGGTCGGCGTGATGGCCAACATCCTGACCATTGCCGTGCTCGCCACCCTGATCGACCAGGTCATCCTGGAAAACCTCAAGCGGCGCGTGCTTCGTTATCAATACGTATAGTTCGTCCAACATGAATAAAGCCGGTCCCCTGATTCGCTCTTCGTTTTCACCCGCGCCGTGGATCACCGCGGCGGCTGCCGTGCTGGCTTTTGTCTCCAGCGGAACTGTCGCGGCGGGCAATCCGCAGCCGGATCCCGGGCACTTGACGATCGGCTTGCAATACGTGGTCCCGCCCTTTGTCGGAGGCTCCAAAGTCCGCACGCCTGAATCGCTGGACGGCGATCTTGCCGAGGCGCTGGCGGGGCGGTTGAACAAGCCATTGCGCGCCGTGGCGCTGGATGAGTCCAAGGATGCCGTTCCCGCGCTCGAAGGCCGGGACATCGTGCTGGCCGCGCTCGACGCGGCCCAGCTTCGGGACGGTGCCGTCGCCGTTCCGTCGGGCTACGTGGCGCGGCCCATGGCCATCATGCGCACGGACACCGACATCAAGACATGGGATCAGTTGAGGGGCCGCACGGTGTGCTTGTCCGAGGGCGGCCTATACGTCGGAAGAATGGCGGCGCAGTTCGGCGCGATCGAGAAAGTGCAGCGCGCGCCGGCGGATTCCCTGCTTGCGCTGCGCATCGGCGAATGCGACGCGGCGGTGCATGACGACATCATGTTGAAAGAACTGCTGAAGCTTCCCGAGTGGAAGAAGTTTTCCGCCAGCCTGCCGCCGGGGCCCGCAAGGCCGCTGACCTTCGTATTTGCCGGCAAGAATGCCGATGCCGTTGCCGCGGCAAGGAAGCTGGCCGGGGAATGGAAGGCGCGCCGCCATCTGGCCGAGCTGACCCGCCGGCGCGTGCACGACATCGCGTTCGAGGTCTATCTGGATCAGGTCGTGGCGGATTGCCATTGAAAGAGCGATACTGGGGTCAGACCCCATGCGGGGTCTGACCCCTCGCACAGAAGCAGGCCATTGGGGTCAGACCCCCATAGGGTCTGACCCCGTGACGGAGCCGACATGAAGACGATAGGCCTTTTAGGAGGCATGAGCTGGGAAAGCACCGTGGACTACTACCGCGGCATCAATACCGGCATCAAGCAAGCGCTGGGCGGCCTGCATTCCGCGCGTATCGTGTTGTACAGCGTGGACTTTCAGCCCATCGAGCGCCTGCAGCATGCGGGCGATTGGCCGGCTGCCGGCCGGCTTTTGGCGGACGCGGCCGGAAGCATCGAAGCGGCGGGCGCCGATTGCCTGCTGCTTTGCACCAATACCATGCATAAAGTGGCGGATGAGATCGAGCATGCCGTCTCGATTCCGTTCCTGCATATTGCGGATCCGACTGCCGCCGCGCTTGCCGCGGACGGGGTCGAAAAAGTGGGATTGCTGGGAACCGGCTTCACGATGGAGCAGGACTTCTACAAAGGGCGCCTGCGCGACCTTCATGGTCTGGATGTGATCGTGCCCGGCGACGACGACCGTCAAGCGGTGCACGACATCATCTATCAGGAGCTGTGCCAAGGCAGCATCTTGCCCGAGTCGAAGCAGCGCTACCTCGGCATCATCGAAGGGCTGGCGCGGCAGGGCGCCCAGGCGGTCATACTGGGCTGCACTGAAATCGGCCTGCTGGTCAAGCAGGCGGACACTGCCGTCCCCCTTTACGATACGACCCGGCTGCATGTCGAATGCGCGGTGGACTTCGCGCTGGCAAGGGGTCAGACCCCGTACGGGGTCTGACCCCAGAGCAGGCGAATCGAAAGCTGGAGGGGTCAGACCCCATTCGGGGTCTGACCCCAGGCTTCGATCAGCTCCAGCATGGCCTGGGCGGCCAGGGACAGCGACTGGTCCTTGCGTTTGACGAGCAGGATGGGCCGCTTGTGATTCGATTTCATGGGTATGGCCACCAGATCCAGTTGCCTGAACTGATACAAGGTCAGTTCAGGAACCAGGCATACGCCCAGTCCTTCCTTGACCAGGCCGGCGGCTGTCGCGAGGTGTTCGACGTCGAAGCCGGAATTCAGGGCGTTGGCGTCGTCCAGCAGCACGTCCACGTGCTGGCGTACGCTGGATGACTTGGCCAGATGCACGATCTCCTGGCCCGCGAGCTCCGCAGGCCTTACGGCTCTCTTGCGCGCCAGGGGGTGGTCGCGCCGGCACACCACGTAGAACGGATCGCTGAGCAGGGTGCGTGAATCGAATTCGGCCACCTTGGGTCCCGCGGCGGTAAGAGCCAGGTCGGCATTGCCGGCGCGCAGCAGAGCCAGGCACTGGTCGGAAAGCGCGTCATGCAGGCTTACCGCCACGCCTGGGTGGCGCTTGCGATATTCGGCAATGACTTTGGGCAGTACCGTGGCAGCCAAGGACGGCAGGGCGGCGATCGATACCCGTCCGCGCCGGCGTGCCACATAGTCCGCCATGTTCTCGAAGGCCGATTCGATTTCCGCAATGAGCGAACGCGCGGCTTCGAGAAACAATTCGCCCTCGGGCGTCAGCGCGACCTTTCTGGTATCCCGCTCGAAGAGCCGCGTGCCGACTTGCGCCTCGAGCTTCTGGATCATCACGCTGAGTGCGGATTGCGATGTATTGCAGCGCTCGGCCGCACGGGTGAAGTGCTTCAGTTCCGCCAAGGCGACAAAGGCATACAGCAGCCGGGACGAAATGTTGGCGGGCATGTATTGATATTAAAAAACGATCAATTGATCGAAGATTTTCATTTTACTTAATTTATCATGCGCTCCACAATCGTCACATTCTCCCTTCAACTCGCCGGCCATCGCCGCGGAAACCTCAGGGGTTTGCATGAGATGCATAAGAATCGGTTCGGGTGCAGGTTACTCGGGTGATCGCATCGAGCCGGCCGTAGAGCTCGCCGAGCGCGGTGGTCTGGACTACATGATTTTCGAATGCCTGGCCGAGCGCACCATTGCGTTGGCGCAGCGTGCGAAGGCCTCCGACCCGGCTTCGGGCTTCGACCCCTTGCTCGAAGACCGCATGCGCGCAGTATTGCCGTCGTGCCGACGGAACGGAATCCGGATCCTCACCAACATGGGGGCGGCCAATCCGCTGGCGGCCGCCGAGAAAGTACGGGACATCGCCCGTTCCCTGAACCTGACGGGAATGAAGGTGGCGGCCATTCTCGGCGACGATGTCCTGGACCGCATACGGGCCGATGCCCATATTGACGATACGGGCCAGCCCATCAGCCGTTTCGGCGGGCGCCTGCTGTCCGCGAACGCATATATCGGCGCAAGGTCGCTGGTCGATGCCCTGGCTCAGGGCGCCGACGTCATCATCACGGGCCGTGCCGCGGATCCGGCGCTGGTACTGGCCCCCATCATTCACGAATTCGGCTGGGCCATGGACGATTGGCACAGGCTGGGGCGAGGCACGCTCATCGGGCATTTGCTGGAGTGCGGCGGACAGATCACAGGAGGCTATTTCGCCGACCCCGGCTACAAGGACGTACCGGGCCTGGCGCGGCTGGGTTTTCCCATCGGGGAAGTCTACGAAGACGGATCCGCCGTCATCACGAAAGTGGCGGGCAGCGGCGGCCAAGTCACGGCGGCTACCTGCAAGGAGCAGATTCTCTACGAAATTCATGATCCCGGCTCCTACATCACGCCCGATGTGATCGCGGATTTTTCCGGCGTCCAGGTCGAGGCCCTGGCTCCCGACCGGGTGCGCATCGACGGCGCCAGCGGTCGGCCGGCACCCGACACCTTGAAGGTTTCGGTGGGCTATGTGGACAGCTATGTCGGGGAAGGCCAGATTTCCTATGCCGGACCTGGCGCGCTGGCTCGGGCGCGGCTCGCGCTGGAGATCGTGGCCGAGCGCCTGGAGTTGACCGGCGTCCAGGCCCGGGACCTGCGCTATGACCTGATCGGCGTGAACGCCATGCACGGAGAAGGCTTGTCCGCCATGGCGGCGGAACCCTATGAGGTAAGGGCGCGCGTCGCGGGACGCACGGATAGCCTGAAAGAAGCCATGCGCATCGCGAACGAGGTGGAAAGCCTGTACACCTGCGGTCCTGCGGGCGGGGGCGGCGCGACGAAATCGGCCAAGGACATCGTTGCAGTGGTTTCCACATTCCTGCCGCGCGAGGAAGTGAAGACTTCCGTGCATTTGAGGGAGAGCTGACATGCTTCTAAGAGACATCGCACATTCCCGCGCCGGCGACAAAGGCAATATTTCGAGCATAGCGGTGATCGTCTACGACCCGAAGGATTATCCCCTGATCGAAAGGCATCTCACGCCGGAGCGTGTGAAGGATCATTTTTCAGGCCTCGTGCAAGGCACGGTGAAACGCTATGCCGTGCCCAGTCTTGGGGCGTTGAACTTCGTGATGCACGATGCGCTGGCGGGCGGCGTCACACGGTCGCTGGCGCTCGACGCGCACGGCAAATCATTGAGCTCAGCCATTCTGAGCATGGAAATTCCCGAGACCCCGGTCGACTGAAGACGACCGTCACTATTGACGACTACAAAAGGAGACATCTTATGCGTTCAATGAAATTACCTTATCTGGCGGCCTTGTGCCTGGCACTCGCGGCGGGACCCGCAGCGGCCGAGTATCCCGACAAGCCCATCCGCCTGGTGGTGCCGTTCGCGGCCGGCACCGCCACCGACCAGTTGGCGCGCGCATTGGGGCAGGCCATCACCGAAGAGTCCAAGCATCAAGTCGTCGTCGACAACCGGCCCGGCGGCAATGGCTTCATCGGCGCCAACGAAGCGGCGCGCGCCGCGCCCGATGGCTATACGGTATTCATCACCACCAATACCACGCATGCCGCGGCCGAGCACCTGTTCAAGTCGCTGCCTTACGATCCGGTAAAGGATTTCGAGCCGATCACCGGGCTCGGCAAGGGCGGCCAGATCATGGTCGTGAACAGCCAGTCGCCCGTGAAGAGCGTGAAGGATTTCATCGCCTTGGCAAAGAAGGAACCCGGCACGCTGACTTTCGGCAGCGGCAGCTCCTCGAGCCGCGTGGCGGGCGAGCTGTTCCAGCAGCTCGCAGACGTGAAGATCCTGCACGTGCCGTACAAGAGCAATACTTTCGCCGTGACGGACCTGCTGGGCGGGCAGATCGACATGATGATCACCGATACCTCGACGGGACTGCCGCACATCCAAAGCGGCAAGCTGCGAGCGCTGGGCTACTCGGCCAATACCAGGTCGTCATTGGCGCCCGACGTGCCCACCATCGAAGAGGCGGGCGTGCCGGGCTATGGTATCGGCTACTGGTTTGCGGCCTATGCGCCGGCCAAGACGCCCGAGCCCATCATCGCCAAGCTGAACGAGCTGCTGACGCGCGCCGCGCAAAGCCCCAGCGCCAAGTCCGCGTTCTATGGCCGCAGCGGCGTCGATGTATTCGTGACGACACCTGGCGAGCTCGCTAAATTCCAGGCGGAGGAAACCCGGAAGTGGGGCGAGATCATCAGCAAGGCCGGTATCGAGAAGGGTTGATGCAGTGGGGGTCAGACCCCTTAGGAGGAGGGGTCAGACCCCGTACGGGGTCTGACCCCAGGAAACCCAGCGTCAGACCCGTGCGGGGTCAGACCCCTCATCCGCCCCTTCAACCGCGGGATCGCAGCTACGTGTTCCCTGCGAGTCGGCCTGGGTGACATGGCTGCCCGGGGGCACGTCGTGGATCAGCCAGACATTGCCGCCTATCGTACAGCCGCGGCCCAGTGTGACGCGGCCCAATATCGTGGCGCCGGCATAAATGACCACGTCGTCTTCGACGATGGGGTGGCGTGGCAGGCCTTTTTCGAGCTTGCCGCTTGCATCGGTGGGAAAGCGCTTGGCGCCCAGGGTGACGGCCTGGTAGATGCGGACGCCTTTGCCGATGATGGTGGTTTCGCCGATCACCACGCCCGTGCCGTGATCGATGAAGAAGCTTTCGCCGATCTGGGCGCCCGGGTGGATGTCGATGCCGGTCAGGGAGTGCGCGATCTCGGACGACATGCGGGCAAGCAGGGGCAGCCCCTGCTTGTAGAACTGGTGCGCGACGCGGTGATGGATCATGGCCAGCACGCCCGGATAGCAAAGCAGGACCTCGTCTACGCTGCGTGCCGCCGGGTCGCCCTGGTATGCCGCCAGTACGTCGGAGTCGAGCAGTCGGCGGATATCGGGAAGAGAGCCGGCGAAGGCCTGCACCACCGATATGGCACGCGCCTCGACGTCGATCTGCGCCTCCGGTTCGAGGCGGGCCTGGTATCGCAGTTCGAGCATCACCTGGCCCAGCAAGGCATGCAGGGCCGAGTCCAGCGTATGGCCGATGTAGAAATCCTCGCTTTCCTGGCGCAGGTCGAGCGGACCGAGGCGCATGGGAAACAAAATGCCTTTCAGGTCGTCCAGAATGCGGGTTAGCGCCTGCGGTGACGGGAACTCGCGCCCGCCAGGCTCTCGCGAGCGTCCTTGCTGGATGCGCCAATCCTGCCGGATGGCATTGAGGGACTGGACGATAGGGTTGATCTCGAAAACAGCCATGTGGGGATTCTCCTGCGCGAAACAATTATGATACCAACTGCCAGGGCCGGGAGTCGGACCCCATACGGGGTCTGACCCCGTTCTGCTCTATCTCTTCAAATGAACCGAAACCGTTACGTGCATCAATGGATCATAAGCTCAGCCCTTCGACCGTCCTTCTTCTGCTGATTCCGCCCTTGCTTTGGGCCGGCAATGCGGTGGTGGGGCGGCTGGTCATTGAAATGATTCCGCCGATCACGCTCAACTTCCTGCGCTGGGCCATCGCCGCCGTCTTCGTGCTTCCCCTGGGCTATTCGGTGTTCAGGAAGGGCAGCGGGCTGTGGCGGCTGCGCCGCCGCTACGCCATGCTGGGCTTGCTGGGCATCGGGCTGTACAACGGAATGCAATACCTGGCCTTGCATAGCTCCACGCCCATCAACGTTACGCTGGTGGGCGCCAGCATGCCGATATGGATGCTGCTGATCGGCATGCTGTTCTTCCGCAGTCGTATCGCCGGACGGCAGTTGCTGGGCGCCTTGCTGTCCCTGACGGGGGTGCTCGTGGTGCTGGGGCGTGGCGAGTGGCAGCAATTGATGCAGCTGCGTTTCGTCGCGGGCGATATTTTCATGATCGTCGCGACCATCATCTGGGCTTTTTACAGCTGGATGCTGGTGCAGTCGACCGATACGCCCGAAATCCGGCGCAACTGGGCGACGTTCCTCGTTGCGCAACTATCGTTCGGCATGATGTGGTCGGCGCTGTTTGCCGCCGGGGAATGGGCCTTGACCGACGCGCGGATCGAATGGAGCCTCCCGCTGTGGGCGGCTTTGATGTATGTGGCGATAGGCCCCGCCATCATCGCCTTCATGTGCTGGGGCATAGGCGTGCAGCGGGCCGGCCCGGCTACGGCCGGCTTCTTCAGCAACCTGACGCCTTTGTTCGCCGCCTTGATGTCATCGGCCTTTCTGGGCGAGATGCCGCATCTGTATCATGCCGCGGCCTTTGCTTTGATCGTGGGCGGGATCCTGTTTTCCACGCGGCGCCGGGACAGAGGCTGAATCTGTGGGGTCAGACCCCATACGGGGTCTGACCCCTGATCCAGTCAGCGTGCGGCAGTAAATGGGGTCAGACCCCGTGCGGGGTCTGACCCCACATTCAAGCGGCGGTCGGGACTAAACGGGGTCGGACCCCGCATGGGGTCTGACCCCACATCCAAGCGGCGGTCGGGACTAAACGGGGTCGGACCCCGTATGGGGTCCGACCCCTGGCCCGGGCAGCAAGAACAGATCAAAGAAGCCCTGAAGCACCGCGGCATCCCCCGACAGAGAAATCGTGCCGGCGCGCAGCGCCTCTTGCAGGCTCCCCTTGCCGTATGCCAGGCGCAGCATGGTCTGCGTATCGCTCGCGACGCTGACCTGGGCATGTTGGTCCTCGCCCCGGCGGACGTTCAGCGCGCCGCCACTTGCTTGCACACTGAAAACCTGGGTGTCGAACCGCATTTGAAGACGCAGCTCGCATCCGGCAAGCGCTTGCGGATCGGCCAGGGCCTTGAACGAAAGCACCAAGGGATCTATACCCAGCGGAGCGCCGCGGATGAAAGCCGGCGACCGCAGCCCCCAGCGTACCAGCTCCAGGATTGGAGGCTCGAGTTCGCGCCCCCAATCCGTCAGCTCGTAGGCCCAGGCGCTGGCGGGAGGAGGAAGCCTGCGGCGCCGGAGCACGAAAGCGGATTCCAGTTCACCGAGCCGTTGGGTCAATACATTGGGGCTGATGCCTGCCAAGCCGGCGCGAAGGTCCGTGAATCGCTTGGGACCCAGCAATAGCTCGCGCACGATGAGCAGCGCCCAGCGTTCGCCGACGAGATCCAGTGCATGCGCCGCGGCGCAGCCATCCGAGTAGCTTCGTTTTATTGCCATACGTAACAGTATACCTGATATCACTCCTGAATTAATTTCAGTTGGTTGTTTATTAGGACTAAGTAATGGTAAATTGATATCAAGGGTGCACGCACCCTTTTTCTTATCAACGATGGGAGACAACGATGCAGGAAACAGATATCAACACCGCGCGCGCTGGCGTTGAGCGGACCATAAAAGCCTGGGCGGATGCCGTCGGCAGGTCGGACGTTCCGGCCATCATGGCGCACTACGCCGACGACGTGCTGGCGTTCGACGCCGTCCAGGCCTTGCAGTTCAAAGGTGCGCGGGCTTACGGAGAACACTGGAAAGCGTGCATGGAAATGTGCCCGGGCCCCATGGTCTTTCAACTGCGCGACCCGGTCATACATGTCGCGGGCGACTTTGCCACCGCCTATGGGCTGATCCGCTGCGGGATGATCGATGAGCAGGGCAAAGAACAGGCCTCATGGATGCGCATGACTTCGGTCTATCGCCGCGAAGGCGACAGATGGCTGATCGAGCATGAGCATTTCTCGGCGCCTTTCGATATGAAGTCGTGGAAGGCGATGTTCGACCTTCAGCCAGAGGGCAACGACGCGGTGCGCCCGATACCGTCGGGCATGAACACCATCACGCCGCATCTGGTGTGCCAGGATGCGGCCGGCGCCATCGAATTCTACAAGAAAGCCTTCGGAGCCATGGAGGAAGGCAGGCTGCACGCCCCGGGTGGGAAGATTGCCCACGCCTGCCTGCGCATCGGCGACGCCACCGTCTTCCTGGTGGACGAAACCCCTGAATGGGGCGCGATGGGCCCCAAGCAGCTTAAAGGCACGCCGGTCAGCATCCACCTCTATGTTCGCGATGTGGACGCACAGGCGAAGAAACTGGAAGAGGCGGGGGCAACGGCCGTGCTTCCCGTCCAGGACATGTTCTGGGGCGACCGCTACGGAATGTACGAGGATCCTTACGGCCATCGCTGGTCCATCGCCAGCCATATCAAGGACTTGAGCCTGGAAGAAGTTGAAGAGGCCGGCCGCAAGGCGATGGCCTCCGGAGAAATGTGCGCATCTCAGGCGCAGGCCGGCGCCTGACCCGCGCACATCGGCTTCATTCCGCGGCGGCGGCTCTGCCCGTCGCGGCTTTACCGGGCTCGTTCTTGAAGCGCTGGAAGAGCGTAGCGACCAACGGACCCGAGATATTGTGCCAGACGCTGAAGATGGCGCTGGGCACCGCCGCCAAGGGCGAGAAGTGAGCGGAGGCCAGCGCCACGCCCAGTCCCGAGTTTTGCATGCCCACTTCGATCGACAATGTCTTGCGCTGGGCGACGCTCAAGCCGGACAGCTTGGCCAGCCAGTAGCCCAGCAGCAGCCCCAGGCCATTGTGCAGCACCACCACGGTGAAGATCAGCAATCCGCTGGTGGCGATCTTCTGCTGGCTGCCTGCGACCACGGCGGCCACGATCGCCACGATGGCGATCACCGACACCAGCGGCAGCACGTCGACGCAGGCCTTGACCTTCTCTTTCAGTAGCGACTGGGCGATCAGCCCCAGGATGATGGGCAGCACCACGACCTGGACGATGGACCAGAACATCGCTGGCGCGCTCACTTCCAGCCACTGGCTTGCCAGCAGATAGATGAGCGCCGGCGTCACCACGGGCGCCAGCAACGTGGTGACCGACGTGATGGCCACCGAAAGGGCCACGTCTCCGCGAGCCAGGAAAGCCATGACATTGGATGCCGTGCCGCCGGGGCAGCATCCCACCAGTATGACGCCCACGGCGATCTCGGGAGGCAGCTGCAAGGCGGTGCTGAGCAGCCAGGCCAGGCCCGGCATGATGACGAACTGTCCGAGCACGCCGATCATGACGGTGCCGGGCCGCTTGAACACTTCGGCGAAATCGTTCTTGGACAAGGTCAGGCCCATGCCGAACATGATGATGCCGAGCAGAGGCACGATGTAGGGAGCGATCCAGCGAAAATGGTCGGGCGAGAAAAAGGCGAGAATGGCGAACAGGAGCACCCAGACGGCAAAAGTCTTGCCGACGAAGCTGCTCAAGCGGGCGATGGCCTGCATGACAGAGTCCTTGGTTGGTATATTGCGGAGAGCATGGCGGCACGCTGGCGGGTGCGCGCCTGGCACGAAGGCGGCTGCCTTGATAGGCCGCCGTGTGGCAAGCAACAGCGGGGTGTCGTGCTGTCTGCCGGTGCCGCGCAGATCATGCGCCGGCCGGGGACGCGGTCCGTGTAGGACCGGTGCGATGGCGGTCGATTCGTATTGTACGCTTATGATATTTTTGGAAAAAACACGTTGCTAAAGCATCAGTCCGTTCCCGCAACCCGTCTGGCCGCCTACGGCTGCCTGGCGCTCAGCATGTCGCTGGTAGGAGCCTACGTGGCGCTCAGCAAACCCCTCGCGGCCGTGTTTCCGGTATTTCTGCTGGGTTGGCTTCGCTTTGGCATCGGCGGCGTGGCCATGCTGCGCTGGATACGGAAGCCGGCCCACGAGCCTGCACTCGCGTTGCGCACGCGATGGCTGATTTTTCTGGAATCCTTCCTTGGCAATTTCCTGTTCACCTTGTGCATGCTGGCCGGTGTCAGTCTGACCTCCGTGGTTTCCGCCGGCGTCATACTGTCTTTCATCCCGGCCGCCGTGGCGCTGCTGAGCTGGATCTTCCTCAAGGAACGCATCGGCTGGCGGATATGGACCGCCGTTGTCTTCGGAGGGCTCGGCATGCTGATACTTTCCCTCGCACAAGGGCAGCCCGGCGGCGCTTCGTTGCCGGCTTCCGCGAAATCCGACGACCTGGCCTGGCTGGGCAACCTGCTGATCTTCGGTGCCGTGCTCTGCGAAGCGTCGTACGCCGTCATCGGCAAGCGGCTGACGGCGGTGATGGGGCCGAAGCGCATCAGCGCCGTCATCAATCTATGGGGATTCGTGCTGATGACGCCCTTGGGCCTGTATGCGGCCGCTAGCTTCGATTTCTTCGCTGTTCCCTTGACGATGTGGCTGTCGCTGCTGTTCTATGGGCTGGCTGCCAGCGTATGGACGGTATGGCTGTGGATGACCGGACTGAAGTCGGTTCCCGCTTCGCGGGCCGGTGTCTTCACCGTCATGCTGCCCGTCGGCGCCGCCTTGGTGGGCGTGGCGGTGCTGGGCGAGACATTCAGCACCATGCAGTTGCTGGCGTTCGCGATGGCGCTGGCGGGCTTGCTGCTGGCGACCCTGCCTGCGCCTGAGGGGTCAGACCCCGTACGGGGTCTGACCCCATGATTCTTGCGCCAAGGGGTCCGACTCCATGATTCTTGCCAAGGGGTCAGACCCCGTACGGGGTCTGACCCCATGTCCCCTGCACAGGCTAGGCCCCGCAGGCGTATTCGATGATCAATTGCGCCGACACCGTTCCGTTCCACACGTTCTGGTCGAGCCGATAGGCGGCGTCGACGGTTTCGGGCAGCATTTCGGCGCGATTGAACCAGATTGCATCGAAGCGCTGGTGGCCGCGTTCCAGGCTGAGCTTCAGATGCTTGTCCTTCAGCAGGCGTTGCTGCCTGACGTAGAAGGTATCGCGGAAGATGGGCGGCGGGAAGCCGGCGCCCCAGACTTGTTGCTGGAGCAGTCCGGCCACGTCGGCATTGGCGTAGCCTGTTTCCAGCGACCCGTCGGTTTCGATGACCGGATCGAAGCTGCTTTTGCCGCTCAGTTCGCGTACGGCCTGATCGAATCCTTGCGTGAACAGCGCATAGGCTTCTTCGCGCAGGGTCAGGCCCGCGGCCATGGCGTGGCCGCCGAATTTCAAGATGGTGCCCGGATGCCGCTTCGACACGAGATCCAGCACGTCGCGCAGGTGTACGTCCGGGATGGAACGGCCCGATCCGCGCAGTTCGCCGGTGTCCGAGCGCGCGAAGGCGAGCGTGGGGCGCCAGTATGTTTCCTTCAGGCGGGATGCCACCAGTCCCACCACCCCTTGATGCCAATCGGGATGATAGACGCACACGCTTGCGCCGACGGTCGGCGAGGCGGCCTCCAGGGAGGCCAGGGCTTCTTCGCGCATGGTCGCCTCGATGCCGCGCCGTTCATGGTTCATGGCGTCCAGTTCGCGCGCGAGCCGCAGCGCCAGGGACTCGTCGTCCGTGGTCAGGCAATGGATGCCCAGGCTCATGTCGGCCAGGCGGCCGGCGGCATTGATGCGAGGACCGATGGCGAAGCCCAGGTCGAAGCCGTTGGCCTGCCGGGGCTCGCGTCCCGCGACGGCGAACAGGGCGCGAATGCCCGCCTGCATGCGGCCGCCGCGCATCTTCTGCAGCCCCTGCGTGACCAGCAGGCGATTATTGGCGTCCAGCTTCACCACGTCGGCCACCGTGCCCAGGGCCACCAGGTCGGCCAATTGATCCAGGCGCGGCCCGCCGTCCGATGGGAAGACCTCGCGCCGGCGCAATTCGGAACGCAGGGCCAGCATCAGGTAGAAAATCACGCCCACGCCGGCCAGGTTCTTGGAAGGAAAACCGCAGCCGGGCTGATTGGGATTGACGATGGCCAGCGCCCGCGGCAATTCGTCTCCGGGCAGGTGGTGATCCGTGATCACGACGTCCATGCCGGCGTCACGGGCCGCATCCACGCCATCCACGCTGGCGATGCCGTTGTCCACCGTGATCAGCATGTCCGGCTTGCCCGACGGATGCTGGACGGCCAGTTCGACCACGGCGGGCGAAAGCCCGTAGCCGGTTTCGAACCGGTTCGGTACCAGGAAATCCACGCGGGCACCCATGCCGCGCAGGGCACGCAGGCCCACGGCGCAGGCCGTGGCGCCATCGCAGTCGTAGTCGGCAATGATGAGCAGTTTCTTCTGTGCCTGGATGGCATCGGCCAGTACCTTGGCCGCATGCTCGGCCTGGGTAAGGCGGCCCGGCGGTATCATCGCGGCCCAATTCAGTAAAAGATCTTCCGCGCATTCGACCCCGCGCGCCGCCCACAGGCGAGAGAGCAGGGGATGTACGCCTGCCTCTTCAAGCGCTTTGGCGGCCGCGTGATTGACCGTCCGGGTACTCAGTTGGGGGGTGACCACCATTTTCTCCATGCTTCGCGGCTGCCGGGCAGCCATTGTTTCCATTTGTTCCATCGGGCGGTCTCGAGTTCGACCAGCCGGGTTCTGCCGGTCAGCACCAGCTTTGGCGTTTCGTGACGGGCCAGCGGCAGGAAAACGCCGGCTTCGAGCTCGCCCAGCGCTGCGATCCAGCCTGCCCAGTCTTGTGCGACGGACGCGGCCAGCAGCGTGCCGTGCACCTGGACGTCGGATGGCGCCGAGCGAAGCTGCTCGGGCCGGCCGCCTCCGTACAGCCACAGGCTGTTCACCGGCAGCAGCCCTTGCTGGTAGCGTTGCTGATTGACCGGATGATCGAACCACAGCATCTGCACTTCGTTGACGAGCTTGCGCCATGGGCGCGCGTCCATGCCTTGCGGCCACCAGTCATTCACCGACGTCAGGCTGACCAGGACCGGGCTTGCACACTGCGGCCTGAACGAATCAGGCAATTCCACACGCCAGAAATCGCCGTCCGTCTCGTGCAGCATGAAACCGGCGTCGGCGAAGCTTTCGCGCACGGAAGCGAACAAGGCTACACTTTGTTCATGAGTGATGGACAATTCACGGGCAGGCAGCAGCGCCGCACCGTCGCGCGACGGCGAGACATGCACCAGTTCGGCCAGCCACACCGCGTCGTCGGGCGCGACAGAAGCATTTTGCAACGCCGATGCCCGCATGGGGCCGAGCCCTGTGGCAAAATTCTGTCCATCTTCCGGCTCGAAGCCGCGGGCCCGCAACTGCCAGTACTCGAACGGCGTGCAGCCTGTTCCGGCGGGATCGGCGTCCAGGATGCGAGCCTGAGCATGTTCCAGCCATCCGAACAGGGTAGGGGCGGTTTTTTGAAGATATGGGATCAGTTCGCGCGCTTCGCGCGGATCCGGCAGAGCGCCTGGTAGTACGATTCGCATTCCTGAATTGTAGTGTTAATGGGAAACGGTGGCTTGAATAATGTCTTATGAATGGTGGATAGGGGCCCGGTACGCAGGCCTGGCGCGGTCCAGGCGGCGAGGAGGGCGCGGCGACCGCTTCGTGTCGTTCATCGCGGCCAGTTCCATGGCGGGCATAGCATTGGGCGTTGCGGCGCTCATCGTCGTGTTGTCGGTCATGAACGGGTTCCAGACCCAGGTTCGGGACCGCATGCTGTCGGTGCTGCCTCACATAGAGCTCTATGTGCCCAGGGTGTCGGCCGACGATGCCTTGTCACAATGGCGCCAGATCGCGGACATCGCCTCCAAGAATCCGGCGGTCCGCGGTACCGCGCCGTTCGTGGCGGCGCAAGGCATGATCGTGCGTGGGGAAACCTTGGCCGGCGTGCAGGTGCGCGGCATCGATCCAGCGGCCGAAGGGGCCGTGTCCGACATTGCCGGCCAGATGGTCTCGGGCCGCCTTGACGCGCTCAAGCCCGGAGGGTTCTCGGTGGTGCTGGGCAACCAGCTTGCGGCCAGCCTGGGCGTCGGCGTGGGCGACACCGTGCTGCTTCTGGCGCCGCAAGGCTCGATATCGCCGGCCGGATTCACGCCGCGCATGCGCCAGTTCACGGTAGGCGGCATTTTTTCCTCGGGCTATTACGAATACGATGCCTCGCTTGCCTTCATCGATGTCGAAGACGCCGCGAAAGTTTTTCGCGACAGCGGCTCGAGCGGCGTGCGTCTGCGCATTACAGACATGCAGCAGGCGCCTCTTGTCGCGCGCGAGTTGGGCGGGCTGCTTCCGCCTTATGTCCATGCGCAGGACTGGACGCAGAACAACCGCACCTGGTTTGCCGCCGTGCAGACCGAAAAACGCATGATGTTCCTGATCCTGGCGCTGATCGTGGCGGTCGCCGCCTTCAACCTGCTTTCGTCCCTGGTCATGGCGGTCAAGGACAAGCGGTCCGACATTGCCATCTTGCGCACGATAGGCGCGACGCCGCGGGAAATCGCCCGCATCTTCCTGGTGCAGGGATCGTTGATCGGGGTCGTGGGCACTTTGCTGGGGGTGGGCTTCGGCATGCTGGTCGCCTACAACATCGATGTGATCGTGCCGCTCATCGAACGCATGCTGGGCGTGCAATTCCTGCCCCAGCAAATCTATTTCATCAGCGAATTGCCGTCCAACCCCCAGGTCAGCGACATCGTCGTCGTGGCCTTGACATCCCTGGTGCTGTCCCTGCTGGCAACCTTGTATCCCAGCTGGCGCGCGTCCAGCCTTCAGCCCGCCGAGGTATTGCGCCATGACTGATTCCTTGCCAGTGCACGCGCTCAGCGCCCGCAATCTCGTCAAGACCTATCAGGAAGGCGGCCGCGAGGTTCCCGTGTTGCGCGACGTAAGCTTGCATGTTGACCAGGGCGAAATGGTGGCCATCGTCGGCGCCTCCGGATCGGGCAAGAGCACCCTGCTGCATACCCTGGGTTTGCTTGATCGCCCCACTTCGGGCTCGGTTTTCATCAATGGCGAGCCCGTCAAGGGCTTGTCAGAGAAGCAGCGCAGCCAGTTGCGCAATCGCAACCTGGGCTTCGTCTACCAGTTCCACCACCTGCTCGCCGAGTTCTCGGCGCTGGACAACGTGGCCATGCCGCTGATCGTGCGGCGCGAAAGCCGCAAGGCGGCGCGCGAGCAGGCCCAGGCGGTGCTGGAGCAGGTGGGCCTTGCCGAGCGCATCGATCATTACCCGGGCCAACTGTCCGGCGGCGAACGGCAGCGGGTGGCACTGGCCCGCGCCCTGGTGACGCGGCCGCGCTGCATATTGGCCGACGAACCGACCGGCAACCTGGACCGGTACACGGCGGAAAGCATGTTCGAGCTGCTGCGGCGCGTGAACCGGGAGTTCGGTACGGCATTTGCTATCGTGACCCACGATCCGGCGCTCGCCGCGCTGGCCCATCGGCAACTGGCCATGGAAAAAGGACGCTTGGTCGATCCCGAGACACCGCCGTTGCCACTGTCCTAGAAGAGGGGTCCTATGTTGATCGATACGCATTGCCACCTTGACGCGGCAGAGTTCGCGCACGACCGCAAGGAAGTCATAGAGCGCGCCGGAGCGGCTGGAGTCAGTGCCATCATCATTCCCGCCATCGACACCGGCAACTTCGATGCCGTGCGGTCGCTGGCGCATTCTTTCAAGGGCGGCACTTACGCGCTGGGCATACATCCCATCTGCGTGCCGCATGCTCAGGATCACGACCTGGAGCGCCTGGAGTCCTGCATCCAGGAAAACCTGGAAGATTCACGCTTCATCGCCATCGGGGAAATCGGCCTGGATTTTTTCCTACCGGCGCTCAAGGAAGATGCCATGCGCGAGAAACAGGAGCGCTTCTACAGCGCCCAACTCGACTTGGCGCAGCGTTACGGGTTGCCGGTGCTATTGCACGTAAGGCGTTCCCAGGACCTGCTTTTGAAGCATTTGCGGCGCAGACCCTTGATAGGCGGCATTGCGCACGCCTTCAACGGCAGTTTGCAACAGGCGAAGCTGTTCATCGAACATGGCTTCGCGCTGGGCATGGGCGGCGCCATGACGTTCACGCGGGCGCTGCAGATACGCCGGATTGCCCGGCAGGTGCCGCTGCGCGATCTGGTGCTTGAAACGGATGCGCCCGACATTCCGCCGGCCTGGCTGGGCGGTCCCGGAAAGCCGGCGGCGCGCAACGAGCCGGCTCAGGTGGGACGAATTGCGCAGTCGCTGGCGGAAGTCCGGGAGGTAAGCCGCGAAGAGGTCGTGTTCGCCACCGCCGCGAATGCCAAGCGGGTATTGCCCCGGCTGGCCGGCCACGCGGTGCCGGCCATGGCGGGTTGACTCAGTCGACCTTGCCCATTTTCTGAACGGCCTTGGCGATCGATTGCGAGTCCGCCTTCCAGTAGGCGTCGAAATCGGCGGCGTTCTGGAAGTCGAGCGGACTGCCGGTTCCGAGCATGGTCTTCTGGAAGTCGGGGTTGGCTGCGATCTTTTGCACCGCGGCGCTGAGCGTGTCGATGGCCTCAGGCGGCGTGGCCGCGGGAACGAACACGCCCGACCATTGGATGAACTTGGCGTCGTAGCCCAGGGAGCTCAGGCTGGGGACATCGGGCATGGAGTCCAGCGGCTTGTCGCCCCAATGCGCCAGAGCGCGCAGCTTGCCGGCCTTGATCTGCTGAAGCGCGCTGGCCGGTCCGGTTGCAAGGGCTTGTACGTGACCGCCCAACAGGGCCGCCACCGCCGGGCCCGCGCCCGTATAAGGAATGTGCGAGAGCTTCACGCCCGATGCCTGTGCGAGCATTTCCATGGGCACGTGCATCGTCCCGTAGATGCCCGAACTGCCATAGGTGATGTCTTCCGGGTTCTTGCGGGCGTCTTCGATGAATTCCTTGGCGGTTTTCCAGGGCGCGTCGGCACGGACGACCAGGACGGTCGGGTCCGCCGTGATGCGGCCGATGGGCTTGAACTGGTCGAGCTGGAAAGCCGCCTTGCGCTCGAGAATCTTGTCGGCCTCGGGCAGGATGGAAATGGACGACAGGCTGAGCAATATGGTGTAGCCATCGGGCTTCGCGTTGGCGGCGGAACCGATGCCGATGGCACCGCCGGCGCCCGCCTTGTTCTCGATGACCACGCTTTGGCCCAGTTCCCTGGACAATGCATCGGCCACCGGCCGCGCGACCGTGTCGGCCACGCCTCCGGGCGGGAAGGGCACGACCATGGTGATGGGGCGCTCGGGATACTGCGCCAGCGCATGGCTGGACAGCGTCAGCGCCGCCAAGGCGCAGACGGTCTTCAGCCATGCCACTGCGCCGGCCGGCCTGTAAAGGGGTGATGCGTTCATGAGTCTCCTCCGGATGCGGAATTCGCTTGCTTACTTGAATGTGTTTTCCAACACGCCGATACCGTCGATCTCGATGCGGACCACGTCGCCGGTCTTCAGGTATTGCGGCGGATTCAGGCCCATGCCGACCCCGGCGGGCGTGCCGGTGGCGATGATGTCGCCGGGATATAGCGTGATGCCGCGTGAGCAGGTTTCGATCAGCGAGGGCAAGTCGAAAATCAGGTCGGGCGTGGCGCCATCCTGGCGAAGTTCGCCATTCACCCAGCAGCGGACTCGTGTGTTGCTGCCGTCGAGCTCATCGGCCGTGACGACCCAGGGGCCCATGGGGCAGAAGGTGTCGAAGGACTTGCCCATGTCCCATTGCTGGTGGCGCATCTGCACGTCGCGGGCGGTCACGTCGTTGACGATGGTGTAGCCGAAGACATGGCTCATGGCATCGGCACGAGAGATATTCTTGCCGCCTTTGCCGATGACGATGGCCAATTCGGCCTCGTAGTCGATTTGCTCGGATACGCCCTGGGGCAATTCCACGGCATCGTTCGGGCCGACCACGGATTCGGGCACCTTGGTGAAGACGATGGGCCAGGACTGCACGTTCTTGTCGTTATCCTTGAAGACCGAACTGGAAAGTTCCTTGGCATGCGCGTGATAATTGCGGCCGACGCAGAATACGTTGCGGAACGGGCGTTCGATGGGCGCAAGAAGCAGGGAGGCATCCAGCGCTTGCCCTTCGCCGCGCGGCTGAATCTGGGCACGGATCTGGTCAAAGTTTTGTACCAACTGGTGCATGTTAGATTCGAACCCGGGAACGAGGTCGGAGAGAGGCCAGTAGCGTTGCTTGTCGGCATCTATCAGGCATACTGCCGAGCCGCCATTGAGCTTTAGAGTAGCGAGTTTCATATTGCTTCCTGTATGTTGTGAGCCAATGGCGGTAATGTAGCACAAAAATAAGACCAAATTGGATCTAAAAATTCAGTTTTTCGGCTGAAATATTGACCAATTGGTTCAATTTAGTAGAATAAGGGCAATTTCATACAAGGAGCCGCCAGTGCAGGAACGTTTTGCCGTACGCGGAGCACGGGCGGAGGGCATCCGCGCGCTTTCCGATCATTTGTTGAAGGAGATGTCCGAAGGCGGCTTGCGGCAAGGGGTGAAACTGCCGCCCGAGCGCGAACTCAGCGAGCGCTTCGGCATTTCACGCGGCTCCGTACGGCGCGTGCTTGCGCATTTCCGTGAACAAGGCCTGATTACCCAGACCGTGGGCAGCGGTACTTTTGTGTCGGCGCAGGCCGAAGCGCTGCGCCAATCGCGGCCCGAGCCCCAGTCCGGGCCGGTGCACACCAGCCCGGCCGAGCTCATGGTGGCACGCCTGCTGATCGAGCCCCTCATGCCGGGACTGATCGTGCAAAATGCCACCGCGGCAGACTTCCACGAAATGTTCCACTGCCTCGAGCAGTCCGAGGCGGCGGGCAGCATCGAAGAATTCGAGCATTGGGACGAAGCCCTGCACCGTTCTTTTGCGCATGCCACCCACAACAGCTTCTTCGTGCAGGTCATGGATCTCACCAACAAGGTCAGAGAGCAAGGCGAATGGGGCAGGCTGAAACGCATTTCGCTCACGCCCGAAACACGACGCCAGTACGAGGTCCAGCACCGCGCGATGGTCGAGGCCTTGAAGGACCGCGACGCGGTCCTGGCGCGCCGGCTGCTGGTCGAGCACCTGGAACAGATACAGCACAATCTGTTCTCCAGGGCCTTTTAGGGTGGCGGGCCCTGGCATGCTGTTCGGCCCGAGCAGCATGCCGGGCCGGACCCCCGATCGCGCGGCCGCTTTCGGGTCGCTGCGTCGTTCAGTTGATCTTGAATCCGGTTTTCTTGACCACTTCAGACCAGGTCTTCTGTTCGGAAACCAGCAGCTCTTTCAACTGATCTCGCGAAGATGCCGTGATGACGAAGCCGGCGTTTTCCAGTGTCGTCCGAACTTGCTCATGCTTGAGCGCGGCAACGATCTTCTGGTTCAGCGTGTCCAGGACCGCGTCGGACGCGCCGGCCGGCGCGAAGAAAGCGAACCAGGCACCGAAGTTGACCGAGGGCATGCCCTGTTCCTTGAAGGTCGGGATGTCGCCCAGCATCTTGGTGCGTTCCGAGCCCGTGATGGCCAGGGCGCGCATCTTGCCGCCGGCCAATTGGGGAGCCGCCATGGCGGTCGTGATGAAGGCTGCCTGCACCTGGCCGCTGACGATGGCGGTGACGGCATCGCCCGTCGAGCGATAGTGCACCGGCTCGATCTTGAAGCCGCCGGCCTCGGCCAGCATTTCCGCGCCAAAATGGCCTGGCGTGCCGGCGCCGAAGGTCGCCATATTGAATTTTTCCGGATTCTTGCGCGCGTTGTCCACGAAATCCTTCAAGCTCTTGTAGGGCGAGTCGGCCGGCGTGACGAGCACGAAGTTGGCACGGACCGCCTCGGTGATGGGCGCGAAGTCTTTCTGCGGCTTGTACGAAAGCGTGGAGGTGGTTTCGGGCGAAATGCTGATGGAGCCCACCTCGCCGAGCAAGATGGAATATCCGTTGGGCGTGCTGGTGGCCACCGATTGCGCGGCGATCTGCCCGCCTGCGCCCGCTTTGTTCTCGACGACCACGGATTGCTCGATCTCCTTGGACAGCTGGTCGCCGACGCTGCGGGCGACGATGTCGGGACCGGTGCCGGCGGGAAAGCCCACCGTCAATCGTATGGGCTGCTCGGGCCAGCTCGCCGCGAGCGCGGATAGCGGAATTGCCATGCAGGCCGTGAATACCAGCTTGCCGAGGAATGTGGGCTTCATGGATGGGTCTCCTGTTTGTTTTATTGGATCAGTCAGCGGATCAGAAAGAAGTTGAGTTCGACGCGGTCAGGGTGGCGCGCGCCGGTGCCTACGAACAGATGCGTATTGAGCCATTGCAGCCGGGGAGCTGCGGTTTCGAAACGGGGATAGCTGCGAAAATAAATGCGCGCCGGATCAACCGGTATGCCTTGAGCCAGGGCTGCAATGTCCTGGGCGGATCCCGTCCGTATCCCGGTGTTTTCGACATAGACGGTTTCCCCTTGTTCGGTTTCGATCACATAGCGTGCGTGAATATCGGTGAACTCGGGCGAGCGTATGGATTGGAAGTCGGCGCCGCCCGGCAGAATGGTGCCGGTAAGCTCGCGGCCTTTCACGGTGCCGCCGACAATGGGAATGACGCGCCGCTTCCCGCCGGGCGTTTCACCCACTTCAATCGGAGCGGCGACGTCCACGATCAAGGTTGCAAGGTGTTCCAGCCCGGGGGCGGTGGCAAGAGTATTCATGGCTTTTTCAGTGCCTTGGGATCGAAGCCCGCGACCCGCTTGTAGCGCGCCGCAATGCCGTTCAGTTCGGTGTCCGGGATGACGTCGTGGATATGATGAAAACCTTGGGGCGCGCGCTCATGGGCGAGCTGCATGACTTGCTCCGGACCGTTCAGGCGGTTGCGCAGGACGATGCCGGCGGTTGCCGGCAAGCGTTCCGCTTCGTATTCGAGCAGGGCGAGCTCGATGCCGGCCGGTGTCCGCGCTTGCGCTTCGGCCAGACGGTCGGCCAGGCAACGCGCATCCAGTATGGCTTGCGCCGACCCGTTCGAACCGATGGGATACATGGGATGCGCGGCATCTCCCAACAGAGTGGCGCGTCCGAGGGTCCATTTCGGCAGCGGATCCTTGTCGACCAAAGGGAATTCGTAGATGGCGGGTGCCTTGCGGATGATGTCCGGGATGTCGATCCAGTCCCAGCGCCAGTCCGAGAATCGCGCCGCGAACACCGACGCATCGACTTCCTGGTTCCAGTCGGTGGCGGGCAGGTCCCGCTCGGGTACGCGCAGCTCGGCGATCCAGTTGATGAGCGAACGGCCTTGCCGGCGCAGTGGCTCGGAAATCGGATAGCACACGAATTTCTGGTCCTGGTGGCCGGCCATGAACATCGTCTTGCCATCCAGATAGGGTGGGGCCTCCGTGGTGGCACGCCACAGCATGCGTCCCGAAAAGCGCAGTTTGTCGACCTCGGGATGGAACTGTCGCCGCAGCGCCGAATGGATGCCGTCGGCGCCGATGAGCACGTCGCCGCGCACCTGGCGAACCTGATCGGCGTTGCGATCCAGGAAGTTGACGGTCACGCCATGGGCATCCTGGCTGAAGGACTGGAAGCACATGCCGGTGTGCAGGCAGCCATCGCCCAGGCGCGCGCGCACCGCGTCGGCGAGCAGCAACTGCAGTTCGCCGCGATGGATGGACAGCTGCGGCACCGGATAGCCCGCCGCCAGGCCGCGCGCTTCCTGCCAGATGGCCTGCCCATATTGGTTGTAGTAGTGCAGCGCGGAAGTGGCCACGGCGCTTTGTGCAAGCGTGTCCACCATGCCAAGTTGCTCGAGCTCGTTGACGGCATGCGGCAGCAGATTGATGCCCACACCCAGCGGCTTGATCTCGCGCACGCTTTCATAAAGCTCGCAAGCGATGCCGCGTCGTTCCAGCATGAGCGCCAGGGTAAGGCCGCCGATGCCGGCGCCCGCGATGATGACTTTCAAGCGTATGCCTCCTCGATTATTTGTTATGTATCATAACAATCTGGTCGGGGGATATGCCTATACGGATAAACCCGACATTCTGATATGGTTATTGCCCTATTGTGCGCAGGACATGCCGTGAGCAGAAAATTGAGTTCCCGTCCCAACAATCGCCGTCCCGATCAGCGCGGCGAGCCCTTCAATGCGCAAGTGCCGGGCGTGGACTACGGTGTGCTCGACGAGCTTGTCGGCTACTGCCTGCGCAGGGCGCAAATCCGCATTTACCAGGACTTCCTGGATGCGCTCGGATCCTGGTCCATCACGCCGCCTCGCTTTTCCGCCATGACGCTCATCGGCAACAACGCCGGCATGAAACTGACGGAGCTGGCCCGCGCCATGGGCATCGCTCGATCCGGCGCGGTCGAGGTCGTGAATTCCCTGGAAAAGCTGGGCTACGTCGCCCGCGGCGCCTCGCAGAGCGACAAGCGCGCGCACTCGCTAGGCTTGACGCCGGAGGGTGCGTTGGCGCTTCAGGCGGTTACGCAGGCCATACGCGAGCACGACCTGCGCATCAGTGCGGCGCTCAGCCAAAAGGAACAAGAGGAACTGAGGCGCTTGCTTGACAAGCTGGGATGAGCCCCTGGCCGGCGTACCCGGCCAGGCGGTTTCACCGCCCTTGGCCAGTGCCGGAATCGAAGGTGGTCACGTCCGGGCCGTCTTGGGCCAGCGCGGCATCTGGCGCGGGGCCGGACCGGCCGCCGCGCGTGCCCTCCAGCGGAATCCTGACCACGAAGGTGCTGCCGCGCCCGCGGCCTTCGCTTTCGACCTCGACGGAGCCGTCATGCAAGGCAATGAGCTGCTGCACCAGCGCAAGGCCCACGCCCAAACCTCCTGCAGATTGCTTCCGGTGCTCGGCCACCTGAGAAAAAATCTCGAAGATGCCGGCTTGCATGTCTTGCGGAATGCCAATGCCGTCGTCCTTCACTTCGATTTCCGCAAAGCCCGAGTGGCTGCGCGCCGCAAGCGTAACCGTGCCGCCACGCGGCGTATATTTAGCGGCGTTGTTGAGCAAATTCGATACGACCTGAGCGAGCCGGGTGTGGTCGGCATGGAGCCAGACAGGCTCGGAGGGAAAATGAGCGGTGAATGAGTGCTCCGCAGCGTCGAGATTCGGCCGGCTGGACTCGATCGCCGAGTGCAGAATTGTTTTCAGCTCGACGCGCTCTTTGTGCAGCGAAATTTTGCCGCCGCTGATGCGCGCGATGTCGAGCAGGTCGTCGACGAGACGCAGAAGATGTTGAACTTGCCGTTCCATCCGGGCCCGTATTGCCTCGGCGTCTTCGGGGGTTCTGGGTTGCTTCAGCAGCTCGACCCCCAGATTGAAAACGGTGATGGGGTTGCGTAGTTCGTGACCGAGCATAGCCAGGAACTGATCCTTGCGGCGATCGGCTTCGCGCAAGGCCTCGGACACGGCTCTGAGTTCATCGCGCTGCAGGGAAATCTGCCTGCGCTGTTGATACAGGTCGAAGAACACGTTGGCCTTGCTGCGCAAGATGTCGGCCTCGATAGGCTTCTGAATGAAGTCGACGGCGCCGGCCTCGTAACCGCGAAAACGGCGCTGAGTGTCGCCGGAGCCCGCCGTGACGAAAATGATGGGAATGTGACGGGTACGCTCGCTTCCTCGCATGAATTCAGCGAGCGCGAAACCGTCCATGTCGGGCATTTGTACATCGAGCAGTGCCAGCGCGACATCGTGCTGCAAGAGCAGTTCCAACGCCTCGTCGCCCGATTTGGCCTTGAGCATGACCAGGCCTTCGCGCTTGAGCAGAGCCTCCAGTGACAGCAGATTTTCCTCGAGATCGTCCACCAGCAGAAAATGAACGGGCTTCGTCGGGTTTGTCATTTTTCGTGCTCCTTCACGAGAAAGTTTACAATCTGCTTAAGCGAACAGGCTCGCGCGGATACGCAAGCCGATAGCGCCGCAAGGGGCATTGCGCTTGCGCACGCGGTCGCGGGGTCTTGTACCAGTACCGCGCCGCCCGCGGCCTCAATGGCTTTCAAACCCTTCGCCCCATCGCTATTGGCGCCGGTCAGTATTATTCCGATGACCGCCGAGCCATAGGCGTCTGCCGCGCTTTCAAACAATACGTCAATCGACGGGCGCGAATACATCACTTCTTCATCGTTCGACAAGGACAGTGTGCCTTCCGCCTCGACGAGCAGGTGATAGCCTGCGGGGGCAAAATAGATGACGCCGCCAAGCGCGGGCTCTTTGTCTTCCGCCTCGCGAACCGCCATCCGACATTTGCTTTCGAATAGCGAAGCCAGCATGCTGTTGCGGTCGGCGGGCACATGCACGACGACCAGTATTGGAAGCGGGAAATCGGCGGGCAGCGCGGGCAGGATTTCGGACAGGGCCTGAATGGCGCCGGCTGACGCCCCGATGACGACGGCACTGGGGTTGGAAACGCTCATGGCTCGCGCCTCTGATAGATTTTTTCCTCGCGCACGAACTCACTGAACGCTTCGGCGTGACGCGAAAACCGCAGACTTTCCTTGGCGCCAAGGCCCAGAAACCCGTGGCGGGGCAGCGCATCGCGAAACAGACCGATCGCGCGGTCCTGCAGTTCACGATCAAAATATATGAGCACGTTGCGGCACGAAATAAGGTTCATTTCGCCGAATACGGCGTCGGTGACCAGGCTGTGATCCGAAAACACCACGCGTTTGCGCAGACTCTTATCGAAAATCGCGTTGCCGTAGGCTGTGCTGTAAAAGTCCGACAACGACGATTTTCCGCCGGACATCCGGTGATTCTCCGTGAAGGATTTGATCCGGTCCAAGGAATAAATGCCGCTGGCGGCGCGGTCCAGAGCCTCCGAGCTGATATCGGTGGCGTAGAACAATGTGCGGTCTTCGAGCCCTTCTTCTCGAAATAGAATGACAAAAGAGTAAAGTTCTTCGCCTGCGCCGCATCCGGCAATCCATAACTTCAGAGACGGATAAGTCCGCAACAGCGGCACCACCTTTTCACGGATCGCGCGGAAATAAGAGGGGTCGCGGAACATCTCGCTGACCTGAATGGTCAGGTAGGGAAGCAAGCGCGACAGCATGCTTGCGTCGTGCAACAAGCTTTCCTGCATCGAAGAGAAATTCTCGAAGCCCAATTGTTCGCGTGCCTGTCGCAGGCGTCGCTTGACCGAAGCGCGCGCGTAGCTGCGAAAATCATAGTGATACCGCTGATGGAGCGCTTCGAGTAGCAAGCGAATCTCGATGTCCTCGATGATGTCTGGCATGGGCTTATCTCGGCATCCAGACTCGCACCAGGGACAGCAGTTTGTCCGAGTCAAGCGGCTTTGCCATGTAGTCGTTTGCACCGGCATCGATGCAGCGCTGTTGATCGTCGGACATGGCCTTGGCGGTCAATGCGATGATCGGAAGCTTCTTCCAGCGTTCGTCCTTGCGGATTTCGCGCGTTGCCGTCAGGCCGTCCATGACGGGCATCATCACGTCCATGAGTACGAGGTCGATTGGCTTTCCGGCCGGGCTTGCCGACTTGTCGAGAGCCTCGATGGCCTCTCGGCCGTTGCGCGCCACCTCGATGCTCGCGCCGCGCGGCTCCAGGACGTTGGTGAGCGCATAGACGTTGCGCACGTCGTCTTCGACCACCAAAATACGGCGCCCTTCAAGCAGGGTATCGCGGTTGCGCGCCTTCTGAATCATTCTTTGGTGCTCGGGGGGCAGATCGGTTACCACCTGGTGCAGAAACAGCGAGACCTCGTCCAGCAAACGCTCCGGCGAGCGGGCGCCCTTGATGATGATGGAGTCCGAATAGCGGCGCAGGCGTTGCTCGTCGTCGGCCGACAATTCATGTCCCGTGTAGACGATGACGGGTGGGAACAGCGGGTTGTCGTCCTGGCTCAAGGTTTCCAGCAGCGTAAAGCCGGACGTGTCCGGCAAGGTGAGGTCGAGCACCATGCAGTCGAATGTTTCGTTTGACAGGCGCTCCAGGCATTCTGCGGCGGTGCCGACGCCCACGGTCTCGACGTCTCCGGATGCCAGCAGCTTTGCCACGGCTTCACGTTGAACCGGATCGTCTTCGACGATGAGCACGCGCCGCACGGCAGAGTCGGACTTCGCGGCAAGCGTATCGAGCACTCGGGCGAGGTCTTCGCGCCTGACCGGTTTGACGAGATACCCAATAGCGCCCAGCGACAGCGCGGTATGGGCATGGTCGTGCGCGGACACGACATGTACGGGGATGTGTCGCGTTTTTATATTCCCTTTTAGCTGGTCGAGCAGGGCGAGGCCGGATTGGTCGGGCAGACCGACATCAAGCACGATGGCGTGCGGCTGATGTTGGGACGCCAGATCGAGGGCTTCCTTTGCGGAGGCCGCGACCAGGCACCGGAAATCCATCTCCCGCGCCAGGTCCCGGACGATGCTGGCAAAGGCAGTGTCATCTTCGATGACGAGCAGTACCCGCGCGGTGTTATCCAGGCTGTCGCGGTCGTCCGTGATTCTGCGAACCGGCGCTTGTGTTTTCTGGACGGTAGGGCGTGGGATGGCCGTCGGCCCTTCGATGCTTTGGGATGCCGTCTTGGGCCGAGGCGCGATCAGGGCCGGATCGTAGGTCAGAGGAATAGACAAGGTAAAACGGCTGCCTTCGCCCACCGTGCTGGAGACCGTGATGCTTCCACCCAGCAGACGCGCCAGTTCGCGCGAGATAGAAAGCCCCAGCCCCGTGCCACCGTATTTGCGGTCGATCGTGCTGTCTGCTTGCTGGAACGCATCGAAGATTTCGCGCAACTTATCTTCGGCAATGCCGATGCCAGAGTCGGTTACTGCAAAGCTGATGCGGTCGTCGCCGTCGCAAGTCATGGACAGCTCGACGCTACCGGCTTCAGTGAACTTGAACGCGTTGGACAGCAGGTTTTTCAGGATCTGTTCGAGACGTTGGCCGTCAGTGATGATCGTCGGAGGGCAGCGGCCCATGCCGCGGATATTGAAGCGCAGGCCGCGCTCATCGGCGATGGGCTGGAAGACCTGCCGCATGCCGGCGCTTAAGGCTTCAAGCGTAACGCCTCCGGGACGCATCTGGACGTGCCCCGCCTCGATCTTGGACAGGTCCAGGATATCGTTTATCAAGGTAAGCAAATCTTCGCCCGACGATCGAATGGTGTGGGCGTATTTGACCTGTTCATCGGTGAGGTTGCCGCCGGGATTGTCACCCAGCAACTTGGACAGGATCAGCAATGAATTGAGCGGCGTTCTGAGTTCATGCGACATGTTGGCAAGGAAGTCCGATTTGTAGCGGCTTGCCCGTTCGAGCTCTCGCGCCTTCAATGCGACCGCAGCATTGGAACGTTCGAGAACTTCTTGCTGAGCGGCCAGCTGCTGCGCCTGCTGCTCCAGCTGTGAATTGGTTTGCTCCAGCTCGACCTGTTGTTGTTCAAGACGGCTCTGAGACTCCTGAAGCGCCCGTCCGCGCTCCTCGAGTTCTTCGTTGGACACGCGCAGTTCTTCACTTTGCGCTTGAAGTTCTTCCGACTGCCGCTGGGTTTCTTCCAATAGATTTTGCAGCGCAGCACGCAGCCGAGCGGAGCGCAAGGCGACGCCGATCGACGCCGACGCCTCTTGCAGGAAGGGCAATACGTCTTCGCCCACCGGTTGAAAGAACCCCAGTTCCACCACGCCATGCACGGCGCCGTCGGTGACCGCGGGCGAAATGACCAGATGGCGGGGCTTGTCCTGCCCCATTGCAGACCCAATAGTCAGATACTCGATGGGTACGTCGGTGATTATTGCCGGTTCGCGGCTTGATGCGACCCTGCCCAGCAGGCCTTCATTCAGCGTGAAGCGGTCCACCACCTTCGCGTCCGCGGGAACGCCGTCGGTTGCGATGCGACGAAATTGGCCGTCGTCCTCCATGAACAGAACCCCGCCCTGGGCGCCCAACAGCTTTACCAGATAGTCCAATACATTTTGGCCTAGCTCGTGGCTGGCTTGGTCTCCGAGCATCACGGACGCCAAGCGGGCCTGCCCCGATTCCAACCATTGCTGCCGACCGCGCGCCGCCGCTTCCCGATGAATCAGCACGCCGACCATGATCGTCAGTAACACCCCGATCAGGCCGGTGAGCAAGGTGCTGATCCATGCCGTTTGTGAGGCATCGGCCATTTCATTCAGCCAAAACTGGCGTAGCCGGACTTGCTCTTGCCCCAGCAAACCAAGCTGTGTGCGGACGGCGTCCATGTGGACCTTGCCGTGTTGGCTGACGGCCACGTCGAGCGTCCACTCAGGGTCTCCCGGGCGATATTTTTCCAGGTTCTCTTTCAGCGCCTCGAGCTTGGCCTCGGCATGCCGGCGCAGCAGGACGACATTGGCCTGCTGATTCTCGGCATTGCCGATAAGTGACTCCAGGTTATCCAGGCGCATGCCGATCTCTGCCAGCGCGGAGTTATAGGGCACCAGATACTGCTGCAGGCCAGTCAACAAATACCCCCGTTGCCCGGTTTCAGCGTTGAGCAGGGTCGAGAACACCAACTCGAGAGCGAGAATCGCCGAGTGCGTATCCTGGATTTTTCGTGAGTCTTCGCGCAGCGCCGTGATGTTCAAGTAAGAGATCGTGCAGCTGACGATGAAAAAAAGGATCACGATCGCAAGCCCGAAGAGGGGCCGAACAGCCTTGGAGCGCGCAGGCGCAGTCGAGACGGGCGCAGAGTCACTAGATGTCATGTGCATCCTATTGTTTTCTTTAGGTTGGAGACCAGCGGTGCTGCGGGGCCTGGAGACCAGGCATTCTATCATTTGCCCACCCAGCCTCTTCAAGCGCTAGCGCCAAGCGCTCGGCTGCGTATATTTCACAGTGTCGTTTCAGGCTCGCTTGCCGCCCGGCGAACCCTTGCGCCGACTACGCTTCAAAATTTGAGGCGTATCGGCATGACGGGTCGCATATCCTTGCTCGCATTCGTGGCTTCCAGCGGGGCAGTCCATGTGCTGCCGGCCATGCCGGCAACGGGGCTATGGGCGGTGGTGCTCATCGGCGCCGTGCTGGTTTCGGTATTCGCGTGGCTGTTTCTTCCCGCCCCATTGCAAATGTGCATACTGTTTCCGCTCTGGGCCGGTCTTCTGGGCTTCGCAACGACGGTAGCGCGTGTCGAACACCGCTTGAACGACGCACTCGCCCCCGACAATGAAAACAAGGTCACGCGTGTCGAACTGCGCATCGCGGGCTTGCCGCGACTGTCGCCGGATGGCCGCCAGTTCGAGGCGGACGTGATTTCTTCCATGCCGGAGGGCGTGCCCAGCCGCATCCTGGTGTCCTGGCAGGCACCGAGCTGGGCGGGGCCGTATGGCCGGGCCGATCGGGCGCCCGCTGAGTTCCCCGACCTGGTGCCCGGCCAGGTGTGGCGCATGGCGCTGACGCTCAAGACCCCCGTGGGGCGTCGCAATCCGCATGCTTTCGACTACGAATCCTATCTGTTCGCTCAAGGCATACGGGCCACGGGTTCGGTCAGGGGGCAGCCGCGCCATCTCGACACGCAGGCCTGGGCCAGCCTGGAAATCATCGCCAATCGGGCGCGCCATCATGTGCGGGCCGCCATGCAGCCATATCTGGAGGGCAAGCGCTACGGCGCTGTGTTGCTTGCGCTATCGATCGGGGACCAGGCCAGTGTGGAGCCAGGCGACTGGCAGGTCTTCAACCGCACGGGCATAACGCACTTGGTTTCCATTAGCGGCTCGCACATCACGATGATCGCTGCGATGGGCGGGATGCTGGTTTTCTGGATATGGCGGCGCATGCGCTGGCGCGGCCGCTATCTGGCGGAGCGCATGCCCGCGCAGGTTGCGGCCGCGCTCGGCGCGCTGCTCATTGCGTGGCTGTACTGTTTGCTGGCGGGCTGGGGCGTTCCGGCGCGGCGCACCTTCTTCATGCTTGCCGTGCTGGCGATGGCCTATGTCCTGCGCATGCCTCTCAGCGCTTCGCGTCTGTTGATCGTGGTTGCGTTCGTGGTGGTGCTGCTTGACCCATGGTCTTTGCTGGCCAGCGGCTTCTGGCTGTCGTTCGGAGCAGTCGCCGTGCTGCTTGCCAGTTCGGGCTGGTTTGGGCAGCCGGTGGGCGGCGGGCAGCCGACTCGCCTCGAAAGCGCGAAGCGCTTTTTGATGCAGGCAGCGCATTTGCAGCTTGCCATCACGGTGGCGCTCATGCCGGTGCTGGCGCTGATCTTCCACGAGGTCTCGCTCGCTTCGCCGCTGGCCAATGCATACGCCATTCCGTTGATCAGCCTGGTGGTGACGCCGCTTTCCTTGCTGCTGGCCGCTACGGCCTTGATTCCGGTCCTGAGTCCGGTCGCGCAAGTGCTGGCGTGGGCCGGCCACGCCACTCTGGACGCGATGATGGCACCCACCGTATGGCTGGCAGGGTGGCAGGCGGCCAGCTTCACAGTGGCTGCGGCACCCTTGGCGCTTACGGTTCTGGCGCTGGTGGGCATTGCCTTGGCGGCCATGCCTTATGGCTTGCCGGGGCGTCGCCTGGCCTGGCTGTTGATTGTTCCAGCGCTGGCGTGGCGATCGCCCAAGCCGCCGGAAGGCGGCTGGACCTTGCATGCATTGGATGTGGGGCAGGGCGGGGCCATCGTCATCCAGACTGCTCGCCATGCCTTGCTGTTCGATGCGGGCTTGCGCAGCAGTCCGGTGTCGGATGCCGGTGATCGCATCGTCCGTCCTTTTCTGCGCGCTCACGGCATTGGTCGTTTGGATGCGCTGATCGTCTCGCATGCGGACATCGACCATGCAGGCGGTGTGCGCAGCGTGCTGGAAGGTGTGCCGGTTGAGCAGTCTTTCAGCTCGTTCGATCTTCAGGCCTATCTGCGCCGGGAATCGCGCCTGCTGGGCCGGCCCGACGACATGCCGCCGCTGCCTCTGGCGGTATCGCCATGCCGGTATGGGCTGGCTTGGCAGATAGACGGCGTTTCCTTCGAATTCCTGTGGCCGCTTGCATCCTGGGAGGATGCGCCCGCCGAAATCAGCAGTAAAGAGCGCAATGACCAGTCTTGCGTATTGCGCATACGCGGCTGGTATCACTCGGCCTTGCTGCCGGCGGATATCGGCGCGGGACCGGAGGCCGAGCTGGTGGCACGGGAGCTGGGGCCGATCGATGTGGTGCTGGCGGCGCATCACGGTTCCAGGACGTCGTCATCCGCCTCCTTCGTCGAGCATGTGGGCGCGGCGCATGCGATCGCGCAGATGGGGCCGTGGAACCGCTATGGCCATCCGCATCCTGCCGTTGAAGCGCGCTGGGAGCAAAACGGAGCGCGGTTCTGGCGCAGCGACCGCCACGGAGCGGTCAAGGTGGTATCCCGCGCGGACGGCTTGGAAGTGCATGGGTTACGGCAGATGGCGCGTCGGTACTGGCAGGCTTATTGATGCGATCGGGCAAGGGGCTTGCTTGCGTCGGCGCCTGGAATCGGCGATGATAGTTTTCGCCCACAAGGCGGAAGAACACAAAACAAGCCGGTACCGAAAATTCCATAAGACATTTTCAAGAGCCAACCATGAGACAAACACCTGCACTGCGGCTGCACGTGCCCGAGCCATCCGGGCGCCCAGGCCACGCAACCGACTTTTCCTACCTGCGCCTGGCGCCGGCGGGCGAACTTCGCAAGCCGCCCCTTGATGTTTCTTTCTACGACATCAAGGACATGGCTTTTTCGCTTGTCCGGGTGCTCGATGACGAGGGCAATGCGGTAGGACCCTGGGCCGATCCTGCCATCGACCCCGACCTGCTTCGCCGTGGCCTGCGCGCCATGATCAAGACGCGCATCTACGATGCGCGCATGCAGATCGCCCAGCGCCAGAAAAAGATTTCCTTTTACATGCTCAGCCTGGGCGAGGAAGCCATCGGCACGGGCCAGATCCTGGCGCTCGAAAAAGGCGACATGTGTTTTCCTTCTTATCGGCAGCAGAATCTGCTGATCGCGCAAGACGTGTCCCTGGTCGAGATGATGTGCCAGCTCTTTTCGAATGACAAGGATCGCCTGAAGGGCCGTCAGTTGCCGGTGATGTATTCCATGCGCGAGCACGGCTTCTTTTCCATATCCGGCAATCTGGCCACGCAGTTCGTGCAAGCGGTGGGCTGGGCCATGGCGTCGGCCATTAAAGGCGACACGAAGATTGCGTCGGCCTGGATAGGCGATGGCGCGACCGCCGCCGCCGACTTTCAAACAGCGCTCACTTTCGCGCACGTCTATCAGGCGCCGGTCATTCTCAACGTCATCAACAACCAGTGGGCCATTTCCAGCTTCCAAGGGATCGCGGGGGGCGAAAGCACCACTTTTGCGGCGCGCGGCGTGGGCAGCGGCATCGTGTCCTTGCGCGTCGACGGCAATGATTTCCTGGCCGTGCATGCCGTATCCAAATGGGCGGCCGAGCGCGCCCGCAACAATCTGGGCCCAACGCTCATCGAATGGGTATCCTACCGAGCCGGCCCGCATTCCACGTCCGACGACCCCTCCAAGTACCGGCCCTCGGACGACTGGGCGCGATTTCCGCTGGGGGATCCCATCGATAGGCTCAAGCGGCATCTGATCAACATCGGTGCCTGGTCCGATCAGGAGCATCAGGCCACTCAGAAGAAACTCGAGGCGGAAGTGATCGCGGCCCAGAAGGAAGCCGAAAGCTACGGCACGCTGGCCACCGGCCAGACCAGCAGCGTCGCGACGATGTTCGAGGATGTCTACAAAGACATGCCTTGGCATCTGCGCCGGCAGCGCCAGCAACTGGGGGTGTGATCATGGCTCATCGAACAGAACAGGGCGCCATGACGCCCATGACCATGATCCAGGCCCTGCGTTCGGCCATGGACGTCATGCTGGGGCGCGACGACAACGTGGTGATATTCGGGCAGGACGTCGGCTACTTCGGCGGCGTGTTTCGCTGCACCGAAGGCTTGCAGGCCAAGCACGGCAAGCACCGTGTGTTCGATGCGCCGATTTCCGAAGGCGGCATCGTGGGCGCGGCGGTAGGCATGTGCGCTTACGGCCTCCGGCCGGTCGTCGAAATCCAGTTCGCCGACTATTTCTATCCTGCCACCGACCAGATCGTTTCCGAGGCGGCCCGGCTGCGCTATCGCACGGCGGGCGAATTCACCGCACCGATGACCATACGCATGCCTTGCGGCGGTGGCATCTATGGCGGCCAAACGCACAGCCAGAGCCCCGAAGCCATGTTCACCCACGTCAGCGGCTTGCGCACGGTCATGCCGTCCAACCCGTATGACGCCAAAGGGCTGCTCATCGCCTCCATAGAAAACGACGATCCGGTCATTTTCCTGGAGCCCAAGCGACTGTACAACGGCCCCTTCGACGGCCATCACGACCAGCCGGTGGTGCCGTGGTCCAAGCATCCGCTGGGCAAGGTCCCTTCGGGCTATTACACCGTTCCGCTTGAATCGGCGTCGATATTCCGGCCAGGGTCCGACCTGACCGTGCTTACCTACGGCACCATGGTGTTCGTCTCCGAGGTCGCCGCCAGGGAGTCGGGCGTCGACGCCGAAATCATCGATCTGCGCAGCCTTTGGCCTCTGGACATCGACACCATCCTGGCTTCGGTCAAGAAAACCGGGCGCTGCGTCATTTTGCACGAGGCGACCCAGACAGGCGGGTTCGGCGGCGAGCTCACGGCCCTGGTCCAGGAGCATTGCTTCTATCACCTGGAAGCACCCATCGAGCGTATCGCCGGGTGGGACACGCCTTATCCGCATGCGCACGAGTGGGCGTATTTTCCCAGCCCCAGCCGGGTTGCGCGCGCCTTCCGGAAAGTCATGGACGAGACCTCTTCGCCCGTCTTCCAGGGCGTGGATCTTCCCTTGCGCAAGGAGGGCTGAGCATGGGTCTGCACATCATAAAAATGCCCGACATCGGCGAAGGCATTGCCGAAGTCGAGCTGGTTGAATGGCACGTCAAGGCCGGCGACGCGGTCAGCGAGGACCAGATCCTGGCCGACGTGATGACCGACAAAGCCACCGTGCAGGTGCCGTCTCCGGTAAACGGCAAGGTGCTGGCGCTGGGTGGAAAAGTCGGCGAGGTCATGGCGGTGGGATCCGAGCTGATCCGGCTGGAGGTCGAGGGCGGGAACGCCGTAGAAACGCCCGCGGCGGAAAAGCCAAAGGGCGCGAATGCTGCGCCATCGTCGGCTCCGCCGACAGCAGTCGTTCCAACGGACACCAAGCCACAGGAAACCCGGCAGCAGCACGCAACGCAGCACGAAGCTTACGTTTCCGCCGGCGCGGACGCGGGCGCAGCGGAACAAAAGGCTGCTTCCTCCTCGGCTGCGCGGCTGTCCATCGTTCCACCGGTGCCAGGTGCCGCAGTGGCGGCGCGTCCCGACGGCGGCCGTCCGCTGGCCTCTCCGGCAGTGCGTCGGCGTGCTTGGGAGCTGGGCATAGACCTGCAAGCCGTGCGTGGATCCGGGCCGGCGGGCCGCATCAGCCATGCCGACCTGGATGCCTGCCTGTCTCGCGAACCCTCGCCATCGGCAACCGCGCCGCGCGCCGCCGCCTACGAGCGGCGCGACGACGAAAAAGAAGTGCCCGTCATCGGCTTGCGCCGCCGCATTGCAGAGAAAATGCAGGAGTCCAAACGGCACATACCGCATTTCACCTATGTCGAAGAGCTGGACGTGACCGAGCTCGAAACCTTGCGCACCCGCATGAATGCGCAATGGGGCGAGGCGCGAGGCAAATTGACGCTGCTGCCTTTCCTGGCGCGCGCCATGGTGCTCGCCCTGCGCGAATTTCCCCAGATCAATGCGCGCTACGATGACGAAGCCGGCATCGTGACGCGTTATGGGCCGGTTCATATGGGTATTGCCGCGCAGACTGACGCCGGCCTGATGGTTCCCGTGCTGCGCCACGCCGAAGCGCTGGATCTCTGGGCCTTGGGGCGCGAAGTGGCCCGCCTGGCGCAAGCCGCGCGTGACGGCTCGGCCACGCGCGAGGAGCTCACCGGATCCACGATCACGCTGACCAGCCTGGGGCCTTTGGGCGGCATCGTCTCCACGCCGGTCATCAATTACCCGGAAGTCGCCATCGTGGGCGTCAATCGCATTATTGAAAAGCCGGTGGTCATCCAGGGCGCCATCGCGATACGCAAGACCATGAACCTGTCTTCCTCGTTCGATCACAGGGTGGTGGACGGCATGCACGCCGCGGAGTTCATCCAGAATTTGCGGGCTTATATGGAATGTCCGGCATTGCTGTTCGTGGAGTAGGAAATATGCAATCGACCACTTTATTGATCATAGGCGGCGGCCCGGGCGGGTACGTGGCCGCCATCCGCGCGGGGCAACTGGGCATACCGACTGTCCTGATCGAAGGCGGACAACTGGGCGGGACCTGCCTGAACGTCGGCTGCCTTCCTTCGAAGGCGCTGATACATGCCGCGGAAGAATTCGACAAGTTGCGATCCTATGCGGGGGATTCCGGCCTGGGGATCAGCGTCGCCCAGCCATCCATCGACATCGCCCGGACGGTGGCCTGGAAGGACGGCATCGTCAAGAGGCTGACCAGCGGTGTCGAGGCGCTGCTCAAGAAGAACGGAGTCCAAGTGCTGCGGGGTTGGGCGCGCATCATCGATGGCAAGACAGTCGAAGTGGACGCGGCGGGCAAGGACGGCAAGCCCTTGCGCATCGGGTGCGAACACCTGCTGCTTGCGGCCGGCTCGCAGGAAATCGAACTGCCCGGGCTGCCGTTCGGCGAAACCGTCCTTTCATCCACCCAGGCGCTGGCGCCGGCGTCGCTGCCGGCCAGCCTGGCGGTGGTGGGCGCAGGCTACATCGGCCTGGAGCTCGGCATGGCCTACAGCAAGCTGGGCGTCAAGGTCAGTATTGTCGAGGCCCAGGAACGCATTCTGCCCGCCTATGATGCCGCCTTGTCTAAGCCCGTGCAGGCTCGGCTGGACAGCCTGGGTGTGTCCGTCCATGTCAAGCATCGCGTCCTGGGTATGAAGGACGGGGGCGGGGCGCTGCGGCTGGAGGATTCGGGTGGCAAGGAAATCGAACTGCCGGCCGAGCAGGTACTGGTGGCGGTGGGTCGGCGTCCGCGCACCGATGGCTACGGCCTGGAATCGCTGATGCTCGATATGGAGGGCCGGGCCGTCCGCGTGGATGACCGCTGCCGGACATCGATGCGCAATGTGTGGGCGATTGGCGACCTGACCGGCGAGCCCATGCTGGCGCATCGGGCAATGGCTCAGGGCCATATGGTGGCCGAGCTGATTTCCGGCGCGCCGCGCCGCTTCGTGCCGATGGCGATTCCCGCCGTCTGTTTCACGGATCCCGAGATCGTCGTGGCCGGGCTGACGCCCGAGGCGGCCGCGCGCCGGGGCGACGATATCCTGCAGGCGACTTTTCCGTTCATGGCGAATGGCCGGGCCATGACGCTGGAGTCTACCGACGGCTTCGTGCGCGTGGTTGCGCGCAAGGACAATCACCTGATTCTGGGCTGGCAGGCTGTGGGGCGCGGCGTTTCCGAGCTTAGCACCGCCTTCTCGCAGTCGCTGGAAATGGGTGCCTGCCTGGAAGACGTCGCCGGCACCATTCATGCGCATCCGACGCTTGGCGAAGCCGTTCAAGAGGCGGCGCTGCGCGCGCTGGGCCAGGCCTTGCATGCCTGATGTCCCGCCGCGCGCCGGCGGTACAATCCATTGGTTTTCTTGTTGCAAATCGCGAGCGAGTGCCTGATGACTGACAATAATGCAGAGCCCGGCCGGGAACCCAGGCTGGACTATGTGACCTGCGCGAGCCCTGCCGGCACGCACCGGATGGCTTACCGTGAATGGGGCGATCCCGATAACGACAAGGTCTTGCTGTGCGTGCACGGCCTGACGCGCACCGGTCGGGATTTCGACCGGCTGGCCCGCGAACTGGCTGCGCATTACAGGGTGGTCTGCCCCGATGTGGTGGGGCGAGGCATGTCCGACTGGCTGATCGACAGCGCGCATTACGTCATCCCGCAGTACGTGGTCGACATGCTGACCTTGATCGCCCGCTTGCGCCCGGCTCGGCTGGACTGGGTGGGGACCTCCATGGGGGGCTTGATCGGCATGGGCTTGGCGGGAACGCTGGCCTTTTCCGTCGCCATGCGTCCCAGCCGGGACGGCGCGGGGCTGCCGCCAGAGATGAACCTGAAGCTGGGCAAGGTCGTACTGAATGATATCGGCCCGACCTTGAATTACCAGGGCCTTGCCCGCATCGGCGAATATGTGGGCCGGCCGGGCGAGTTCGCGTCCTTCCAGGAAGCCGTCGACTACGTGCGCAGTGTTTCCTACGGCTTCGGCGAGCACGACCAGGCGGCATGGGAGGACATGACGCGCAGCGTGATGCAAGAAAAGGACGGGCGCTGGACCAAGCATTACGACTTGCGTATCGCCGAACCCTTCGCCAGGCAGTCCGAGGCCGAACTCAAGGCTTCGGAAGCCTTGTTGTGGTCCGCCTATGAAAGCCTGCCGGGGCCGTTGCTGATCGTGCGCGGCGAGCAGTCCGACCTGCTCACGCCGGAGACTCTGCAGGAAATGTTGCGGCGTCATTCCCAGGCTGTGCAGCATATCGTGCCGCGAGTGGGCCATGCCCCGACATTTCGAGATGACGCGGAAATCGCGCCTGTCCGGCGGTTTTTACTCGAGCAGGATTAGCGTAAACTGGACTTGTTTCCCGGAGATCCAGTGAAAGTCGATCTGCATTGCCATTCCATCGTTTCCGACGGCGTCCTCGCGCCCGCGCAGGTTGCGGCGCGCGCGCATGCCAACGGCGTGCAGATGTGGGCGCTTACCGATCACGACGAACTTGGCGGCCTGGCCGAAGCGCGCGCGGCCGCCGAGGGGCTGGGCATGCGTTTCGTGACGGGTGTCGAGATCTCGGTGACCTGGGCGGGCCACACCGTCCATATACTGGGCTTGAACCTCGACGAGCGCAACCAGGCCATTTTGCAGGGCCTGGCGGATATCCGCATCGGCCGCGAAACGCGCGCCCGGGAAATGGCCGGCCGTCTCGAAGCCCTGGGTATCCCGGGGGGCTATGAGGGCGCGCTGGCCTATGCGGCCAATCCTGCGCTGATCAGTCGCACGCACTTCGCGCGCTTCATGGTTGCGCAGGGCTACTGCAAGAACATGCAGCAAGTCTTCGACAAGTACCTGGGCGACGGCTGCCCGGGCAACGTTCCCATGCAGTGGTCCACGCTCGAGCAAGCCGTGCTATGGATCACGGACGCCGGCGGTGTTGCCGTCATTGCCCACCCAGGCCGTTACGACTACACGCCTACGCAATTCGGCGCCTTGTTCGAACAGTTCAAGGACTTGGGCGGCGCAGGCATCGAGGTGGTCACCGGCAGCCATAGCCCTGCTCAATATACTGAGTACGCACAGGTTGCCCGCCATTATGGCTTTCTTGCCTCTTGCGGCTCCGATTTTCACAGTCCCCAGGAAGGCAAGCTCGACCTGGGGGCCATTCCGCCCCTGCCGTCCGACCTGACTCCAGTCTGGCGGCATTGGGCTTGACGTCACGATGTTATGAACAAGGCTTTTGTCAAAGAATCCGACCAGGACGATGATGAGGATCTCGGTCCCGAAGCGGTAAAGCTGCCCTCAGGCACCAAGAATTACATGACGGTGGAGGGGTATCAGCGTCTGCGCGCCGAACTCGCGCATCTCATGAATGAAGAGCGGCCGGCCGTCGTGCAGGTCGTGTCTTGGGCCGCCTCCAATGGCGACCGTTCCGAGAACGGCGATTATCTTTACGGCAAGAAGCGCCTGCGGGAAATCGACCGGCGCATGCGCTTTCTGACCAAGCGGCTCGAAATCGCCGAAGTCGTCGATCCGGCCCAGCAACCCAACAAGGATCAGATCTTCTTTGGCGCCACCGTGGTGTATTCAGACAAGGAAGGCGAAGAGTTCCGCGTGACCATCGTGGGCGTCGACGAGGCCGAGCCGCTGCAAGGGCGCATCAGCTGGATATCGCCGGTCGCCCGCGCATTGCTCAAGGCCCGCGAAGGCGACACCGTCACCCTGCGCACGCCCGCGGGCGTCGACGAGCTCGACATCCTGGAAGTGATCTATCCGGAATAGGGGATGGGGTCAGACCCCGTACGGGGTCTGACCCCGAAAGAACTCAGGCGGCGCGGGGGTCAGACCCCGAACGGGGTCTGACCCCGAAAACTCGGCTAGACAGGGGGTCAGACCCCGAATGGGGTCTGACCCCATTGATTCGGGCGGGGTCTGACCCCGTAGGCTAAAATAGAGGTTTCCCTCCTTTTCGCCCGCCATCGTCGTGAATTCCGTCCAGTATTTTCAAGGTTCCCCGGTTCTGTCTTCGTTCCGTCGCGAACGCCTGCTCAAGCGCTTTGCCGAGCTTGGCCTGCCTGTCTCCGACATCCAGGGCCGTTTCGAGCATTACGTCTGGCTCGAGGGCGAGCTCGATGCCCAAGAGCAGGACCGGCTTGCGCAGCTGCTGGATTACGGCACGCTCGAAGACGATGGCAAGGAAGGCAAGAACGCACTGGTCCTGCGCGTCGTACCGCGGTTCGGCACGGTGTCGCCCTGGGCCAGCAAGGCGACCGACATCGCCCATAATTGCGGTCTGTCCGCCGTGCGGCGCATCGAGCGCGGCATACGCTATGCGATTACGCCGGCGCGGGGCCTGCTGGGCAGCAAGTCCATCGATGCACAGCAACTGGCCGCCATCGCCGCCTGCCTGCATGACCGCATGACCGAGTCCGTGGTCGACGCAGGCTTCGACGGCCGGGCGCTGTTCGCGGCGCTGCCCGGCAAGCCCATACAGACGGTCGACGTAATCGGCCTGGGCAGCCAGGCGCTGGAAGACGCCAACCGCAGCCTGGGGCTGGCGCTGTCCGACGACGAAGTCGAATACCTTGAAGCGGCCTTCAGGCAACTGGGCCGCAATCCCACCGACGTCGAACTGATGATGTTCGCCCAGGCCAATAGCGAACACTGCCGGCACAAGATATTCAATGCCCAATGGGTGATCGACGGCCAGGCGCAACCCAACACTTTGTTCGGCATGATTCGCGCCACGCATGCCGCGCAGCCCGAAGGCACGGTCGTAGCCTATTCGGACAATGCCGCCATCATGGCGGGCGGTCCGGCGACGCTCTTTCACGCGGGCGACCCCCAAGCGGCGGGCAGCTACGGCCATTACCCCGCCACGGTCCACACGCTGATGAAGGTGGAAACGCACAATCACCCCACGGCCATTGCGCCTTTCCCCGGGGCGGCCACAGGTGCCGGCGGCGAGATCCGTGACGAGGGCGCCACGGGCCGGGGTTCCAAGCCCAAGGCCGGCCTCACGGGTTTCACCGTATCCAATTTGCGCTTCGCCGATGCCGTCGAGCCCTGGGAGGCCGACGCGCACGGCGCGCCGCACCGCATCGCCAGTCCTCTGGATATCATGATCGAAGGGCCGATCGGCGGTGCGGCCTTCAATAATGAGTTCGGACGCCCCAACTTGCTGGGCTATTTCCGTACGTATGAACAAAGTTCGGGCGGCACGCGCTGGGGCTATCACAAGCCCATCATGATCGCGGGCGGACTGGGCTACATCGATGAACTCCTGACGCACAAAGACCCGATTCCGCCCGGCGCCTTGCTGATCCAGCTGGGCGGGCCCGGCATGCGCATCGGCATGGGGGGCGGCGCGGCGTCGAGCATGAGCGTGGGCGCCAACACCGCCGAACTCGACTTCGATTCCGTCCAGCGCGGCAATCCGGAAATCGAGCGACGCGCGCAAGAGGTCATCGACCGCTGCTGGCAGCAAGGCAGCGGCAATCCCATCATCGCGATCCACGACGTGGGCGCGGGCGGGCTGTCCAATGCTTTCCCTGAACTCGTCAACGATGCGGGGCGGGGCGCGCTGTTCGAACTGCAGCAGGTTCACCTCGAAGAGTCGGGTTTGTCCGCCGCCGAGATCTGGAGCAACGAATCGCAGGAACGCTATGTACTGGCGATACTGCCCGAGGACCTGAACCGGTTCGACGCCATCGCCCGCCGCGAGCGCTGCCCCTACGCCGTCGTGGGCGTCGCCACCGAAGACCGTCAGTTGCGCGTCACGTTCGGCGAAGGCCTGCCGGGCGTCTCCGACACCTTGCAGCCCCAGCCTGAAGGCGAGCCGCGGCCGGTCGATGTCCCCATCGACGTGATCCTGGGCAAGCCCCCTCGCATGAGGCGCGATGTCCAGCGGCAAGATGCGGTGCATGGCGACCTGGATCTGGTCGGCATCGGCCTGGGTGAAGCGATCGAGCGCGTATTGCGCCATCCCACGGTTGCCAGCAAGAATTTCCTGATCACCATCGGTGACCGTACGGTGGGCGGACTGTGCAGCCGCGACCAGATGGTGGGACCCTGGCAGGTTCCCGTGGCCGACTGCGCGGTCACGCTGGCCGATTTCGAAAGCGTGCGCGGCGAAGCCATGTCCATGGGCGAGCGCACGCCCATTGCCGTCATCGACGCGCCGGCGTCCGGACGCATGGCGGTCGCTGAAGCGCTGACCAATCTGGTTGCCGGCGACGTGCGTTCGCTGAAGGACATCAAGCTCTCCGCGAACTGGATGGCGGCTTGCGGCGTGGCCGGGCAGGATGCCGCCCTGTACGACACGGTCGCCGCGGTCAGCGAGTGGTGCCAGAAGCTCCAGCTTTCCATTCCCGTCGGCAAGGACTCGCTGTCCATGCGCACCAGTTGGGACCACGACGGCGAGGCGCGCCAGGTCGTGGCGCCGGTTTCTCTCATCGTCACGGCCTTCGCGCCGGTTGCCGACGTGCGTGCCACGCTGACCCCGCAGTTGCGAACCGATGCGGGCGACACCGCGCTGATCCTCATCGACCTTGGCTTCGGCAAGCAAAGGCTGGGCGCGTCGGTGCTGGCCCAGGTGTTCAACCAGGTGGGTCAGGCAGTCCCCGACATCGATGACGCCGACGCCTTGAAGGCATTCTTCGCCGTTGTCCGCCAACTGGCCGCTGAAGGGCTGATCCTGGCCTATCACGACCGCTCCGACGGCGGGCTGCTGGCCACCGTATGCGAAATGGCGTTTGCCGGGCGTGTCGGCGTGTCCGTCAATCTGGACATGCTGACCATCGATCCCGTCGCGGCCGACTGGGGCGACTACAAGATACGGCCCGAGCAGATCGCCGTCCAGCGCGACGAGATCACGCTCAAGGCTTTGTTTGCCGAAGAGGCCGGCGCGGTCATCCAGGTGCCGCTGTCGCAGCGCGACCGCGTGATGCAGGCCTTGAGGGCCGTCGGCCTGTCGGCCCATTCCCACGTCATGGGCAGCCTGAACACGCTGGACGAGATCCAGATCTACCGCGACGGAAAGTGCATTTACCAGAAGCCGCGCGCAGAGCTCGGCCAGCAATGGGCCGAGGTCAGCCGCCGCATCATGGCGCTGCGCGACAATCCCGCCAGCGCGCAGGCCGAGTTCGACATCTGGAAAGACGCTGCGGATCCCGGACTGTCGCCATCGGTGGCATTCGACCCGCAAGAAGACGTCGCGGCTCCATTCATCGCCACCGGCAAGCGTCCCAGGGTCGCCATCCTGCGCGAGCAGGGCTGCAACAGCCAGGTGGAAATGGCCTGGGCGTTCGACAAGTCCGGATTCGAAGCGCTGGACGTCCACATGACCGACCTTCTGTCCGGACGGGTCAGCCTGGACGGCGTGCAGGGTCTGGTCGCGGTGGGCGGCTTCAGCTACGGAGACGTCCTGGGCGCGGGCGAAGGCTGGGCCCGGACCATACGCTTCAACGACAGGCTGTCCGATCAGTTCGCGGCTTATTTTGCGCGTCCCGATACCTTCGCGCTGGGCATTTGCAATGGCTGCCAGATGATGGCGGCGCTGGCGCCCATGATTCCCGGCGCCGATCATTGGCCGCGCTTCACGCGCAACCTGTCCGAAAAATACGAGGCCAGGCTTTCGCTGGTCGAAGTGCCCGAGTCGCCGTCCATTTTCCTGCAAGGAATGGCGGGTGCGCGCATCCCCATCGCGGTGGCGCATGGCGAAGGCTATGCCAACTTCTCGGCCCAAGGCGACCTTTCCAAGGTGGACGGTGCTTTGTACTTCGTCGACAACCAAGGGGCGCGTACCGAACGCTACCCCTGCAATCCCAATGGCAGTCCGCACGGGCTTGCGGGCGTCACCACGTCGGATGGCCGTTTCACCGTCTTGATGCCGCATCCCGAGCGGGTGACCCGTAATGTGATGATGTCGTGGGCGCCGGAAAAATGGGGCCCGCAAGACCGTGGCGGCGAATCGGCGGAGCACGGCGGATTCAGTCCATGGATGCGCATGTTCCGTAACGCCAGGGTATGGCTGGAATGATGATTGCGCGAGGCAATGTGACGCAGGGCTAGGTAAAAACCCTGTCTTGAGCTTATAATTCCGCTTTGCACGGAGCTTAGTTCATGCGTCTCATCAAAAAAGCGCTCACCTTCGACGATGTGTTGTTGGTTCCCGCATATTCCAACATCCTGCCTCGCGACACGTCTCTTGCCACCCGCTTCACGCGCGACATCACGCTGAACATCCCTCTGGCCTCTGCAGCCATGGATACCGTTACCGAATCGCGCCTGGCCATCGCCATGGCGCAAGAAGGCGGCATCGGCATCATCCACAAGAACCTCAGCGCCGACCAGCAGGCCCGCGAAGTAGCCCGCGTCAAACGCCATGAGTTCGGCATCGTCATCGATCCGATCACCGTCACGCCCACCATGAAGGTGCGCGACGCCATTACATTGCAGCGCCAGCATGGCATCTCGGGCCTGCCCGTCGTCGAAGCGGGCAAAGTGGTGGGCATCGTCACCAATCGCGACCTGCGTTTCGAAGACCGGCTCGACGTTCCCCTGCGCGACGTCATGACGCCGCAGGAACGCCTGGTCACGATGAAAGAGGGCGCTACGCTGGAAGAGGCGCAGTCCTTGATGCACAAGCACAGGCTCGAACGGGTGCTGATCGTGAATGACAGCTTCCAGTTGCGCGGCCTGGCCACGGTCAAGGACATCGTCAAGAACACCGAACACCCCAATGCCTCGAAAGACAGCCAGGGCCAGTTGCGCGTCGGCGCCGCAGTGGGCGTGGGCGAAGGCACTGAAGAGCGTGTCGAAAAACTCGCCTATGCGGGCGTCGACGCCATCGTCGTCGATACGGCGCACGGCCATTCCGCCGGCGTCATCGAACGGGTGCGCTGGGTCAAGAAGAACTATCCCAAGATTCAGGTCATCGGGGGCAACATCGCCACGGCCGCCGCCGCGCGCGCGCTGGTCGAAGCGGGCGCGGATTGCGTCAAGGTCGGCATTGGTCCCGGATCCATCTGCACCACGCGCATCGTCGCCGGTGTCGGTGTGCCGCAAATCACCGCCATCGCCGATGTCGCCAAAGCGCTGGAGGGCACGGGTGTGCCGCTCATCGCCGACGGCGGCATCCGCTATTCCGGCGACATCGCCAAGGCGCTGGCGGCGGGCGCCTCCGCTTGCATGATGGGCGGCATGTTCGCCGGCACCGAGGAATCCCCGGGGGAAGTCGTCCTGTTCCAAGGCCGCTCGTACAAGTCCTACCGTGGCATGGGCAGCCTGGGCGCCATGGCGGACGGTTCCGCCGACCGTTATTTCCAGGATCCGGCCAACAACGTCGACAAGCTCGTGCCGGAAGGCATCGAAGGCCGTGTGCCATACAAAGGCAGCGTGATCGCCATCATCTATCAGTTGGTGGGCGGCATACGCGCTTCCATGGGCTATTGCGGCTGCGCATCCATAGACGAAATGCGGAACAAGGCGGAGTTCGTCGAGATCACCGCGGCGGGCGTGCGCGAATCGCACGTGCACGACGTGCAGATCACCAAGGAAGCGCCCAACTACCGCGCGGACTGATCACCGCGCCGCCGGCCGCCACAGCAAGGCGCTGCCCAGCAGCAGCGCCGCGGCGGCCAGGAACAGGCTGTTTTCCAGGCTCAGGCCCAGCCAGGCATTGCCCAGGCTGAACACCGCCGGGCCGGCCAACTGTCCCAGCGCAAAAGCCGCCGTCAGGGCGGCGATCAGCTTTTGCGCATGGCGGCCTCCCACCGCATGCGCCTCCTGCATGCCCAGCAGCGTCACCACCATGAAGGTTCCGCCCACGCACAGCGCGGCCAGCGCTATGGATGCGATGCCCGGATGAATGGCGGGCAGCAGCACGCCAACGGCCATGATGAACTGGGCCACGGCCCAAAGCCGCCTGCGGCTCAGCAAGGTCAGCAGGCGCGCGGTCAATAAAGTGGAAATGGCGGCGGCCAGCCCGAACAGCGGCCATGCCAGGCCGAATATGGCCGGATCGTCGATCAATTGCTTGGCCTGCGCCGGCAGGAAGGTGGCCGGCAGAATGTAGCCAAACCCGAATAGCCCATAGGCGAAGATGATCAAAGCATGCCGGCGGGCGACACCCGACGCACCGTCGGGCATAGTCGCTGTCGCTTGCTGTGTTGCCGAAGCGGAGGGTGCGTTCCACAGGCGACGGGTGCACAACATACCTGCCAAGGAAAGGGCCCCCATGATCAGCCAGGTTGCGGATGAACCGGCCTGGATGACTTCCAGCGCCAGACAGGTTAGTCCTACGAAGGCAATGCTTGCCCCGACGCCCGCGAAAACGAGGCCGCCCAGCCGGCCCTGGCCCAGGGTGGCGAGGCGCGCCAGGCACAATGTTGCTGTACTGACCAGCGCCCAGGCGCTTGCCAGGCCGGCCAGAAAGCGCAGCGCGAGCCAAAGCGGCCAGGCGGAAGTGCACCCCATCAGCAGGGTGGTCGCGGCCACCAGCAACAGCGCCGTGACAAGCTGCATGGAAGGCCTCCAGGGCAGGGCGGCGCTCGTCAGCGCGCCTGCCAGGTACCCCAGATAGTTGGCACTGGCCAGCCATCCCGCCAGCGCAAGATCCAGCCCGAAGTCCCGCTGCATGATGGGCAGGATGGGAGTGAAGGCGAAGCGGCCTATGCCCATGGCGACCGACAAGGCGATGAAGCCCGCGAAACAAAGCTGCAGAGCGGACGGTTGACGGGACATCAGGACTCCTGAACGACAGAAAAAAGGGTGGATGAAAGGGGCGGGCGCCAGCGAAAACGGCGCCGATACGGTACATTAACGCCTTGATTTCCTATTTCTTCTTCAGCCATGCATCAGCGTATCCTTATCCTCGACTACGGTTCACAAGTGACCCAATTGATTGCGCGCCGCGTTCGCGACGCCGGCGTGTATTGCGAGATACATCCGGGCGACGTTGACGATGCCTTCATCGAAGCGCAAGCGCAGCAGGGCTTGAAGGGAATCATACTCTCCGGCAGCCATGCCTCGGCTTACGAGGAAGATGCACTGAAAGTGCCCGCCAAGGTCTTTGACGCGGGCGTGCCCGTGCTCGGCATCTGCTACGGCATGCAATCCATGGCCGCGCAACTGGGCGGCAAGGTGGAATGGTCCGACCATCGCGAATTCGGCTATGCCGAAGTGCGCGCCCACGGCCATACGCAGCTGCTGGACGGCCTGCAGGACTTTGCCACTTCAGAAGGGCATGGCATGCTCAAGGTCTGGATGAGCCACGGCGACAAGGTCACCGCGTTGCCTCCGGGCTTCAAGCTGATGGCCTCCACGCCTTCCTGCCCTATCGCCGGCATGGCCGACGAAGATCGCGGCTTCTACGGACTGCAGTTCCACCCCGAAGTGACGCATACGGCCCAGGGCGAAGCGATAATTGCCCGCTTCGTGACCGAAATCTGCGGCTGCGCGCGCGACTGGAACATGCCCGACTACGTGGAAGAAGCCGTTGCGCGCATTCGCGAACAGGTCGGCAGCGACGAGGTCATCCTGGGACTTTCCGGCGGCGTGGATTCGTCCGTTGCAGCGGCACTGATACACAAGGCCATCGGCGACCAGCTCACTTGCGTATTCGTCGATCACGGCCTGCTGCGCCTGAACGAAGCCAAGCAGGTCATGGCCACCTTCGCCGACCACTTCGGCATCCGCGTGATCCACGTGGACGCGACCGATGCCTTCATGGGGAAGCTGGCCGGTGTCTCCGACCCCGAAGCCAAACGCAAGATCATCGGCAAGGAATTCGTCGAAGTCTTCCAGGACGAGGCCGGCAAACTGAAGAATGCGCGCTGGCTGGCCCAGGGCACCATCTACCCCGACGTCATCGAATCCGCCGCGTCGAAAACCGGCAAGGCGGTCGCCATCAAATCGCACCATAACGTCGGCGGCCTGCCCGAAGACATGAACCTGCAATTGCTCGAGCCTCTGCGCGAGCTTTTCAAGGACGAAGTACGCAAGCTGGGCGTGGCCCTGGGCTTGCCGCCCAACATGGTCTATCGCCATCCATTCCCGGGACCAGGCCTGGGCGTGCGCATACTGGGCGAAGTCAAGAAAGAATACGCCGACCTGCTGCGCCGCGCCGATGCGATTTTCATCGACGAACTGCGCAATACCGTGGACCACAACAGCGGCAAGAATTGGTACGACCTGACCTCCCAGGCGTTCGCCGTGTTCCTGCCCGTGAAGTCGGTCGGCGTAATGGGCGATGGCCGCACCTACGATTATGTCGTAGCGCTGCGTGCCGTGCAGACATCCGATTTCATGACCGCCGACTGGGCGGAATTGCCGTATGCCTTGCTGAAAAAGGTGTCGTCCCGCATCATCAACGAGGTGAGGGGAATCAATCGCGTGACATACGACGTATCGAGCAAGCCGCCTGCGACGATTGAGTGGGAGTGAATTTGCGTCCTTTTTGGACTATCGCCAACTATCGAAAAATCGATGTAACTCATTGATTTTTATGGGTTGATTGTTTCGGTGGCTATCGGCGGCTATTGCGGGGTAGCAAAATAAGCTGACGGTAGCGGTGGCGGTAAAAAATGAGGCGGAATTAAGACATTCTCGTTCACTATTAAGACTTTTACCGTCTTTGACGGTAAAAGTGTTCTCGGGAAAGCTTGTTTTATGCGGCTTTCCGAGCATCAGCAGACCTCCAGGTCCCTGACGGTAAAAGCCGTCGTAAAACTGGAGAAAAAACGCGATGCTAACCGACTCTGCACTACGGAATCTGAAGCCTAAGTCCAAGATTTAGAAGGTTTCTGACCGAGATGGGATGTATGTGACGGTATCGACCAGCGGTACCGTCAGCTTCCGCTACGACTACCGTCTTCACGGTCGTCGTGAAACTTTGACCCTATTGTCCTGTCGCATAAATACGTTTCGCTATTTTTTCAATTTTCTGCAAGATAGAGTTTGCCGTCGCGGCCCAGCGAAACGGGGTGGCGTCGGCGTTGTAACGCTTCACGAACAGCTCGATTTGCTGGCGCAGTTGATGCACGCTGGTAAAGGAATTACGCCGGATGGCTCGTTCGCTGATTAAAGCAAACCAGCGTTCGACCTGATTGAGCCAGGAACTGTAGGTGGGGGTAAAGTGCAGCTCAAAGCG